>CALMEE010000069.1 GCA_937862885.1 uncultured Planctomycetaceae bacterium
GCCAAGCCTCAGCGCGCTTGACTAATCCAGCACGCAGAGCGTTCCTTTCAACATAACGGCAAACCGTCAAAATATGTTCATCGTCCTGAATCAGAAAGCTCTTGAATCGCCCTTGATAGACGTCCCCTTGACCGGAAATGTGATTATGGGCGTGATAGCGCACGGTGTGAGTCGCCGTGACTCACCGCATGAAATCGCTCATCGCACTGTCCCGATTCAGCCTCAGAACGAAATACCAATGATTGGGCAGCCTGAAACGAGAACAGAGAAACATCCTAACATTCCAGCCCCTCGGAGAGAATTTTCTCGAAGGTTGCGTAGTCTGCGTCTTAGCGAAAGATGGCCAAACGGGCGTTACCGCGATTCAAAACAAGGCAAAGCTCACCAGCTTCATCAGCTCGAGGTCGTTTTGGCATTTCAATAGCTTATCACAGATACTTGCACGTATTAATGAGTGCTGACCGCTTTGATTTGTCCCTCGATAGTCGGTTTTCAAACACGATTTCAGCACCGAACAAGCAAAAAGTTGATGCTGGGTGAATTTCTTGGGACTGAATTCGTGAGCATATTCGGGAAGGGATTGCTGCGCCGTTCGACATGCGACCTCAGGCACCTTCCGAGGTGATTTTGATGTCCTGCTCATTACGAACGATTAGCAAACCATAAACCCTGGTACAACACCATTTCTGCAGAGCACCTCTTCCCCGTTTAGGTTTTGCTTGTTTTGCATTTTGCATTTGAATTTTTAGTGTGGTATCCTGATTTCTCATGACCGAATTGGATACTAGTCCCTCTAACCCAATCACCGCACTAATGAACCTACCCGATCGTAAAGTCCCAGTTGGCTGCATCGTTGCCGTCATCATTTTGTCTTTGAGCGTTGTTTCCTTGATGTTAGTGGTCGTCGTTGCCTATTTAGCGATGTCCGATGCCATAAAGAAGCAGTTTTCAACGACGAATGTTAAAGAAGATTTGCAGGCGCAGATTGCGCAGGATATCGAAGCGAGCAAGAAAGCATTTTTGCGGCCGGTAGACGTGCGGGTTCACTCTGAATACGAACGCCTGATTGCTTTCATTGACCAAATGCAATCGGTATTGGACGAAACGGTGAATCCCGAATTGGGCAAACTCATCGATTTCGAATTCCTCATGAGCGAGATTTTTAAGCGTTCGCGCACGCTGGAAGGCAGTTCATTGGATCGACAAATGCTGCATTCCTCTTTGCAACGATCCATCATTGGTCCGGCTCCGTTTTCCTCCTATGAAGTTACCCATATCGAAAATGAAGGCCGTGGTCGTTACCGGGTCTATTTGAGCTATTCAACGGGTTACCGGGCTGCAGAACCTCATATTTGGTGGCTATCCGATAAAGGGCAATTGAAAATCTATGACTGGCTGCAGGTTGATTTGGGCATTCGAAACTCACTGGAAGACGCGATTCTTTGGGATGCCCCGGAATCACAAATTCACGGCCATAACAAATACTCCGATCTCTGTTTCGAATATCTCGGAACGTCGGAAAAAGACCTATCGCCATTTCAACGAAAACAACTTGTCAGAAGAATCCTCATCCAATGCGAACAATTCTCAGGACCACCGACATTACTTCCTGTTGCGCTCTTGATAACGGCGAGGCGTTGGTTTCACGAGGGGGATGATGCGCGAGCACAATCGCTGCTTGAAAAGATCGCCGACCCACAAATCGCGCCTGGTGCCCTTTGTCTAGCGGGCGATATTCACTTTGATCGTCGCGAGTTTCCCAAAGCGGTAGAATACTATCAGAAGTACGTTGAGCTAGCCGGACCGACACCTCACGCACAATCGCGGTTGGCTCAATGTTTTCGAGAAATTGGCAATACCGAAATGGAACGCCAAACACTCTTCGATTTAACCCGTACGATCAACGAGAACAGATTTCTATACGTCGCCCAGTTGGTTGAACTGAACGACGAATCCCAGAACCAAGAGCTATTTTCGCGTATCGACTTGTTACCGAACCGAGAGGCTGCTTACACCTATCTTGTTTGGTTTTTCAGCGAGTCGCCGTATTTTGCCGATCGACTCAAACAGATTCATGAACATTTGCAGAAATCATTGCGGGAGCTTAGCGCAACACTCTTAGCCAGCTCCAAACTCGATCCGACCAAGGAATCGCTTGCCGCTTATTTACAGTGGATCGACGAACACTGCGAGGAAGATCCCGAGGGTTTACGCTTCGAGTTTTGGTACGGCCTGGATGATGCACAGATCATCGATGTACTCGAAAGCTGTTCGGACCTAAAGGAAAACTTCGATACGATTTGTGATGTGTACGACTACGAAGGCAGCATCTCGGACGAAACGCTGCTCGCGGCTTGCCAATGGGTTCTGAGTACGGATACAGAAAACTTCAAGGCCCTCTATCGAGTTGGCATAGTCCAGAAGCAGCGACAAGATTTTCAGGCGGCAATCGACAGTCTACAGCAGGCGCTGAAAGCCATGCCGGATACCCATGAAGAGGCACCATTGGTTCGGGCCGAGTTACTCGACGCGTACTACCAAAGTGGCGATACTCTTGCCGCCCTCGATTTTGCCACCGACGCCGAACTGGCCACTGAATTGCTTAGACGTAAGGCCGCGAACGAGGACTTTGCCGACTTCGCAGAGTTGCTGGGGCGTCTGGATGGCAATTCGAATGAATTTAAGTTTAACCGGGCACTGCTGCTTCATCACCAAACGGAAACCGATGCAGCTCTCCGTATTCTTGTCGACCTTGTGCAAGCCGCATACGAGAGCGAACAGTTTGATTATCGAATCTTCCAATACGAGCAAAAACTACTGGAAATCTGTGAACAACAGGGGGACATAACGAGAGCTTTTGCGCTGCAACCCAGTGACGACATGTTTAGACTTGTTACGCGACAACTGGTGCAATCCTTCGACTGGCCCAGTTGCGAGCGGTTGCTGCGAGCAGAGATCATGGCGGATAAACGTGCGTTCCAAGTTCAATTACGTCAACATATCGACTGGGGACAGGGAAAGTACGAGGAAGTAATCGAACACGCAGATGCTATCTCCGAATTGGCCGAGTCCGCAGACCTGACTCAGGAGTTGGAACGTCTGGTACGTGCCGCGCTGCGACTAGGCAGGCTCGACGTGGCCCGAGACAACGCTCAAGTGGCGGCGGACCTAGCGGATCTGAATGAACTGGTCGTATTGGTGGCCCTGTTGCAATCAGACGTGGATCGTTTTAACCGCTATCTTCCAACATTGAGTCAATACCAAATCGATCGACTTTATATTGACCCGGATCTGATAAATTCCGCCTGGCGCGAAAATATCCCCGCAGAGAAATTGCCTCCACGAAGCTTATCGTACTATTCAACCGGACAAAGCCCACAGGTCGATCTGCGCTTGTTGTTCAGCGAATCACAAAAGTATCTCCCGGAACAACTGCAGGCAGCATTGGCGCCAGTTTTGGGCGATTCCCTCCAAGTTGAACGCGTCGAGGAGTCCGAGCAGCTCCTCGCTACGTGGATGGTCCACTCCAATCTACACCGTATTGTCATTTCGCAGGACACTGTCGACGGCGTCCGCGCAGCGGCGACTTGCCAAGCGGAGTCTTTGAAGGAAGCGATTGGTCGTTCCACTTGTCAGTTACGTTTGATCGGATTTGCGAATACGCCAACTACGGCGCAATCCGATTACGAACTTTCAGTAGGGATACTCAAGTGCCTGGCAAATGACAAATTGTGTGCCGTAGGAAATGGATTGCGTTGGCTGGCCGCTAATGACGTTTTTCGTTGTATGGACCAGGTGGCTGAACAGCGCCCACCAAGACTCTTCGTCAGCCGGGATTATCTAGGCGAAGTTCATTACTTGGACCATGAGGATAGTTCACAGCCAATACTTCGCGACCATGCATTTCGCAAGGAATTGGCGCTGGCCCTCAAGCGGTTTAATCAGTCATCCGACCCCGACAAATCGTTCGTCGTTCAACTAGCCAAACAATACACAAGCGCGGAAAGTATCAGTGCTAAACTCAATCGCGTGCGCCGTACCGGATACGGGTCAGTGACGCTGGACGTAAGCATTGAACACGACGCCCGGATCGATCTCGGGTTTCGCCAGGGGGACAAGGTTGGACTTGGTCTACACCAAATTGATGGCTTCCAACTTCGCGAGTCAGATGAAGTGCTTCGCCGGAATCGGCTTCTCGAATGACGTGTCAAAACAAGCATCAAAAAACTCGAGCCTGCCGTCAGTCATTTTCAGGCTGATTGCATTGCCCTTTTTGCAGCGTTTGAGATTGCTCCTTTATTGAATAACGCCGAGGCGTTCCAAGAAGTTCAATTCCATGCCTTCGTCAGTTGCATCGTTCTATTCCGGAGCAACCAGTCTGCACATTATCTCACATGCCGCACGTCGTGCTTCAGGCCAGTGGCTTCGAGAGGCTATCTTCGATGGTAAGTGTATCGATTAGTTCATGTTTTCCGTCACATGTTTTCTGACACATAAATACATGTCCAGCTTTCTGCCGAAACTTCTCCTAGATTACCTGTCCGATGAGGTGCGGCAATCGCGTTGCAAGTGGCGTGAAGCCATTTCATACACCGGCGTTTGCGTTGAGGGGGCGCCTGTCCAGGGGTCAGACCCTGTTTTCAGGTGTCTTGGGGAAGTCTTTTCTTTTGTATGGATGCCCAACCACATCCATCTGTTTTTCCGAACGCCACATCCCAATCTCTCCAAAGGGATGCAGTATTTGCTCAGCGGATATGCAAACTGGTATGCCAAACGTCATCAACGACCGGGACATTTGTTTCAAGGACGCTTCAAGGGAGAGTTGATCGAAGACGACTCGTACTTCTGGAACGTCAGTCGATACTTGCACCTGAACCCGACGCGCGGCAAGCGATCGTTGGTCGAGCATCCGCGCGACTGGCCCTGGTCGAGTTATCGGGGCTATCTCCGCAAGGCCGATCGGCTGGATTGGGTGTGCTACGATTTGGTCCATCAGGCGTGGCAAGGTGAAATGGGTGGCAGCAATCCGGCAGGCGCCTATCGACGATTCGTCGAATCTGGCTTAAGCCAACCTTTGGCCAACCCGTTTATGGGTGCGGTGGAAGGATGGCTATTGGGATCGCAGAATTTTGTTGACCGGATCAAGCGGCTAGTCGAGGCACCGCGTCAGCCCGACCAAGTTCGCCAAGCGAGGCAATTGTTAACGAATTGTAGCGAAGTCATTGCAGCGGTTGCCGCTCACTATGGAGTATCACCGAAAGAGTACGCTGAGCGAGGCTCCACTTCCCGGGGCCGCGACCTTGCGGCGTATTTGGCCCATCGATACACAACGGCAACGCTCCACGACTTTGCCGGTCAGTTCGGCTTGTCTCATCCGGACAGCGTCACCAACCTGACTCGCCGCGCCGAGAAAGTTATGGCCAAATCCCGAGCACTTCATGCTGACCTGGAAGCGATCGCGAAAAACGTGAACACCTGAAAACAGGGTCTGACCCCCGGTGGGTTAAGGAGGGGCAAGTTCGAAGTTTAGGGACATCGAACTTACCCCTTCTTCATACGCTGCAGAATTAGAAATTATTTCCGACGAGATCGGCGGCAGACCATTCCTATCGCCATCAGGCCAAACAGGTAAATTGAGCTCGGTTCCGGGACTTGACTGAAGCTGAGATTATCAATCGCATGTCGACCGTTCGAAGCGTACGATTGTGAAATTCGCTCGAACGTCAACAAATAGTCTTGGCCTAGCAAACCAGTGAAGTTTGGCGCGATTGTGAAAACATCTCCACCCAACGTGTTGGAAAAGTTAACATTTTGACTCCAAACCGTGTTGAGACTTTCATCCGTCAAAGTGAGCAGCCATGCGGTCGTCCCAGTGGCCGTTTCGCCGGTGTGCGCGAAGTCGAACGAGTTTAACCGCAACGCGGCATCGACATCCGCTGAAAATAGAATCGTGTGCAATCCGAAGTCAAGTTGACCAACCCGGGGAATTCCACCTTCGTTGTCCCAAGCCCCACCACCAACAGTTTGGTTTTCCAAAGGAGCAAAGAAATTGGATGTATGGATATCCCACTCGTTACTAGGCCGACCATGATCCCAGGTCAAAGCAATCCCAGGAGTACCGCCTCCCGAGACAATAAAGCCATTCCCGTCTACGGTCGCGTTGGAACCCAGGTTTACTGGGACCGTGGTATTACTTGGACCCAGTTGGCCGAAACCGATGGTCGTCGTTTGAGCTTGAATCGAACTACAAAATGCGACTAAAAAGAACGAACTTAAAATGATAGGAAAAAACGTTTTCATTTAGACAGTGCTCCATTTTTTTGGGTCAGGTGAAATTCAACCAACGGACTCGGTGGTCTCAGACGGCGATAAACTCCACGGGGTGAAATACAAAAACCGAGCCCATTCGACAGAATGATGCTCTGATGCTCTGTGAAGTCATACCGGTCTTAGCGGTTTGGTTGCGCGATCTTCTCGACTTAATCGGTTTTTCATAATTTCGTGGCCTTTCTCGGTCGGCGCTCAATTTGAACCAAGCTCATTTCAGCCCAGCCAATAAATGTGAAGGTTTTTTAAGGAAATTGCGCATCGATTTTCTCAAAACTGGTATTATCATTAGCACTCATGCCCTCGATGGGGCGGTTTCGCTCGGCTTCAACTCGCGTGACAAGTCTAATGAATTGCTGAGCCATTGGCGGGCATCGACCAATTCAGAAGAAATGGCGCGGAGTCAGTTTGTCCGGCGTTGATCGTCCGGCGTTGAGATTGAGCCGTAGAGTGCGCTGATGCAAAACGGAATAGATGACGAGTTTGTAAGATGTCTGAATGATGTGCAGGTTGGGCTGCTTCGGTACGTGACAACTCTGCTCGGGAATCACGAGTCAGCGAAAGATGTCGTTCAAGAAGCAAACTTTTTACTCTGGTCGAAACGCGACGAATTCATACCGGGCACCAACTTTGAAGCCTGGGCGACTAAGGTTGCGTATTGGCAGGCCAGAGCATATTTGCGGGATAAAGGGCGCGACAAACTTGTTTTTGGGGAAGAACTAATGTCCGACTTGGCTGCGCGTCCCGGTTTGAACCAGGACTTCGCGAAGAACCTTGAGACGTTGAAGGGTTGTCTGGAAACGCTACGAGTGTCCGACCACGAGTTGATTTCCCTGCGCTATGGTAACAACTATTCGATCGAGCAGATTTCGGGGCAAACGGGAAAGTCGCCGTCCGCAATTAAGGGGGCATTGATGAGAGCCAGACGTTGGCTCCAGGCTTGTGTCCGGAGACGGCTCGGTCACGAAACAGAGCGAAGGGTCACCGAATAGCTAAGTCGAATTTTTCGCTGCTGTCCAGGCCGTTGAGTTAGCTGGATATTGAGGGTTAATTTTGATGGAAAATAATCGAGAAGCAAGACTCCATCGGCTGGTTTCTGAATTAAATGATGGCGGTCTTGGTGCATCGGAGTTCCGTGAGTTGGAGCAACTTTTGGTCGATGAACCGCAGCTTCAAGATTTGTATATCGAGCTAATGAGCACTCATGTCGGGCTCTCGATCGTTGCGAGCTTGCCTCCGAATCCGTCTGGGTTAAAGATGTCTGCTCCCGGCATCTCGATGGAAGCCAGCGATCGCATTGGAATCAGTCGGAGACCGTCCAGAAGAATACTGACCTATCAGAGGCTGATATATGCATTAACAACTGTTGCCGCCATTGTGTTGGTCTCTTTCATGGTGTTTGGGAGTGGCGATTTTTGGAAAAGACCAAACAAACCAGTGACCAACGCAAACGTCGCGCAGGGCATACGCAAAATCCCTCTGGTAAAGAAAGTTTCATGGATCGGCCCTTCCTTCTCAAGTCTTCCCGAAGAGTGGTCACCAATCGAAGAGACGGTTTCTGGTGTTGTTCCGCTGCGCGTGGACACTTCCCACTTAGCCAGCGGCTACATATTCTGTTTGCCGCCACGGTCGGCCGTAAAACTTTTTGCTACCTTTGATGCAACGGCGGAAAATTGCCTGACGATTTCGGAACTGAGAAGCGATGTCAGCGAGGTCGACAGAAAGGCCGTGTTCCATAATACCGGCGCGGGTGATCGCCCGCTTCACGCAAATCCCACAGCCGTTAATCGGCGATTTGGCGTTCTTGGCGAGTGGTCGGAGCGAAACGACACGGATCAGCCCAGATTTTTTATGCTGACGGGAGCACACAAACTCGTGGTTCCAGAGCCTAACGAGGAGTGGCGATTGAGTAATTTGGCGGTGTTGTTGAATGAACCGGATTTGGTTCATCTTGGATGGGATGACAGCGGACCGTTTCCAGGCGTTGGCGGCACTTATGTTGGAGACGGAGACTTTGATGACCTAGCCGTCACGCTGTGTTTCGAAATCGACGAGCAATCTTATGCGGCGACATCGCCCATTTCAACTTCGGTTCCTGCCGTTTCGCTTTCCGGAGAAATACCATCCAGTGAAGGCGTGGAGTTATCCCTTGAACCAGGCGAATCGGTACTGCTCAAAGTTGCAGCCGATGCCACGTTCACCAACGCGCTCGTGGTACTCGATAAAGATACGCAACAACAACTATGGGCGACTTGGAACGAAGAGAAAGATCAACTCAACCTGGGAGCGTGCTATTTGAGAAACCACGGAGGCCAACGGCGAGAACTGGTGCTGGTTGGCATCAATCGGCACAATGAAAAACCGGACGAAGACTGGCTCCCTTCCCGCAGCAGAATACTATTTGAACAAGGCGACTACACCATAATCGGTTTCGATGATTCGAAGAAGGATAACGATTTCAAGGATATACTGGTAAGCGTCTTACGCATTCCGATTAATATCAAACGGCAACGAGCAGAAACGGGGGCAGGTACAGTTTATAGTTTCTTGGGCCTGCCAGACTGGCAGAGCGATGCCTCCAAGCCCAGTATTTTGGCTGTTGGTTCGCTCCGCTAAGAACTTCCGTAGTGCGTCCCGCGCGATTCGTTGCGTCGCAAGGCCGATTGCCCTGATTCACGAGCCGGTTCATTGACGTATTCCAACCACTTCCTCGGCTTGGATAATAGTCAAGCGGATAACAGGGCTGATTGTTCCGTCGTACCATGTTCTCGAATCCACAAGCTGCCGTAAGCCTAATCCTCGGCTCGTTTGACCAAGTTCGCTTGCATCGCATTGCGTTCTACGAAGCGATTAACTTGATAGAAGTACTCATCCGGTTGCGCTGGGTACGACTTAAACCGACTTTGGTACACATGCCCCGTGCCGACCAAGTTGTAGTTATTTTACCAGCGTGTGACATGCGTTACTGCGAATTGCCGTATGAAGCGCCCCAGGTCACCGATCCTTTTCCGGCCACAATACGGAATACCAATGGCTTGGTATCAGGTAATAACTTAACACGCGCATCGGTTGCTTGGCCAACGTGTCGGCGATGAGTCATGCGAACACCAACTAGTCTTGATCGTTGAAAAACGATGGTTTTAACCGACACCTCGCTTGCGAACTTGGAACACTATGCCTCGTGGCGCGACTCGTGCAGTTCTGGGCATCCAGAACGTCTAAGAAATTTTGCCTAAATTACCAATCACTGTACCTGTCCCCGTTTTGATCAATCCCGCACCTTTTTCTAACATTTTGTTGAGTTGTTTTACCTCCTGGTCGTCGAATATCCAACGGTAATAGATTCCTGCCCAAATGATGATTATCAGAACGAAGGCGGCCGTCCACGGAGGTATCATGGTCAAAAGCGGCACAGCAGTAACGAAAATAATACCGCGCGACATCGGCAATCCAAGCACGAAGTTACTCAGTAGTAGAAATAGCAGGCACGCCAAGGTAGACAAGAATGTGGCCCAAACTGCTCCGCCAAGTCCGAACGACGGAATCAAAAAATAGTTCAACCCGATGTTTACAACCAAACCAACAACATAGGCAGCGACTACCCATTTTCCTTTATCCCGACACCAGAGATAGTCTTGGCCCACAAGCACCATGCTGTACCAAACACAATAGGTCAAGGTCATCGGCAACACACTCAATCCCGCGTTGTATCGGCCGTCCAATACGGTGTCAAACAAGAACGAAGATCCCATGGCTACAATCACACTGAAAGATGTAATCAGCAAGCCCGTCAATTTCAAAGTCCAACTCACTTGAACCTTAGCATCCTGATATCGTTTCTCTTCCCAGGCCGCGGCGATATAAGGAAGCAAAATCCCGCTGAGCACGGCGGCCAATGAAACCATCAACAATGGTACAACACGCGCACTGTGATACTGCCCAACAATGCCCTGAGCTTCAGATGCCGATAGTGGCAGCAAATGCAAGAGCATATAGCGATCAACGATCTCGTAGCCATTTGTCGCGAGGTTCGCTAGCCACAACCACATTGCAAAAGGAGCAATTTTCTTCCACATGCTGCGGTGGCTAAGCACGGTTGGAGAAACGACCTCAAACGTGTTCCAATAGCGGGCAAAGAACCAGATGGCTGGGAGCAACCCGATCAAACAACTCACGGCAAAACTGGCCGTCACAGCAACTGCCGAACTTTCCCATGCGAAAATAAAAACCAAACTCAATAGAGCAAATGAAACACCGGAAACGAACCGCATGATGGTGGAAAGGCGCACTTGCCTGAGGGCTTCCGTAAAACTCGTGGCGAAATTCAATGCCCCAACGAAGATAAGCGAAATCACCAGCATCCAAAGCAAATCAGTTTGCGCAGGATTACGAAATAACAACTCAGCGAATAACGTTGGGCGCAAAGATAATATGCCCACAAGCAACATTGTTCCCGCAACACTGAATCCACAAATGCGCAGGAAGAAAATTTTCAGTTGGCCACGCTGGCGAAAATGCTCGACAAAGCGCGGAAAGGTACCCGGCAGCCCGAGAACAGCCAGCGGCGCTAGCAGCATCAAAAAACTCCAGGCCAACGACCAGCTTCCCAGTTCTTCTTCGGTCATGTACTTGCAGAACAGGATGCCTCTCAAGAACCCAATGATCCGCTGAAATGCAGTCAACCCAATCGCAAATACAATTCCAAAAATCAATGAGTCGGCGACAATCGCTCGTCGATCATTATCATGGTTTTCAAGTTGAGCGTGTGTTTTCGACATTTAGGGGTTCGATGATCTGTCTGAAGGTCGGTAAGCTCGTGTCAAGCACAACGCCGTAAAGTAATTTAGAGCCTATCTCCAAAGGGGGCCTGACCCCTTTTGTGACGCGACAATAATTCCCACTGAATTGACAGGAAAGTGTTGGTTATTGCAGTGGAGTTGAGATCCGGTTTTCAATGGACCGATGCGGAATTGATAACTCATTGAAGGGGTTATCATGGCTTGGCCAATTTTTACGTAGACTTCTTCGTTTAGGGTTAGGAAATCAAATCGACTGTGCTCACAAGTTACTCACTTCAACAGGAAATGTTTGGGCAAATTTCCTTGACAACTTGCTAAACGCGTTCTAAATTGCGAAACTATAAACAACGGTTCACCGAGGGTTGCGATAGGAATCGGTATACGCTAAGTAGCTACTGCTTAATGCAGGTACGAATATTGGCTCGGTTCAAATGACCAATTGAGCTTGGAATCATTCAGTCGATTCACGTCGACGACCGGCTCAGGTTGTGGAATCCGCTGCACAAACGTCTGCTGCTAATTGACTAGTAACGGGCGGTTGGGGCGACTATTGACTATAATTGTTGAAAAAATTCCTAAGGGTGAGCCGAAACGCCTAAATAACGATTAGGAATAACGTCGGACTCGATTCGAAGAACAATCATGATGAACTTGGTTTGCTAGGGCGACACGTTCTTACTTCACTGAAACAATCTCTTTCGTTATTTTTTGCCGTCGTCAGACTTAAACAAACAGTGACAATCGCAACTTTGTAGGAATCCCATTTTGAATCTTAGTATGGATAATCCACACGTTTCTGAGTTGAAGTCCGGCGACCTAAACGCCATCGCCAAGTTCCTCAAAATTTCCGTCGATCATGTTGAAGCGACAACCAAGCTGTTGGACGCCGAAAATACGATTCCATTCATTGCCAAGTATCGGCGCGATCAAACTGGAGGCCTGTATGAATCACAGATTCGACGCATCAAAGAACTGAGCAATCGTTTTCGCGCGCTCAACGAACGCAAGGTAGTCATCCGTAAGTCCATCGAAAATCAAGGTGCGCTAACTGATGAGCTTGACAACCGAATTCAAACTGCGTTGACGTCGCGCGAGTTGGAAGACATTTATTTGCCTTTTAAGCCGCAAAAGCAAACCCAAGCGGAGATCGCTCGGCAAAGGGGACTCGAACCGCTGGCACGGGACTTATTGGAGGCTACGGTAAGCGGTGAGGATTTGCCCTCGCGCGCCGCACAGTTTATTCGCGTTGATAAAGGGCTAGAATCGATCGACTCCGTAATCGAGGGAGTTCACCATCTGCTCGTCGAAGCCTTTTCACAGAATGTCCCGGTGCGCCAAGTCATTCGGGAGAAGATTCAACATTCGGGAATACTGACGTGCAAGCTGATTGAAACGCCGCAGAACAACAGAGATCAAGGAACGACTGCGAAAAACTCATCCGTTGCACCGACAGAAACGGGATCGGCCAAGGATTCTTCGACGGCTACTGAATTACCGGTCGATGTCCAGCAAGAATCGCCGTCGCCGCCGGAGCTGTCGGACACACATACCCCCTTGGAGGGTCCTGCGGCTGAAACTGGAAGTGCAGCGCAAGTCGTCGAAATCGATACGCCGTCACCAGTTGAATCCGAGCCTGTAGACCAAGTAAATGATGATGCAAGCGTGGAATGTGTCGGTGCATTGGCTGGAGTTGAAGATACCGAATCGCAAGCCGACTTGAGCGTTAAGCTGTCGAGTGAATCATCGGCCAGCCCGAAAAAGCGGCCGAAAAAGAAGAAGGAGCCCAAGCAAGAAACTCCGTTCGCTGAATTCGCGAACTTCCGCGAGCGAGTGAAAACGGCTGCACCGCATCGTGTGCTGGCGATTAACCGTGGCGAACGCGCGGGCAAGTTGAAGGTGGCGATCGAGTCTCCGGATTTTTCAATTGACGCACTGGTCAATGAATATATGGTTGCCGACACACATCCGTTTAAGGATGTGCTCGCGAAGGCCGCGCGGGACTCTCTTATCAAGACAATTATTCCAGCTGTCGAACGCGAGATTCGGCGTGATGTAACCGAATCGGCAGAAAGCCATGCGGTTCGTGTATTCGCTAAGAATTTGCGGCAGCTGTTGATTCAGCGCCCCATCGCGCCCCAAGTCATTATGGCCATTGATCCTGGGTTTCGCACCGGCTGCAAGGTTGCATTGATCGATGCGACGGGTAAACCGATTCAAACCGCTAGGTTCTCGATTGTTGGCAAACCCGAGCGGCTTCAAGAGGGGCGCAACACGCTCATCCAGCTTGTTAACGAATGTGCAGTAACCTTGATTGTACTGGGCAACGGGTCGGGTTGCCGCGTCGTCGAAAAGCTGGTTTCTGAATTGCTGACGAACGAACTTAAAGACTCCAATGTCCGTTACTCAATGGTCAATCAGGCAGGGGCGAGCGCTTATGCGACGAGCGAATTGGCCAGAGAAGAGCTCCCAGATTACGATCCTGTTTTTCGCAGTGCGATCTCGATTGGCCGGCGCGCCCTTGATCCGCTAAGTGAATTGGTCAAGATCAATCCCTCGAATATTGGCGTGGGCATGTATCAACATGATATTCGTGCGAAGCATCTGCAAGATTCGTTGGAAGCCGAAATTGAATCAGGCGTAAACTTCGTGGGGGTTAATTTGAACACGGCGAGTGTCACTTTGTTGCGACATGTGGCTGGTTTAAACCAAATGAAGGCGCGCCGAATCGTTGAGCATCGCAACGAACATGGGCCATTTAAAAATCGCCAACAACTTCTGGATGTGCAGGGAATCGGCGAGAAAACCTTCGTGCAATGCGCTGGCTTCTTGAGAATTTTTGATGGCGACCAGCCGCTGGATGCGACCCCTATTCACCCAGAAAGTTACGAGGTCGTTGAAAAGATTTTGGCGAAGGTTGGCAGCAACCCGCAAGCGTTGATCGACGCAGCTAACCAGTACAGCGCTCAAAGTCATGCGGATCATCCTGAAAACTCAAAATCTTCACAGTGGCAAGCAATCCGTAAAAAGGTGCGGGAACTCGATCTGCAAAAGGTGGCCGATGAACTCAATGTCGGAAAGCTCCTGGTCGATGACATTGTGCGCTGTCTACTGCGACCTACTCGCGACCCGCGAGACGAATTTCAACCTCCGGTTCAACGCCGCAGCATCCTGTCCGTTGATGAGTTGGAAGTCAACATGGAATTGCGGGGACAGATTGTGAACGTCGTCGATTTCGGCGTGTTCGTCGATATTGGATTGGGTACAAGCAGCCTGATTCACGTCAGCCAACTTTCCGATAAATTCATCCACGATTTGCATTTGGCATTCAGTATTGGGGATGTGTTGACGATCTGGGTTACCGAAATCGACAAGAATAAGAAGCAGGTTAAGTTGACGGCCGTCCGCCCCAAAGAACTTCCCCCGCCGCAACGGCCTTTTGCCCGCGAACAGAAGACCTATGAGCGAAAGCCCCGCGCGCAACAAACCAGAAAAGACAAGCCAAAGTTCGAAAAGAAGACGAAGAAGAAACCTTCCCCACCGCCAACGCCTATTACGCAAGAAATGGTCGAGGGCAAGAAGCCGATGCGCTCATTCTCCGACTTGATGCAGTACTTTGACAAGCGCGGGAACTAAATTAAAGAAGTGATCACCTACGTCGATGCGAAATGGGGCTCAACCCCCAATTTACTGCGCAGATCATCATGGATGCCCTTGGCGTCACCGCGTGATTCCAACGGAAATGACCATTCCGTACAGCCCAAAGTCAGACGTGGGATCAACGGCCGAGCCACCACCGATCCAATACTGCGATTCGAATAGGGCGCGCACGGCGATGGAATTGCACCGCGCGATTTTGCGGTGCCATTCGATGCCACCGTGAATGTCCAACACAGTTAATGGATGATCGGTCCGCCGCTCGACAAGCCTCGGTAGGCCGGACTCAAACACGCGATGCTGTCGATCACCGAACAACAACGACGAGCCAAATCCACCGAGTAGTTTTAATGACGTATGCCCAATCGGCCGTTCGTAATCGATTCCCAAATTTGGCCCCCCGCCGACAAAGTCTACGTCACTGAGCAGGCTCTCACCGCTGCTGGCGTTTGCTAACAGCACGTGTTTGAACGTGGCATAGCGAAATCCGAGCAAGCCTCGAAATTTCGTGACGGGTGCTTGGTAGGCTTTAAAAAAGTTGATCGTCGTCGAATGTACATTCATGTCGTGACGCGCAGAAATTGCCTGTCCAGCCCCTGCCGTCAGTACGATGGGCGACGTTCCCTGGGCTGGCAAGACGAATATTTCGGCTGTAGAAATTCCATCACCAGCAAATGCCAGGAGGTCCGAAAATTCGTTAAACTTCCAATGAACCAATTCAATGCCCGGCCCAGCATTGGTTTCGAATCCGAGAACGTACCTGGGTGTAAATTCGAAACCAAAGTCAAACGAGTCATAGGTTGTCAGAGGCCCTTGTTGGATCGACAAACCAACATTGTTCCTAAAATGGGGTTCCCAAATTGCCAACTCGATTCGTCCGTACACATATCCGTTGGCAATAATTGCACCAATCGATTCGTAACCTTCTGGTGTCGCATCGGGTTTCTCTGGGGGCGTTGACGGGAACTGGTTCCAAAAAGCCCTGTTGTCCATGTTCTGGACAAACAAATCTTGCGATCGTTGGGGATTGAGCTGCGGCGCGGTTGGCGTTTGGACTCCTTGGTATGCCCGCCCATAACTGGGAATTTGCCCGTACTGGGGTGGAGCATTCGCCCCGTAATCATATGGAAATTGCTGAGTCTGTCCCTGCCCATATAGCGGATATTGATCTTGATATGGGCCGACAGCAGAACTGTAAGGCGACCTGAGATTGTACGGTCCAATCTCCGTTAACGAAGCAGCGTTCTCTGGAGAGGTATGCATTCCGGCATTTTGGTCTGCGCTTCCCGAATAGGCCTGGTTTTCTGCGCCGGATTGTTGCTGGGGAGGGTGTAAATCAAAGTCCCACGGATCATCTTGCAAGCTTTTCGATGCGTTAGACTCGCTTGAGAAAGGGGTGACTCGCGATGTCGTCGAGTGCCCCGTATTCGGCTGTGGTGAATTTGGCGTGCGTGGATAATCGACAGATTGATTCTCTGGGTTTCCGGAATGGTCAAACTCGGTCTCAACGTCGCGCGTTTCTGAGCCTTTGGCAAATCGATTCGATTGGAAGCCAAATGATCCAGGTAATGCACGCATCACCTTTTTTTGGTTGGGAAGATCCGTTTGACCATGGGCGGCAAGTTCAGCCATCGTCACCGCGAAGCAAGCGGCAATTACAGCAAGTAGCTTCGCTGCAAATAATGGTCTCTCGTTCATGGATGGACCGCCGTTGATCGGGAAAAAGGGCTGCAAATAGAGCAAGAATTTTCATTCAGTTCATCGATTGAACTGGGAAATACAATCCTCGCGAACCATATTTCCGGGTATTCGTTAGATTCGGGAAAACCGGCAAGGAACCTAAATAAATCAGAATTGGACCGTCCAGGCATTAATTAACGGCAGAGTTTGCCCAGATCGCCAAAGCTCGCTGATCCGAGTTATTAAACTCAGCGCACTGGAGCAAATGCTGGGAATTACAACAGAACGAAATAGAGGATCCCCAAGACAACCACCAAAATCACACCCATCACCATGATGATTAATCCAGAGTGGTTTTCGGTTACAACGCGCGTTTCATCAGAGGTTTCCAGGCGAACGCCGTCTGCAAATTCGTTTCCGCAAAAAGTGCAAAAGTTGATCAAGCGAAATTTGAATTGCTGGCTACAAACTGGACAAACCAATGCCTTAACCGGCTCCCCAGGAAGTGAATTATCGGTGTTGGATCCAGTGATTTGTTTCTGAGCTTCGATTGGCTGGGCAACCGGTTCGAGACTTGAACCATGCGATTGCGAATTCTGCTCTTCGATTGCCAGCGAATAAAGGGTTGCGGTCTCAAAGTCGTAACCATGGTAGCCGCAACCGGGACACTGGGTCTGCCGCGATTCGCGACAATTCGGGCAAACTGGCCAGGCTTCGTCGTCATCCTCGTGCTCGTCTTCAGCAGCGTCCAAGGCATTAGGAATGTTCCCCTCTTGCAACGACTCCAAAACCGTCAAAGCATCTTCGACATCTTCTTGATTCACTTGGATGCTCAGCGATTGATGATTGGTGGTTGCCGGTTCGGAAGCGTTTGCAGGAGGATCGTCAACGACTACACAATTCGCTTTGATACCATACTCGGCAAGAATTCCACACACGGTATCGATAAGTTCTGGATCAGAGATGCGGAGGATTTCCGTTTGGGATGATTCATTCATCAGCTATGTTTCGATTGAGAATTTTCGTTGTCTTCGAGTTCCGATTTCCATTGATGCAGCATAGACAGAGCGTCCATAGGTGTTACGTGGTGCGGGTCCAGTCGCTGAATTTTCTCGATCAATGGATGAGTGGTGGGCCCAAACAAAGTGAGTTGTACCTCTCTAGGTTTGTGTTTTCGAGTTTCCTTCTCCGCACGAATCACAACTTCGCCGTCACCTTGTGCCTGAAGTTGCTGCAGAATCTGGTTGGCGCGACGATTGACTTTGTCAGGGACACCGGCCAACTTGGCCACGTGAATACCGTAACTACGGTCAGCCGCGCCAGGGACAATCTTGTGCATGAATACAATGGTATCTTCCCATTCTTTCACCGCCACATTGTAGTTTCGCAAGCCCGGAAGAGATTGTGCGAGTTCGGTTAGCTCATGATAGTGCGTGGCAAAAAGCGCACGGCAGCCGATTTCATCATGCAAATACTCAACGATCGCCCAAGCCAACGAGACGCCATCATACGTGCTTGTCCCCCGTCCAATTTCGTCGAGAATGACGAGGCTGCGATTACTGGCGGTGTTGAGAATTCGTGCGGACTCCGTCATTTCCACCATGAAGGTACTCTGACCTTTTGTCAATTCGTCCGATGCGCCGATTCTGGCGAAGATTCGGTCGGTCAAGCCAATTGTCGCTTGTTTGGCTGGCACAAAACTGCCGATTTGTGCCATCAGGACCATTAGTGCGACTTGTCGAATGTAGGTGCTTTTTCCGGCCATATTCGGTCCTGTGATCAGCACCAGAAATCCATCGTCGGCTGAGAGCCGCGTGTCGTTCGGCACGAATTTGCCGGAGGGTTCGATAACATCCAACACTGGATGCCGACCGTCCACGATATTTAGGATCGGCGACTCTACCAATTCCGGGCGACAGTAATTTCGTCGCTCGGCCAACTCCGCGAGTCCGCAATACACATCGAGTTCCGCTAACCATTGCGCATTGGCTTTCAGTCGAATCAAGTAGGCAGATGCCAATTCCCGCAGTTGATCAAAAACCTCGAGTTCGATTTCTTCGCACTTTTCGTTGGCCGAAAGAACTTTTTCCTCGTACTCTTTGAGTTCCGGAGTGATATAGCGTTCGGCGTTTTTCAGCGTTTGCTTGCGAATGAACGTTTCTGGAATCTTGTCGTTGTGAACGCGAGTGGCCTCTAAGTAGTAGCCAAATACTTTGTTGTATCCAACCTTTAACGAACTGATCCCCGTCTCTTGGATCACTTTTGCCTGATAGTTAGCGATCCATTGCTTTCCGCCCGTTGCCAATGATCGGTAGTTATCGAGGTCGTTATGATAACCTGTCCGAATGAATCCGATCTCGCGAATGTGGTTGGGCGGATCATCTGCCAGCGCAGACATCAAAGTTGTACACAATTCAAGGCAGGGGTCGAGTTCAGCTTCAATTTCACGCAGCAAATCCGCTTCAACCTGGAGGAGTCGCTGTTTCACAATGGGAATTTTTTCCAACGAAATTTGTACGTGAAACAGATCGCGAGGTGAGACACGACCAGAGGAAATCTTAGCGACCAGTCGCTCCAGATCATGCGTGCCCTTCAACAAATCATGCAAGGTCTTTCGCCAGGCTGATTTCGACTTTAGTTCCGCCACGGCATCTTGCCGCCGTTCGATGGCTGATTTGGAAAGTAGCGGGCGGCTAAGCATTTGTCCTAGGGTTCGTGATCCCATCGACGTTACTGTATGATCCATGATCGATAACAGCGTCCCCTCGCGCGATTGATCGCGCATCTTAGATGTTACTTCTAAACTGCGCCAAGTCGCTTGATCGATTTGTACATGATTGGACTCACGGTATTCGCGCAACACGTCAATGTATTCCAAAGTACTTTGTTGCGTTTCGAAGGCGTATTGGATAACCGCTCCAGCGGCGGAAATCGCCAGCTGTTGTTCTTCCTCAATGCCGAAACCGGACAAATCCGCGACCCGAAAATGCGAACACAACTTGTCCAAAGCAGTTTTGAAATTGAATGTCCAGTCGGGAACATAGGTCAAGGCAGCGTCCGTTAACGTGGCTAATCGCTGCGGTGCAAGATCAGAAATTGCATTGGCTTGCCTGATGGACTCCGGAACCAGCAGTTCACTAGGATGAATTCGCGCAAACAAATCGGCCAGCAACTCTTGGCTAACTTGCGTGGTCCAGAATTCACCCGTCGAGACTTCAAGCCAAGCTAAGCCAAATACCGCTTGCTGTGCACGTTGCGGCGGACTGGAGCATACCGCTGCTAAGAAGTTATGCGCTTTTGGGTCCAACAATTGGTGATCCGTGATTGTCCCCGGTGTGACAACCCGCGTAACTTCACGGCGAACAAGCCCTTTGGCTTTGCGCGCGTCCTCAACTTGCTCGCAGATCGCAACACGCAGGCCGCATTGCACCAATTTGCTTAAGTAAGCATCAAGCTGGTGGTGAGGAAAACCAGCCATGGGGATGGCATTGGCGCCTTTGTCGCGACTGGTCAGCGTGAGGCCAAGCTTAGCTGAAGCGACCTCCGCATCCTTATAGAACAGTTCATAGAAATCCCCCATGCGAAACAGTAGCAGCGCGTCGCCACAAGCCTTTTTCGCCGATTCATATTGGGCCATCATGGGAGATGTCATTGCCGCAGATAATCCCCTTGCCTGTATGAATTTCAGCTAGTTTCAACCTCGAACGAGGCAGGGCAGTTTGCAGGCGAATCCATTCGACTGGAGCCAAGCGCATGAACTGGCTTACGGAATTTCAGTCACGAAAAAATAACTCGTGGCGAAAATCGGATTGTTGGTGACGAACGGCGCAGGAAGACCGTCCACGCCGACGATGGTTACTCGCCAGATTTCTTCGAACCGTACTTGCCGCCAAACTTCCGTTTGAATTTCTCCACACGACCCATCGTGTCTACAAATTGCTGCTTCCCGGTGTAGAAAGGATGAGATGCACTTGAAATATCAACGTACACCACTGGGTATTCGTTCCCATCTTCCCACTTTTCAGTCTTGTCAGTCGTGCGGATTGTGGAACGAGTCAAGAATGCAAAATCCGCCGTTTTATCTTTGAAAATAACGTATTTGTACTCGGGATGAATGTCAGACTTCATGGAACTTACCGGGAAACGATGAACGAATTAGCTTGTTTCAGTGGCAATCAACTGCCGTTTTTCTAGTGTCGATGAGCAACGATTGTAGCAAAACCAACCGATTTTTGACAAGGGCTACGCAAAGGTCTTCGCATGACCAGTTTAAGCGCTCGCCACGGGGTATATTTGTCGCGATTTGTGAACGCAATCACGAGAAAATTTGGTTAGGGGCCTTAACTGAAACGAACCCGTGGCTTTATCACGACCACCGTCCAAATGCCGTCCACATCTCACTGGGTCGATCAACAGCGTTAACGCCCGCTAAGGCCAATCCCTCCGCTATAATAAAGTGCACTGTTTTCGTTTCACATACGCCGCTGTCTTGCCAAGGGTTCATTCAGGTATGCCAATGTCATCCATCAGCCATACATGCACGGTGTTCGCGATCTCGTTAGCCGTTTTTCTTTGCGTAACATTCCCAGGCTATTCGTTGATCGGCCAGCAGACACTTGCGACTTCGGAAAAAAACATGGTTGCCACCGTCCACCCATTGGCAACACAAGCCGGCCTGCAGGCGTTTGAACAAGGAGGCAACGCCGTCGATGCTGCCGTTGCCGCGGCCTTAATGCTTGGCGTCGTGGACGGGTATAACTCAGGAATCGGAGGTGGCTGTCTTATGGTTATTCAAACCGAGGATGGCAACGTCTACGCCATCGACGGCCGAGAGATGGCTCCGGCTGCCGCTCAGCGTGACATGTTCATACGCGATGGCAGGGTTGACGTAAGCTTGAGCCAAACCGGACCGCTCGCCGTAGCCGTACCCGGCGCTTTGGCCGCTTATCATCAAGTCGTGGCTGAGCACGGCAGACTAGAATTCAGGGAGCTGTTGTTACCGGCGGCTGACATCGCCGAGAACGGTTTCGAAATTGGCGAACTATATGCCCGCCGCATTGCTGAAACAGCCAATGAGTTGCGGCAATTCGATGCGGCGGCAGCCATTTTGCTGCGGGCGGATGGTAGGCCCCGCCGAGCAACTGATCAGCTGATTCAAACGGAGTTGGCCAACACGTATCGGCAGATTGCAGACAAGGGCCTCGATTATTTTTATCGCGGTGAGTTCGCCGCAACCGTGTCGCGTTGGATGCGCGACAATGGAGGCATTATCGATGAGCACGATTTCGCCAACTACAAGACCGTAATTCGTGCCCCAATTCGATCCAAGTATCGCGACCTGGAAATCGTCGGATTTCCGCCACCCAGTTCGGGCGGAGTGCATGTCGCGCAGATTCTCAATATGTTGAACCATTTCGATTTGGCGACGATTTACGAAACCGATCCAGCGACGTTTTACCATCTGTTGGCTGAAGCCATGAAGCTAGGGTTTGCTGACCGTGCGCATTGGTTGGGAGATGCCGATTTCGTCGATGTACCGACCGGCCTGACCGATGAAGCGTACGCGAGACAATTGGTGGAAAAGATCAACCTAGCTCAAGCTTCCAAGGTTCACTCGCATGGCACCCCGCCCGATGCGGACTCCCGTTTTTTCCAAAAACACACGACGCATATCAGCGCCGCCGACGATCGTGGAAACTTCGTGGCGATCACGACGACCGTGAACACAACCTTTGGCTCCAAAGTTATCGTTCCAGGAACGGGCGTGATCCTAAACAATCAAATGGATGATTTCGCGATTGCCCCAGGCACGCCAAATGCTTTCGGCTTGATTGGCAACGATGCCAACTCGATCGCTCCAGGAAAGCGACCTCTCTCCAGCATGAGCCCAACGTTGGTGCTTAAAGATGGACAACCGATTATGGCAGTGGGGGCTGCCGGTGGTCCACGGATCATCACCCAGGTGATCCACGCCATCGTCCACTATTTTGATCTCAATCAGGAAATTGATCAGGCCATTGCGGCACCGAGAATTCATCAGCAATGGGTTCCTGACCGGTTATATCTGGAGAATTCGCTCGGTCAGGCGATACAGTTGGAACTCCAGCGACTTGGCCACGAAACGGTGGCAACGCCGGTCGCCGGCATCACTCAAGCAGTCGTTTTTGATCGCGAGAAAAAACTCTTCAAAGGGGCTGCCGATCCGCGTGCGCGAGGGACAGCAGGCGGGCAATGAGCCAGATTCAGCAGGAAATTTTCAAAATGAATTTTAGCTTACTCACGCGCATCTGGCCGATATTCACCCCCCTTTGTGCAGGCATCTTCTTCGTTATCGGCATCTCGCGAGCTGATAACGAGTTTGCGTATCAATCCCCTGAGGTGCGCAACGGTCATATTGATGAAGGTTCAGGACCCGACTCCGCGCATGCTACCCCACAAACTGAGGATCAGTTTTTCAACCCACAACGCACTCGGCTTGGTGGCGACGAAGAGCAGGCTGTCGCGAACCTGAGCGACGAAGTAGAAGGTTTGGCGTTCCTGTTGAACAAGCTGTATCTGCCGCGCGATTTTCATCAATCCACGTTTGATGAGTTGTGGAAGGATTGGCCAGAGCCATTGCGAAGTGAGGCCGAAACAGCGACGCCCGCTAGGCGGACGGAGTTGGCTTACGCGCGGTATGGATTCACACCGCGTTCGGACAGGGACTCAAGACCGCTGCAGTTCGCTGTCGACGACGAAGGCTACTGGGCCATGAATTGTTTTGCATGCCACGGGGGAAAGGTCGCTGGACAGACGATACTGGGTGCACCAAATTCGCTGATCGCGTTGGAAACGCTGTACGAAGATTTGCGCAAAACGAAGTCTCGATTGGAATTGCCGCTGAACATCATGGACGTGGGGTCTGCCGTCGTGCCGATGGGAACTAGCCGTGGCACGACAAACGCAGTTGTTTTCGGTATCGCCCTGATGACTTACCGGGACAAACACCTCAATTTGCGCCCGCTTCGCGTCCCCCGTCCCAACATCATTCACCACGATATGGATGCCCCAGCCTGGTGGAACGTGAAGTGGCGTGAACGATTGTACATCGACGGTTTTACGGCAAAGGATCCGCGGGCGTTGATACCATTTGTTATGGATCAACGGACACGTGGAAAAACATTGCGCGAGTTCGAAGGGGACTTTGAAAAGATTTTTCAGTTCATTGAATCACTGGAAGCACCGAAATATCCGTTTTCAATTGACGTCAGCTTGGCGGAACAAGGACAGAAGATCTTCAAAAACAATTGTGCCGAGTGCCATGGCGATTACGGCGAGAATCGACATTATCCAGCTGTGATCGTCCCGATTGACAAGATTGGCACGGACAGAGTCCGCTTGGATGCACTAACTCCGGAAGACCGTCGCGTCTACCAAGAAAGTTGGTTCGGAAGATATGGAGAACTGGAAACGGTAATCGAACCGATTGGATACCAGGCGCCACCCTTAGATGGAATCTGGGCATCCGCTCCCTATTTTCACAACGGCAGTGTACCAACATTGCGCCAAGTGATTCTCCCTCCAACGCGCCCGACTGTGTGGAAACGCAGCGAAGATGGTTACGATCAAGAGTCTATCGGACTCCAAATTGAAGTATTTGACGCGATTCCCTCAACGGCTACTCGACCGGATGAGACACGAGAGTATTTTGATACACGGCGTCTCGGTAAGTCAGCGGCTGGCCATGACTTTGGTGCCCATCTGGGCGAGGAAGAGGTCGAGGCCTTACTTGAATATCTTAAAACATTGTGAATGCTCGAGTTTTCAATACCGTACTATGCCTTGAGCCCAGTAAATGGGGCGACTGTGCGGCCGTTGATCCATAAAAGGACCATGCTTGGCAGTCAATTGATGAGACGATGTAGAATCAAAAGCGCACGATAATTTATGGCGACCTAAAACCGACGGGCAAATCGTCACCGCGTTTTTTTGCGGCGGCGCGCGTTGTGATCAGAATGATGGCCGGCTCTTCTGCAGCTTCGCTTCGTTGAGTTACCCATACCAACTTACAACGTTCGTCTGCTGGACTCGTCGCGTTTTTATCGGGGTTGGCCTGAAAGCAAATCTCGGTCAAGATTTCTTCCAACGTCTTGTCGACCATCACAATATCACCCGGTCGTTGATTCTGAGTAATTCCCTCAGCCTCTAAGTCAGCACCGGCCAGTTTGATCTCAAATTTGAACGGCAAGTCCGAGAAATCATCGCGAATTTCGTTCTGCAGATCCTGCACAAGATTGACCAAGTCGGGGCGGCTCGTGATTTGCAAAGTCCGCTTGCGTTGCAACAGTTCGTCTAGGGTGGAAGGGTTATTGACGGTATCGACGATATCAGTACCTGTCGCACTCCCCATGGAAAGAATAATTTCGGAACTTGCCAATAAATTATGCAGTGACGGTCCAGGAAGCCAGCCATTAACAATCGTTTCGCCTCGTTCCACGCCAGTTCGCGTATAGCTGTAAACGAACTGCAACATTGACGGCCAACGAACTTTGACGCTGTTCCAGTAGTCCACGCTGGGCATGGACGCGACATGTTCGATTAACTGATCTCGAGTTTTTCTAAGTTGCTCATCGACGAGCTTGCCCAGTTCGTCTGCCCTAATATCGCTACTCCGATCGAATAGCAATTCCCAATAACAATCTTCTTCGACATGTAGGCTAAACAAAACTCCTTCTACCCGATCATCAAAGAAGAACATAGTTGGGCGGCGCAGTTCAGCCAAGGGTCCCGCAAAAAGCGATTCCGAAGGTTCGTTCGACAAAATTTTGACGATGAAAAAGAGACTGAAGTGTCGGTCCGCATCGCATCGCCGCGACAGCCGACCCATAATACCACCCAAAGGCACGAGTCCTTTGTTGATGGATTGCTTCAAGAACTGCTTGTCAGCCATTGTAAATGCAATGACCTTTTGATCGTCAGCTTGTACGCTCGGCCTTGGTTCGACGGTCGCGTTCGATCGGTCTGATTCCAGTTGCTCACCACTAGACAAAAACTCTACCCAATACCCGTAATCGATGGAGCCACAAAAGATATTTGCAGACTTTGGAGATGGCGGCTGTTCACCTTCGCTTTCGACGTCAGCAGAATTTTGGTCGGAATCGAGGTGTTTGCTGTCCGAATTCCCCTCGGCGACTTCGTGATCGATATCGGCGGCCCATCGCTGGCGCAATTCAGCCAACTGCACAGGTTGTTGAAGCCAGGCATGGTAGCAAACCTGATAATCCCGCGTCCCGTCAGAATGCAGGCTTATGACTAAGCGTTCAATGTCGGCGAATTCCACGCCAGCGCGCGTCTCCCAATCTTGCAGGCTGGCATTGAACTGGTCACCCAGGGCGCGCAGGGCAAGCTTGCCCTCTTCAGAACCGAGTAGCGCAGCAGGTCTTATCACGAACACAAAATCGGGCGCTGAAGGCATATAGGCCCAATCGATGGGGACGTGAGAAGTTGGCGACTCCCAGGGGAGTGAATCGTCGTTTTCGCGAAGCGACTGCACCAGAGGGCCATGACTTGTTGAGCCAAGACTCGATTTGCCTTCGTCAGCAGTATTCGTGCCTGACGCCCTTTCTTCGCTCACAGAATTGGGCGGCTTGGCAACCTGCTCAGGAGTCGTGGCGACTGGCTCAATGGAGTCGAACATCCCCAGCCCCCAGGCGACAAACAGCGAACCGATGAGACAAGCCGCGACGGCTGTCCCGCTGGCTAGCAAATAGTTAACCAGTTTTCGTCGCCGAGATTTTCGACCAGAACCAACAGCATTCGTTAGCGTGCCATCAGTAGATTGTGTCGCAGCAATCGGAATAGTCAAAGGATCCCAGGCAATATCCGCCCGCGTCTTTCCTAGGCTTGAAAAATCTTCAGGTGATGGCAGAGCAGTCTCCGTCCACTCGCGAATCAGTTGTAGTAATTTGAAATGGGTGGAGGGACGACTTTTGTCCGGGATGCGGAATTCGTCTTTTTGGGTCAACTGCCGAATTCGCCCAAGCATCGATTCGCCATCACATGACTGGTTGGCTTCAGTTAACGTCAAATCATGAACCAACTGACACACTGGTTGCGGAATCTCTAGCTTGGCCAAAGCGTTAACATGCCGTCGGCGGGTTTCCTCATTCCGGATCCACCGTGGCGGTTTTCCAGAAAGCATGCGGTACATAACACAACCTAAACTGTACCAATCGGAATTCTCGTCGATTGCATCATCACTATGGTAGGCCTCGGGCGACTCGATGCTTGTTTGGTCGGCCGCTTGTTGGGCTTGAATCCCCGGCGGCCAATTCAAATTCGCGACGAAGTCCAAACGCAAGACGGCTTTGGAATCGTTGGTCAAAAAGATATTTCCTGGCCAAAGATTTTCATGATGAACGCCGGCACGATGCAGATCATATAGAGCCGTAGCTAGATATCCGGAAATTTTTAGAACGGTCTTCCATGGTAAACGACTGCGTATGGGAACTGTTTCCGAGAGCGGTCTCCCCCAAGAAAGCTCTGTCACTAGGAACCGGTGCTCGGGAAGCAGCACGGTTTCGTAGATCGAAAACAAATTGGATGATTGAATCTGTCGGCGGCGATTAGCCCAGTCGACGAGTTTGGTCCATCGTGCGCGATCGTCCTGGGAAGAACCGGCCAAAAAGTGCAACTCGACTTCATGTCCACACCGCAGGCACTTGGCGACATATCCAGCACAAACGTTGCTCAAATTGGGAGTAATCTGATGCAAAATGAGATAGTCGCCGAAAACAAATCTTGGGTTTTTCCCCGAGGTCAGAACCTCATGCTGCAAGCCCGTGATTAGCTGTTTTTTTAGAAGCCAATCGAGAAAATCGGCCGGTCGGTCAACGGGTGAAACAGCATCGCCAAACTCGAACGCGGCGGGAGAACCGTTGTCTCGTAATTCTGCCGAATCTTGGCCACGGAATTGTGCCGCAAGTTCGCTTTGGAACATGTCCTGAGCTTGCGCCAACTGAACGTCATCCAGTACCCGGTTGATTCGAAGCAAGTTCAAAATCTGGTCTTTCGGGACGCTCATTATGTGACTAGAATAAAGATACGATTGGGTTCGACTCTACGTTATTCTACCATTGTTCTGGTATCAAGTTATGCCCCAATTCTTGAGCAACCCCAGATCTCGTTCAGAACAGCCGACTCGACCAAGCGTCATCAACGTCGTTTCTATTATTCACAGTAAATTACCTTTTCCAACGCCGACGTCTAATGCCTAACGCGATTATTGGGCGGCCATCTCGGGTAGCTATTCTTTAGTACTCGTTCCCTGCATAATTGGTGTCGACCTCAATCCGTTTAGCTTTAGAATTCGCGCAGTATTAAACGCTCACGCAACATGTCTGTTACCCATATAGAACCTGAAACCGTCAACGACCTGAAACCCAATGAAGTAGTCGCCATTTATTTTGATCGAGCGGCCGACCAACTCGATCTTGATCCATCGATGCGTCGCTTGCTGAAGATGCCGAAGCGTGAAGTAACGGTGGAGGTAGCCCTCGAAATGGACGATGGACGATTGGAGACATTTGTCGGCTACCGTGTACAACATAACAATGCACGTGGGCCGATGAAAGGTGGTCTAAGATATCATTGGGAGGTCGACTTGGATGAGGTGCGTGCCTTAGCTTCGTTAATGACTTGGAAAACCGCCGTTGTCAACATTCCTTACGGTGGTGCGAAAGGCGGGATCTGCGTTGATCCGCGCGAGTTGAGCACCAAAGAAAAGCAGCGCATCACGCGCAAGTTTGTCGATCAAATTCACGAGATCGTAGGTCCCGACGTTGATATTCCTGCCCCAGATATGGGAACCGGTCCCGACACCATGGCTTGGTTCCGCAACCAATGGGAGAAATACCATGGTTTCAATCCTGCCTGTATCACTGGCAAGCCAGTCGAAGACTACGGGGCGAAGGGGCGCGAAGAAGCCACCGGTCGAGGTGTCGGGATCCTGACGTTCAAATTGCTAAAACGTATGGGACATGATATGTCACGTACTCGAGTCGCGATTCAAGGATTTGGCAATGTGGGTTCGCATGCCGCCAAACTCATGCACGAATTTGAATTCAAGATTCTGGCAGTCAGTGATATTAGCGGCGGCTACTACCGCGAAGAGGGAATTGATATCCCAAAAGCATTGTCGCACATCAATCGCTTTGGCTCGTTGAAAGGATTTACCGAGGCGGATTCCATTTCCAATGAACAACTCCTTGAATTGGATGTTGATGTCCTGGTTCCGGCTGCCTTAGGGAACGTGATTACGCCACATAATGTTGACAATATCCGCGCACGCTACATTGTGGAAGGAGCGAATGGCCCGTTGCACGCCTTTGCCGACGACAAGTTGTACGAACGCGGTGTTACAATCATCCCGGATATCTTGGCAAATGCGGGGGGCGTAACCGTCAGTTATTTCGAATGGGTGCAAAATCGTCAGTACTACAGCTGGGACCTTAATCGGGTACGGCAACAATTGGATGCGATTTTGTCGAGCGCTTTCGAAGACGTTTGGCAATTAGCTAACGATCGCAAGGTAAGTCTAAGAACTGCTGCTTTCATGATCGCGATTCAACGGGTTTGCCGAGCGGTTGAGTTGGCTGGTTTCTAGTCAAGTCATAAGAGCTTTTGACGTCAACAGCCCAGAACTCAACGTCGTTGCAAGTGAGTCAGTTCTATTAGCTCTACTCCACCCGTCGCGCAAAAGTCATCCGAATTGAGGCCGCTTGTTGTCATGGTTGAAACCGCTCACGTTATCTGCTCAGATGACGAGAATGTAATGCATCTTTCTGCAATTGCTCAACTGTTCAACAACGGAAATGTAACTCGAGTTACTTCCGCCTCCTGAGTGAAAATAACTTTGATCAGTTTCCGAGTGTCAAAAGTCGGGTTTAGTAATGGCATGGATTGAGATTATCCCACCTGAGCAGGCAACGGGAATTTTGAAACAGGAATATGACGCCGCCATCCAACGAGCGGGCCGCATTTGGAATATCGTCTCGATCATGAGTCAGAATCCAGCTGTGATGAGAGCATCGATGGAATTCTACAAGCGGCTTATGCATGACAGGTCACCGCTATCGCGTAGTCAGCGCGAGATGCTTGCCGTCGTTGTGTCGGCAGCGAATCATTGTATTTACTGACTGAGGGCGCACGCCAGTGATCTCCGTGCTGAGATCATGAAAGACTTTGAAATCAGTGACCATCGCGAGGCCGATCGGATCGTGCATCGCATTGCCGCTGATTGGAGGTCCGCACCGCTTACTGAGGCTAACCAAGCCTTGTGCAATTACGCGTGGAAACTTACAACAAGCCCAGCGAAAATGGCGGCTGAAGATCTTGAGGCGCTCCGCGAACGCAAATTTTGCGAACAAGCGATTCACGATGCAACACAGGTTATTGGCTATTTCAATTATATCAATCGAATCGCAGATGGATTGCACGTGGATCAAGAGCTAGATGTTCATCATTGGGAAAGCAGTCAGCCCTAAATATCGTGGCATGCACCAATCATTTGGAGCAACTTGGCATTTCAGGCGATTTGCGGAACCTTCCGGGTGAGCTTAGCTCCTTTGCCGATGATCACTACCCCTCCTTCACTGACCATTAAACCTCGGCTCTCATCCATTTCTCGGTTATAGCCGATCTCGAAGTTTTCTGGAATGATCACACCTTTGTCGATGATCGCTCGTTTGATTCGCGCGCCGCGGCCGACTTCGACATGGTCAAACAGTACGGATTGGCTAACGTCTGCAAAACTGTTGACACGAACATTGGCGCCTAGAACGCTGTTCTGAACAGTTCCTCCCGAAATGATGCACCCGTTGCAGACGAGACTGTCGACAGCTTGCCCTTTACGAATGGAAGTGTTTCCAAGGGCATCCAGCCGCTGAAATTCAGCAATATGCCCACCGATCCCTCCAAAAACAAACTTCGCTGGCGGAAGATTTTGCATGTAGGTACGTATTGGCCATTCTAAATCGTACAAGTTCAGTTGAGGGTCAACGCTGACCAAATCCATATTCGCATCGAAATACGAGTCGATGGTGCCGACATCGCGCCAATAAGCTTGCGTCTTTCTATTTTCATCTGAGAACGGAAACGCAAACACTTGATGAGATTGGATAATGTTTGGAACCACGTTCTTACCGAAGTCGCGCGAACTCGCTGGATCATTCGCATCGCGACAAAGTTGCTCAAACAGCGTTTCGGCCTTGAAGACGTAAATCCCCATGCTGACCAGTGACTGGGTTGAGTCTCCCGGCACAGATGCTGGATCGCTTGGTTTTTCTTGGAAGCCGACAATCCGGTCATGAGCGTTCACTTGCATCACTCCGAATTGATGCGCTTCATTTCGCGGAACTTGTAACGCTCCAATGGTCAAATCGGCACCTACGCGATGATGATAGTCAACCATCTTTTGGTAGTTCATCTTATAGACGTGGTCACCAGCCAGAATCACGACATACTTCGGGTCGATTTTTTCAAGTGAATAAATATTCTGATAAACGGCATCTGCCGTTCCGGCATACCAATTCTCGTCAATTCGATGCTGCGGAGGCAGTGTTTCAATGAACTCGCCAAGTTCATCGCAGAAAAATTTCCGCCAGCCGAGATTAATGTGTCGTTCCAAACTCGTCGCTTTGTATTGTGTCAATACAAGCAACTGTCTAAAGCCCGAATTAAGGCAATTTGAGAGCGCGAAGTCAATAATTCGATAGTGTCCACCAAACGGAACAGCAGGCTTGGCTCGATCTCGGGTCAAAGGTTCTAACCGCGAACCTTTGCCACCCGCCAAGATCACCGTAAGTACTTCAACTTTTGGTCTCATAATATTTCCAAGGTGTCAGCAACATTTCGCATCATAATTTCGCGGCATAAATCGATCCAGAATCTAAATCCATCACATCTACAACGCGCACACTCAGGGAAGTGACTCGATCCACTGGAGCCATAAAATGGATTCTCCAGTTGAGTTGCGTTTCTAACGAAACGAACGCACACAGTCACTCGTTAATGGAAACCCGCAATTCATTCAAGTTCGCTTCGCCGGCAAACCATTTTGGGTGAAGTTCGTCACCACCAACTCCGCGAACGTCGCATTCAGCCAATTGCAAACTCGCATCTATCCCTTTGGCCGAAAGTCAGCGTAAAATCTAATTGTGAAAAGTGTTGTACCACTTCATCTCAACCGTGCAACCGCAGCGCAAGCGCCGTCATTCATCGGTCGGCAGATTCTTGTTGCTTGAGTTTTTGTTTCAGCCGTTCATGTTCTTTCATCAACTCATGTTTGGCATCTTCGGATTTTGCTTTTTCTCGCACGAGAAAATGTTTCGCCGCCATCATATCAAGTCCTGCCAACAGCAGGATCATGACGGTCAGGCTTAATGCGGCCAGCAAAAGAATCGCCGAGGAGAATGGATCTTTAAAATGAAATGCCGCTGGAAATCCAATGATAATCAAGCCCAAAACGGCAATCCCCGCACTCATCAGACAACGCCGACGTAGTTGCGATTTATGATATCGGCGGCCCAAGGGATCGTCCGTGGCATCAGTTGATTTACGCCACACATGAAAATGGCGCAAGATCAAGATGATCCCCCCCACACAAATCAAACTTCCCAACACGACGAGTTCCAGGGTCACTTCTCCTGTTTACGTAACCAATACAAAATGACTCCTCCGACTTTTTCCAATGACGCAGCCGAGCAGTTCTCAGGCAAATCCTGAGTCGTATGCCAATAAGCATTGTTGGACTTCGGATTTGGATAATCGAAATCGATCAAATTCGTAGTTGGAATTTTGGCGATTTCATTCAATGGCAAATGATCGTCACGAACTTTATGCCGCGACCGAGCGATAAACTCTTTGATTTTCAATTCTTTGGCCGCCTGGAAAATATCGACCGTCAGTTCACGAGCATATTGAAGACTATTGATCTCATAATAGATTTGCAAGTCTTTGTCCCCTACCATATCAACTAGCACACCACGGCGGTAGACATGACCTGGAGGGCGATGCACATAATCTCGTGCAAAATAGGTCGATCCGAGGAACATCTCGTCGCGGCCGCGTTCGTAAACTAACTCTTCGCCGTCAAAAAAAACAAAATCAATTCCAAACGTCGTGTCCAGCTGTTTGACGTGCCGACCAAGCTCATACAGCAAACCAACGCCGCTGGCCCCATCATTGGCTCCCAAAAACACGCCACGCGGGTTGTGTGGATCACGATCAGGGAACGGGCGCGTATCGTAATGGCAACAAATCAAAATTCGTTGATCGCGATCCGGATGCCATTCGACAATCAAGTTGCTGAGCGTTGTATCTCGACCAGTCAGGGGATGCCGAACACTGAATTCTTGGCGACGCACGTTCGCTCCAAGATGTTTGAAATGGGCTTCCAACATGGCTTGTTGAGTCGCCATAGCCTGAGTTCCGCTGATACGTGGCCCTAGATCACACAACCACTTCAGAACTTTATAGGCTGTTTCGCCATCGAAGTTTTCATCTCCACGTTGTTCTGCGGCGAACCTTGGAAACTCGTGGTTGTCCTGCGTGCAATGGACCTCAGCGTACATAGCATTTGGAATCATCGGTGATGCACATCCATGATCTATCGTTGGCGCCGTTGCCATGAATACCGTCAGCAACATTACAATCGAGAAATTTTTCTGCGGTCGGGACATCACACGCTCAACAAAACTATCGATTTACACCAGAGCCAACAACAAATGCTCAGGCAATTGAGGCCACTCAAGGTTCTCCTGTCAATTTGGTTCAACCCCCAGAAACCAAATTGCTGGCACTCGTCACCAGCCTATCTGCGTAAATAACGTTCCCAGAATAGTCATTCTCCCGCCACTGCAGGATCTTTATTACCCCGCGATTGTCACGTTGCATAGTGCTTATTTGTGATAATATTGGTCTGGCGTTTCCTGTATCTTAGCCTTTTAGGCACCAAATTCCAATTGATATGTTTGCTATTGTTTGCCAACAACCTATTCTTTAGGATCAAATTTTCCAAATTACTACCCCCACAATCCAAGTTTTTCCTTTCAGCGCAATCGTGTGAAGCAAGTTTCAATTCGTGCAGCACTGGACGCGCGATAATTTATGAATGTAGATGAACTTAAGGAAACTGAAGCGACGTCAATTAAACCAGATGAACTTGAATTGCATGGTCAAAAAGCTCCGGCATCGCCGCAGCCAGCCGACAATCAAGGCATCCCGAGTTTTCGACCAATAGATCGCTGTGTCAAAATTATCGTCGTCGGTATGATTTCGGTAATGTTTCTATCATTAGGCGAAAAGTTTTTCTTCTTTCTCGACCCTATCTTTCAATATCGATTTCAGTTTGCGATGACTCTGACGTTTGCAGCTGGTCTGCTTTTCTTTAGTAAACAGTTCGTATGGGGTTTGGCTTCATTGATTGTCGCCGCACCTACATTGGCGACCGCCGCCGCTTTTTATCTGCCGGTGACCTACGAACAAGCGGCTTATCACGCGGAAACGCGGCGATTTCTGTGCTTCAATATCTGGGGCCTTAACGAAGAATTCGACAAGATACTGGCGATGATCGAACGAGAAGATCCAGACGTCATTTGTTTTGTCGAAGTCGTCAAGCCAGCGGTATTGGCATTCAAGGAATTGGAAACGCGGTATCCTTACGTCGGCATCGATCCGAATCACCGCGGCTACGGCTGTCGCTTGTATTCTAAATACCCGATCACTCAAGAATCTGATCCGAAGAAATCTCCATCGATTACAGATGCCCCATTGGTCTGCTGCAACATCCATTTTCCTGAACGGACGGTGACGTGTTACCTGACACATCTGGTTTCGCCCACGGAGCTATCCCGAGTGTTGACTCGCAACCAGCAATTTATTGAACTGGCGGAATTGGTATCTAAAGAGCCCCTTCTTACCATCTGTTGCGGAGATTTTAACTGTACCAATTGGTCGGTGAATTTGAAAAAGTTCCTTACCAAAACCGGAATGAAGGATTCTCGAAAAGGTCATGGTCTGCAGCCAAGTTGGCCGGCCATGTTCGGCACTTTTTTATTTCGCGTTCCCATCGACCATGTGTTTGTGTCGCCGGAAATTGCCGTAACTTTTCGCAAAACAGCAGAAGCTGCTGGGTCGGATCATTTGCCTGTGATTGTCGATTTGAAGTTCCCCTTAAGTGAAGATTCAGGCGCCTCGAACATCGCTCGGGAACAACGTTTTTCTGGATTTTGATTCTAACGCATCGAATGTTGCGTTCAGCGCCAACCTGTGTGATTCAAACTACCAAGAACTTCATCACCATCTCATGCAAACTTCATTGTCTCTTCATCAAATTCCTGTAGGCTGCTCGCATGTCGCTGGCTCGGAGTGAGAAACTGTCAAAGGAAGGACAAGGATGCTCGACATCAAACTGTTCGTGCTCGATACCAATGTGATCTTGCACGATGCGAGATGCATATTTGCATTTGAGGAAAACGACATTGCAATCCCGATCACGGTACTAGAAGAACTAGACCATTTCAAACGCGGAAACGAAGACATCCATTTTCAAGCCCGCACGTTTCTCCGCTCTTTAGATGAGCTTGGTACCACATTGATGTCGGGTGACGGCTTGTCATTGGGAGATGGGCTGGGTCGGATTCGCGTCGTGTTCGAGCAGGTAACGCATCCTTCAATCTCTCACGTCTTCTTGTCGGATCAAGCCGATCATCGAATCCTCAATAACGCCATTCACCTCGCTGAAAGAATTCAGTACCGACAAGTAGTGCTGGTGTCGAAAGATACGAACATTCGCTTAAAAGCCCGCTCACTTGGTTTGGCCGCAGAGGACTACGAAGCAGACAAACTTGGCAGTGTTGATGAACTGTACTCTGGTAAAAGACTAATTGAAGGGGTGAGTACAGAGCATATTGGTTTGTTCTTCAACAAGGTGGGCAATGTTCCCGCAGCGGATGTGCCGCTGATCGAGCAACCGCAAGCCAATGAAAATTTCATTTATCGCAACGGCTCCAAGTCCGCGTTGCTAACCTATCGTGCTGAGGAACGAGCGTTCGCTCGCGTCGATAAGAAGTCAGCCTACGGAATTCAACCGCGGAATGCGGAACAATTTTTTGCACTGCACGCTTTGCTCGACCAGCGCTTGTCGCTAGTTACTCTGGCCGGAAAGGCAGGAACCGGGAAAACGTTACTGGCATTGGCGGCCGCGTTGGAGCAACGCGAAGCGTTTCAACAAATCCTCTTGGCACGTCCGATCGTCCCGCTTTCGAATCGAGATCTTGGGTTCCTGCCAGGCGATATTGAAAGCAAGCTGGAGCCTTACATGCAACCGCTTTTCGACAATCTGGCCGTGATTCGCAACCAGTTCCGCAAGACGGAATCGATGGCAACTGAAATCGATCGGATGTTACAGGAAGAACGGTTGGTCGTCAGCCCACTTTCCTACATCCGCGGCCGCAGCATCCAAAAGACTTTTTTTATCGTCGACGAGGCACAAAACCTCACGCCGCATGAGGTCAAGACGATCATCACCCGCGCGGGCGAAGGTACCAAGATTGTCCTCACAGGAGATATCGAACAGATTGATCACCCCTATCTCGACAAGCTTTCTAATGGCTTCGCACATCTGATCAATCGGATGAAGGGGCAAAGAATCTACGCCCATGTCAGCTTGGAAAAAGGGGAGCGATCTGAGTTGGCTGGGTTAGCCGCACAAATCCTTTGACGCGGCACATGCTGGTTGACTACAATCTTTTGCCAGTGCCTTCCATTCAGAAAAATGAGGACGCTGGGACTCGAACCCAGGACCTACGGATTAAAAGTCCGTTGCTCTACCGACTGAGCTACGTCCTCGCACTTGAAGAATCTCGGACTTTCCTTCGTCCATGTCGAAATTTCAAGGAGCTGATGCGTTTGTGGAATGATTATTTCTCCGAAGAAAAGAATTGGATTCGGAAAAGGGTTATCAGCCGCCATCGAATCCTAGACATCGACCGCACGCCATGTGTCTGCTTAACGGCTCTCTAGCAGACAATCTCAACACAGTCCGAGTTCACCACATTCTTTACTAAATAATTCATTCATTTTGCGGAGGATATGCCGCTCACTTTTTCCGTTAGGAACGAAACACTGTAACAAAACAACTCTCGCAAGACAATGGGCCAATTAACACAAAAAAGGCCATCCGTGGCTGACTTGACATATACCTGCAACCATAAAGCGTCAAAATTTTGTTGAACGCATAGCACCTTTGTCGTGATCACAGTGACATTTGACAAATCCAAAAATTGTCCAAGATTGGGCGCTAGTTTTAGCGAATCAACCACCAGAGTCATCATTCCTCAATCAACACCGCCAGATACGGTTTGACAACTCGCGCTGTTGGTCGAATTCGCTTTCGCAGCACAATCGCTCATGGCCAGCGTTGACAGGGCGCAGCCAATCGCGTTCCAAAGGCCTTCTATTATTCTTCGTACCTCGAAAACGCCTTTCGCATCTCCGGATTCCAAAAGATCCATGCACTGTTGAAGCACACATTCGGTTTCGTATCCATTGGCAGCTCACAAGCGATCGTCGGGCTCGAGGCTTCATTTACCGATTCGGCCTTTTCGGCCTGAGAATGTACGAAATCCAATAAATGGCCACCATCAGAAATAGCGGAAGCAGTTCCACAACATTAAAGTAGAAACGCTCCACTTCGATTCCGCGGACCGCTACAAAAAACGTGTAGAACAACAACGTTAATAAGCTGATTCCAACAATCGCCAACATGATGCGTGACGCATCTGACTCGGAAATGAACCGTTTTCGTTTCTCTCGATCATTCATGTTTTGTCCGACCACAAAGCGCTGCCTGAAATCCACTTGCGGGATCCACTGTGCCAACTGAGTCAGCGAAATACAATACAGGCAAATTCTATATTTTTGCCCGTGGAATACTACCAGTCAAAAGAACCGTCCCCTAAATGTGATCCACAATGAATTCGGCCAGCACAAAATTCAAGGACGCACCACATCGTGCTACTTTTCGGGCAATGCGTGTGACCAGATTTTTAGGATGAAATTTTGTGCATTGATCTCAGGAGTAGTATACTCCGTGGCAACTTTAATTTTAACACGTTTCATCAACCCGAGAGCAGCGGCCTCATCTCTTTCTTCTTTCCATTTGGGACCTTTGACTGCCAATAATCTGCCGACTTCTAGCCAAACCCGATCCAACCAACGACATAATTTGGCGATCGATCCAACGGCACGGGCGGTGCAAACATCGAAACGGGAAGCCTCCAGCAACTCTTCCGCCCGCATCGGGTAAATCGCGACGTCAAGCTCAAGCGAACGGGCGATTTGCTGAACCGCATTCGCTTTTTTTGCGACTGAATCACATAGACTGATTTGCAAATCGGGGCGCATCATGGCGAGAGTTAAACCAGGGACGCCGCCACCGCGGCCGATATCTAGTACTTCCTCCCCATGATGGATTAGTTTGGATAACTCGATCGTATCAAGCACATCACGCAACACGAATTTCTCTGCGGTGGTGTGCCTCGTCAAATTGAGCGTCTTGTTTTGCTCCCATACGAGTGAAGCATAGTCAGACAAACGATCAACACAATCCGTCGGCAACTCTATTTTGAATCGTTCAAGCGTACAACGTAATTCTGAGCGTAGATTCATTGGACCCCGTTGCCAGGAACATGTTGAGTTGCCAAAAAGAACCGTGTCACGTGAAAGAAGATAGGTGCCGCAAAACAAATCGAGTCGATCCGGTCTAAAATTCCGGCATGTCCTTGCACCAATGTCCCAAAATCCTGCACACCACGATCACGTTTGATGGCCGACATCGTCATGCTCCCCGAAGAAGCCATTACAGATATCAGACACGCCATTAATCCCGAGCCAACGATTTGGAATGGCGTGATTGGCATTACCGCTTGGATAAACATTCCGATTACGAGCGTGCAGCAAGCCGAACCCGTCAATCCTTCCCACGTTCTATTCGCATTTATCGATGGTGCGATTACATGCCGTCCGGCCATCCTATCCCAAACAAAGTGCAATAAGTCGCTGATCTGCACAATAATTACGAAGTAAAGCAATAAGCCGGTCGTTGTACCCGTGGTCCATATCTCCCAAGCATTGGCTTCCGCATTAAACGTCCGTAATGGTTCCAAGTAAAGGAGTGCAGGTGCATGGCTGATTGCAAATACGCAAATCAGTAAGCCAAATTGGATTTTCGCAATGCGCTCCAAGTAACGCTTTGCATCATCGGCGAAGGCAATTCGCCCCGCGACGAACAGTGATGCGTAAACTGGGATTATGAAAATGAACAACTCGGCAAATCGTTCCCGATTTGGCAAATTCGGCAGAAAACTCAGGTCCTGCAATGCAACGAGAAAGTACTGCAATGGCGTGAACAGAAAGAACACCCAGAATAGCGTGCGATGATCGCCGCGCCGCGTGGGCGTCATCGTAATGAACTCACGTAAAGCCCAAAACGAGAGAAAGCCAAAGAAGACCAACGTGAACGTGCGGTTCACCATTAACGCCAGCACCAAGATCACCAGGATCGCTATCCACCCCACAATTCGTCGGTCAAACGAGCGAATCACGGCTGGGTCGATCATGGATTCTGATTGCTTGCGCAGGTATCGCCCGACAGCGAACAAAACGGCTAGTACCAACAAGTTTCCGCCTAGCAATGTCATACTAGGGCCACTGAATTGGCTGGTATCGAACAGGAATGCAACTAACCGAGACATTTTCAACCGCGAAATATCCACATAAGAATGCGCAAACAACACCGCTTACGCCACCAGCCATCAACTCCACTTTGCGAAAACTTAAACTAGGACTCCTTCAACTTCAATATCGAATGGCGGGCTCGCTCCAGGAACTCCGTCTTGCCTTCACCAGGCTCCAGCCAGATCGGCGCGCCAATCGAGATACTGGTGAGCAAGGGAAGTGGCAAGACCTCGCCTTTAGGCATCACACGATTCATATTATCCAAAAATACCGGGACCAATTCCAAGTCTGGTCTTTTTTTCCCTAAATAGAACAAACCACTCTTGAACGTTCCTAATTCTCCATCCGGGCTTCGCCCCCCTTCCGGAAAGATAATCAACGAAAATTTATCCCCCATTTCTTGCAACAACATATCGACGGGACTGTTTCGGCGACTCACTTCGTTCCGATCAATCAAACAGGCATTGAAAACGGAAGCGATGTAGCGACGTATCGGACCGCCGTCCCAGTAATCCTTAGCGGCCACTGGGCGCGTCACATTGCGGATCCGACGTGGCAATGACGCCCACAAGATTAACGCATCGACATGACTCGTGTGGTTCGCAAAATAGATGCGTTGGCACGTATCGGGTTGGCAGTCCACCCAGCGCACGGTAGCCCCCGAGAAAAACTTCGCCAGCCCTACCAATATCGATACCGTTACCTTTTTCATCGATTTTCACACGCTCACCTAACATCAATCTTGGCATTCTAGCAAGGAGTACTCACCTTGCGAACAAGCGGATGCCAAGATTTGTAGTGTCAAGGCAGCTGATTTTTCAACAATTTGGCAATTGCCCCCGGTAGGCAACGTTCCAGACCTTTGCGATCATCCCCGCTCCCATTTGGATCGCGGCATGTGCGTAGGTCCTTACAGAATTGCCGTGCAGCCCTTAAAAGACGTGCCAACCAGCCTAACGCGGAAACCGCAAATCCTTCCTGTTCCGGTTTGCAAGAAAAGCAAAGGCGGCGAACAAGGCTTTTGCCCCACGCCGCCTTAATGAGAGATATCGTCCGCGTCGCTATTGGAATGTATGGTCAATCCGCGTGGATTCCGTTGCCGCGATTGTGCCTCGCCACCGGGCCAACCACGGACTTTAAGACAATCCGCACGCACCGGACCTTAGTCCCAACTTAATCCACCCGATTGGTATTCTGTAACAGTTGACTCGAAGAAATTTTTCTCCTTCGACATGTCCATAATTTCACTCATCCAATTAAATGGATTGGGGCTTCCGTATTGTGCCGGCAACCCGATGCGCTCTAATCGCCTGTCCGCGATATATTGCACGTAGTCACGAAATGCTGCCGCATTCAGCCCCAGAATCCCTTGGGGCAAGCAGTCTTTCGCGTAGGCTATCTCCAACTCGACTGCCTCACGAATTCGATCCACCATTTCGCGTTTGAACTCATTGGTCCACAATTCCGGATTCTCGGATTTGATGCCGTTGATCAAATCGATGCCGAAATTAAGGTGAATCGACTCGTCCCGCAAAATATACTGGAACTGCTCACCAATACCGGTCATCAAGTTCCTGCGTTGAAAGGAAAGAATCATCACAAAGCCGGTATAGAAAAATATCCCCTCCATGATGACGTAGAATCCAATCAAATTCTTCAGCAGGGCCTGAGCACCTTCTAACGTTTCCGTAGTAAAATTTGGATCTACCAACTCCTGTGTCAATTCCATCTCAAACGCATCCTTGCGGGCGATTGCCGGAATCTCACGGTACATATTGAAGATCTCTCCCTCGTCCAGGCCGAGGCTCTCGACGGCATACAAGAACGTATGCGTATGCACGGCCTCTTCAAACGCTTGTCGCAGCAAATACTGGCGGCATTCGGCATTGGTCACGTGCTTAAATACCGCCAAGACCAGATTATTGCCGACCAAACTTTCCGCCGTAGCGAAGAAACCGAGATTACGCATAATGACCAGCCGTTCATCAGGCGTCAGTTGATTGCTCTTCCAGATCTCGATGTCGCGATTCATAGGAACTTCAGTGGGCATCCAGTTGTTTGCACAACCATTGACGTAGTGTTCCCACGCCCATTTGTATTTCAGGGGCATCAATTGATTGACATCGATTTTGTGGCAGTTGATCAGTCGTTTATGATCAGCGTTCACGCGAGTCGAACGACCGGTAAGTATGCTTTTCTCTTGCGTTATTATGGACATATTGAAACTCCTTAAATTTACATCCGTTCAAGTTGTGAGTTATTGACACGCTTCACAATCCGGGTCGTTCATATTGCAAACACCCTCGGTGTTGACTCGCTTGACCTGAAGCGAACTCGACGCACTGCGGTTCTGCATCCAGCGCGGCTGGATGCCATATTTATTGATGTCGACCGTTGATTTTTCAACGTTGGTCTTCCCCAATGACCGCAGGTAGTACGTCGTTTTTAATCCGGTTCGCCAAGCCAATTTATACATCTCATCCAACTTGCGGCCGTTGGCCTGCGAAATGTACAGGTTCAACGACTGCCCCATGTCGATCCATTTTTGTCGTCGACTAGCGCACTCGATTAACCATTTCGGCTCAATCTCGAAAGAAGTCGCGTATCGCGCTCGAATATCTTCAGGCAAATCGTGGATATCGGCCAACGTCCCTTCGTTGTACTTGAGTTGTTCCAGGATGTCCTGATTCCACAAATTGCGTTGCTTCAACTCACTAACGAGGCTGATATTCACTTGAGTAAACTCGCCGGAGAGATTGCTCTTGGCGAACAAGTGCTTGTAAGTCGGTTCGATCGACTGTGTGACACCAATAATCGTCGAAATGGTAGCCGTCGGAGCAATTGCCATTACGTTGCTGTTCCTCATTCCATGCTTGGCCACATGGTCGCGGACGATTTGCCAGTCCATGGATGTGGACCGATCCATTTCAACTGGCATGCCCCGCTCCTGTTCCAATAGGTCGATCGTGTCAATTGGCAATAAACCACGATCCCACTTGGATCCAGCGTATGACGCATAGGTGCCTCGCTCTTCCGCCAACTTGGACGAAGCCAAAATAGCAAAATACGAAATCGCTTCCATGCTACGGTCCGCAAATTCCACCGCCTGTTCACTGGCGTAACTGATTCCGCTGGCCGCCAAGGCATCTTGAAATCCCATTAACCCTAAACCAATCGGCCGATGTTGTAGATTCGACGCCTGGGCTTCAGGAGTTGGATAAAAATTGATGTCAATCACATTGTCCAACATCCGCACGGCCGTGAAAATCGTCTCTCGCAACCGCTCTAGGTTCAATTCACCATGCTCAATATGCGCCAGCAAATTGAGCGACCCCAGATTGCACACGGCCGTTTCGTCGGCGGACGTGTTCAACAGAATCTCGGTGCATAAATTACTGCTATGCACCACCCCACAATGATCCTGCGGAGATCGGATATTCGACGGATCCTTAAACGTAATCCAAGGATGGCCAGTTTCGAACAACCTAGTCAACATCTTTCGCCACAAATCGACGGCCGGCACTTGGCGACTCAAGCGAATCCGTCCTGCGGCGGCCTCCCGCTCGTAATGCTCGTAGCGCTCTTCAAAAGCCTTGCCATATAAGTCATGCAAATCTGGCACTTCATCAGGACTAAACAGTGTCCAGCTCCCCCCTTGCATAACCCGCTTCATTAGCAAATCGGGAATCCAATTCGCAGTATGCATGTCATGCGTGCGGCGTCGATCGTCCCCCGTGTTCTTCCGCAAATCGAGGAATTCATCAATGTCGAGGTGCCAAGACTCCAGATAAGAACAAACGGCTCCCTTGCGCTTGCCCCCTTGATTCACGGCGACAGCAGTATCGCTCACGACTTTAAGAAATGGAATAACACCCTGGCTGCGGCCATTCGTTCCTTTGATGTGCGAGTTGGTGGCTCGGATGTTTGTCCAGTCATTTCCTAAGCCACCGGCCCACTTGGATAGTCTGGCGTTATCCGAAATTGCCTTGAAAATATGATCCAAATCATCTTTGATCGTGCTCAAATAGCAAGAACTAAGTTGTGGATGGCAGGTTCCCGAGTTGAACAGCGTCGGCGTGGCCGACGTAAATCGGAACGTCGACAAGATGTTGTAGAACTCGATCGCTCGCTGAGTTCGCTCGCTCTCCTCTTCGCGCAAGGCGATACCCATCGCGACGCGCATCCAAAAATACTGGGGAGTCTCAATGCGCCGACCCTCAACGTGCAACAGATAACGATCGTAGATTGTCTGCAGCCCTAAATAGGGAAATTGCTCATCCCGAGACGAATCCAATGCCTCAGCCAATCGATCCAAGTCGAACTGCCGCATCAATGGATCAATCCGACCATTGGCGATGCCGACGTCGACGTATTTACTAAACTGGGTCCGGTAGAGTTGCTGTAGATCTCCATTGACGGCCGTGCGCCCCAACGCTTGACGATAGATGATATTGAGCGTCAAACGCCCCGCGATCTGGTCAAAACAGGGATCTACCTCGATGCGTGCTCGTGCCGCCAACACCATGGCATCAGCAATTTCGTCCGGCGTTATTCCATTGTAAACTTCACGCTGCACGGACTTCGCCAAATCCGTTGCCACCTCCGGGCCGACATCGCGACACGCATGCTGAAGCTGCAAACGCAAGCGATCCAAGTCCAAGGTCTCCATCTCACCGCCCCGGTTCACCATCAACGTGGGCGCGGGAATTTCATAGCTGGGCTCTTCGGCGACCATCTGCTCACGCAAGCGAGCATGCTCTTCCCGATACAGAATGTATCTACGGGCGACCTTAAAAAATTCATTCCGCATCAATTCGAACTCGACACGGTCTTGGATGGCTTCTACATCGATGCCCTGCGGCGAGTGCGCTTCAGCCAACGATTGATCAACGACCTCATCGGTCATCTGCTCGATCTTGGCCAACACGCCTGAGCTTAGTTCACTCGGGTCGATGCACTCCTGTTCCGCGCAAAAAGCCCTTTGCATTGCCCGTGCAATCAGGCCGCGGTCGAATGGAACGACTCGACCGTCTCGTTTACGCACAAGCATGTCCTTCAGAGTTGCGTTCAGCATTTCTCGTCTCCTTCAATCCCTTGGTTGACGCGCTGTCGTCAAAGGATATTCAACGTCAGCGCGCTGTCTCCGATGTTTTTATGCAAGATAGGAAAGACACGGTTGGTCAGAACGACCAACACTTGACGACGCGGAACCCTTTCGGCTTCCTTGCCTATATTTTGCCTACTTGCCCAGTTATCAAAATTCTGCCAATTCGATTGGCACCTCGCGTCAACTGCCTTCCCAATAGCATCCCCGTTAGCTGAAGGGGCACTAGGATTTCAGTCCTTCGATGCCCCAAAAACCATTGCGGGGCCCTGCTCGCATACCTCCCATTCGAGTGTTTCGGGAAATGTTGAGATTTCTTTATGCCAGCAGTGGAGCCCAATATATCGCGTTCAAAAGGCTTGTCAACACAAAATGTTGTGCTTTATCTAAACAAAATTTTAATCGGCCTTTTTCCCCAAGAATAACTATTAAATTAAAAATAAAATAAAACGCTGGCTTTTTTTGGCATGCAATTTAGTCAAGAATATCAGACGATTGTCGTTCGCTATTTTGGAGCCTGAACTAGGTTTTTTGATTTTTGGTGTAATTGCAACTTGTAGTGTAGCGGCATTCCTCGAGCGGGGCCGTCGGTCTATTCCCAACTTCGAGTTTTGGCGTTTTCACTGCAAACCCGATTCCAACGTGAGCGGTTTCAAATTCTTCGAGTAGTTGTTTCACGAACTCGAACGCAACCACTCTTATATCACGAACCGGAACCAATTCGACAGCGCGTTCAAAGGGGATTGATGTTGCCGCTGATCAGTATGTTTAAACCTTGTGATCGTTTCGATTGCCATCACTCAACCGTCATGCCGACCGGATACATGCAATGCACACATCAATTCAATTATAGCGGAGTCACATCAGGAAGCACTCAACGGCGCAACAACAAAAGGGAATTCGCATGATCGGCGCGCGGGACAAGTTGCATAAAATCATCTCGGAAACCACCCACTCAACGGGGCAAGCCACGCAGTTACGAGACAATGTGGCGAATTCACTTACAAAGCAATCCCGTTTAATCGCCGATCGAAATTTCAAACAAATTTCAAACCGCGAGATCCAATTATTGTTGGGGCTATACGACGACCTAGTATTCGATGGATGTTGCCAGCAAACGTTGCTTGAATCCCAAGATTGCATTTCGTTCCGCGTATCCAATCGGATGACCAGCGCCGGTGGTAAAACAACGATTCAAATGCTGCAAGCCTCGACGACGCGGACACCAAAGCGGCGAAGCAAAAACAAGCTGACTCCCCCGCGCAAATTCGAAATTGCAATCTCTGCTATTCTTCTGTTCGGGACCAATTTCGAAAACTACGTTGTCGACCAGTCGCAAAACGGCCTGCAAACTGAAATAGACGACGATGATACGGACGCTTGGGTGGTCAGCGATTCAAGCGCCAATGGTTCCAACGAATTGGTACCTAAATCTACAACGACGCAAGAAGATTCTCGTAATTTGCCTGCCGCCAAAATCGAAACGGAATCAAACTTGATCCTCCCAGGCCCAATTTCGCGAGGCAATGCTTTTTCCAACAGTTCTGACAACTTGCCTAACGGATTGGTTAATGTTGCCGGTTTGCATTGTGTTGACCGCTTGCAAGCTCTGCTACTCATTTTCGAGCATGAGCTGGTGCACTTGATTGAATTTCTGGTTTGGCATGATTCAAGCTGCAGCGCAGATCGCTTCCGAGATATCTCCTATCGACTGTTCGGACATCGTCAATCGAGTCACCAACTAATCACACCGCGTGAAGCAGCAGCCATTGAGAAAGGAATTCAAGTTGGCGATTTTGTCAGCTTTAGTCATGAAGGCCAACAACGCATGGGCTTCGTCAACTACATCCATCGCCGCGCGACGGTGTTGGTGCCGCATCGGCTGGGGATTCGATATGCCGATGGAAACCGATACGCCAAATATTATGTGCCCCTTAATCAGCTGCGGCGGCTCAAGTAGTTATTTCATGCACGCCAGGACATCGCCCCGCATTTACGCGATGACGGAAATCGAGCGGTTTATCGATCAACAGACGCACGATGAATTCGACGCCGTGAACAACGGGGTAACATCGCGCACGTTCGCCCATGGCCATCGGGCGTGGTACAATTAAGCTGTTTGCAGCGGCAATGAAGTTAACTGTTTATGTGAAAGATTTTCAATCGATTCAGTCGAGTGAACCAACCACCAGCGTACGGGGTTTGCCTGATTCCATATTCGCACCTCCCATGATCACAAATTCTCCCTCGTTGATGGGCAACAGCCGATGAAAGAATCGACTGGGTCTGATCCGTTGAATTTCTTGCCAAGTACGGCGGCTGGAATCCAAACGATAAACGGCTCCGCTGTACGTGCTCACCACGAGATTATTTCCCACACGAAACGCGGCACTGCCAAAGCCCTCCATCCGACCGACTGCGGGTAACTCTGGTCCGTTTTCCCAACGCTGCGATGCGAGATCAAAAATCGCGACCTCCGTGGAAATGCTGTTGTCCTCGTTCATACCACCTACGACAAACAGTTGATTTGAAAATTCAGCCATCGCAATCGCGCGGCGTCGAAATGGTGGATCAGGCAGTCGCTGCCAGGACTTTTCCGGCTCAGTCAAATCAAAATACCAAGCTGTGGTCAGCCAACTCGTCACCTGATCAGGCTCCATCGTCCATCCACCCACAACATAGATGCGATCATCAACGACCACAGCATCGAACGAACTGCGCGGCTCAGGCAGTGGTGGCATCTCGCTCCATTGACGGGTGGCAATGTCGAATCGGCGGAAATCGGCAACGGAGTGTAACTCATGAGATTCGCCCTGGACGTTCCTGGCTTCAAATCCGCCCAGCCGATACAGGGCACCTCGATGAGCGACCAGCGCCAAGCCTTGCAATCCTCGATCTTGCGAGATTGCGTTCCAAGTCTCGCTCGATTCTAAATCCAATTCGTACAACGTTTTGGATTGCAAGTCCCGCGCATAGTCATGAGAATCACCCAAGTGACCTCCATAAACATAAATCTTTGGACCGCTGACCGCCGCGCCAAAACTGGTCACGCCAATAGGAAGTTGTGGCAACGATGCTGATGCCCGCTGACTGACAGGCGTTCTGTGATCCGAGTCGCTGGAGACAGAATCGAAATCAAAAACCAACGTAGCGAATTGGCGAATTTCGTCATACTCGTCGCTCTTCAACGAATCCACAGCGGGAACCACAACCCGAGCTCGGGCCCAGATACGAGATTGGCCGTCGCGCGTGAACTCAATCTGACCATTCTCGTCAGACCGGATCGTCTCTGAGCTACCTTGGTCATCACCTAATACGACCTCACAATCGGGCACCGCCTTGCCGTTTCTCAAAACTGTCAATACCAGTCGATCATTGTGAATTTTTGGTCGAACTTCGAATTCAACAGTCGCGACCTCACGAGCATTGTCCGCCATCTTCGAGTTCCAATAGCTGCCATAATATTGCAACAGGAATCTTGATTCTCCGCGCACGAGCACTCCGTATTTGTGCTGCAAGAAAAGCGGTTGGGATACATCAGCGTTACTGCACTCCAGCCAACCTAAGCTTTCGTCGCTCTTCGGCACCGTCGAGAGCCGAGAATCCGTGGAAGATGAGGTTTGCCACACGGAAACATGCTGTAATGCGTCGAGCATTTCCGCTTGGCTTGGCTGAGGTTCTTCAGAAAAATAGATGCGATACTGGTTGTCATGGACTACGATCCACAGAAAATGTCCGTGGGCGAGCGTCGCCGTCATAAAACTGGCCAAGGCGACCATGAGCATCATCATTGCGGTATGTCGCAAACTCATAAACTTGACTCCTATTTCGATTGTGGATTAGAAAAGCGGACCGTCCCCGTTTAGTATTTCACCGCCGTCTCGTGTCACCAAGCTATGCAGCACGGCTTGGTCAACCCAATCAGCGATGAAGCGGACTGAACCATCGACAAAACAAAAATTACAACCGCCAGCATGGTCGCTGCGGAACGTTCGATACTCTCGATACATCAACTCTGAAACAGGTCCCTTCTGGTTATATTTGCCCTCGATGTGAGATTGAGAATTGAACCAGTATCCTTGTGCCCACGTATATCTCCCCCAGGCCCCTGGCTCGGGTGAATCTCCCAACCAACGCACGCTGTTGTCGATTTCGCCAAAAAAGAAGGTTTGACTGGTGCCATCGACGAAGGCTGCCATGGACAACCGATATCGGCTCCCGGGCGTCGTGGACATGGCATCGAACGCGCCATTGACTCGGTGGCCATAGGTCGTGGGCCGATAATGAGTCGCATACGAGATGATATAACTACCTTCGCCAAATTCGTTGCTCGGCGACGTTTGCTGCATGGAGGGACAGAGATAAATATCCAAGGCTTGCGACGTCAACTCGATATTACCCGGCGCAGAAATCGATTCATTCAATTTATATTGATCGAATCGAGTGCCTTGCTCGACGTACGGCAGTAACAACACGAACGTCGATCCCAACGTATTAAAATCGCCAGCTCCAATTCTCGGCGGAGGCAATGTCTTGAACGTCGACTCGTAATTGAGACCCGCCATTCCGATCTGGCGGATATTGCTGGAACACGATGTCCGTCGCGCAGCCTCACGCACAGCTTGGATAGCTGGCAGTAATAATCCCATCAAGATGCCGATGATCGCGATCACCACCAACAATTCCACCAAGGTGAACGCGGGCCGCTTCGCGAACTTCTGCCGTTGATATCGATAGCTCCGCAAACGAAAATGGTCGCGCGCAGCACCGTGCTTGACACCTACAGCGTAACCACTGATGAAATTTGCAAGCCGAAAAGAACACGTGCGGCCAAGACCCGACGTGGGGCGAGTGATGACCAGATTGCTGGTCGAAGTCTGAATCATTGTCTTGTATCTCCCTTCCTATCCAAAAAAATTCGATACGATTGCCGATTTCGAGAGCACGATTTTGCTCACGGGACAATCGAGACACACGAATGTTTGGCTGGCTAAAAAGGGATCGATGGGGTAGGGCGAACCGCGTTAAACCCCTGAGCGGCTGGTACTCGTGAGTACCCTGCGCGGATCGACCGAACGGTGCAACTGCTGAAGACCAACAAATAATGGGCTCAGGAATGGCGTACCCAGCAATCAATCGCGGCGTGGCCGCTGCCTTCTTTGGCTTGCTATCGAGTCCCAGTCTCAGTTATTGAGATTGAGTCTCAGTTGTGATAATGTAACGGATACCAAGATTGTTTGCAAGTAGGCCCAAGATCACCATGAACAAACCAGATTTCAATCACCATTCTGACGACCCATCAACTGAAACCGAGGTTGAGTATCAGATGCTCCCCGATAACTGCCCTTCAGCCGCATGCCAACACGAACTCCATCGGCCAAAAATAATCAATTTTGATTCGCTAGTGCGGTGTGGCGACGAGGTCTGGATCGAAAACGCCGGGCAAATTTACCGTCTCCGTCGCACTCGCAATGACAAACTCATTTTGACGAAATAATTCCGCTGCTACGGGCGCAACCCAAGCGAATCCTGGCCAATGAGTGAGAACCCGAGTGTTTAAGCAATTTCTCGGTTGCGGAATTCCAACGGCGTGCTGCTGGTCAGTGCGCGAAATGCTCGGGTAAAAGCGCTTTGGTCGGCGTAGCCGCACTGCAGGGCGATTTCCACGATCGAGAACGTGCTACTGCGCAACAGATGGGACGCAGAGGTAATACGAATTTTGGTAATCAATTGCGACGGCGTCAACAAGAATAGCTTCTTCGTCATTCGCGCCAGTCGCGACGGAGTCAGTTCCGATCGTTGCGCGAGAATCGCTGGCGACATGAGTTGTGATGGGTCGTTTTCGAATTCTGCAATCATTCGCGCAAATCCGGTAGGGATCTCCTCCGTCGCGACTGGCGCGCGGAGGTCTCGAGAAAATCCGACGAGTCCAATCATCCGCCCCTCGCTGTCGCGCAATGGCAGTTTCGTCGTCAAACACCATACCGCATGACCGGGCCGATACCATTGTAACTCCAACAGATCGAACAATGGTTTTCCCGTCGTCAAAACACGTTGATCTTGTTCGGCGGGCATTGATCCCAGGTCACCTTCACAGATATCGCTGGGACGTTTTCCCAGAGCATCGTGTTTACTCTTCAATCCATGCCGAGCAATCAACGAATCGTTCACGGCCAGATAACAACCGTTCGCGTCTTTGACAAAAAACGCAATATCCGGTGCTTGGTCAAATAGCGATTGCAAAGTTCGCAAATCGACCGTTTGGGGCGTTGTGATCGGTACGGACTTGGGGGTCTTTGTGCGCGATTTCATGTTTTTGTGTTGGAATGGTTCAATCATCGAGTGTTCCGTGCTCATTATAATCGAATGGAGTTGTGGGCCCAAAATCCCAAGACATCGATTACTCGATATGAACGAATTGCGAGGCTCGTGTTATGTTGTCAGCGACACTGTGACCGAACATTTACAATGGTTCCCAAATCGCTGGCGCTCGGTCAACTTAAATCACTGTGGGCACGAACACTCGGTAATACACTATGAAAATCGCCAAAATATTTGCTCATCGCGTTGAGTTGCCGTTAGTCGAGGGCGCGTACAAGTGGTCTGGCGGTAAGTCCGTTTCGGTTTTTGACAGCACAATTGTCGGTGTTGAAACCGAGTGCGGCTTGGTCGGTTACGGCGAGGTCTGCCCGCTCGGCCCATTTTATTTGCCGGCTTACGCCGCCGGCGTGCGGACCGGACTGCAGGAAATTGGACCACACTTGCTCGGCTATGATCCGCGCGAACTGGCTAAGATGAACCAGCGCATGGACGCTGCCCTCAAAGGCCATCCGTATGTCAAAGCCGGAATTGACATTGCTTGTTGGGACATTTTGGGACAGGCGACTCAATTGCCCGTGTGTGTTCTGTTGGGTGGTCGGTTCGGGGAAGGTGTTCGATTGTATCGAGCCATCTCACAACAGCCGCCGGATGAGATGGCCCGGAACGTCGCCGGCTACCGCGAACAGGGCTACACGCGGTTTCAACTCAAAGTGGGGGGAGACCCCGATCAGGACATCGAGCGAATTCACCAAGTGCGCGCATGTCTGCAACCGTCGGATCGCTTGGTTGCCGATGCGAATACGGGCTGGACTCAGCACGAAGCGATGCGGGTGGTCCGCGCGGTACGTGATCTGGACGTTTACATTGAACAACCTTGCTTGACCTACGAGGAATGCCTCGCGGTGCGGCGGCATACCGATCATCCGTTTGTTCTCGACGAGAATATCGACAGCCTCGAAATGTTGTTGCGAGCCAAAGCGGATTTGGCGATGGATGTCGTCAATCTGAAAATCAGCAAACTTGGTGGGTTGACCAAGACAAAGCAATTGCGTGATTTGTGTGTGGCGATGGGAATCGCGATGACGCTCGAAGACAGTTGGGGGGGCGATATCACGACGGCGGCGATCGCCCATTTGGCACACAGTACGCCTGAGGAATTCCGATTTACGAGTACCGATTTTAATAGCTATGTGACCGTCAACACAGCCAACGGGGCACCGCAACGCGATCGCGGAACCATGCAGGCCAGCGCAGCACCTGGATTGGGAATTACCCCGCGTTGGGACGTGCTGGGACCACGAGTTTTGGAGGTGAGTTAGTATGTGCGACCGATGGTTTGGTGCGATCTGCAATCGACCACTGGGGACGATGATCTGCCTCGCGGCTTGGAACCTTTTTGCTTGTTATGCCGTGCTGATCGACCACTCATCTGCGAGTGCCCAACAGCTGCCACGCGAGCACGTCATTGATGTTCCGGCGATTGGCAGCGGTTTCTGCGTGAGCAATTTGTTCCAGTCAAACATGGTTTTGCAACGTGAAAAACCGATTCACGTCTGGGGCTGGGCAGAGCCGGGATCGGAAGTTTCCGTTTCCTTTGCCGATCAACGCCATTCAGCCACAGCCGCCGAGGATCGACGTTGGAAAATTTCGTTCTCCCCAATCTCAGCGAGCAACGTGCCCCAATCGATGACACTTACCAACCAAGGAATCACGTTGGTGCTGGAAAACATTTTGGTCGGCGACGTGTGGGTGTTAGGCGGCCAGAGCAATATGGAGTTCGAGCTGGAACAAGTCGAAAACGGCCCACTCGAAGTGGTGTCGGCGCACTTTCCTGAAATTCGTATTTTGACGGTGCCCTACGGTGAAGGTCCGGAGTATCTGCGGAGTTTTCCGAGACTGCATGAATGGAGCGATTGGTTCGGCCGCCATTTTCGCAAGGGAGATTGGGATGAATGCACACCCGGGATTGCCAAGGAGTTATCCGCCATCGGTTATGTTTTCGCCCGCCGCATTCATAAGGCTGCTCAGGTACCGATCGGCGTGATCGATGCTTCTCGTGGCGGGACGACGATCGAGTCGTGGACGCCGCTGACAGTGCTGCAGCAAATGCAGAACAGCCCCACAACGCAAGCCAAGTTGGCCAGTTTCGCACAGCAAGCCGCGGCCTGGGATGCCCAGGCGGATCTGCAAGACCGAATCAAACAGCATGAGCAATGGCTGGAGCGACAACGGGCCGAGGGAAACCCGATTCCCGCTGATCGGTTGCAGCCCCCCAGCGACTTGCGCCCGGGTCCGCTTGGCGACCACAACTACCCAGGGCATTGCTATGCCGGGATGATTGGGCCGCTGGAGGGACTGTCGGTAAAGGGCGCTATTTTTCATCAGGGTTACAACAACGCTTTCGAAGGCTCGGTCGGGGCCGAAATGTATCGAGACATTTTCCCTGAAATGATTCGAGCTTGGCGATCTGCCTTCAACGACCCCGAAATGCCATTTGGGATTCTGTCCCTGTGCACTGAAGGAGACCCGCAGACACGGGAGGATTATTGCGAAAAGATGTTCAACGCCGGAATTGATATTCGCTCTGCACACTACTCTACCTTTCTCGAACTCTATGACAGCGGCGACAAAAATATCGGTTACGCCAGCACCTTTGATTTGCGACGTCGCTGGTATCATCCGCAACTGAAAATCCCCGCTGGAGAACGAATCGCTCGTTGGGCTTTGGCAACGCAATACGGTTTTTCCCGACAGCTAGAATGGCTGCCGCCGCGTTTGCTAGAGCTGCAGCGGCTGGAGAACGGCCTGTTGTTGAAGCTCGATCGCGAGGTGGGTGATCCGCAAGAGGGACGAATCGAAGGGTTTGCCATCGCCGGAGAAAATCGACAGTTTCACCCCGCCGATGTCGCCTATCAGCAGACGGGAACCGACCAACAAGGACGTCCGCAATTGGATCGCCGGCAGTTAGTGTTGACCAGTTCCATGGTGCCCGAGCCAATTCACTTTCGTTATGCTTGGGGGCGTAATCCGCTCGCCAATTTGCAGCTTATCGGGAATAAAGATGTGCCGTTTGCCACCCAAAAAAGTGACGATTGGACGATGGATGAAGTGCCGCTGGGGATTGTCGGTCCAGAAGTCACCAAGCCACTTCCTCGACGAGAGCAAAACATGATTCTGGAGGCCTTGAGGCAACAAGACAAAGCGCGGCGTGTGCACGAAGCGCAACGAGTGATCGAAGAATTGACCAAGTAAGGCTGCCTCTCGAATTGGAACGGTTATGCGATGGCCATGAATCGAATAAATCATCCCATGAATTTGATGGCACACCGCCTGGAGCCCGAATTGACGTTTTTCGTTGGTTTTTCGGATCGTTTACGGAGCAATCGACGACTGTCTTGCGCTGTTCAACTATACAGAGTAGTCTTAATCAGACTCGTTATTTTGATTTTTTTGCTTGGCTACGTGCTCGGCACGTTGGCTGCCAGTGCTCAGTCGTTAGAGGAGGAATTGCAGCGAGTTTCACTGGAGGACTTAGCCGCTGGGGCTCGGCAGTTCGGCGACGCGTCACGCGGAGCGATCATTTTTCACCAACCCAGCATGACATGTTCGAAGTGTCATTCGATCGGCATCGAAGCATCGGCGTTGGGGCCCGATTTGACTTCGCTGGGGCGCGAGGTTAGCGACGAGTCCCTGATCGAGTCTGTTTTGTACCCCTCAAGAGTAATCCGCGAAGGATATGATTCGCTGACAGTGCTGACAATCGATGGAAAGTTGATTTCGGCGCTGCTCGTAGAGCAAACAACGGAGCAGATCACGCTTCGCGATGTCGCACGCGACGGCGAAGTCGTGACGATCGCAACGGAAGAGATTGACGAGGTCAAGCAGAATGAACTTTCAATCATGCCCGCAGGATTGCTGAATCAATTGCATAGCAAACAGCAATTTTACGATCTGATGCGTTATCTGTATGAAATTCGCGATGGTGGTGCTGACCGCGCGCGGCAACTCCAGCCATCCCAATCGCTGTTGGCATTCACGATCCCTGAGTACGAAAATCACCTTGACCATGCCGGGATGATCAGCAGTTGGAATGACGAAAGCTATCTTCGTGGACAGGCCATGTACCAACGAGTCTGCGCCAATTGCCATGGGACACATGAACAGCCGGGATCATTGCCAACTTCGCCGCGGTTTGCCGACGACAAATTCAAGAATGGCAGCGATCCGTTATCCATGTATCGCACGTTGACGCATGGTTTTGGGCAAATGGCGGCTCAAACCTGGATGGTGCCGACACAAAAATATGATGTCATCCATTACATCCGTCAGGCATACCTGGAAACCCACAATCCGAGTGAATTGACGCCCGTTGATGCAAACTATATGGCAAGTTTACCACCCGGCGATTCGCGTGGTCCCGAGCCTAGCCAAATCGAAGTCTGGTCGGCCATGGACTATGGGCCCAGTTTGATTCATACCTATGAAATACCCGGCTCGCCACACAACTTTGCTTACAAAGGCGTGGCCGTGCGACTGGATTCGGGTGCGGGTGGCGTTTCGCGCGGCAGCCATTGGATCGTGTTTGATACCGATACGCTTCGCGTCGCAGCTGGTTGGAGATCGACGCACCAGAACGAGATAACGAACAGCAATAATTTCATTGACTGGAGAGCGATTCAGTTCAATGGCGAGCATGGTGTTCACCCGCAAATTGTCGGTGAAGTTGCTTTTGCAAACGCAACTGCACCGGGTTGGGCAGACCCAGCCAGTGGTGCATTTACCGATGATCAGCGCGTTCTCGGTCGCGATGATCGACGCTATGGACCGCTGCCCCGGGATTGGGGCCAGTTCCGTGGCTTGTACCACTTCGACCAACGCGTGGTTTTTCAATACTCAATTGGTGAAACCGAAATTCTGGAATCTCCCAGTGTGCAAGTCCGAGATGTTGGCCCACCACTAATCTGGCGGACATTCAATATTGGCCCGCGACAACGCGATTTGATTTTGCAAGTGGCTCAGCAGCCGACTAGTGTCGTGCGAATGGCCGTGGCCTCAAACTCATCGGTAACGGGAGTGCTGCATGCAAATTCTGAGCATCACACAAACACAACCAGGCTGATCGCCGGGTTTGCGCCGCGCGACACCAACGCCCAGTGGCTGGTACAGGATGGACAACTGAGATTGCGATTACCGGCCGGGGATGATTCGTTACGATTCAGCGTATGGCAGCCGACCGAAATCCCGACTTCGCTTGATGAAACAATCGTCTCAGGCACTGCACAGGCCATCGCGGAACCAACTTTTGTCGATGCCAACCTAGAGTTGGTACAGTTTACTCGCGGGGGTCCGCCGCGCTGGCCCCAAGTTTTGACGACCCAAGCCGTGATCGGTGCGAATGAAGGTCCGTTTTCCGTCGATATCTTGACCGCGCCTGAGACGAATCCGTGGTTGGCACAGACCAGATTCACGGGACTGGATTTCTATCCTGACGGGCGGATCGCCATTTGTACTTGGGATGGCGATGTGTGGTTGGTAACCCCCGATCCTGCAACAGAAGAGGTACCGGCAGAATTAGCGCTCCGTTGGCAACGCATCGCCACGGGTCTGTTTCAGCCGCTCGGATTGAAGATCGTGAACGACCGGATTCATGTCATCTGTCGCGATCAACTGTGCGTGTTGCACGATCTGAATGGCGACGGAGAGATCGACTATTACCAGTGCCTCAACAACGATCATCAAGTTACGGAACATTTTCATGAATTCGCGATGGGGTTGCAAACGGATGCTGCGGGAAATTTTTATTACGCCAAATCGGGATGCCACGGCAAAGCGGCGATTGTACCGCATCACGGCACGTTGCTGCGAGTTTCGCCTGACGGCAAGCACACGCAGATTTTGGCCAACGGTTTTCGCGCGGCGAACGGCGTTTGCTTGAATCCCGACGGGTCGTTTGTCGTGACTGACCAAGAGGGATTTTGGAATCCCAAAAACCGTATCAACTGGGTTACCGTCGATGACTCCGGGCAACCCCAGTTTTATGGCAATATGCTGGGTTACCACGACGTAGCGGATTCATCGGACGATGCGATGGTACAGCCATTATGCTGGATCACCAATGATTTCGATCGTTCGCCCGCCGAGTTGTTGTGGGTCGAGAGTCAACGCTGGGGTCCGCTCCATGGTTCGCTCCTCAATACGTCGTACGGTTACGGCAAAGTTTTCTTGGTGCTGCACGAAAACGTGCGCGGCACAATGCAGGGTGGCATGATCGAGTTGCCACTGCCCACTTTTCCTACAGGAGTCATGCGCGGCAGGTTTCATCCCCTCGATGGTCAACTCTATTTGTGTGGCATGTTCGCGTGGGCAGGCAGCGCAACTCATCCCGGCGGTCTTTATCGCGTCCGGTACAACGAACAGCCGGTTGGATTTCCGCTCGAGTTGCGGGTGCGAACTGCGGGAGTTGAGTTAACGTTTGCCGAGGAACTTGACCCCAAGTCGATCGCGGACTTAGACAACTTTGCCATTCAGGCGTGGGATTTAAAACGGACCGAGCGCTACGGGTCGGAGCACTACAACGAGCGGCCATGGCAGGTGGAATCGGCGGAATTGTTGCCCGATCAAAAAACGATTCGCTTGCGCGTGCCTGAAATCGCTCCTACCTGGGGCATGGAGATCGTTTACACGGTACAGAGCAGTTCCGGTAAACGCCTGCATGGAAAGATTCACAATACGATTCATCAATTGGGTGAGTGACCATCATGAAGAAAGCTGCTGCTTCAAGTTTTATGTTTTTGCTAATCGGAATGGCGTTGGGGCTGGTTTCGACAACGGTGGCCTACGGTCAGGCAACGTCTGTAGGCGTTCCCGATTTCACTGCGGGCGGTGTGATTCCAGAGGGAATGACCCATGATTGGAATTTGGGACCAACTGGCATGAGGGGGTGGATGTTTAGCCGAAAAATGGTCACGACCGACGCTCGTCAAATTAAGATCACCGAAGTGGATCCGGGATCACCAGCCGCTGGATTGGTGGCGGTCGGTGATATCATCTTGGGCATCAACGGCCAAATGTTCTCACACGATCCACGAACCGAGTTCGGCACTGCCATCGTCCAGGCCGAATCCGACGGGGGCGCAGGTCGCCTCGTACTCACCCGCTGGCGCGACGGGACCGTCGATACCGTGACGATTCCTTTGCCGGTATTGGGTCGTTACAGCGCGACGGCTCCCTTCGAATGCTCCAAATCGCAACAAGTATTTGAGGCCGGTTGCCGTGCGTTGGCAAAGCGTATGGAGGACTCCGGATATTCGCGCAGGCAGAATCCAATTGTTCGCTGCTTGAATGGTTTGGCGTTACTTTCCAGTGGGGATCCGGACTATTTGCCAATCGTCAAACAAGAGGCTACCTGGGCGGCTGATTTTGCGGCCGACAGTTTTCAAACTTGGTATTACGGATATGCGATGATTTTCCTCGCCGAGTACATCATGGCGACCGGTGACCAGTCTGTGATGCCGGGGTTGGAAAGATTGGCTCTGGAATCCGCCGGCGGGCAAAGCATCGTGGGATCGTGGGGGCATACATTCGCGGGCAGCGACGGGCGCCTGCAAGGCTATGGCATGATGAATTCACCTGGCATTCCGCTGACGATCGGTTTGATTCTCGCTCGACAAGCTGGAGTCCATGCCCCGATCGTGACTCAGGCGATTGAAAAAAGTCGCAAGTTAATTCGGTTTTATGTGGGCAAGGGAGCGGTGCCTTACGGCGATCATCACCCGTGGATTGAAACGCATGAAGATAATGGCAAATGCGGGATGGCCGCGGTCATGTTCGCGTTGCTCGACGATTCAGAGGCAGCAGAGTTCTTCTTGCGGATGAGCGTGGCGTCGCACGGTGCCGAGCGCGATACGGGACATACGGGCAATTTTTTCAATATGTTGTGGGCGGTGCCAGCGATTGCTTTGGCCGGCAGTCAGGCGACGGGCGCCTGGATGGATGAGTTTGGCGATTGGTATTTCGATTTGGCCCGCCGCTGGGACGGCACCTTTGCTCATTTAGGCCCGCCCGAACCCACGCCCGACAGCTATCACCGTTGGGACGCGACGAGCAGCTACCTGTTGGCCTACGCACAACCTCTGAAAAAACTGTACGTCACCGGAAAACACCCGGCGCCGATTGAGCACTTCAGCCCGGAAACCGTCAGCGAATTGATTCAAGATGGTCGCGGTTGGAACAATCTGGACCGCACCGGCTATTATGACGGATTGACCAACCAGCAACTATTCGAACGGTTGGAAAGTTGGTCGCCGGTGGTCCGCGAGCGAGCGGCCATGGCTTTAGGCCGACGCGCGGATGTGTCGGTGGCCGAACTGATCGCGATGTTGAACTCGTCGCACCTGGAATCACGTTACGGAGCTTGTCAGGTACTGTCCAAACTCAAGTCCAAATCGGCTCCAGCGGTTACCGTTCTTGCGGAACTATTGAACGACGATGATTTATGGTTACGCATTAAAGCGGCCGAAGCACTGGCCGCAATTGGCGAGCCAGCGATGGTGGTTGTGCCTACCTTGCTGAAAATGTTGGCTGCCGGTCCGCGTGAAAACGACCCGCGCAACATGCAGCAGCGTTATTTGACGTTTGCCATGTTTGATCGCCGCGAAGGATTATTACGGAATTCATTGGATGGCGTCGACCGGGAGTTGCTGTACGAAGCGATTCGCGCCGGATTGACCAATCAGGACGGTCGAGCTCGGGGCAATTTCCGTTCGGTTTACCAAAAACTATCATTTGCAGAAATCGAACCGATCCTGCCTGCCATCTACGAAGCGACGGCGCGACCGGCCCCCAGCGGCATTATGTTCGCGGACGAAGTTCGATTAGCGGGCATCGACTTGATGGCCCAATATCGAATCGAGGAGGGCATGTCGTTGTGTTTGGATATCATGAACATCGAGAGCTGGGGGGAAAAAGCGCGGATTGCCCACTGCTTGAAGACGCTCAACACATACGGCTCCGCTGCCAAGCCATTACTGCCCCGTTTGCGGCAGTTGGAAATTGACTTGGCCCGATCATCCCAAGCGCATCGTTTGCAGGATGAGATGGACTATTTAAAGAACATGATCCAGGCCATCGAGTCGGCAGACGAGCCAATCGAACTGCGGCGTATTTTCCCCAGCAATCAACCATAGCCCACAAAGGCGTGCGCGACTTTGCCGAGACGAGACGATGCATTGTGAGACTATTGAAGAACTCCCTAGATTCGCTCAAGTGCGACTTGCTCAACCCCTTGTTCATGATTTTCAACTCACGTGACAAGTTGATCGCATTTATCACAATTTCGAATTTCCAGTTAATGCCGATTCACAAAAGTATTTTCTTTCGTTTTACGGCTTCCCCAAGCCAAAGTGGATTCGCCGGCCGGCCGCCGTATTGGCTCTACGTCTCGATTATCGGCATGATTTTGGTGTAAGCGCCCGATGAAGTGCATTGTCGAATTGGTTAGTGACGCGGCAATTTTC
>CALMEE010000070.1 GCA_937862885.1 uncultured Planctomycetaceae bacterium
ATACAAAGGTATTCAGATTAGAGGCGCCGAGACACTCGATGTCAAGAAAAAAATAGAAAGGATTCAAATTTTTTAAAAAAACTCTCAGCCGTTAAAAATAGGTAAAGTCTTAGCGTGCAAAACGCAGAGCGTTGCTAGATCATTAAAATGCCGTGTAGCTTCTACGGTGGTTACGTTTTGGGCACGTTGAGCGAGTGGGGCCAGTTGGAGCCCAAAGGAAGCTCAAGGTGAAATCCCAATACGGCGCATGTACATTAAAAAGCCAGTAAGCCAGCAGCACACCACGAATCAATACGCCCGTCGCAAGACGTCTGTCCTTTTAAAAAAGACTTGAAAAAAACTTGAAGACTCATGCGTAGACGAGAGATTGTTTCGAAATTGATCCGAAATTGAGACAGCGAACCTTGAACGCGTGCTGCGCCAACGAAGCGCACAAGTCTGCGACGGCGTTTGTGCGATGACCAGCGATGGCCATAGGATAGCGAAGCCGAGAACCGATTTCGAGCTAGCAGTAGTTGCTGCAGGAATTCAGTTCTCTGAACCATCGATGGATGCACGGAAAAATATCGGGATTGACCAAAACGTCAATTGGCCCGACATTAGCCCCTTGCAACTGATCGGATTGTCAATGATCGAGTTAGCTGGAGCCAACGTCCTCACGCGAATGGTGATCGCCGCAGTTCAGTTGCATTGTGGAAATGTCACTAAAACAAATGCGCTAACGCGGAGGCAGTGAATCTGGGATTCTCCTGATTCAACGCGCATAACGCTCATACTCATGCCGCAAGCTTATGTTACCTGGAGGCAGTTTTAGTTGGCGTTGCTGATGAAATAAATTGACTGTTGTTAGCGAACGGACTGTCAATATCGAGCCATCACGATTTAACCCTTTTGAGGCGCAAGGATGCAACCAACGTATTTTCTAAAGTCAATGGATAGATTTTCCGGTAGGTCTGGTTGGTTACCCATGGGACTAATCTTGTTCAACCTGATGCTTGGCAACCTATGCTTCTCCCAAATGCCGACCGGCCTGCCACCCGCGATCCCTGACTGGTCCAACCGACCGCTGGACAATGGCCAGCGAGTGGTTGACAGCGAAGAGCCGAGAAAGCTTGGATTCCCGCAAGATTTGACGCAGGAACGAACGGTGGATCAAGAATGGCGGCCTCCGACAAACGAGCCGCCGATGCCGATTCAAAACAACGGCCTGCGCGGCAGTCGATTGACCAACCAAGATGGTAGCGAAAGAGCCGAGCGAAACGATCGATTCTCCAATGAGCAGCAGTTTGGAGACGGTTTGTCTGACCGCGATTTTTCTGATCGCGAACGATTCGATAACCACGTTCCCGACGATTTTCATCAACCCATCATTGACTCGCAAGTGCACCCGGTCAACTTTTTGAGCGAACAACAACCGTCGTTGGGAGTAGCTGAAGGCATTTTACAATCATTCGACATCAACCTGATTCAGGACGCGCTGCCGGGTGACCCAAAACGTCTTGTCGATGTGCTGGCCCACACACATCCTCAACACCGCCTGGCCGCTGTTAACGCATATTGGACCACGTATTGTGATTATGTGAAGACTCGGCTTTCCGCTATGGAGGTTGAATCGCTTGGGCAACTGCGGACTCCAGCCAATCAAACGGATCAAATGGTTTTGCGGACGGCAATTGCCAACGCCGAAAATCGATGGATGCAGGCGGAGATCAATTTCGAAAAGTCAGCAAATGAGCTAGCGAGATTTCTGCCACCGAATCAACATGGATTGCTGCCGCTTCCCGCTGACATGCCGTTATTGGGGGAGTATCGCACGAACTTCGCGCACTACGAAGCGCGAGGCCAACTGCCGCCGCGCTTGCGCATGATCCATGAGTTGCTGCCGAAGCAGCACTCGCTACTGCATTCTCATGCTCAGGCTTGTCAAATGGGTCGACAATCGGCGAGCCAGGCCATTCGCGCCTTTAATCAAGGAGAAACCTCGGTCGTTTCAGCGATTGAGGCCATTCGCCTGAATCGTGAAGCGCACTTCGGGTTGGTTAACTCCGTCGCTTCGTACAATCAATCGACTAACGAGTACGCCAATGCGGTCGCTCCGTTGGGACAGCCGGCGCAGCAATTTGTCAGCATGTTAATCAGACAGAATCACAACCAGCTTGACGAGTTGTCAGGCCTTAGACAAGCGCGGAATTTTGAAGGTATGTCACCTGCCTTGGACATGCATCCACCCGTTAATCCCCCGGCGAGCAACAATGGCTCTCGGACCGTTGACCCAAGATTCACACCATCAAACCAGGGGAATCAATTTGGCGATACGATACATGATTCTCGCACGGGTAATTCTGGTGTTTACACTCCATCGCCGATACCCAGTACATCTTTTGGCAATCAGCAATTACCACGAGTCGAGCAGTCGTCACTGCAAAATAATCAAACTGGATTTGGGCCACCAACCAATTCACCGCCCGTGCCGGGAGGACAAGGGCCGCAGTCATTAGGAAATTCGGGGAGCGGAGGTAGCTTCAGGCAGTAGAACCTCGGATTAAGAGGCTGAAAACGTTGCCTCTCAAACAGACTGGAGCGCAATTGCGGCCGCTCCGTTGAATCGAACACCTTTGCCGCTGGCGTGAATTCCCAACGCTGTATTCAGGCGTGAACTTGCCGATATTTTCTGGGTAACATTGGGTGAAATGTTGGTCGCGGTGAAGCAGCGAATTCATTGCGGCAAAGTTCGCCTAACGTCTGTGCCACCAGATTTTGCTTGGGAAGAAACCAATATTTCGGGGCGTCTCGGAAGGGAACGATCAAGATTGGGTTTTCCCTAAGAGGGCCGAACATTGGAAAAATTGGTGCGAAAAATCCGGAAGTTCAGCGTTAAATCGCAGGAGACAAAAAAAATTTCAAAAATGCATTTTACCCCTTGAGCTAGAACGCCGAACGGATATACTTTGGCTCTTCGCTACTGATAAAGTTTCTGCCCGCATGGCAGAACGGCTTGGAGGGTAGTTGAAAATGCTGGATACCTTCCAGGGAAGTTTAAATTTGAAAAGAGGAGTTGACCTCGGTATCAAATTCTGATAAACTTCTTGGTTCCCCTCAGAAAACAAATTGGCGGCGGTTTGCCCTGAAAAGCAAAGTTCTCGTGGAACTTTTCAGGTTGAACCGCTCTCAATACGGGAGTCTTGTCTCGATCGGTTTTGGCTGGTGCGATAGCGCTGGACACAACCGATAGGAGGCGAGTAGATCTTTGACAATTGGAAATTCAAGTAAAGTAGATTCGATGGCATCGAATTTGTTTTGATGGCCGTGGAGGCTGGCTTGTTTGTCAACGCCGAGAGGCTTTGGCGGGATGGGTTGGTTTTTTTCGGTGATCAAGACGACTATGTAAAACCAAATTTTGAGCGTTTTATCAATTAATCGTTACGATTTGGATCATTTGGCGGCGAAAGCCGCGCGATGGTCTTGGAACTTGAGAATTTAAATGAGCAGCCGAGCTGTGAATTTATGTGGTCAAGTTACCAAGGGCACATGGGGGATGTCTCGGCATTAGAAGGCGATGAAGGGCGTGGAAGTCTGCGAAAAGCTTGGGGTAGCTGACAAACGAGCGTTGATCCCGAGGTTCCTGAATAGGCGGTGTTGAATTCATAGGCACCGACCAGCCAACCCAGTGAACTGAAACATCTAAGTAACTGGTGGAAAAGAAAGAAAAATCGATTCCGTAAGTAGCGGCGAGCGAAAGCGGAACAGCCCAAACCGTGTGGATTTTCCACGCGGGGTTGTAGGGCCTATCACATGGGAGTTACAAAGTTCTGGCTAGCAGAATGACTTGGAACGGTCAACCACAGAAGGTGACAGTCCTGTACGCTAAAGTCATGAACCTCCCGATAGGTACCTGAGTAGGTCCGGTCACGTGAAACCCGGACTGAATCTGCGGGGACCATCCCGCAAGGCTAAATACTCTCTAATGACCGATAGTGAACTCAGTAGCGCGAGTGAAAGATGAAAAGAACCCCGACGAGGGGAGGGAAAGAACCTGAAACCGTGTGCCTACAAGCGGTCGGAGCACTATGATTCGTTCAGTGTGACGGCGTGCCTTTTGCATAATGATCCGGCGAGTTGTCGTATGCGGCTTGGTTAAGGCCTTACGGGCCGGAGCCCAAGGGAAACCGAGTGTGAATAGCGCGACCATTGGTCGTATGCGACAGACGCGAAACCTGTTGATCTACCCATGAGCAGGTTGAAGCGCGGGTTATACTGCGTGGAGGACCGAACCCACTTGGGTTGAAAACCGAGGGGATGACTTGTGGGGAGGAGTGAAAGTCTAATCAAATCAGGAGATAGCTCGTTCTCTCCGAAATATCTTTCGGGATAGCCTTGTGCCACTATTTTACGGGGGTAGAGATACTGAATCGGATGGGGGCCCTTCCCGGGGTACCCCACTGAACCAAACTCCGAATACCGTAAAAACTATCACAGGAGTCAGTCCGCGCGGGATAAGCTGCGCGGTCGAGAGGGAAACAACCCAGACCATCGTCTAAGGTCCCCAAGTTATACTAAGTCACTAAGGAAGTTAGATTGCAATGACAGCCAGGATGTTGGCTTAGAAGCAGCCACCATTTAAAAAGTGCGTAACAGCTTACTGGTCGAGCATTCTTGCGCCGATAATGAACGGGAGTAAGTATAACACCGAAGACGTGGGCTTGCAGCAATGCAAGCGGTAGGAGAGCGCTGTACAGGAGATACAAGCCCGACGGAAACGACGGGTCGCGGCCTGTACAGGTGATTATGCCGGAATGAGTAACGATAAAGCAGGTGAAAATCCTGCTCGCCGAAAGCCTAAGGTTTCCTGGGGAAGGTAATTCCGCCCAGGGTTAGGCGGTACCTTAGTCGAGGCCGAAAGGCGTAGACGATGGATAGCAGGTTAATATTCCTGCCCCAAATTGTGGAGCGATGGAGGGACGGCAACCGGAGAGTGAGCGGTACGAATAGAAATGTCCGTGGCGAAAGCTGAGCTGGCGGGATGTCAAATGCACCCGCATAATGCAAGGCCTAGACCGACTGGCACGTCCGGGAAGTCATTGGAAGGTTGTCCAAGAAAAGCTTCTAAGCTTCGAAGCAATTTGACCGTACTAAAACTGACACAGGTAGGCGAGACGAGAAGTCTAAGGCGCTCGGGAGAACGGTGGTTAAGGAACTCTGCAAAATGGCCCCGTAAGTTCGCGATAAGGGGTGCCTCTGGTGGTTCACGCTGCTGGAGGCCACAGTAAATCGGTAGCTGCGACTGTTTATCAAAAACACAGGTCTCTGCGAACACGCAAGTGGATGTATAGAGACTGACGCCTGCCCGGTGCTGGTAGGTTAAGGAAGCGGGTTAGCCCTCGGGTAAAGCTCTCAACCGAAGCCCCAGTAAACGGCGGCCGTAACTATGACGGTCCTAAGGTAGCGAAGTTCCTTGTCGGGTAAGTTCCGACCTGCATGAATGGCGTAACGACAGCTACACTGTCTCAACCACCGACCCGGTGAAATTGTAGTCGTGGTGAAGATGCCACGTTCCCGCGGTTAGACGGAAAGACCCCGTGAACCTTTACTGTAGGCAGATATTGGGCTGAGACCTAATTTGTGTAGGATAGGTGGGAGACTGTGAACTCGCGGCGCCAGCCGTGAGGGAGTCGTCCTTGAAATACCACCCTGATTATGTTTTAGTTCTAACGTTGTCCTGTGAATCCAGGCAACGGACAGTTTCTGTTGGGCAGTTTGGCTGGGGCGGTCTCCTCCCAAAATGTAACGGAGGAGTGCAATAGGTACACTCAGCGCGGTTGGCAATCACGCGTCGAGCGCAAAGGTAGAAGTGTGCTAAACTGCGAGACTCATCAGTCGAGCAGGTACGAAAGTAGGTCTTAGTGATCCTGTGGTTCCGAATGGAAGGGCCATAGCTCATCAGATAAAAGGTACTCCGGGGATAACAGGCTTATCGCTCCCGAGCGTCCATAGCGGCGGAGCGGTTTGGCACCTCGATGTCGGCTCATCACATCCTGGGGGTGAAGAAGCTCCCAAGGGTTTGGCTGTTCGCCAATGAAAGTGGTACGTGAGCTGGGTTCAGACCGTCGTGAGACAGGTCGGTCCCTATCTGCCGTGGGCGTTCGAAACTTGAAGGGGTTCTTCTTTAGTACGAGAGGATTTAGAAGGACGAAGCTCTGGTGTACCAGTTGTCACGCTAGTGGCACGGCTGGATAGCTAACTTCGGAAAGGATAAACGCTGAAAGCATCTAAGCGTGAAGCCCTCCCTGAGATTAGGTTTCGTGTTCCCTATGGAACGTAGTCCCCTCGAAGACGACGAGGTTGATAGGTCAGATGTGTAAGCGCAGTAATGCGTTCAGCTAACTGATACTAACGGACGAAGACTTGACCACATAAATTTGCGGCTCTGCGACAACGTCAGCATTCCAAATGCTGGGCAATGTCGCTCCCAAAAGCTCAAATTTTTCGTGAAGGTTAACAAGTTCAACGCGCAAAATTAACGGATTCCGCGAATCAAATTTACTTGTTGGTTGTCGCTCAATCGGCAACCAACCAATTGTCGAACAAGTGAAGCCGGGCGAATAGGTCGGCTTCATGGCTTCCGGCGACCACATCGAAATGGTCACACCTGTTCCCATCCCGAACACAGAAGTTAAGCATTTCGAGCTGATGATAGTACTGCAAGTGCGAAAGTAAGTATCGCCGGGTTTTATAAAACCCCTTGAGGTGAAAATCTCAAGGGGTTTTTCGTTGCCAGTCCAAGTCGTCCCAGCTGCACAAGCCCACGCACATCATACTACAATATAGCGAATCAGGAGCCGGCTCGCTGGTCGCACACGTGTGCCACAAATCGTAAGTTTGGTCGCAGCCAGCAGTTAACTGCCAGCCGAGTAAACCAACTACATCTCTTCACGCCCGCAGGAATCCTTTGAAACTCGTAACGATGTTCTAAGAAATTTCTTTAGACTAATCTTGAACATATTTCTGGGAATATTCATTCGAACTTTTGGAGAATAAGTCGCAAGTATGGAAATCGAAATCCATCAGTGGCTAAAGGCAATTTTCGGAAACCAGTCCGCGCGATCTCAATTGTCGGTCATGTCTGACTCTACGTCAGCTTCTGTGCAATTCTATCCCTGGAACACAATTTCTCGACCTGTTTTGCAGCTGGGGATTGGCGATGACGCGGCAATTATCAACGTGGGGGACCAGGGGATTGTGTTGACGACCGATGCACTTATCGAAGGTGTGCATTTCGACGCCAGTCTCAACCTGCAACAAATCGGTAGGAAGGCACTAGCCGTCAATCTAAGCGATCTCGCAGCCATGGCTGCTTGGCCATACGGCTTTCTCGTGACTCTCTGTCTGCCCAAACATTTCGTGTTGCACGATGTGCAACAACTATTCTTGGGCATGCAGGCGCTGATCGACGAGTTTGAGCTGCAAATCATGGGGGGAGATACCAATGTCGGCAGCAGCCAATTGATCATTTCCATCACGGCCCTTGGTACGGTGGACACCGCCAAAGCTTGGCGCATGGATGGCGCAAGTCCGGGCGATCGAATTCTTGTCAGTGGGAGTTTCGGAGGCAGCCGCTCAGAAAAACATTTCAATTTCGAACCACGCTGCCAACTTGCTTACACCCTCAACCAACAGTTTGAAATTGTGGCCGCCACCGATGTGAGCGACGGCTTGGCCATCGATCTACACCGACTGGCTCAAGCCAGCAATGTAGGATTTGTGCTGGAGTCCCACAAAATACCGATCAGCAACAATGTCGCAACCGGCTCAGATTCTAGCCGATTGTTGGCCGCCTTGGGAGATGGCGAGGATTTTGAGTTAATTATCGCTGCACGTCCGAATGTCGCAGCCAAAATATTGAAACATCCAGATTTCGCAGCTCAACTTTGCGATGTCGGCGAGTTCACAAATACGTACGACGTCGAGCATAATTGTTTGCTCCACAATCATTTGACAGGAAGTCTCGAAAAGCTTGCTCCGATCGGATATGTTCATTAGCAGCGGTCGAGCAGCTGCGGTTCTACGCTCCGAAACGGGTGGCCGTCATCCATCAAAAGAGTTATTCACTCTTAAACACGATACAAGAAGCTCAAGATCAAGGCTGAGTTGAAGCGCTGTCAGCTTGAAAACTGTTGATTCCTTTAGCGTTTACCCTCGACGCCGGGGCAGCTGGGTTGGCACGATTTTTCACTGGCCATGCGGCGCACATTGTCCACCCAAGTTTGGCAACGAGAAAATAGGGTTAAGAAAGAACCCTGAATCAATTAGTTCCATGGCTCTTTGCAGATCTGGCTGCATATACCGGTCAACATCGTATGGGGGAACGGCTTCCCGAATCTTGGCCAATGCAAATTCCAACGGCGGAGAACTAATTAAAGGTCGGCGAAGGTCTAAGCCTTGCGCAGCAGCCAACAGTTCGATACCCACGATATACATTGAGTTGATAACCATTTGGTTTAGTCGCCTTGCCGCGTAAGTGGCCATGCTGACATGGTCCTCCTGGTTGGCGGATGTCGGTAAACTGTCAACTGATGCGGGGTGGGCGAGGGACTTGTTTTCGCTGGCAAGAGCCGCAGCCGTCACTTGAGCGATCATAAATCCTGAATTGAGCCCCCCCTCGCGCACCAAAAAAGGCGGCAAACCACTCAAATGCTGATCCATCAAGAGAGCGATCCTGCGTTCTGCCAAGGCGCCGATTTCGGCAATTGCTAGGGCAAGACTGTCAGCCGCCATCGCAACAGGTTCCGCGTGAAAGTTTCCGCCGGACAAGATCTCTCCCTCGACAGCAAACACGAGGGGGTTATCCGAAACGGCGTTCGCTTCACGTTCCAATATGCCTGAAACGAAACGCATCTGTTCGAGACAGGCCCCCATCACTTGCGGCTGGCAGCGGAGCGAGTAGGGATCCTGCACCTTGTCGCATGACTCCGACGATAAATGCGACTCTCGAATCGCACTGCCTTGCAATAGTCTGCGATACGAAGTGGCACAATCGATTTGACCGGGGTGCAACCTCACGGCGTGGATTCGAGGATCAAACGGTGTGTCGCTTCCCTTGGCCGCATCGTTGGTCATGGCACCAGCTACCATCGCGGCCGCAAACAACTTCCAGGTTCGCAAGAGACCAACGATGGCCAAAGCAGTCGAAACCTGAGTGCCATTCAGCAGCGCGAGTCCTTCTTTCGGTCCCAGTTGCAGTGGTTCCAGACCGATTTTTTCCAAAGCAACGCTTGCCGGAATCGTTGACTCCTTTACGCGTACTTCACCGACCCCGAGCAGACTGCAACTCAGGTGAGCAAGTGGGGCTAGGTCGCCGCTCGCGCCAACAGAGCCCTGGCTGGGGATGCAGGGAACCACGGAATGCTGCAGAAATTTCAATAGGTATTCCAACACGACGGGCCTAACGCCAGAAAATCCGCGAGACAAACTGTTTAACTTGAGCAAGATGATGAGTCGGACGACGGCATCGTCCAACAACTGACCAACACCCGCAGCGTGTGACAGAACCAGATTCCTTTGTAACTGAAAAAGTTTGTCGTGACTTATTCGTTTCTGAGCCAGTAGTCCAAATCCCGTATTGATTCCATAAACCGTTTGGTTGTTATCGACGATTCGCTGAACAGTTTGGTAAGACTCCTCAATTGGTCGCTGGGCGGACGGGTCAACCTCGACTTGACATGCCTGGTCTTCAAAAAAATCGTGCAATTCGTTTAATGTCAGATGGCCAGGTCGGAGTCGAAGTCGGTGCATGATACGAACTCAATCGATCGAACAAATTTGAATTAATAAAACAATGCTTGTATAAATCGTCTGAGGCGATTGAATTGGCAGTTCAGATTCGGCGTTAATTGCGAGCTAATCCGTTTGCTCGAATCGTGAATTGCCCGCGCCATTCTAGCCGTTTGGCCGTACCTCAACCATCAAGAATCCAACATCGGTAGACGCAACGCGTTTTCTCGCGCGCATTCAACGGCCTCGGCATATCCAGCATCTGCATGTCGCATCACACCAGTCGCCGGATCGTTGAACAGCACGCGAGCGATTCTGCGGTCGGCTGCTTCGCTGCCATCGCAGACAATCACAACCCCGGAATGTTGGGAAAATCCCATACCGACACCACCTCCATGATGGATGCTGACCCATGTCGCGCCGCTAGCCGTATTCAAGAGTGCGTTGAGAAGTGGCCAGTCGCTCACAGCATCCGAACCGTCCCGCATTGCTTCGGTTTCCCGATTTGGGCTGGCCACCGATCCTGAGTCGAGGTGATCCCGACCGATGACAATCGGTGCGGCGAGTTCGCCATCTCGGACCATCTGATTGAATGCCAAACCTAAACGATGACGCTCACCCAACCCTACCCAACAGATGCGCGCCGGCAGTCCTTGAAACTGAATGCGTTTAGCGGCCATATCCAACCAACGATGTAGATGTGGATTATTGGGGATAAGTTCTTTAACCTTGCGATCAGTCGCCGCAATGTCGTTGGGGTCACCTGATAACGCCGCCCAGCGAAACGGTCCAACGCCTCGGCAAAATAGTGGACGAATATAAGCGGGAACAAATCCGGGAAAATCAAAAGCACGTTTGACGCCAACATCGAATGCAACTTGGCGAATGTTGTTGCCGTAGTCGAATGTGGGAATCCCTCGTTCATGGAAAGCCAGCATCGCCTTCACATGGATCCCCATCGATTGACGTGCCGCTTCAATCACGCGCTGCGGATCAGTCCGCCTCAATTCTTTGGCTTGTTCCAAAGTCCAGTTGGCTGGCAGATAGCCATTCAGCGGATCATGGGCTGATGTCTGATCCGTTACAGCGTCCGGCGAAATGCCGCGTTTGACCATCTCTGGTAGGAGTTCGGCCGCGTTTCCTAACAGCCCCACGCTCAAGGGCTCTTGTTCTTTGCACGATGCAAGGATCCACTTCAAGGCTTCATCGAGGTCATCCGTCTGCCGATCCAAATAACGCGTTTGAATACGCTTCTCGATGCGGCTTGGATCACATTCAATTGCCAACATGGAAGCGCCGGCCATCGTGCATGCTAACGGTTGAGCCCCTCCCATCCCGCCCAGTCCGGCCGTCAAAATCCATTTGCCTGCCAAGCTGCCGTTAAAATGTGTATTTCCGACCGATACGAACGTCTCGTAAGTTCCTTGCACGATACCTTGACTGCCAATATAAATCCAAGATCCGGCCGTCATTTGGCCATACATCATCAAGCCGCGTTGGTCGAGTTCGTTGAAATGTTGCCAAGTAGCCCAATGCGGCACCAAGTTGCTATTGGCAATAAGTACTCGCGGGGCGTCGGGATGAGTTTTGAAAATCCCAACTGGTTTGCCTGATTGAATCAACAAGCTTTCGTCGTCCTCCAAGCGACGCAGGGATTCAACAATTTTTTCGTAACATTCCCAATTCCTCGCGGCGCGACCAATTCCACCGTAAACGACAAGGTCCTCCGGACGTTCAGCCACATCTGGGTCGAGGTTGTTCATGAGCATGCGCATCGCGGCTTCGCTTTGCCAACTCTTGCACGTACGTTGTACGCCAGTCGGTGCTTTTATTGCCCGCGTTACTCGATTCGCATCAACAGTAGCCATGGTTATTTCTTTCCAAATTGTTACATTGGATATCGTGTTTAAGGAATCACTTGAGGAGCCCGCAATTGTTCGAATTTACTGAAGGTCAGGTGCCCGTATTGGTCAGTTTTCCTCACAGTGGTACTTGGATCCCGTCTGACATGATACAACACTTGACCGAGCAGGGGAAATCGGTACCTGACACTGATTGGTTTCTTCCACAATTGTATGACCTACCGAATGTGGCTCGCTGCAGTCGGATCGTCGCTACTTTTTCTCGTTATGTGATTGACGTGAATCGCCCCCCCGATGGCTCGAATTTGTACCCTGGTAAACCAACACCTGAATTGTGTCCGAGCACAACATTCCAAGGAGAGCCAATTTATAAGGCGGACGGACCTACTCCCAGCCAAGTTCAGCAACGTCTCCAGGATTATTGGCTTCCCTACCACGACAAAATCGCTGCGGAACTAGATCGCATGAAAAGACACTTCGGTTATGCATTACTCTACGATGCCCATTCAATTTTATCGGAAGTGCCACGCCTCTTTGAAGGCCGCTTGCCGGATCTAAATGTGGGGACGGCAGCAGGAAATTCCTGCGACGCCTCGCTTACAGCTAAAGTGGGAGATCGTCTAGCCCGGAACTCAACGAGCTATGTGATCAACGGACGATTCATCGGTGGCTACATCACACGCCATTATGGCCGACCTGCGGAAAACATCGATGCGATTCAAATGGAAATGGCTCAATGTATTTATATGGATGAAGCAACAGGGCTCTGGGACGATGAAAAAGCGAAATCGACACAAGCGATTCTAGCAGGTCTATTTGACCTGCTGATTGATCACGCAAATGAGAGAGCCGGCGCGAAATGATTGAAGCTGATCTTGCCTTGGAAGATGCTAACCTGCTGACTTGCTCCAACCCAGCGAACGATTGCGGGCTGTTGCGGAATGCTTCGCTTGCGATTCGCGATGGAGTGATTGTTTGGATTGGCAAAACTCAGGATCGCGGACAACAAGTTTCCGCTGCCCACGTTGAGCAGCTGAACGGTCGATTCGTTTCACCCGGATTGATTGATTGCCATACCCATCTCGTCTACGGTGGACATCGCGCTGTCGAATGGCAGCAGCGATTGGGAGGGGCAACCTATGAGGAAATCGCCAGGGTGGGCGGGGGAATCATGTCCACGGTGCATGCGACACGAGCGGCATCGGAAAGTGAACTCCTGAATTCTGCGTTGCGCAGGGCAGAAAAACTGCTGGGGGAAGGAGTAACGACCATTGAGGTTAAGTCCGGCTACGGATTGAGTCTGGACTCGGAACTTAAAATGCTGCGGGTGGGTACAGAACTTGGCAAAAGGGTGCCCATCGATGTCACCACAACGTTCTTGGGAGCCCATGCACTGCCACCTGAATTCGCGAACCAAGCGAACGCGTACATCGAACTGGTTTGTCAGGAAATGTTGCCAGCTGTAGTTGACGAATGTCAAGCAGTCGATGTTTTTTGTGAACGTATTGCTTTCGATTTGCAACAAACCGAACGGGTGTTTTCCACTGCGCATGAGTTGGGAATTCCCATCAAAATTCACGCAGAACAACTTTCGTTAACGGGAGGTGCGCGATTGGCAGCCGAAATGGGTGCCTTGTCTGCTGATCATCTCGAGTATCTGGACGAGCCAGGCGTTAAAGCTATGAAAAGAGCTGGGACCGTTGCCGTACTGCTTCCCGGAGCGTTTTATTTCTTGCGCGAAAGACAACGACCGCCCATTGACTTACTGCGAAGGTACGAAGTGCCCATGGCGGTCGCGACCGACCATAATCCAGGCAGTTCGCCGCTAACGTCATTGATTCTGGCGTTAAACATGGCTTGTACTTTTTTTGGATTAACGGTTGAAGAAGCGTTCATGGGCGCGACGAATAACGCTGCCAGAGCATTGGGATATGATGATCGAGGTGAAATCTCCGTAGGCAAACTAGCAGATTTGGCTGTATGGGATGTAAATTCCTTGGCCGAGATTCCGTACAGAATCGGTCACAATCCGTGTTGGCAGGTCTTCAAGCGCGGTCAGTTGGTTTACTCGTGCGAGATTTATTAGTTGATCAATCCAGCAGCTTTTGGTATTTTGACAACTGATCCGTCTAATCCTCCAGGGGCAAAGCTGGAGATAACCATGAAACCAAGTCGATTCAAACTCGTATCCGCCTGGCGCATTCGTTGTTGCTTGGCTCAAATCAGTTTGCTCGCGGCCGTGTTGATCTGTTGCGGTTCGGTGCGAACTCTCTTCGCCCAGGCATCCAAGGACGATAAACTATTGGCCAGTTACGAAACCAATGTTCCAAAATTTACGGACTACAAAAAGGATATTGCCGCATATACAGTCCATGCCAAACAAACGGACGATCCAGAACAACGAGCGAACGCTGTCATGGATTTGTGCTTACTCTATTTTGCCGTGCGTAATGACCGACGATATCCAACTTCGGAAGTCTTACAGGGCTACGCCAACAGGCTGAATTATCGGTTAAATGAAACGAAGAAGCAGCTGGCAAGAGAAGATCGCCAAAAGGTCAAGCAAGCCAATATTTCAAATGAAAGCGCATCGTTAGCGGAAAGCGCTTTGATTCCAGATGAATTCTCACAGTTGGCTTCGGTCGCACTCGTCGATCAGGGGGACTTTATGTTGCTATTGCATGGCGGTCCTCAAGTTGCCCTGAACCGGATGGGTGGCATGTTTGGCGGAGTGGTGATGGAAGCAAACGCTCAGGACTTGATCGAATTAATCCAGGCCATCATTCACCCGGATTCGTGGGAGGTGAATGGTGGAAGCGGACGCATCCAATATTGGCGACAATCGATGGTGCTTGTTGTGCGCGCGACAACTCAAATCCATGAAGATCTGGAAGTATTTTTGAATATGCTGCGTCGTGCGTTTTGATGACGGATGGACGTGAAGCACCGTTTTAATCTCGCATTTAATCCCGCAATTTAACTAAGCCCGAATGTCGCAGAATTCATTAGTACCATCGACGCTCCTCTTTCGGTTTGCTGGCCAGTGCAGGTACACCGCCGCCAACTGGACCAATTCAGGCCTGGAGTTATCTGAGGAATTCAGCTTACCGCACTTTGCGAGCTTGGATGGCCAACGCACGTTTGCCGAAGTTCGAGCGGGTTGGAATGAGGCTGGGCTCTATTTTGACGTGAAGATCTTCGAGAAACGTCAATCGCTTTGGTGCCGCGCATCGCAGCTGATGGATAGTGACCGGGTTATGTTCTGGATCGACACGCGCGATACGCATACCGTCCATCGCGCTACAAAATTTTGCCATTGGTTCCTGGTGATGCCGGTTGGCGGAGGTAACGGGCAAAAATTTCCATTGTCAACCATGCTCAAAATCAACCGCTGCAAAGAAGACCCACCTACCTTCAGCCAATATCGCCAGCAAATTATTACCCGCATGACGGCTGAGGGTTATCGCCTGCTAGTGCATTTGCCAAAGGCTTGTTTACATGGCTGGGATCCCAAGGAACACCAACGCATCGGCTTCAACTACGCGATTCATGACCGAGAACTGGGTGTGCAAACCTTGGCAGTTGGTGCCGAGTTTCCTGTGGAAGAAGATCCAAGCTTGTGGCAGACTCTAGAGTTAGTTGCCAAAATGTGATTGTTGCGAGGCGAATTCTACATCGCCAACGGAGAGTCTCGTGGGGCAACACCATGACCCAGAAGGCTATTTTCCTGCACAATCGTTACGCTAGGCACATCAATCATCTTTTAGTTGATCGTTGGTCCTGGTATGGAATTCCGGCAAATAGCGTCATTCGCGGCCAATCGTTTCAAAAGCAAGTCGAATGGATTCGATTATCGTAAGAAGGAATAAAGGAATAACTGCTTTCGATTGCTCTAACAAGGATGTTGCGCGATGTCTATTCAACCTTCAAGCCCTACGGATTTCTCTGAAGGTCAGATCCGGCTGGCTGTCGTCCCCGCACACGTCGCGTTGCCCGAAGGAACAAACATCCGTTCAACCAACGGTTTGGGTATAGGGCTAAAACTGATCGCCTTCTTCTCATGCTTGATTTGTGCGAGCGAAGGAATTTGCCAGGAACCACTGCGCAATGTAAACCGCCGAATGGGGCATGGTCTAGGTCGCCCGTATCACGTGTACTCCCCAGCATACGATTCCAGTTACTATAATCCCTGGTCATCTATCAACACACCTTCGTTCGGACATCAAGCCGGTTTCACTTGGCAAGGACTGCCGATGAATGGTGGCGGTCTTCCGAACTATCATCCATCGCCGACCTTTGCGCCTCGCCCAAGTGAGAACAAGCCGAATCAACTGGAGGACTTGCCGCAACCACGCCGTGGAAATGGTGAAAATCAAGATAACGATAACTCGACCGTGCTGCATGAATTCAGTCGATACCAAGCCCCGACCCAACCTGCATCTGGAAGGCATCCTCGTTGGTGAACACGCGCTAACCCGTCGCACCATTCTACGGATTCAATTTGAATGGCAATCAACTTGGTAGCCATTCTTCCGCCACTAAACTAAATTTGACGAATCTGCGCGCACTGGCGAGATTGCGTGACCGTTCGGCCAGAAGCGACTAAAATCAATAAAATCCCATGCAGCCGCTTCGCGCGATTCGTCTACTGATTCCGTGCAAATCAAGCGACGATCGCGAACTTGAAAACTTGCAGTTGATACTGAGCTAATGGTCGAAGACGATTGTTCTCCGTTCTGCTGCAGATTGATAGATGCCGCAGATGATTTCTACGCTCGTGCGCGCTGCATGCCCATCGATGAGGGGCGATCGTTTGTCTTGGATGGCATCGATTATGTCTTGAAACTGTTTCGTGTGGCCGACGTAGGAGATGGCTGTTGGGTCGCCGGCTCCACCGCCAGAGGTTTGTTGCGTGGATTGCGCGACGATTGCGGCGTCTTCTGGAAGCGGACGTGCAAATTGCCATAGCTTGATGGATTCCTCCTCCACGATAGCGCTGCCTTGGCTGCCGTAGATTTCAATTCGCTTCAATGAACCTGGAAATGCGGACGTTGTAGCCTCGATCGAGCCCAGGGCACCGTTTTTGAATCGCAAGCTAGCCACCGCCGTATCTTCGACTTCAATCCGTTCATGACCTAAGGTCGCCGTGAATGCAGTCAGTTCTGTAACCGGCCCCATCATCCACAGCAGCAAGTCGATATTGTGAATAGCTTGATTCATCAAGGCTCCACCACCATCGAGGTGCCAAGTTCCTCGCCAAGCACCACTGTCATAATACTCTTGGGTCCGGTACCACTTGACATAAGCATTCGCTAGAACCACGGTGCCAAAGCGACCGGATTCAATTGCATGCTTGAGTCGTTGGACAGCGCCATGAAACCTAGATTGGAAAACGACCGACAACAGTGTGCCTGCCTGTTTGCACGCCTGAATGATCGTATCACACCGCTCCAACGTCACTTCCAAAGGTTTCTCGATCACAACGTGCTTTCCGGCCTGTGCGGCAGCCACCGCGGGTTCTAGATGTGCGCCGCTGGGCGTGCAGATTGTCACTACCTGGATATTCTGATCTGCCAACATTTCTTGCAGGCTGCCAAACACGCGGCAATCGTGCCGTTCAGCGAACGTTTGGCTGGAGGTCGAGCGCCGGCTGAAGCAGCCCACCAGTCGGGCGTTGTCTAACGCCTTGATTGCTGCGGCATGAAAGTGGCTGATCGTTCCACAACCGATGACCCCGAATCCAATCGTCATGCTGCGTCTCCTTGATACATGGCTGCGATGGCAAATGCCAAGGTCGAAAAATTTAACAAGAAATGGACGACGATACACGCCCATAGACTGCCGGTTCGATCGTACAAATATCCGATGCCAAGCGATAACAGAAAAAGCGAAATGGGAGCGGCCCCTTGACCAAAATGAGTGAGTCCAAAGGCCAGCGAAGTTATCAGGATAGCGAACCACGCCACGCCTCGCGCTTGTGTTGGATTTTCGCATCCTCGCCTGATGAGCGTAAACTCGATTCTTGTCAAAAACCCTTGCAGAATGCCGCGAAACAAGAACTCCTCAAAAACTGGAGCAACAACCGCCGCAGCAAATAGCGTGATTACCGCGACACGAAAACGATTTTCTGCGGCCGCGTCTTTGATGATCGATAGAGTACTATGTTCGTATTTGATCAGGTCGCTTGCCCATTGATGAACCAACAAAACGATTGGAACCCAGGCTACGAAGACAGCTAGACCTGTAAGCGTCGCAAAACGAAGACCTTTCGGACCAATAACGAAGCTAAGCTTGGCCTCGTGATTCGCCTGGCAGATCGTCGTCGTTTCAGTTGCGTCATTTCCGATTTTGTTTCGCAATGCCATCTGTTGCCTAATCCGCAAAAGCGCGTAGATGACGAGACCCACGCAAGTCAAACTAACAGCAAAGAGTAGCAACCTGAATTCCGGATCGGCAGGGCGCATCAACGATAAGACCAAACTCGGAGTAATTAGCCACATTGCAAACGCCAGCAATACCTCTTCGGCCAACCATGGCCGCAAGCAATGGGGGCGATATGTCAGCAATGGTTGACGCTTGAGAAGACGGGTAAGTAAAACCAGCCATAGAATGGCAGCCCCCATCCAAAGCGAGAACGAAAATAGTTGGTAAAGTTGGTCGACCTGCAATTCGATATCGCCGATTACTAAATCCTAAAATCCAAGCACAGGTCGGGCAGCCAACACATACTGCAACCCAGAATACAAAGTGACGAGCGCCGCTAACCAAGCCAGCACTCCGGTTAGCCAGAGTAGCCACACGAGATGTGCACCCGCTTCAACAGTGGGAGTTGGTCCCAAAATCGCCAAACTGAGCAAGGCTGCGCCGACGGAAAAACACTGGAACCACATCTTCAACTTGCCGTGCATCTTGGCGGAAAAATCTCCCCCTCCTTGTTCGATGATTCCCCGAATGCTAGTGACCAACAATTCCCGGCCTAAAACGACGACGGCCATCCAACCGGCAACCCTGCCATACCACGGGTACGCGACCATCGCTTCGGCAATCAATACAAAAGCACCACAAATCAATATCTTATCGCAAAACGGGTCAAGAATTCGCCCCAGTTTTGTGACTTGATTATACTTCCGCGCATACCAGCCATCCAGCCAATCCGTCGCCGCAGCAATCACGAATAGCGTAAGCGCAATCCAGTAATATTGCATGGGAATCATCACGAACATGACAATTGAGAACAAAAGCCTTGTCATGGAAACCATGTTCGGAAAATTCCAAATGACTAAGTCCCGGGATTCGTTGGCGTGCGTTGGTTTGTTCATAGAATTCACTTTCGACGTTACAAGTTGAACTACCTTCAATATCCAATACGTGACAGCTTATGGCAACTAGAGAAACGGCTTCGTGCCAATACTCCAAATCTTCGCCAATCAATGTCGCGCAGCCCGTCGACTTTGAACAGAGACTTGCAGTTTGCTGGCCGCCGTCTTCTTGGAGAACGAAAACCAGCAGGCGTGATGTGACGCACCCTGAATAATTTTTGCGGGTGGAACGCGTGTCTTATTTGGCTGGTCAATTATAATGCCAAATCAATGAAGTCATTTGAATCATCTCTCAGATAAAGGAGACGAGTGTGTCTAAATTGCTATTATTCGCAGTTGTTTCAATAACGTTTTTCACTCTGCCCAGCGATGCGCAAGAGGCACCAGGTGACGAACCGCAGACAAGAAAGGCGCCCAACCGTCTCGTCGACGGTACGTTCATGCAGATGGAACAAGTTGGCAGTCCCGCCATTTCACCCGACGGTTCACAAATCATTTTTACGCGGACGTGGGTGGACCTCATGTCGGATCAACGTCGCAGCAATCTCTGGTTAACTGATTTCGAAGGGAAACGAGTGCGCGAACTCACGCATGGCAATTTTCGCGACACGAATCCCATTTGGTCGCCGGATGGTTCACAAATTGCCTTTATTTCAGATCGAGATGGAACGTCGCAGTTGCATGTCATGTGGATGGATACTCGTGAAGTCGCCCAATTGACGCGGCTTGAGCGCGCTCCAGCTAACATCAAATGGTCACCTGATGGGACGCAACTCGTCTTCACGCAGTTTGTACCTAGCAAGAATTTGCCGCTCAACATCACGCTGCCACAACGACCCGCTGGAGCCAGATGGGCTGAGGGTGCGATTTTAGTTGATCGGATGAGTTGGCAACGTGACGGAAGTGGATATCAACCAACTGGTTCGGTCCACGCATTCACCTTGGACGCGCGGTTGGGCGGCACACCTCGACAAATTACGTTTGGCGATTACGACCACAGTAGCCCGGAATGGACTCGTGATGGCAAGCGAATACTAATCTCTGCGATTCGAAAACCCGATGCAGAGTACCTGAAAGGGGATTCTGAAATCTATTCGATCAATTTGGGAACGCTCGAGATCACGACGTTGACTGATCGCAACGGACCTGACGGCAACCCAACGGTGTCGCCCGATGGGAATTGGATCGCTTATGCAGGCTACGACCAGCAGAATTTTACTCTGCATCTGGCATCTATTTATTTGATGGATAGTGCTGGAGCGCAAAAACGCTTGTTGGCAGGAGATCTGCCCAGTTCGCCAACGGGCATGACATGGGCCGAAGACAGCTCAGGGTTGTATTTTGAAGTCGAAAAACATGGCAGTCGCAACTTGCACTTCGTGCCGCTTGACGGTGGGGTCAGCGATATCACCAGCGGCGTGCATATGCTGTTTAGCAACAGCATTTCTCAAAACGGTCGAGTCGCCGCGGTCCGCTCGAATTTTCATCAACCTGGGGACTTGGTGGCTTACAACTTGTCGTCGCCTCAGGAAATTCGCTCACTTGTCGACGTGAATACCGATGTTTTGACCGGGGTTGAATTGGGTGAGGTTGAAGAGTTGTGGTACAAGTCGGCTGATGGTTTAGATGTACAGGGCTGGCTCATTAAACCAGTGGGCTTCGATCCCGAAAAGAAATATCCTATGGTCTTGTGGATTCATGGTGGTCCATGGTCCATGTATTCTGTCGGTTTCAATTGGAGCTTCCAAAACTTTGCAGCGGAGGGCTACGCTGTGCTCTATACGAATCCACGCGGTAGTACCGGATATGGGCAAGAATTTGTTAACGGAATTCAATACAGCTATCCGGGCCGAGACTACGATGATTTGATGGCTGGCGTCGATGCCGCGATAGCTAAAGGTTGGATTGATGCAGAAAATTTATTCGTATGTGGAGGAAGCGGCGGCGGAGTTTTGACGGCCTGGATCGTCGGTCATACCGATCGCTTTCGAGCTGCCGTTTCCATGCGACCCGTCATCAATTGGCATTCTTTCGTTGGAACAACAGACGGTGTAAGTTGGTATGATCAGTTCCGGCGTTTTCCATGGGAAGATCCACTTGAGTTCGCCGCGCGGTCTCCATTGAACTATGTCCAGCGTGTCACCACGCCAACCATGGTCATGACCGGCGAAGCTGATTTAAGAACGCCCATGACACAAAGCGAGGAGTATTACCGCGCTCTCAAGTTGCTCAAAAAAGAAACACTTTTGATTCGCATGCCTGAGGAATATCATGGGTGGCGCCGCCCCTCTCGGCAATTGGCCCAACAACTCTACTTGAGGGCTTGGTTCGAAAAATGGCGAAAACAGACGGAGACCGCGGATACAGGCAAACGGGAAGAAAATAAGTAACTTCTTGCGTTCACTAGGTTGGTTTGCAGTAATTTAAGAAATGTCGGAGAAGACTTTTGTAATGTCTGGCCGTCAATAATTCATAACCGTTCACGTTATTTCGTTAAACCGCATGGGCAACGCCCCGCGTTACGTATCAATTGCGGAAACGCGGCCCGTTGGGCACGCGGTTAAACGATGAGCGGAATTACGTTGATCGAACCGGTAAAGTCCCGAGCGGTACCCCCAAGTGACTTAGCGTGAACGGTTTCGATTTTTCGCGGCGAGTCATACCCAGGTAGTGCCAGCCCGCGATTATCAACAATCAATAATATAAGAGTTTATGATCTCCGCGCAGCGTTGACCGTTCCAGGTTTTCTGAGTCCTTTAGATTTTCTCGCCATTTTAAGCAGATACGACAGTTTTCCTAAGTGGCAACGCCCCCACTATTGAATTTGGAGGCAATCTTTCATGTCACGAACTTAATAGTTTGTCCGCGGCGAGAGATTGTCAACATCGCATGCGTAGACTTTGCACGTTACGACGAATACGCAGTCTGGTTCTTCCATATCGGTCCGGTGAAGATCACGCTCTTGATAAGTTCCTTGGCTTGACACTTTTGTTATGGCCGCAACGCGCGGGCTGATTCCACGGACGTCAGATTACCGATCTTCTTTTCATATTGGTACGCTGTTTGAATTCGAATCTCTCGCCGTTGATACTTATTGAGGATTAAGAGAATGCGTTTGGTGGTGATTGTCGCATGCGCGGTTTTGGTTGTTTCTTTTCAGAATTTCGCGAATGCCCAAAACCCGATCCGTGATTTGTTCGAATCGATTGATAAGAACCGCCCGAGGCTTTTCGACAAAGACCGGGAAAAAGAGAAACAAACTCAACAGCAGAATCAATCACAGTCCCAACGACAGCAACAGGCGTTTCAGCAACGTCAAGGGCAGTCGAGCAGTGACCGTTCGAACTACCAACGAAACCAAGCAGGCGCTAATAATCAGGGTTTCGGCCAACCAACCCCTGCCCAATACCCCAGACAACAAGCGCAAAATCAGGCACCACAAAACTCAAATTATCACGTCCCTAGCCCAACCCAATCGCAAAGATCAACGGAACTCAGCCCAAACCCCAACCTGCAAGCTGGCAACCAAACGTCATCACGAAATTCGCTGGCGAGTGCGACGACAACGAAGCCAAACATCGGGGCTCAATTCTCCTCCGCAAAATCTGGAAAAGGCTTGGTGATTGATCGATTGAATAGTCAAAGCCCATTGGCTAAAGCGGGACTTAAACAAGGGGATATCATCGTGACGTTCGGTGGACTCGAAATATCCGATCAGGAAGAATTTAACGATATCCTCAACGTAATTGGCCACGGCGACCAAATCGAGCTAGGTTACTTAAGGAAGGGTAAGCAAGATTCCGTTTTCGTGCAATTCGGTGAAGTCGCTGATGATGGCCAACAATCCTCGGCTTTGTCCTCGGATTCAGGACCCAGCGGACAAAGTCCCTCAGCCTACGATCCCATTCTACCTCCCGCTTCCGCAAATTCCAGAAACGCACAGCCTTCGTCCGTGTTAGGAGATTTCTCCGACTTTGCACCACCATCGAACTCAACGTCAAACCAGAACGTGACGAACAATACCGTGCATGGAAACGCTGCCAATATTGACCAGCTGCAACGTCAAATGCAAGAGATGCAACGCGTTATCGACAACCAGCAGCGCACGATTCAGCAGCTACAGAATCAACTTCGCGGTCGACGTTAGTCTGCTCAACGAGTCTTGAACTTTGCCGTGTTGCAACATGGTGACATCCTGCAAACTTGTATTGCCAAAAATATCTTGCGATTCCTTGATTGTCAAAAGTTTGCCACCATTTACCTAGTTTTAGGATGCCGACGGTGAGTCATAGTCAGCGAAGCTAACCCGAGTGAAGACTCCTCGTTTCGCAATCAAGCACAACATATTCAAATCCATCCGCTCTGGTTGGTGTGTTCGATTGCAATTGGCGGTGAAAACCACTATCTTGATCGAACAATTGCGCGATGGATTCAACGCGTTAGAATTGCCTGTTTACCATTTAATGGTGTCAAATTATGGAAACGCATAAGCTAGTGATGCCCGAGCATCTCAACCACTATGGCTACTTGTTTGGCGGTTACATGCTCATGTGGGTCGATGAGATTGCTTGGATCGCCGCTAGTCTCGACTATCCGGACTATAATTTTGTAACCATCGCAATGGACCGCGTCGAATTTCGCCGCAGCGTGGGGGAAGGTGTGATTCTGGCATTCCAAACCGAACGAACCCGCATCGGTAAGACGTCGGTCAGTTATGAGGTGACTGTTTTTAAGGCACGCTCAAAGGACAAACGCGATGACCATGCATCCATATTCAAGACAACTGTAACTCTAGTGCGTGTTGATGCCGATGGTCAAAAAGCTCCAATCATGCAACCAGCCGAATAATCATTTTCTTGAACATCTCCAAACAACTTGGTCCGCATTTTTGTGATGGAGTTGCGATTGCAACCAAAAGAGTCGAGCACCTAGCCCACTTTTGGATTCTGTATCTGGTTACCGCCATTCAACTCAGAGCGGCTGAACATCCTAAGCCAACGACCGAACTATTCGTTGGCGAGCGGCGGTGCCTCATTTTTTTGCTTAGCTTCTGGCTTGGGCGCCATCGTCAAGACCAGCACGGCACCCAGAATGACGAGAGCCAGGCTAATCTTGAAAGACCAACCGATTTCGTTCCACAAACCCTTGGCCAAAGTTGTGCTTAAGGTGTTTACAACGGGAGCCATGCCAAACACCAGCGGCATAACAAAAATCGGGCGGCCTCCAAAATTGAACGAGTAGATTATTCCTAATGCACCAAACGCTCCTGCCACTCCTGCCAAGATACTCCAAGTAGAACCCATAAAGGTCAACGTACCGGGGTCCGAAGAAAGAAACGGAATTGGCACCAACACGGCAATCACAAAGTAGGCCAACCCTACGCATAAAAAGGGCCGTAAGCGGCTTCCAGCCATTTTTGCCTGCCCTTTGTGCAAGACCGGGCCGTAAGCACCCCAGCAAAAGGCTGTGAGTAAGATGGAGAGCAACATCTTGAACCAGTCTCCGGCCTTCTGGGCCAAACCCTTTTGTTCACTAGAATCACTCGCATTCTCCTCCGACACACTTGCTTTAGCAACGCGGTCACTGTTTCCGGAAGTTAGTCCAGTGCCCTCGTCTTCCTCTTCAGCGTTGTCAATTCCTTGGTGGGGCTCTTGTTCTGCAGATACATTATCTGGTTTCGACGTTGCCTCACCTTGACTCCCAGTTTCATCACTGCGCCCACCTTGCTCGCCATTCTGCTCGCTGGAATCAGCAATAGCGGGAGTTGGGCCAGTGGAACTGAGTTTTTTTGCCTCAGGCTTGAAAATCAAGACGCCGGCTGCACCCAACGCGACAACAGCAATGCCTACATAGAAGAGCCAACTGGCTTCCTTAATCTTTTTGGACATGTACATTGTCAAAAACGTATTGATGACAGGCGCACAGCCAAACACCAACGGCATTACGAAAATCGGTTTCCCGCCATAATTGAAGGCTAAGATAATACCAAGTGCTCCCAAAGCCCCGATCGCTCCGGCAGCAAAAGACCAAAGGAATCCTGATAGACTCCAGCCGCCACTTTCACCGCGATAATACAGTACCGCCAGCGGATAGATCACGGCAATCATGAAATAGGCAAAACCGACCGCCATAAAGGGCTTAAATCGGGCCAGCCGCCCAGCCTCATCGGCCATGCCCTCTTGCCCCAAATGCAAAATGGGACCATACAGGCCCCAGCAGATTATGGTGAGAAATGTAAATACAAGGAAGGTAAATCCGCGCATGTTCAAACGAAATCTCGATGCAAAGCCGATTAGTTTTTATGATCTTGCGACACCTGCAAGTTGCCCGCGCGAAACGCATCAGCCATTGCAAGGGGAACATCCGCTTCGGCCAACACTAACCTAGCCTTATTCTCGGCGACCATCGCTTTCATCTCTTGCTCTTTGGCCACGGCATCGGCGCGACGCTGTTCCGCCATAGCTCGAGCCACGCGCGTATCAGCTTCAGCTTGATCGGCCTGTAATCGCGCCCCGATATTCTCGCCAACATCGATATCCGCAATGTCAATCGATACAATTTCGAACGCCGTGTGGGCATCAAGGCCTCTGTCCAGCACCGCCTTCGAAATGCGATCTGGGTTTTCTAACACATGACCATGTACTTCTGCAGAACCTATCGACGAAATGATGCTCTCACCCACCCGCGCAATCACCGTGTCTTCCGTCGCACCACCGATCAGCTGTTCAAGATTCGTGCGAACCGTAACGCGTGCACGAATTTTTAATTCGACCCCATCTTTGGCAATCGCGCTCAGAAAGTTTTTGCCACTGCGTTGCGGATCTGGGCAATCGATTACTTTGGGGTAAACACTCGTCTTCACGGCGTCCAATACGTCTCGTCCAGCGAGGTCGATCGCCGCTGCGCGGTCAAAGTCTAAGTCGATTCCAGCTCGCTGGGCGGCAATGATCGCATGGACAACCCGCATCACATCCCCGCCCGCAAGATAATGCGCTTCTAACCTTGCCGTACTCATCCCCGTGCGACGACTAATGTCTAAACCTGCCTGAGCGGCCATAATCTTCGCAGTGACAATCACTGATGGACGTACTTGGCGAAATCCCATCGCAATAAGACTTGGCATGCTGACATCTGCACTCGACATGTAGGCTTGGAGCCATAATTTGCCATAAGCAATCATGGCCAAGACAATACTCAAGATCAACAAGAAGGCGATTAAGCCGATGATGCCCCAAATAATAAATGGGATCTGCAGCGAACCTTCGTCTTCGGCAACGCGTTGGGCGATTAACAAGAATGCGTGATTAAGCATGGCGACCAATCAAATCTCTTCAAATCTCTTCGAGTCATTAACGTCAACTAGCTAATCATACTAGAATTCCCATCGATTCGAAAGTCACCAACAAAAAACCAACACACCACCAATCGCAGAAATTCCACTCAAAATGAAGGGCTTTATAGAATCAACCCTTGAAAGTTCGGTCAAAATCGCCAGCATTCGAACTTACGCCGCAATAGTCGACCAAGGCTTTTCAGCCTTGCCCATCGTTGGTCGGCACTGCATGGAACCAGGAAACTAGGCAACGTTGTCATTGCTGAGTCAGATCGGCGGTACGCTGATCGACGCCACCTTTTACAGAATCAACTTTGATGTTGATTTGACCATTTCCGCGCACAATCCAGCGGACGTAGATCAATGAATTGCCACCAATTGAAGGGAGTTTGATGATCTCGGGAGAATTAGCCTGCACTGTTGAATTGCGGAACAGAAAATCAGCTGCGTGCTTACCCAGGACAACCTTAGTTCCCTCTCCCTCGATGATGATGTGATCTGGCCGCGTGATTTTATTGCGCAAGTCGACTGTTGAATGCGTGGGCGTGATTCGATTGTTGCGAATCAAAGCCGTAACTTCATGTAAGTCAGCAGCGAACGACTTGACGTGGACTTCTTCGATCCGCACTCGGGGCATTTGATCGGCATGGTAAAGAGTGAACGCCATATTTCGGTGACACTCCTCTTGCAACATGAACCCAGGGGGTTGACGCCCCCAATTCTTCTTGGTTCCGCCAACCTCAATCTTTCCATAAACCGGATGATCGACTTCTTCCCAGGGCACAATTCCGTCACCAAACAGCACCAAACGATCGAATTCTCGCGACCAACCTCCAGCAGGCGCTTGTTCCGAGCGCTGTCGGTCTAAATGAAAATAGTTGTATTGCGTAAACAGTTCGTTTGTGAACGTGAAAACGCCCAACATTTGATGGAACCAATCAATCTCTCCGCCCCAGACTTCATACAGGTCATTTGCGACGTTCAGGTAACGGTATCCGGGCAAAATGCGTTCGCCGGTCTTGCCGATTTGGTCATAGACGGCCAAATCTTCGCGTTCGTAACTATCCTCTTTCGATCCTGGCCCGCGGAGCAACATGCCGCCAGTATTATGATAGGTTTGGGCACCGGCGATGTTGGGACGCTGTTTCACGAAATCAGCCATCACACGATTTTCGATCAATGAAAATGGATAGCGAAACGCTCCCCGCTGCACGTAGTTGGGTTGCCAATTCCATGGCCAGTCTCGATTGGGATCGTAGCTACCATCGCCATCTTCGCCCGCTCTTCCGTCACCATCCTCATCATAACTCTCAAATCCGAGGATCGTAAATTCACCCTTTTCGCCTTCCTCTACGGGGACCATCAGGTCGGGGTATTTTGGATGCGATTTGTATCGGCCGTTCGGATCACGAATTCTCATTTGTGTGATATGACCATCGCCGTTAAGGTCGTTGTACCCGTCTTCGTTGACCAAGCCATCCATATCGTCATCTACGGGGCGCTGCCCGGAACGAGGCGAGTTCGTTGAATTGGGACGGTAAAAGTGAGCGTGTCGTGAATCTGGGCTCAAATCTGGCAAGATATAGAACACGCGGTCGCGAAGCAGATCTTGTACGAACGAATTTTCCGCATGCATCTCCAGCAAAAACCATGCAGTATACAACGCCACTTCCGTGGCCTGAATCTCGTTGGCATGAATTCCACCGTCGATCCAAAATCCCGGTTTGGTTGTCGCATCGCCCTCCGAAAAATTCGTGATCGTGATGACCCACATGTCCCGCCCCTCGGTCGATTTGCCAATTGACTCTAGTCTGGCCAATTCGGGAAATGTTGTGGCAAGGCTCTGTAATATCTCGGTACACTCCTCAACATCATGGTATCGATTCCAAAACACCTTGACCTGAGGGGCCGTTGGTCCGCCGATCGCCTTATAGATTTTCTTTTCAACATCTTCGACCGATGTCTGTCCCATGAGATCTGGAGTGACCATGCACAACCCAGCAACCAAGGCAACACTCAACAAACAATGACCGAGAGATTTCAATTGGTTTTTCATCAGCTTAATTATCTGCAAATAGAGGTGACATGAACTAAGCGCATTGAACGTTGATCTGAATGATGGCAGCATACGCTATTTTGAAATCGAATCGAAAGAGCACTCGTCGTTCTTGCATCTTGACTATTCGTGGGGCTTAACTCTGACTTCAGCATCGACCCTGTGTAGCGTGGGTGACCACGTGTGCAACAAAAATTGATGTTCGGCACCAAGAGATTCCGGTAGCTGGAATAGCCAATGCAGTTCGCTTGTCCCGCCCTGACCATCGAGTCGACCAACGCGTTGGCGTGGACTTCCAGATATCCAGCGCGCGTTTTCGGGGACATTCAACGTAACTTGAATCGGATACCATACTTGACCTACCTCCCCCATGGCGGGCATTGTCGGCAAGAAACCCGTATTGGTTATCTTGCACTTAACATCATACAAACCAGGTGCCAATTCAATGGCGACGAACTCACGAACCTCTAACGAAGGCCAAATCGCCTCGAATTCAACCAGGAAATCAACATGCGGTTGAACCAGATCATCGATCAACGATCCAGGTGGATTAAGTCGGTAAAACGGTTTGAATCCACCGACCTCGACGACGCGATCAGGGAAATCCGGATGCTCGATTTCTTGCCAGTCGACAAACCCGGAAATTGAATTGGCGGCAAACCAGGCGAGCGCATCCAAATCTTCTGCCCCACGTTTGTCGTCGGCAGCCAATGCTTCTGTAGACTTTTCAACGCCCACTCGTGCGGATTCTGCTCCACCGACACTTTCTTCCGTTTCGGTTGCAGGTATTTCCGCAGTGCTTTCTGCCGGTTGATCCTGTTTCTTTTCGTTGTTGTCTCCGGCAGGTTTAACTTTCGATTCTTCGGTTTTTGTTTTTGGGATCCACCAGCCGCGCGATGCAAAACTCCAACGCCCGAAGTGAAAATAGGCCCACTCGGAAAATGAACCTGCCCCTGTCGAAGGTTTCGGTGCGTCCTTACCCCCATGGTGTTTTTGGAATAACTTTGCCAAGTAATCCGTGTACACGCTATCCTTGGTCAAAATCTCCGTCTTGATTCGCGCGGCATCGTTTCGCGCTGAGCCCTTCCAAGGATGGAACAGATTGTCTTCCGGCGAAAAACAAAAAACAACGCCGATATTCGGATGGTCAAATGCAAAATCGGCGATCGCGCGTGTCTCGCTTTCTGAAACTTGGTGGGGGCCAGCCCCCTTGCCAAAGTAGGGATAGTTGAACGTGAAATTCCGATTGAAGTCAACACCGTCCCCCGCGTCCTCTCCAAACCCTTTGTCACCGTCCATGTCTTTCGCTTCCGTAAACAGGCGGTACTCAGCTGGCTCGTTCTTGCCGCGGTCAACTTCGATCAGCACACGTGGATCTGTCGGATGGGTGCGGTGCGTGCCTAGACTATCGCGGACGCGCATGAACGTGATCCAGTTGTCGCCATTCAAATCAACTGGTGGATCTTCGCCAAATGAAAAGTCGCGGTCGTCATCGGTGATCACTGCATTGCCACTGACTTCCCGATAAGGCTTGCGCAAGTTTTTTTCAGCCGCATCGGGCGAAGGCACCGGGATAATGTAGACGGTAAATTTCTCCAGAAACGATTTGGTCTTTTCGTCCGTAGCAGATTCCCGCACCAAATGCTCGGCCATGCGCAGGGACAACTCCCGCCCCACCAGATGAGGAGCATGCACATTTCCCAGCACCAAGATTGCCGGTTTCTGAACTCCATCCGCAGGCGGAGAAATCTCAACCAACCAAATATCGCGGCCTTCAATGGTTTTGCCTAGCGACTTCAATTTCACACCGCCTTTGTCAGCAAGTGCATTGAGGCGTTGTTCGATTTCGGGAAAGGTTAGGTAACCATTCCACACACCGCTCGACTCCTGAGCTGAAATGTGATTGTTTAGAAATAAGCCCGCAAACATTATCAAAAGAACGCTAGGCACTTGAAATGGCCGCGTATTGTGAATTGACGAGTAATACATTTTGTGTTCCAACATCGAAGATTTCGACTCCCTCTATGGATATCTGCTCGGAAGGATAAATCGCTCATCCAATTTCCTGTTGCATCAATCTAATTTGAGAGTTGCGGCATGTCATACTCTACTATCTTTCTTTACAAAATTTCATTGATAGTATGTTGGCTGAGTCACGTTACGCCAGATATGATGGTCAAAGAGAGCGTTCATCAAATTCGATTTGGCGGTAGGGTGGCATTAACTGTTTTGCAATCAAGATCGCGGCGACCTGCGTCAACCGTCAAGTCTCTGGTAATTCCATTGCTTGGGGAATTGAACCTTACATGATGGTGCCAGCGCAAGCAACTCCTCAACGTGAGCCGACTATTCGTTGAATCGTAGAATCAATTGTTAACCATAGTTACAGGGCCTACCAGTGCCGAACGAAGGTTGAGGCGGATCTCTCTGCCAAATGGAGACGCAATGTTGCAGTCTGCAAACCAACATAAGGTAACGATCAATGGCTAATCCAAATTTTACTGTGTTGGGCTGCGGCGTAATTGGATTGACGACCGCCATTCGGTTACTGGAGACTTTCGCCTGCCCCACAAGAATAATCGCCCGCGATCTGCCGCCAGCAACAACATCGAACATCGCTGCGGCGATATGGATGCCGTTTTTGGTTGAACCTGCCGACAAGGCATTGCTTTGGTCAAAACATACCTTCGATGTCTATGAAACGCAGCAATCGATGGCAGCAACTGGAATCTACATGTCCGACCTGTTTGAGTTTTTTGAGGAACTCGTGCCGCTTGCCGATTGGGCAACCGCCATCCGAAATTATCGGCACGCTCGTGCAGAAGAAATTCCAGACGGTTTCAACATCGGTTATGTGTACGAAGTACCGATCATTGAAACGCCGTACTACATGCCCTATCTGATCCAGCGGTTCTCTGAACTGGGGGGTGAAATCAGCGTGCAGACCGTACACGCTATCGAAGACGTCTCCTCAAGCGATTCAATCACCGTCAATTGCACTGGCCTCGGAGCCGGTAAATTGCTGAACGATCACGACGTGTTTCCGATTCGCGGCCAAATTTTGCGGATGGAATCGATCAATTCGCGGCGCAGCCTCACCATCGATACAGGAGAACATGCGATAACGTACATTATTCCGCGAAGCAACGATACGATTATCGGCGGAACCACCCTATCAGGCATCTGGGACACCGCCGTCGACCCGGCGACCTCGCAACGGATCCTAGCAAGTGCCAGATACTTTGAACCCAGACTTCGCGACGCCGTAGTGTTGGAAGAAATTGTTGGCTTGCGACCAGGCAGAACGAAAATTCGCTTAGAAATTGGGGCAGATCGCAAGGGACACCCCATCATTCACAATTACGGACATGGCGGTTCCGGCTTCACGCTATGCTGGGGATGCGCGGATGCAGTTTGCGACCTCGTGGCAACATTGCGAAGCACCCCATCAATATCAGTGCACAGACATCGGAATTTGCCCGGCGACTAACGTTACTTCCGTTAGCCCTGTAAAGATTTCTCGTGACATTCTTGTGCATGTGTTTACCCGATTAACGAATGGGGATCCCGCGAATGTCAGCGATCCACAACCCAGGAGACTCCAAGCAGCCTAAATCATTTGGCCAAATCCGCTTTGAGGTGATTATCGAATAGGGTACCCGCGCGTTGCAAGAACTCATTGGCGCGCTGCACTGAACTGCTCACTTCGTCAACATAACCGTCCGCGGCAGCAGACCAGGCGCGATTCAAATAGCGTTCGCTACTAGCGAATTCAGTCATAATATCGGCAAAAGCCTGCATCCCAAATTTCTGCATCATGGCGTTTCGTGAGTCCGCGAAATCAGAATAGTGCGGCACGCATTGCACATCGATATATTCCACAACCTCTTCTGGAATCATCTTGCTTACTTGTTTGTTAAGCGCGCTGACATTTGACAGCAGGTGATCGAGGGCCTTTTTTAAGGTACCCAATTCATCCTGCACCCGCCCCGTCTCACGCAAAGCACTTCTCAGGGACGAACGCAATAACACAATTCCCACAATTGCAACTAAAGCGGATAAGCCATACCACAACCATGAAATTGTCGGCCACTTGTTCTGCAGTCGTGCTACTCGCATTTCGAGGATCGCATTCTTGGAGACCATTTTCACCGGTCTGGATTTCTGCGACGATTCAGCTTCATGATCCGTTGGCGGCTCCGTCGCTTCCGTGCTCGTCCGATTTCTTTCTGTATCGTACCAGTCGCTCAGAAGCCTCATCAGCCCACCGAAATCTGCTTCGCTCAAATTGGCTATCGGTCCCGACGTAATGGAATCGAGTACCGTCTGCGGAATTTCAAAATTGTCGTCCAACATCGCTACTGCGTTCCATTCAGAATCGGACAGCAGATCTATTTCCTTTTTCGAGACCGAGGCTAAGGCCGCCGATAGGAATCCGCCCCAGAGTAAAATCTGTCCCAATAAGCGTTGATTATTCATAAATTGACCTCATGCAAAAAATATTCGGTAGAAGGCGTTGCCAACACCGATGAGTGCTTCACCAACGATGAAACCAGCCGCGATCGGAATCCCGATGTCGTGGGAGAACTGTTTGCCGGCGAATTTATCGGACACGATACGCAGAACATTTCCCACGGTATATGTCAAAACGATATTAAACGGCATATAAAAACCCAAGGCGATCAGTACGCCCACGCCTCCCAATCCACTTAGCGCCAATATCAACCCGAGTCCAGCACCAGCCGCATAACGATAATCCGGCACGTTATCACTCATGATGCCCTCGATGACTGAAGCCAGAGCCGTAGCCTGAGGCGCCGGTAAATCTTTGCTGCCAATTTCGTAATACCGATTGAGGGCGATCATCAGGATGATTACCAGGAGTGGCCCCAACCAACTTCCGATATATTGCGCGTATTGCTGTCTTCTCGGAATTGCACCGGTCAAATAACCTGATTTTAGGTCAAGCATCATGTCGCTGGCCTGAGATATTGCCAAACAGATGGCGGCCCCCACCACGATTGCACTGATGACGGCTGAAGGGCTCGACATCCCGGCCTTGGCGATCAAGATCACGATCGTAACGGCGATTAACGTCATGCCGGAAAGCGGTGACCAATTCGTGCGCCCAACACACTCGGAAACGATCACACCGGCCACCCAAATCCACAGCGTCCCCAATAGAGCCATCAACGTCGCACGCCACAACGTCATCTCGTCAACGGACAGATACGCTAACGTGATCATGGCAACCAGTCCTAGCCCAACGGCGAGATATAGCAACCACAGGGGCATTTCGTCGTTTTGCAATCCAGATTCAGCCGAAAACCGCTTCCCCGCCGACTGCATCGATTTCAACGCGCTGAGTATGAGTGGAAAGGCCGCTATGATGCCACCAATCGCGGCACCAATCAGCATTCCGATACCGGTCGGCCGGTACAACTGAACCCGCAATGCATCAGGATTGTGGACAAGCGTCTGCACATTTTCCGAACCGATCAGCAAGAGCAGCGGCGCGATGACAAAGTAACAGAGAAACCCACCCGCACCAAACCAAAAACCACCTTTGCCTGACAGAAAACCGACCCCGATTGTCATGATCGAAAGGTAGAAGACAATATTGAACATCGAAGGTAAGCCCAATTGCCCACCCAAGTTCCAGTCATTGTCTTTTCCTGTGTAATACAGGATGAAGAACTTCAAAATCGCGGCAAACAAAGCACCACCGATCAATAAGGTCGCCTTGCGCATACCGGCACCCGGTGATTTCAAGATGGTGGCGACCGCGATTCCACCTGGATAAGCCAACCTGTCGAAATCAATCATTTGTTTTCGTAGCGGAATGACGAACGCCAGTCCCAAGAAGCAACCAGTGATCGAGGCAAACGTCAAGAGCGCGATGAAGGTCGGTGTAAATTCATCGACCGACTCAAAACCTTGAGTACGACCTAAAATGAATAGCGCGGGGACTGTAAACATGATGCCCGAAGAAGCGCCGTTTACGGCCGATGCGATCGTTTGATTAATATTGTTTTCGACGATACTGGTACGTCGCATCACGCCGCGCAAAATGCCCCAGCCCAGAATTGCAGCCAACTCAGAACCTTCGATCGAAAAGCCGAGTATCAATGCGGCGTAAGCGATCGATACCGTAATCACGGCGCCGATGATCCAACCAACAAAAATGGCTACCCAGGTCAACTCAGGATAGGGACCATGCTTGATGGTAATATTTGACCGCGGGGAACCAGCTTGGCCAGATTGACGTTCTTGCGACATGGTTCGGTTCCTGAATTGTTTAACGACAAAGTTAATCGTGATCGAGGTTTAAACTTAAGACTCTAAAGGAAATCAATAGCATCTTCAAGCAATGGTCTCAATTTGTTTGAAGGTCCGTTATCCGTACATTGGTCAAGCAGGTTCTAGGTTGTGTTGACATTCGTATTTTTGAAATTTCCTGAAAGAAGTATAATGATTATTGGTTTATTTCTTCAGGAGGGATCAAATGAAGCGTCGGCATGAATTAACGGATCTTCAGTGGGAGCAGATTAAAGATTTGTTGCCTGGCAAGCCAGGAGATCCTGGACGAACAGGTGAGGACGATCGGCTATTTGTCAATGCCGTCCTGTGGATCGCCAGAACGGGAGCACCATGGCGTGATTTGCCCGAGCGGTTTGGTAACTGGAATTCGGTGTTTAAACGCTTTCGGCGCTGGTGTTTGAAGGGAGTTTGGGAACGAATAGGAAGTGAAATGGGTTTGTCGGAGGAAATGGAAGTGTTGATGCTCGATAGTACGATTGTGCGAGTTCATCAGCACGCCGCCGGTACAAAGGGGGACAGCAAAATCAAGCTATCGGTCGCTCGCGAGGTGGTTTGACCACGAAAATTCACGCTGCGGTCAATGAAAACGGCAAGCTTCAAAAAGTTCAACTGACTCCGGGCCAACAGATTGATGTGACGCAGGCTTCTATCTTGCTGGAATACCAACGGGCAGAAAAAGAAATTGCTGACAAAGCCTATGTCAGCGAAGAGGTTCGAAAAACTATTCAACGGTTAGGAGTTGGCCCCGCCATCCCTTCGCGAAAAGGAACCAGGAAAACGACGCTACGACAAAGAAGTCTATCAACAAAGAAATATCATCGAACTTTTTTCAATGTGCAGAATGGAAGCAAGATTGAGTCACTTCGCTTTGAACATAGGGATCGATTTTTAGCGGTCTTAGCGTTGTATTTGATCATTACGTGGCGAAGTTTCTTCTCTGTCGCGCCAGTCGAACGCACAGCGAGTCGTCGTGCAATGGGGTCTACATTGAGGCGGAAAGGAAGTATGTATGGCAAATGGTCCGTCGCACTCCACCTCCGCGACGTGCTCCACATCTGATGGAGTTGACCAAACTGATAGCTGAGTTAGGAGGTTATGTAAACCGTAAGAACGCAACTCCACCAAGACCACAATCGATATGGCTAGGTCTTCAGATCATGCACATCACGGCACGTTGCTGGTTATCCTTCGGCCCTGGAGCAACCATAACGTGTGTGTAGCAACGAGGGGCAAGGGGAATGATTGATCTTTTCGGATTCATAGCATGCGGTGGGTAAAAGTTGTACTGGCTTCCTGTTGCATGTAGTATATATACTACATGCAACGGTGTTCCAAGGTGGAGAGAGTGGAAATAAATCTGACCTTTAAGCATTGACAAAATTCATCGGCGATGTAGTATATATACTACATCGCCGATCGAGTGATTAAGATTGCAAAATGCCAATATTATCAAAAGTGCGAATTGTAACGGCCTTCGAGCAGTACAGAAAAAACATCTTCACGCCCGAAGAAGTCTTGAAAATCATTGCAGCAAATATAGAAAGCTGGAAATTAGACAGACAAAGAAATCCAAAAAACGACGACGAGTTCCACATACGCTCTGACGGCCCCAAAGCGGTGCTTGAATACTTGAAAAAGCAGACCCTTTTAACTGAAATCAATCTTCCATTTCCCTACCGTCGTCTAAGACGCTACACCAGAAACCCAGCTGAGACATGGGACATTATTCAATCGATAAACCCGCAGGGATACTTTTCCCATTATTCAGCCATGAGTATTCATGGCCTCACCGAACAAACACCAAAAACCATCTATTTCAATATTGAACAGCCAGCAACGGGCGGTGGGGGAACGCTTACGCAAGAGGGAATCAATCGTGCATTTGCTGGTAAATGCCGAATGTCAAATAATCGAATTAATTTTCGTGACATAACAATACATCTACTGAACGGCCAAAATACTGGAAGGCTAGGTGTAATAGAAACAAATTTCAACGGCTCAACAGTCTGGGTTACCGATATCGAGCGGACACTGATTGACGCAACTGTACGTACAATTTATGCCGGGGGAATCGGCGAGGTTGCAAATGCATATAGCAAAACCGCAGAAAAATTATCTGTGGAAAAAATGTCAGATTACCTACGGGACTTAAACTACACTTACCCCTATCATCAAGCCATTGGCTATTACCTTGAGCGGACAGGAAAATTCACAGATTCCGAACTCCGTCCACTTCTCAAGTACCCGATCGAATTTGATTTTTACATTACTTACCAAGTGCGCAACCCGGCATATAACGAAAAGTGGCGATTATTCATTCCAAAAGGGTTCTAACCTTTCGCACTCCGCGACTACGTATTTGAAGTAAAAATCGAAATCCTGAAGATCAAAATTTGGCAGGACGGTATCACGAACACTTTCAAAACCTGTAGCGTGAAAATCGAATGTTTCTTTAATGGAACCAAGCAAAGATAGTGGAACTCGTTTTTTCTGAAATACCTTTTCCAGACGGCTGAAAAGCGAGTGATCGAAAGCAATCCCGTAGTGACTTGCAATAACATAAATATCAACAAAATCTCGCGGGCGAGGACTGGGATGCGAGCCAACAACCTTAACATACTCTTGCATTTGTTGACAGATTGCTCTAATTTTCTCGGCAACGAAAACAGAGGGTGAGTAACCAAAAATGTGGACGCCCTCGAACTCAAATTTCTCCTTTTCTTCGCAGTATTCGTGGCAACTTATATCTATTTTGAATTTGGTTGACTGATTCCTACCGACCTTCAATGCATTTCGCCGAACTTTTTCGATATCCCCCTCAAACTTTGAGAATTCACTTTTGTTGATTATCTTGAAATCAATTTTGTATCCGCCCCAAAAATCTTTCATTTCATCGCTGAGTTTGGGTGGCACTTCGCGAAAATTGAAATCAAATAGTTGGTAGCCGTCTTGAGCAAAGCGAGTTTCAACCGCGACGCGCACCAGTTCTCGCAATAACTCATTATCAATTTCGTTTTCCATCGACATATCAACATCGACTGAGGATCGTCCAGACAACTGATAAATCAAATCAAGCAAATTGCCACCTTTTAGCACGAGCAATTCCTTTAGTTCTGGCTTCGAAAAAATCGATACGACAACAAGCGTCTTTATTCGCTTCAAAAATTCGATATCTTCCATAAATCTCCCAGAACCGGATCAAGGACGCGAGTAAATAACATAGAAGAAATCCAAATCGTCAACGGATAGATGCTCTTGGGGAGGAATATTTTTGAGTCACACGTCGATGAAAACATCCCCATCTTTTGGTGGCGGAATCGTGATCTTGCGAACGACATCGACTTCTAGGCCGCAAAGCTGCTGAATCACAAAACGGATCGAACCGAAATTCACGTAGGGTCTTAGCTGTCCTGAATCGGAAGCCTTCTTAATCAGCTTGCCCGCTTCTTCGGCTGAAATCTCTTCGCAGCGATCGGTTCCAGGATACATGACTGGCGAGCTGGTCACGTGATAGAGCACTTGGGCTTCGATGTAATAAAACAGTAAATTCGAAATCAATTTGTCTATTGTAATTTTTTTCTGTTGACAAACAACAACAAGGCATTTTAAAGGAAAATAAGGGCGTTGCTCAGGGTTTTGCGAGATTCGATTGCTGGATTGCTGAGTTTGCTTTTGATTCGGGTGGCAGGTTACCGTTGAGGACGGATCAGAACGGGGATACCGGCACGATGATTCATGATAGGGCTTCGCGCATACTGCAACGCGATTACCGCACCAAAGCCAATGGCCGGCTCGGCGCCATCGCCGCTAGCGATGTCATGACCCACGATGCAGCGTGCCGTCTGCTTAGCTGATACAGCGGCCGCTACAACAATTCCATCGGTATGTCGTACGATAACGCTGCACGCGTGGCCACGGAGTCGTTGACCATCGGCGGACGCACTTACAAGGTCGGTCACGAATACGATGAGTTTTTAGGTGAGTTTTTAAGGACGTGCATGTTGATAGATTTGCACAGATAGATTCATTTATCGATTTCATCACGGTTGCAAATTGGGATTTCGGGAAGTTTAGGAAGTCTTGCGAACTTGGGTTCGGTTTTTGATATTGAGTCGAATCTGGATAGGCTGTATAAGCCTGCGAGATTTTCGCAAATCTTGCGAAATCGGGGGGAGCTAGAGTGTTTGAATTATCGTTCGTCCATGTTAAGTCGAGCAAGTGCCAACATGCGCGCTTTCTGCCAATTCACGCGAAACACACAAACGGCTCACATGCCGCCGCGCTCGCAGCGCAAAATGATTCCGCTCATCACGAAACTACTTGGCTTGGCAGTGCTGGTTTGGTTGAACCACGTCATGGCCCCGATTCCACTTGGCTTGGGGCAACTCGACAGCGATTTCCAACCGTATACAGCTACCGTCATCTCTCAAGATGCCTTAGTGCATGCTGGTCCGGCTGAGGTTCTCTATGCGACGGACAAGCTTCCGGTCGGTCAGGAAGTTGAGGTTTACCGCCATGATCCGGGTGGGTGGTGCGCGATTCGCCCCCCCAACGGTAGTTTTAGTATGGTGTTGGCTCAGAATATTGAACTGCTAGACGATCGCACAGCAAGGGTTGCTGTCGAAGGAACCAAATGTTGGGTCGGAACGACACTTGGAGAAGTTCAGGAACCTCTCTGGCAGGTCAAACTTCGCAAGGGCGAGAAGCTGCGGCTGATTGGGATCGTGCGTGAACAATATGTATTAGAAGACGGGCAACCCGACTGGATTCAAATCGCTCCGCCCAGCGGTGAGTTTCGCTGGATCCATGAATCGCGATTGAAATACAAGGCACCTTTGCCGTTAAAGTCGACTGAAGAAAAATCTCCGAATCGTCGCAGCGGGTCTGAATCGTTTGCAGAGAACGGTCGAAAATCGATGCTCAACGAATTTTCGTTCACTGCTGAAGATCAAGAATTCGAAGATGATGACGATCGTCTCTCCGAGTCATTTGACAATTTTATGGTTGAACCTGGCGCACATCACTCCAGGCCAAGGTTTCATCCACTGAACGCGGACGAGTTTGATATTGTGGATGGGATTGTGCTTGAGGAGCGAACGCGATCAGACACGCGCGGAAACCACGGCGCTAACCCCGAACGCGAGCGTTTGAACGATGGTGTCTCTGGCTGGCGCGCCGCCGAACGCCCCGCAGCGGTTTTTCTCAACAAGGACGATTCGCACGCAAATTTCCAAGTGATTCCGTTAGAAGGCAATCCGATGCCGGGAGTTGAGGAAAAGACCAACCCACACGTCTTTGCCAACCTCGATCCAAATCAGCCAACGTCGCAAGCTATTCAACGATTGGAGTTGGAACTTACGCGGCAGGCGGCTCAAGACCCAACGCAATGGCAACTGGTTTCGATCATCAACGAATGTCGACATTTGATCGAGCATACGCAGGACGCGGTTGAACGAGAACGTGCTGAAAGGCTGTTCGCCAAGACGCTTCAGTTCCAAAGAATTCAAGCCCAACACATGCCCAATTCAACGCAAACGCTCAACGCCGCAGTGCCCACTCGAATAGCTGCATTAGACACAAATCGCTACACGGAGCCATACGACATCTATTCAGCGAACGCTGGATCAGCGACAAACACAGGCAGCGGATCAGCCAACAATATTTTGGGATCGAATCAAACGGATGCTGTCACGCCGTCAGGGAGCGATCCTGTGCTGGCGGGGAACTACGAAGTGGTTGGCATCATCAATACGCTTGTACGCGACAACGGGCGTTCGAAACCTACGTACGTATTGCAAGATGATCAGGGCAAGATCATATACCATGTTTCTGCGGCACCTGGTCACAACTTGCATCGCTATGTAAAGAAGCAGGTTGCGATCAAAGGCGCACGAGGCTTTCACCGCCAACTCAACCTACCTCATATCACGGCTGAGGAAATCTTTGAGATCCGCAATAGTGCCCGCTGAGCATAACGGCTGACCCCATCGCCATTCAAATTCGTAGATGTTCACAACGAGCTCGCCGTGAGTCATCAACTCGATTGCGGACAGCGTTGGCCTACCACCCGGCTGACCGGTTCCGCTACGTGCAATATGCCACGTCTACTTGACCCACACGCTCTTGCCGTCTACATCTAAGATCAACCGCTGGAGTGTGAGCACACCAGTTGAACGATGATGTATTTCGCTTCGCAATACGATGAATCATTGCGAAAATGGGTCAACGATTAGAGACATCCATGAAGAAGATTTTGTCAAACGAAATCGATCGGCCGAAAAACCTTGATTTGAGAGTTCTGTTGGCAATCTATGAAAGCGTTATCGACTCGATTGTCATGATCGACGCGAATGGATTGATTCAGTTAGCGAATCAAGCTACGTCCAAGTTGTTCGGTTATACGTCGGAAGAACTAATCGGACAAAACGTCTCGATGTTGATGCCTCAGCCCTATCGGAACGAACATGACGGCTACATTCAACAGTATCTCCAGACGCACCAAGCCAAAATCATTGGAATTGGTCGCGTCGTCGAGGGACTGCGTAAAGATGGAACGACGTTTCCAATCCATCTAGCGGTTAGCGACTTCGAAATCAATGGCCGCATCTGTTTTACGGGAATCATTCGAGACATTTCGGATTTGAAGGCTGCCGAAGAACGTTTGGTGGCGACGCAAGAGAAACTGTTGCAAAAGGAACGTTTGGCGGCAATTGGCTTGACGGTTACCGGTTTGGCTCATGAAAGCCGCAACGCTCTGCAACGCTCGCATGCTTGTTTGGAGATTTTGGCATTAGAGTTGTCCGACATGCCGGACAGTTTACAGCTTGTACGCAAAGTCCAAACTGCATTGGACGACCTACATTTGCTGATGGAGGAAGTGCGGAACTACGCCGCGCCAATTGTGTTGGAATACCGCGCCGGAAATCTCCCAAAAATGGTCGAAGAATCTTGGCGGCATGTGCAAGAGGCAACTACTGGCGGAAAATTAGCTCGCTTCGAGTTGCATGTCGCTCAAGATTTTCCAGAAAAATGTCAAATAGATGTGCAACGTGTTCAACAGGTATTGCGCAACATTCTCGAGAACGCAACACAGGAATGCGACGCGTCGGGCAATATTCTTGTTCAATTGGAACCCGCTCCAGATCAAGCGAATCGCGTCCGCATTTCGATCTCCGACAGCGGTCGTGGCATTCCCGCTGAGCAACGCGAACAGGTATTTTCACCTTTTTTTACCACACGGACTAAGGGGACCGGATTGGGTCTGGCGATTAGCAAACGAATCGTCGATGCCCACGATGGCCAAATCTATGTGACGGAGTCGCAACTGGGTGGTGCCCGATTTGTGGTTGAACTGCCGAATCGAAAATGAATCATACAAGTGTAGTCAGGAACGATCACTATTTGGGTGTGCGGATACGCCCACAATGTGCGGATAACCGACCAAATCTTGCACCAATCCGGCAAGAAAATTTGTTTCCTTGATCAAAAAGACTCCGGCACATGAATTGCTTCATTCTGTCGTTTTCTCAGCTGGCTATGGCCGCGTTATCTTTGAGCCTTTCGGACGGAAGTTCCGCGTAGTAAGCGCACATTAGATTCACTGAGGTGACATGCAACATTGAATCTGCACTTTGCTCGCCGTTGTCAGGTATAGCACGCACAATTTGATGGGGCTAAAGCGGGCAACCGTTCAAATGCTCTTACCGATTTATGTAACCCGGTGATTAGAATGTAAGGAAATGTCAACATTGGTCGTTAACGAGAAACCTGTGCCTGAAGCTACCAAATCGAATTCGAGTGGGATCACTGTGCCGCGTGATCTCGATTTATTGATCGTGGATGATGAGACCGACTTTCGAGAGTCGGCGTACCAGTATTTTAAAAAACTTGGGTTTCGGGTCGATCGGGCGGAAGATGGCGAAGAAGCGTTGAACGTCTGTACCAACAGAGCCTTTGACGTGATCGTCCTGGACATTCACATGCCTGGTATGAACGGCCTGCGTGTGCTTGAGGAACTCATGAAGCATGATCCTCCGCCAAAGGTCATCATGTTGACTGGCGGAGGGACCATCGAAAACGCTGTCGAGTCGATTCGCAAAGGAGCTTACGATTTCCTGACCAAGCCAGCCCGACTCGATGACTTGGCGCGTCTGATTACGCGGGCGCATGAAACTACGCGCTTGGAGAAAGAGAATTTGCAGCTACGAACCGTGTTGCGGCGGCAATCACCCGACGCGGATATCGTCGGAGAGTCGCCGGCCATGCAGGAAGTATTTCGCTTGATCGAACGCACGGCAGTATCGGACAAGCCTGTCTTGATCCTGGGCGAAAGCGGTACTGGCAAAGAGTTGGTCGCGCGGGCCATCCATCGAGTAAGTCCCCTGGCGGATAAACCACTCGTCGTAATTAACTGTGCGGCACTCGCGGAACAACTTTTGGAAAGCGAATTGTTTGGCCACGAAAAAGGGGCGTTCACCGGTGCCATTGCTTCGAAGCCGGGTCTATTCGAAATCGCCGACGGTGGCACACTCTTTATCGACGAGTTCGGCGAGATGTCGGGCAATCTGCAAGTCAAGCTTTTGCGAGTATTGGAAGATGGATCGATGAGGCGTGTCGGGTCGGTTGCGGAACGGCGAGTTTCCGTCCGCGTCATTGCTGCCACAAATCGTGACCTGGAACGTGAAGTTCAAGAAAAGCGGTTTCGTGAAGACCTGTACTACCGCATCAACGTGCTGGGCATCCATTTACCGCCGTTGCGCCAGCGTTCCAGCGACATAGAACTGCTGGCTAGGTATTTTGCCGGGCCTGATTGGGAAATTGCTCCCGACGTCATGCAGAAATTGAAAGTATACAGTTGGCCAGGCAATGTTCGCCAACTGCAAAACGCTATTGAACGCGCGAAGGTCTTGGCCGAAGATGCGCGAATCGAGCTTAGAAATCTTCCCGAGGCGATTCAATCCCACCAAGTCAGCGAAGCTCGCTCGCGTGCGGACACTTGCGACTTGGAAACCTTGAATCGACTTCACGTGGAGGAAACGTACTTACGTTGTAATCGCAACAAGACGCGAACCGCCAATGCGTTGGGCATCAACCGAAGATCACTTTATCGCCTGTTAGAAAAATTTGGGATCGAATAGTGGACCGTTTGGTTGATTTAGACGCCTCTCGTGTATTGGCATTCGGGATCGAAGTTGCCAGACTTATTGGTCCGGAAAACGCCCGCAAAATAACTTGATAGATGAGCAATACCATGAATCTTTCCCAACTGTTTGCTGAACTCGATCGCCATGATTGTCCCTTGAGTCTGGACGAGTTGCAAAACATTTTGGCCCAGTTGGATGTCACGCCCGCAGATTTTGCTGACGCTTGGCATTTCGACGATTCGACCTACTGCAGAAACCTCATTCGCAAAACGAAAGCTTACGAAGCCCTTTTGTTATGCTTCGAAGCGGGACAACGGACCCCCATCCACGATCATCGCGGCTCGGCCTGTGGCGTGCGAATTATCGCAGGGACTGCCGTGGAAACGATCTTTGATCGTTGCGAGGATGGTTGGTTATTTGCAACCTCGTCAACGGCCCTGCAATGTCCAGGCGTCGTCGGATCGTACGACAGCGACGTCCATCAACTCTCGAATTTGCAGCCTGCAGGAGGAAGACTCGCCACCCTGCATATCTACTCGCCACCGCTTGGTCATGTCGGCAATTATTGTATCGAAGACAATTCAGTCCAGTTGGTGGAGCCCCGCATCCGCGTCTCGTCCTTGGTTGATAACCTTTGCGTGTAACGCCAGCAAGTCTGCGAAACCAATCCATCCGCAAAACAGCTTTCTCAAAGAGAACTCGTACGGGCAATATCGCATCCGGTACCGTAGTACCTGAAAACTGTTCCCAATGCCCGTGAAGTCGCAGCACGCCATTTCGCTCGTACTTACTTCATCCGCCAGTTACTATTTGCGCAGCATTCGCGCAATCGGCGCAAAGCTGGTGGTAATTTCGTGCTACGATCGCCAAGAACCGGCTACAACCTGAAGTGAATCGATGCCGTATTCGATCAGCAGCAAACTTGTTTCCGGGATCAGACCGAGAAACGAACTGGTTGCTTCAGTCTTGGCGGACGTTGAAACAGGTAAGTGCCTATTCGTCCACCAAGATCGTACGGCCGTTTTGGCCAGTTGATATGCCGAACACGATGTACGTCACATCTTCGTCACCAATGTTGAACATTTGATGCACCTCGCGGGCTTCGATCAAAATTGCATCGCCTGCCTGCAAATGTACCGTTTCGCCCGCGACTTCCATTCTCACGGCTCCGTTAAGGATGACGAACGTCTCCTGCATGTCTTCATGAAAGTGTTTCCGGAATGCCGAGCCTTTGGGGCAGAGGGACCAATTCAACATCTGAACTCGCCCCTCGACAAATGCCTCGCGCGTGGCTAACACTTTCTTGAGTACCCCAGGGCGCTGAAAGTCTTCATGCGATGCAGGGGTAAACCCGATTTCTTGACCACGGACGACTAGCATGATGAAAATTCCTTAGGGCCGAACCGAGCCAAGCACACCGCAGTTCGCTTGACGGCTTGCAGCGTCATGAACCATTTGCACGCTAAACAGCTTGGCTCGAAATTGAAAAATCTTTATTCCTCAATACAAAAACTTGACCGGGAACCAGTTGCAGGAAATCCGTGTCTGATCCTACAATGGAGGACCGCTCGGGACTGGTGTAACGGTAGCACGAAGGATTCTGGCTCCTTTAGTCGGGGTTCAAATCCCTGGTCCCGAACTTCTGGACAATCGATCGCACATCGGTTTAATACTTCCCGTAGTATTTTTCAGCGGGATACTTCTCGCGATTCTTGTTTACTTTTTCTACGATGGCTGCCGAGAGATCAATGCCGGTGGAATTCGCAAATGCCAGAACATAACACATCACATCGGCCAATTCCTCTTGAATTGCCTGGCGTTGCGGTTGGTGGCGGTGATGTTCCCATGAACCGTCATTGTCAATCCATTGAAAATGCTCCATCAACTCAGCCACTTCAATGGCCATCGCCATGCTGAGATTTTTCGGACTATGGAATTGTTGCCAATTCCGCTCATCGACAAATTGCCTGACCAGTCCGCGCAATTCTTCAACCGTGGTTTCTCGATCGTTCAAAATAAACCCTTTATAAATTCGGCCTACAGCACAATCATTTTAGACGATAATCTCGTCCCTTAAAAGTGATTAAGCCGCGAACCAGCTGCGACGCAATTAATCAATCAAGTCATTTGCGGTAATTAACATGACGCGCCAATGGTGCGCGGTTTTGGTTGACATGATTTATTTCAGTTCTTAAACTCAAAAGAGCTTTACTGACATTCTGAAGGATAACGCTGTATGAAAAAAATCGTGTGTGCTGTGTATTTGTTGACCGTCTTGTTCAGCCTGATTGGCTGTAACCGTCAAACAGGTACGACTGCTGGTGAAAATGAAGCGGTAATTCCGTCCGGTGAAACGATGGTAGTTTCACTTTCGTTACCGAACATGACCTGTGGTGTGTGCGCTACCGCGGTCAGGAATTCGCTGCAACAAATCCCGTCGATAACTGAAATCGAAACGGACCCCGTCAATCGAACCTGTAGTTTCAAGGTAGCGAAAAACGTGGATTATAAACGCAAACTTGCAGAATTCGCAAAATCAAACGACCACCTCAAAGATTACGCTGTTCAGTGACTTGATGCGCCGACTGGCCAGTTGCGAATTGTCGAACGGATGTCTGTTCTCGCAGGACGCGAGTTGTGCAGTTGATGTTCGGACTGGCGGGAACAGTCACCGGTTTGGCGCACAAAAAAAGCGTGCCGATATGGCACGCTGTCTGCGATTGAATCGTCTGAGTGCTTTCCGAATTCGCCTTAGCGAAGGCTCAAGATCCCCGTACTCTTCTCTAGCTTCGGCACTAACACCGGCAAAGGTTGGATATCGAAGAAGATGTCTTTACCGGCCAGCGATGGAATCGATTTTGGCCGAACGTACCCTTGTCCGCCGATCGAATCGATTCTGGCTTTGTATTGCAAAATAACCTTTTCGATTTCTGGATTGAGTTCGTCTTTGCCGTTACTCAATTTACGCGTTGCCCAAGGAAAACTTCCAACACAGACGTAGCTCTCGTAGCGATCGTGGAAAACGTAAGCTTCGATTCCGTTTTTCCTCAATTCGTCCGTCAATGTTTGTGCTTTGTCGGCGGCTTCAGCCAATTTACTCTCCATCGGTTGATTATTCCGCAAGCGTTGTTCAAAGTCTTTTTGTGCAGCTTCGATTTTCTTGGCATCATAGGTCAACTCGCCTCGAAATGTCGCAACTTTAACCGAGTAGGGCTCGGGGCACTTGTACAAGCTATATTGCAAACCTTTGTTCATGTTAATTACGAGCTTGTCTTGCTTCTTCGCTTGAAAATACTCGCTAGGGATCGTCGGGTTTGGCATCACGAATGCGGTTCGCATCGGGCCTTTGTCGCGGAGCGTTGGATTATTTGAAACCTGACGTTGAATTTCGCGCCACACACCAAACCGCTGGTTCGTTTGGACAGATTCGGAGACTTCTAAGCAGCGCGGTTTGAGGTGTTTTATTTTTTCTAACGTCTTTTGTGTTTGGGCGTCGTCGGGATTGGAAAAGTCTCCCACCAGGACGGCATACTCGTAATTGGGTTGATGCAAGAACCGCATCGAGCGGTTGCGCAGCTCAAATTCGCCATTCGCGTTTTGCACGGCTTTGACTCCCAAGCCAGCCACTTCGCCCGAAAAGTCAAAATTCTTTGCATAAAGATACGCGGGCAAACGAAACTCTCCCCGCAATTCTCGCACGAGTTCTTTCGCTTGTTCCAAGCCTTCCTCGCCGCCAAATGAGGCACACATAATCAGCCAGGGACCGTGCCGTTCATTCAACATGATATTGTCGCTCTCAAACGCCTCTTTATTTCGTTTGAATACGGAAAACTTGTTGTCTTGCGCGCAAATGGAGAGTGAGTTAGCCACCAATGCTAAAATGAACAACCCCCAAATCGCCACGTGTCGAGTACGTGTCATGATTATTTACCTCCGCTTAATTTGGTACCGGTTCTTGAACAGCTCAAAAGAGTCTTCAATGCGCGGGGACGGTAGCAAATAGCCTTAGTCAACTCCAGAGCGGATTTGGCTAAATTCTTGAAACCAGTGGATTTCCTGACTCTGCCCACCGTTCCAGCGTCTTTCGGGACCCTCGCGCAGTAATCTGGGCTTGAATTTCCGCCAAAACAGAATAATTTAAGGTCTACATCCTGTTGGATCATGCATTGGCGCAGACTGTTGCTGGCATTGATCCGCCAGCATCACCTGACACTTTTGATTAGCATTAGATTGGGCCACACGGCTCGGCCTGCCAAAGAGCGGGGGACTGGAATTGCGAAGAGTCGACTCGCTGCCATCAATTGGATTGAAGTCGTGCACTAGCGAAGACTAGCGATGTGAGGCTGGTGTAAACAAATCGTTTTGATTGAAGACCTGATGCGCCGTCGACGCTGCCGCTGTCACGTTCTGAACAAGTTGCCATTATCGAGGCGGGGCTCAGCAGGCGGGATCAAATCGATCACGGATGTTTAGCCATCGGCCGAGTCGATCAACGCGTTGCACGTGAATTGTGTTGCGCCAATTTGAGTTTTTTCATTGCGTATTGTGTAGACTCTTGTGGTCCGCTGATTCCAGTATTACGTTTCGATTCAATTTTCTTGTTGACATAACCCTCCAAAACTAACAGTGACTTGCTATGCAGTATTCTTTTCGATTGGCCGAACTTCTAAAACATGAACCAGATCCGCGTAAACGTCCTGGAACCATCAAGACAATTGTGGATTACACCGGTCTGGACCGCCACCAAGTTGCTGCTCTACTAAAAAACGAAGTCAAGTATATTCCGCTTGAAGCGTTGTCGCGCTTGTGCGACTACTTGATCGAGCACGGCATCGCCACCGCTGATCAACTGCCTGGAGCCCTTTTCGCGATCGAGCCGGAAAATTTTTGGGAGATGTTGGCGCGTCGGCGCCGCATGGAGATGTGCTTGGGTGTAAGGCGCGATATGGACACGGAGGAATCGGGAGTTGCTTTTGTCTCCGCGAGCGATTCCGTGATCATGGGACAAATTCTCAGCGGTGTCACAACGTTGGGTGGAACTGCCTCGCACATCGGCAAGCAACCCGTTGCTCAAACACCTGCGACAGACCTCGATCATCAGCGATCCAATCAAAAGCTGCCACAACCCGAACATTGGATCCAATCGTTGGTGTGGAGTCCGGGGCAAGTTTCCGAGGACAAGGTCATCGAACGCGCGCACGAGGTCTATCGCAATTTTGCTGAAACCAGAGGGGACAAGGCACTTGTCTGTTTGGGCAGCATGAAAAGCAACCCCGTCACCGAACTGGTGATGAGCAACGGCTTCATTTGCGATCCCTTCGTCTCCCAGGATGATGTCGACGAACCCCAGCAACGAAAATGTCCGTTCTTCATTCGTTATCGAGACAAGGACCCTCAACCTGTTTCTTGTTTTGGTGGTGTCAAGTTGGCCAAGTCAGACAAACGCAATTCGCCCGGCATCTACTACGAGTTGGCCAATGGCAATTGGGAATTGGCCAATAAGAAGGGAGATACGCAATTGGTTGCCTTCTTATGTTACGTATATCGAGAATCGCTCGGGAGATTGGAAATGTCTTTGGGTGGATTTTCCGGAAAAGCTACCCGCGAGTTGGCAAAACTAGTCGCCACGCAGGCAGACCAGTTTTGGCCAGCCTCCTGTAGCGAAGGGGGGACGCAAATCGGTGCCTTCATTATCGAGTTTGATCGTTCTGAATCGGATTCGGAAGATGAAATTCTGCAGGCAACCGCTGAACAGGCTGTCTCTCGCGTCATCCGCATTGCACCAGAAGCGATTGCACGGCGCCTGTAATTGGTCTCGTCCGCGCTAATTCAAAGTGGCACATCGATAGAGATCTCAAAGCCGCAATTCGCGCAGCACAGGCTTGCCGCGATTCGGGTTGGCAAAAGCTGGTCGGCCCCTTTAAGCCATCCTCGTGGTAAGAAACTGAGGGCAATAAACGAACTGTGGCGGGCGATCCGCAGCAGGGATCAAGGGATCATGTCGACGATAAGCAATCGTCCAGTCAATTTTCGTCGACGATAAACAGCACGGTCTTCTGTTTGAGCTTGAGCGCTCGGTGAGGGACTCCATAATCGATATGCAGTCCATCGCCACTGGTGTACGTTTCCGTATGCTGATCAAATTGAATCAACAACACTCCCTCGATCACATAACCCACATGCCCGCGCGTGCACCAATCCACTTCCTCAAACCCAGGGGCGAGTCTTAGTAGGCGCATCGATGTTTCGCCGAGTGTAACCCGTTTCTCTTCCGCGAATTCGTTCAGTTGACGCCATTCGATATTGTCGAATTTAATACTGCTTTGCATTTGCGAGTTCCCTAAGGATCGAGGATACTAATTTTGGATGCAAACTGCACAGTTTTATTGATGCCGAATTACGCATTAGCTCAACGGCATTGGGGATCGTAGCGAACTGTGGGCACCGCTCCCGCTCACAATTGAAATTGCATTGTCTCACGCACCGGTACCTGTTTTGTATCATCCAATTAATATAAATTGGAGCGAACGCGGGCGTTGCGACTCCGCAGGCAGCTTTAGTCCATGCAACAAGTTAACTCAACCACCAACTCTAAGATTGTACATGATAACTCGCGAAATAATTAGATACTCGGCACACAAAATGCCCAAGAGATTTTCTCCCGTCCGAATATGTGCCTTAGGTTTGGCCATCGTGTCCATTGCAAGTTTCTCCGCGATTGCGCAGACCGACGCTCCGACGCAGGAAAAATCCGTGCCGATCTTCAAAGATGGACAAGCTCAACCCGTCCCGGGTTTTTCCAAGCCGAGCGAATGGATCCGCCATGATTTGTTTGTCGAAACCGAGTTCGATTCCGATGGGGATGGCAAGTTGGATCGTGTTCATGTTTATGTTGTAAGGCCCAAACAAACGGACAGCGAAGGCCTCAAACTTCCCGCGATTTACGTAACGAGCCCTTATTTTTCGGGAGTCGGCTCGACGCGCAGCGAGTATTTTTGGAATCCCCAACACGAGCTGGGCGAAACACCACCTGAGCGTGGCGAAATGCCGGCCATCCCCCACTCGAAAGCGCGCCCAGGTTTAAATGATTCGCATACAGATCAATGGCTTCCCCGCGGTTACATTCTGGTTTACTCAGCATCACCGGGCACAGGCTTGTCGCAAGGTTGTCCGACTTGTGGTGGCGATAACGAGGCTCTCGCTCCCAAAGCCGTCGTCGATTGGCTCAACGGACGCGCCCGAGGTTACACCGAGGCCGACGGCGGCGAACTTGTCGAAGCAACCTGGTGCACCGGGAAAGTTGGCATGACTGGAACCTCCTACAACGGTACGCTCCCCATTGCGGCGGCCACCACCGGAGTGGAAGGTCTGGAAGCCATCATCCCGATCGCTCCCAATACTTCGTACTATCATTACTATCGCTCACACGGACTGATTCGCCATCCCGGCGGCTACATGGGCGAAGACATCGATGTGCTTTACGACTTCATCAACAGCGGCGATCCCGACAAGCGCGCTTACTGCAACGAAGAAATACGTACCAAGGAAATGCAGGGTAATTTCGATCGAATTACTGGCGACTACAACGAATTTTGGGCGGGACGCGATTATCTGAATAAACTCGCAGATTACCGAACGCCGACGCTGATGGCCCACGCATTCAACGATTGGAACGTGATGCCCGAACATAGCGTGCGGATCTATCAGGCGCTCAAAGAAAAAGGTGTCCCCAGCCAAATCTTTTTTCACCAAGGAGGCCACGGTGGCCCACCTCCTTTCGACATGATGAATCGCTGGTTCACCCGCTACCTGCACGGTGTCGAAAATGGAGTTGAAGAGGACCCAAAATCTTGGATCGTCCGCGAAAGTGATCGCCAAGACCAACCGACCGCGTATCCTGATTATCCGCACCCGGACGCGTCCCTGGTGTCGCTGTACCTTGGAAAAGGAGGTAACGAATCCGGTACCCTGCACTTGACGTCTCAGCCTGATCAGGGCCAGGAAAAACTAATCGATGACGTGAACCAATCAGGTGCTGCGCTAGCTACCGCAAGCGAATCCGCAAACCGGTTGCTGTACGTCACGCCGGGACTCACGGGTGACCTGCATCTCTCTGGCACCGCACAACTTACGATCAGGCTGGCAAGCGACAAGCCAGCGGCAAATCTGTCCGTGTGGCTGGTCTCGCTCCCCTACACGCGCAGCCGCAGAATCACCGACAACATCATCACCCGCGGTTGGGCCGATCCACAAAATCACAAATCGCTCACGGAGAGCGAGCCACTCGTGCCCGGCCAGTTCTACGAATTCTCGTTTGACCTGCAACCTGATGACCAAGTCATTCCAGCGGGCCAACGCATCGGTCTAATGATTTTTTCCAGCGATCGTGACTTTACCCTCTGGCCAGCGCCCGGAACCGAGCTGACCCTCGACCTGGATGCAACCCGTATCGACTTGCCGATTGTGGGCGGACGCGCTGCATTCGAAAAAGCTACCAAATAGCGAACAACCATGCACCGTCCCGGAGTTGACGGGTCAGAGGCGAGGCCATATCAGCCATCGAATACGCCTGCTTAGTTATTATCGTGCAACAACCAGTGATCGTGAACCGCATCAAACACGATGCGGTTTCGTGGAAATCTCTGCAGCGAAAACTCGTCGATAAATTCGCTTGGGGAACAGGGCTCTAACGTTGGTTTGCCGCACCACGCGGCCATGAGCCCTCGAATCCGCGCGGCGCTCACACCTTGTTGACGATAAGACTTGATCGTCGTATCCCCATGCCGCTTTGCCAAACGACGTCCATCAGCACCGACAATTAAGGGAAGGTGCCAATACTTGCACGGTGGCAGGCCGAGATATCTTTGCAGGATCATTTGACGAGGCGTCGATGCTAATAGATCATCCCCTCGCACAACATAACTGACATTTGCGAGCCCATCGTCGACAACACATGCCAGTTGGTAACTTGCGATTCCCTGTTTGTTGGTAACTAGAAAATCACCCACTTCCCGTTGCACATGGTGGCGTTGTGAGCCTGCAAATTCATCATTAAATTCGTTCCACTCATCCGCTACGCGAACACGCCACGCCAGATCTGGCGCATGCAGGTCGGCGACGTCGATGGGCACGAGGTCCGCTGGGCGGCATGTACCTGGATAACGCAACTCATGCTGATCGGCGTGCGGCGCGCTCAAACTTGCGGCTGCCATTTGACTCCGCGTGCACTGACACCCATAAATCAGCCCCTGTTCTCCTAATCGTTTCAGAGCAGCCCGATAATCCTTCAGGTGGTTGGATTCGAACACTGGCCCCTCGTCCCAATCGATTCCCAGCCACTGGAGCACTTCGATTGTCTCTTCGACTGCCCCTGCCTTAACGCGGGGGCTATCCAGATCGTCGATCCGCAACACAATCCGCCATCCCAATTGTCGCGCGAGCGCCCAGTTCGCCAAAAAGGTCCGGGCATTTCCCAAATGCAGTGCCCCCGTTGGGCTGGGCGCGATGCGTGTCGTTTTTAGTGTGTCCATCAAGCGGATGTTGCAACTTTTGGGTTTGTGAAGTTGTTGTTGGTACGCTTCGAGTCGTTCTTATCGAATCGATCGAGGCCAGCCATGTTGGAAAGTAGACGTGCGTTGTGCGTGAAACTTTTCAGACGGAAAGTATAACTTGAATTGCAGCCGGTAAAACAGCTTTCAAGAGGTTTGGACGACACGAGCGTTATCCAATTTTGGGGGTAGTCATGCTGGCCACATGATGTAGAATAGGGAAGTCTGCAGAGGTGAAGGTGCGTGCGAGCGGTTAGGTGATCGTGAAACCGGGACATCCGCTCGCAGATTGCAAGTCGTTACAGGACAATCATTTGTGATGGTCAAGTTTGAACTGGTAGTGGAAACCGAGATGGTCAACAAGCCCTCGCTCGCGAAAGGCCAACTTCGCACACAAATAGCATCATTTCCGCAGCAGTATCTTTCCGCGTTCAATTGAACGCGGCCTCATTGAAGCACATTCGCTCGTCGATCGCCGAGCGAGAAGGCAGGCCTTTCCGCGTTCAATTGAACGCGGCCTCATTGAAGCATTGCTGGTTTCGCTGGAAGTGATCGTGAAGGTTTGGCTTTCCGCGTTCAATTGAACGCGGCCTCATTGAAGCAGGAACTCCAGACCCCACACCAATATTGCACCCCTGCGTCTTTCCGCGTTCAATTGAACGCGGCCTCATTGAAGCCCGTGCCTGGGGAGGCAAAACGCCAGGAAGTACCTGCTTTCCGCGTTCAATTGAACGCGGCCTCATTGAAGCCTGGTGGCCGTCGGAGTCACCGCTCTAGGCGCAGCCGTCTTTCCGCGTTCAATTGAACGCGGCCTCATTGAAGCATTCCATCGACACGACTTAAGGCCAGCGGCATGTAGGTCTTTCCGCGTTCAATTGAACGCGGCCTCATTGAAGCAGCCGTTCTGTTGTCCGCGATCGCGTAAGCCGTCGCCTCTTTCCGCGTTCAATTGAACGCGGAAGAGTCCTGGGATGGATGAGCACTGGTTGACGTCGCGTAGTCATCCTGCGCGCGTATAACCAGCTCTGATATCTGGCTGGCACGCGACACGCTGGATGCTTATCACATGCCGCAAAAATTGCCGTGCATTACCTCGTAACGAAAACTGGGTAATTGCTGATTTCGCCGCACAACAGCCGCGCCAATAACCTCGTTTGGATCTCCAAAACACGACGATAGCTAACGCGATAACCAAAGAGTGGATGGGTTACTAACGAATCCATCCTCGCTTCCAATGCCAAGAAGAATTGCTTACGTCCACTCGGGGAAAGACTTACCGCATCACCAGCCTGTACAAAATCCTGCGGCGTAATCATCCGACCGTTGATGGCCGTCAACACAGCCGATTCAGCGATGAGCGGGCGGAAGGGCTCCATCAAATCCAAAGCCAATGCTGGCCGACCGTAACGTGGCTGATGGTAAAATCCTAAATAGGGATCCAATCCCACCATGGCACAGGTAATCGTCAACTCCTTCGCCAACACGCTGTAGGCCAGCGACAACAGCGCGTTGACCGGATCGCGGGGTGGACGTCGATTGCGAGTACGGAAATCAAAACGCGCCCAGGAACTGCCAGCTTTGTTCTCTTCGCTACTCGCTTGGATCGCCTGCGTTGCCTGATCAGCAGTTGCCTCAGCATTTGCGTCCGAATTGCTTTCGAAGGGGTCGGCCGAGCCACCGACCTTCAGCATCCCTTGAAATTCAGCAAAGTAACTTGCGGCAGCGGTCCCCTCGACACCCAAGAGGCTCGACAAGTCCGTGCATGCCAGTGCCATTCGCTCCATGCGTTTCATCATCCGCAGGGTGCTGTTGGGCGGGGACGCATGGTTTCGCATCAACATCACGCGAGAATTGCGAATTTTTCCAGCAACCAATGCCTTGGCCAACCGCAGACAAAACTGGGAATCATCGGCCAGCCGAAACTGTTCACGCCGAGTAAAAATATTCTTCAAGCCGATCCCATGCGTGATTCCGTAAAACCAATTCCCCATTGAAAAGAAACCGACCGGTATCTCGGCCTGCATGAGTTCCTGCAACGCCTGAGTGGAAATTTGAATCGGCCCCATCAGATTGACTTGGTTGGTATCATGCATTCGTACTTCGCGAATCGTTTTTCCTTTTTCCTTGATTTGCAAAACTTCGCCTGACTTGCCGACCACCACTCCCGGTGTATTTACGTACAACGGTCGTCGCTCGTCGCGTGCCGAGACCAACCGCCGCAATGGTTGCTCAGTATCCTCGGCCAAATCGATTCGATAAAGTTGCGGACCGACATCAAACAGAAAACGTTGCTTACCTGATGCACCCTCGGAAGCAATCGAAGCCATGCATCGGCGAGACTCATCCGGCAAGCAGATCCCCACGAGAGAACAGCGGGGACACTTCGGGCTATCTTCCAGCGGTGGAGGCATGTGCCCCCTTGTTATGACCTCGCGCGCTCCCGCGATTGCTGACAAAGTCATCGCTTCTAACTCGGGCGTAATCGGAATCGTGACGCGCTGCCTCGACTCAGCAAAATAGATGACCCCTTCAGTACATTGGTACCCATTCTCGCGTAGCACGAATGCCTGAACACATAGTTGTACCTGCTCAGGCTCCCAAGCCGTCGGCATCCCATCTTCGCTGATTTTCGGCCGACCTCGTTTGTAGTCAACTGGCGTAGCGGTGTTGCCTGTTGCCTCGACCAGATCCAGTTTCGCCAGAATTTGATGGCGGTCACTTGCTAACGTTACACTGCGCGCATGCAATGTCGGCACATCAGTGAGTGGCTCAACAGCTTCGTTCGGTTGGCCAGATGTGGCGGTCCCTCGTTGCTTCCCCTGTTGTTTGGAAGCGGCTGGCAATGGTTTGGGACTCGCATCGACGCGGCGGTGCTTGATTGCGCCATCAATGGTATCCGCCGAGTGGGCAAATTGTCCTTCAACATATTCCAAAAAGAACAAACGTGGACAATACACAAACTCATTTAACATTCGCGCTGGCAAAAAGTTGTCTTGCGACTTGGATTCAGTTTCCGACGCGAGACTTGGATCGTTTGTTTGAATCATGGGGATCACTGTGGGATTAAGGTTAGTGGGGCAATATTCGGGGACTTAACGGTTCACTCCTTCTCGGAAACTGAACGTTCGCATCTACACGACACAACAAGAGGCATCGACGGGTGAGTAGGCTTGACCTAAAGACGTAATTACGCGATCACCACGTCCTTCACTCGGTCCTAAATCAATAAACAAGACTTGATCATCATGATGGTTGATAATCTCGCCCAATTCTGCGCGGCATTGGAGCAATTCAGAATCATTGAGCTGGCATTCAAAGACGCTGTATTGCAGATGATCGCCGTAATCTTTCATGAGGCGAAAGACTTTTCGCAGTCGCTTATCATCGCAAATGTCGTAGGTGATCAAATACGAACGACGCATGATGGCCTCCCGAATTTGGATTGTTAGGGGGCAATCCGTTTTTCCGTCCGTGCAACTAAAGCCGTAGGTGTTGGCATTCCAGATGATCTTGCTGATCGCCAATCCATCGATGTCCAGTCTAATTCAAACCAATTGGGAAGCAAGCGACATGGTATTGCGTCTTCGCCGAATATATTGGGGAGGGATACCCTTGCAGATTAGTTGCCAAGCGCCAAAATTCTAGTAGCGTTGCCTGTCCCGTAATTCTCCGTATTTCTTCGTATTTCCTTAATTCCACTAAAAAATGAAAAATCTTGTGTTAGGCGGTTTCATTCTTGAGCGAGATTGGCACAATGGTTGAACATAACCCTGACCGAGAAGCAGCTTTTCCTTAGCCGCACGGATCGAAGTCGGCCAAAAAATCTCGTGACCACATTTTTTCGATTTAACACGAGGATCGGATGATGAACCGATTTTGCGAAATCGAGCACATGCCCTCTTGCGATGCCATGCATTGCGGGACTGGGGTGCAAACGACCGTGTTGCTTGAATTGGCGCCTGCCTCAAATACGAAGTTTCCAACATTCCGTTCGGGCCCTTTTTCCGAGAGGTTGCTTGAGGACTGCGGATTGCCACCGGTGACGAAGACACTCCGCGTGGGAGATGCCGTACATCGCGCGTTGATACGGAAGGCCGCGCGGGGCCGCAGGGTCGATTGCCCCGAGTTGACAGGCCAGAATCGCTTGGGGCACCCCTTGGTCGGTCCGCACCGACATGCCCATGTTCTGCCGGTCGACTTTGATCGGGATGGTTACATCGACCATATCGTCATTCACACCGACATGGGTTTGAGCCAACTGACTCTTCGAGCAATTCATTCGCTACGCACGCTGTACGGAGCACACGGACAACCTTGGTTGCGTCTGCGCGTAGCGTGGGAAGCAAAGCATATCGTGTCCAAACACCAGTTGGCCCCCGACGCTCATGTTCCGAACATTGCTGAGTACAACCAATTCCACAACGCTGAACCTGGGGATCCCCGCAGAGCTGATCAAAACGATCTCCGTGTCGTTAATCATCAGGAAGACGCCGAATCAGGTATTTTCGTCGAACGATTTTTGCGATTGAATAGCTGTACAGGGGCACAGACATGGGTCAGCCTCACGCCGTTTGTGGCGCCCAGATATGTCAAGCGTTCGGGGAAGAATACATTGGAGGGTCAAGTTAGGGCTGAGTTGGCCAGTCGGGGCTTTCCCGCAGCCGAAATAGAAGTCTTACCAACTGCGGCGCAATTATTCTCGGAATACATTTTGAGTCGCAACGCCGATCATTCACCACCACCTCAATCCTATGGCCACGCCATCCGTCTACATTTTCCTCAACCTGTTAGCGGCCCAATTATTTTGGGCTACGCATGCCACTACGGGCTGGGACTATTTCAAGTGGAATTTGGTATGGTTTGACGGCGATAAGATTTCGTGCATCGACGTCACAAAAAGACTAACAATTTACCTGTCCTTAAATGCAACCTCGTCCTTAAATGCAGGCTCTTAATTCGCTAATGTAAGAGCTCCTGTCTGCATTTCGGTCGATATGCTCGGTAGTGCTTTGAAGTACACGACAAACCTTAATTGATGGCCACAATTCCGGTAAAACACAAAAATTTTTTTTCAAAGCAATCACATAGCAAATTCAGACTGACGCAGACGCGAGCACAGAAAAATAACCAGGAAAAAATTAATTTCTTGAGATGAGCGTGACCAGACTTGTCACAGAGGGGGTTAGGCTGCACGTTTGACAAGGAGCGATTGTAGTAAATCGAAAACCACAATCGATTAAGACAACAAAAGGTTAAAGTAACCAACTATTTAGGTAATAAGCGATGAGCGAAAAAGACTACACGGAATGGTTTGCTCGGATAACCGGAGTCGAGAGTGCTTGGGCTTGGCAACAAGCCTTAGCTAGTCGTGTGGCATGCGAAAATCAGTTGATACGAATTCCAACTGGGATGGGAAAAACACTGGGAGTTTTGTCAGCGTGGGTCTTCCATCGACTAGAGCGTCAACACCCGGAATGGCCGCGACGATTGGTTTGGTGTTTACCCATGCGGACGCTGGTCGAGCAAACGGCAAGCGAGGCGGAACGGTTTCTGAACGACGCAGGGTTCAGTGACAAAGTCAGCGTTTTCAAACTGCTGGGTGGTGTTGAGGAGTCGCGCTGGTTCGAATGGCCTGAAAGAGTTGCTGTCCTGATTGGCACTCAGGACATGTTGTTGTCGCGTGCGCTCAATCGGGGTTATGCCATGGGGCGAGCCGCTTGGCCGAATGCATTTGGACTGATTAACAATGACGCTTTGTGGGTAATGGACGAAGTGCAATTGATGGGCGTCGGCCTGACGACGAGCGCACAGATTCAGTCGTTTTGGCAACGGTTCGCCAGTCGGCACGAAAGATTTTCTCCGCCGCGAGTGACTTGGTGGATGAGCGCTACGCTGCAGCCCGATTGGCTGCAATCTCCGGAAACGACCGAACTCGTCGAAACCATGAAGTCCAAACCGGTCGTCATCCCGCCCGACCAGCGCAGCGGCGTTACGTGGGACGCACAAAAACCGGTTTCGCTTGAGCCGTCGGAACCCACTGCTTGGGCTGAATTGATTTCCCGCAAACATGCAGACCACACACCGGACTCAAAAACAGGGCGGCAGACCCTGGTGATCGTCAACACCGTAAAAACGGCAAACCAAGTATTCGACGCACTCAACAAGAATTACAAAAAGAGCGACAGCCCACCCGAGTTGAAACTCATCCACAGCCGGTTTCGACCGCACGAGCGGCAAACGTGGGCCGAGTTTCTACAACGTTCTGCTCTAACTCCCGATACCAATCGAATCATCGTGGCAACGCAGGTGGTCGAGGCCGGTGTCGACATTTCCGCTAGTTGCCTGATCACTGAACTGGCTCCCTGGACGAGTCTGGTGCAACGATTTGGTCGAGCAGCGCGATACGGCGGAACTGCCGATGTTGACGTGCTCGACAACCAGCCAACGGACGACAAGAAGGCAGCACCTTATCAGCTCGCGGAGATCGATGCGGCACGGTCGGCGATCAAAGACCTGATCGGGCGGTCGCTGGACGTCTCGATACGCAGTCTGGAACAGTTCGAGGACGAATTGCGGGCAAGTTCGCCCGAGTTATTGCAGGGGCTGTATCCCTACCAACCGTTACACGTGTTGTTGCAGCATGAGTTCGAAGAACTGTTCGACACCAGCCCCGATCTGACGGGTGCTGACCTGGATGTCGGGCGTTTCATTCGCGAGGGGGAGGATCGCGACTTGCAAGTTTTCTGGCGAGAACTTCCGAACCCGCTAGGCGACGAGATTGTTCCCAGCGCTCAAGAGTTGTGTGCGGTTCCGATTGGTGATGCTAAAGCCTGGATCAAGAAGATTTCTACTGAACGAGGGATGGTCTATAGCTGGGACTACCTGGACGGCAAATGGATTCCAACCCGTTCCGAAACCTTGCGGCCCGGCATGGTGATATTGGTCAATGCCAGAGCTGGTGGCTACGACCCGGAACTCGGATTTACCGGTCAGCCCCTCAAAAAGGGCCGACCGGGATTGGACATCCAATCACTCGCGGGGCTGAACCTCGTTTCAGCAGAGATCAGCGAAATTGCCGCCGATCAGATGGAAAGTTCAGACGGCCTCAGCCAACAGCAGGAGTGGAAGACGATCCTGACACACTCTCGCGAAGCCCGGGCGGAAGCCAATCGACTGAGCGAACAATTGGGCTTGCCGAGTAACTTGCGTCAGGTGGTTGAAATGGCACTTCGATTGCATGACTGGGGTAAGTCGCATCCAACGTTCGCATTGGGCACGTATTGCGTCGTCCCGTCACGAACCGACTTGGCCAAGGCGCCTGAAAAAGCGTGGCGAACTGGCGCAAAGCTCTATCAGACGGAATCGCACGGTCCGCGCCGAGGATTTCGACACGAGTTGGCCAGTTGTTTGGCGATTCTCGAACTGATCCGGCGATGTCATCCGGAGCATCCGGCAATTAATGGTAGGGATTTTGCCTGGATGTGGGACATAACAAATGATCGGCCGAGCGATGAGCCCACGACCACCAACGCGATTGCCGACGAATTGTCCCGGCTTTCATTCCAAGAGGTCGACTTGCTGTTGTTCCTGATCGCGGCCCATCACGGCAAGGTTCGCCTGTCGATGCAATCGAGTCCAAAAGATCAAGAGTTTGAAACAGGAAATACGAGTTGGGCAGGAACAGGCATGCCGATTCGTGGCGTCCGTCAAGGGGATGAAGAGCTTCCCGAGCGACTCCCTGATTCGTCAGGAGGGGCAGGTGAAATGCCGGCGTTGGCACTGGACTTGG
>CALMEE010000071.1 GCA_937862885.1 uncultured Planctomycetaceae bacterium
AGCAATTGCACACCTGCTGCCGATGTTGGATCATGAGCCTTTATATAGTCGATTGCCAATCGAGCTGATTCGTGCAGGCTTGCAGCCTGACCCGATTACCTGGTATGGAGAATTACCGGCTGTGACCGAAGTCATGAATGTAAACTTGCCGTTTCTAGTCTGTCCTTCGGATTCGTTGGAGGGGGGCGATGGCGCGGTGCCGATTGTTTCATCACATCCATGTGTCCAGTTTTCCAACCTGCGTGATTGGATTGTCTATGCACGTGGTTTTTGGATTTCTGACCCACCGGGAGCGACCAGCTACGCAGGGTGTGCAGGCGTTCATTCAGGTGAAGATCAGGTCGAACCGACACGAGTACCCTATCGCGGTGCGATGCTTTCAACTCGCAGGATGCGATCGTCGTCGATCAGCGACGGAATTAGCCATACTATCTTGTTTGGTGAGACGTTAGGCCACATCGATAATTTCAAGCGCATAGAATACCATACCTGGTTGTTTAGTGGATTGGCGCGAGGGCGAGCGGATCTCGAATGGGGGGCCTACGAACACGCTATTAACCCTAACTTTTTGCTCTTAGGCGACTCCGCCTATTCCCATATCGCCGGTTTTGGCGCGACACACCCTGGCGTGATTCATTTTTCTTTTGCGGATGGATCGGTGCATGCCGTCAATCGCCGAATCGACCTGTGGGCCTTCTATGCGTTATGCGGAATCGCCGACGGCACCACGGCACACATGCTCGATTAGATTTGCTCCGCAATCAGCGACCTCTCAGTCTCTCGGTTCGGCGTCCGCTACGCTTGCGGGTTTCTGGACCAAGCCTAGTTGCGAATTAGGCGGAGCGACGTTCGTTGTCAAGTTCGCGGAACTTGTGTTGCGATTGAAGCGTACTGCGGACTTCAACATGTGATTGCGGGCCAACTCCTTGCCCCAACTCTTCCTCCAATAACGCTCGACAGAATTTTAGTTGATGCACGATATTAGAATAGGACATCAAAGGATAGGCATTTAACGGCCGTAATTGTTACTCAACATCGGGCGAAATTTGGGTGTCAATCCAGACCAATCGATGGTCAGATGCTTGGTTCAGATAGTCAAACCGACTCGAACTGGTCGGCCAAAATACACCGGATTGTACAATCGGAATTGTGACCGACGGCAAGACGTAATCAACGCGAAGATTACCGACGACATCATCATTGAAATCAGCTGTATCAAATGCAGGGTCACCTCGATGAGTGGCGTTCTTCTTCCCGACTTTTCTGGCCGCAGCGACACCCCCCTCGCTCGCCGGCGTTTTCATGGAATTGACTCGGGGATGTTTTAGCAGTCGTAATATTCCCTCCTGTAGGCTATCTCCATCTTCAGGATCAGAATTCAGATCCCCCAAAACGACAAACAGGTCATCCTCGTTTAACGCTCCTCGGCGCCCTTGATCGTCGACCAGATACGTTTTGCCATCAATCATATCAACGATTAAGCGAATCTCATCGTGGTTACGCCGACCATTTCGATCTTCCGGACCATCAAACACGGGCGGGGTCGGATGAGCACACACCATGTTTAGTTTTTGACCGCCGACTTGAATTGGTACGATCCAATGTGACTTGGAAGAAATGCGAAATTTCTCCTTGGCCGCAGCCGAATAGTATTGGCTGCCATCTTGATTTACGGGCCAAAGCGGGTCCGGCATATCCTTCCAAAGAAACAGCTGAAACGTGCGCACGTCGTCAACCTGGATGGGAAACCTGGAGAACAATGCCATGCCGTATTGCCCCGGGAATCGGCCAAATCCAAACGCGTCCTCCGGTTCACCCAATTCGAGGTTGTTGTTCAAATCCTCACCACTATCAATGCCGGTGTTTACGGGGGCAATATACGCGTACTTGTACTCGATCGGTTCGGCATTGTTCTGGCTGACTTGCAAATAGTTTCGCTGGAATAGATCAATAGTCTGATGAGTCTCATCGAAGTCAATTTCGTTGATGAGCAGCACGTCAGGCCTCACGCGCTGGATTGTCTCGGCGACGAGTTGTATCTGTTTAGAATCAGGTGATTTCAACTCTTCGCGCAATTCGAATAGACTGTTGCGATTGAGTGAAGCATTGAACGTAGCGATTCGCAGACCCTTTTTCTCCGGAACCACTGTTTGAACAACGTCTACTTCGATATTTCTATCAGGGTTATTGACTTGGCAGCCGAAGCAACAAATTAAGATAAACCCGAATAAGCCCCGAACAGACCTCAAGCAAATTGTTTTATTAAAGAAACACATTGTTCCAAATATCCGCTGCCAAAGAGATTGAGATGATTTAACAAGTGATACAGTTTATAGATTAGGAAACGCTCTTGATAGCCTGGAGGCAACGGCCAGACTTCGTTGTAGGCGTTGAAGAAATCTTCACCCAACCCACCAAACAACTCGATCATCCCAAACTCTGCCTCGCGATCAGCGAAGTAAACCGCTGGATCGATAATTACTGGGGCACCACGCAAATCGCTGAAGTAATTTCCGCTCCACAAATCGCCGTGAATTAAAGACGCCTGGGCTGGTTCGTGTAATAGATCGTCAAGGCGGTTTAAAAGTCGGTCGGCCAGATTCAGCATCGAAACAGAGAGCAAGTTGTTTCTGCTCGCTAATCTCAACTGAAATCCCAACCTCTTATCTCGGAAAAAGTCGACCCAACTCTTACTGGGTGTGTTTATTTGCTCAGTGTCGCCAATGAAATTGTCGACTTGGAGTCCAAATTGGGACTGAGCCTCGGCCTGATGCAAATAGGCCAATTGAGTTCCAAACTCAGATTGAAATTTGGGGTGCTGGCGTCCAGGTTGTATGTACTCCATCAACAGGATCGCCTGCCCTTCGAGGATGATGTGATTGGCAATTACTTGAGGCACACGAATTACGTTCGCGGCACGCAACAATTCCAACCCACATGCCTCTACGCTGAAATTGTCGAAGTGATCAGCCGAGTTGAGTTTCGCTACGAGTTCTGTCCCATCGATCAGCCGCAAGCGATACACTTCGCTGATGCAACCTCCGCCCAATCGAGAGATGCCCACGATTAGCCGTGCGTTTGCAGACACTTGATCAACGGCCATCTGCAGAACCTGTCGATGGCCATGCGTCATGCACGTGGATCCTTCAGATAGTCCAACATCGCTGGACCAGCAGCCTCCAGCATATCCAGCACTTGCTCAAAACCTTTTAGGCCGCCGTAGTACGGATCAGGAACTTCTTCACCCCATTTGCTATCAAGAAAATGGCTGAGAAGTCTGATCTCGGCAGTTGGCCGTTCGTGCAAGCGTTGAATAAATGACAAGTTGGTACGATCCATGGCCACAACCAATTCAAATTCGTCGAGATCTCCAGGCTGAATTTGTCGGGCACGCGTCACGAAACGGTAACCGCGTTTTTCACCAGCTTGCCGCATACGCCGATCAGCCATTTCCCCTACGTGGTAGCCATGGGTTCCGGCTGAGTCAACTTCGATCATTTTCGTTAAGTTGTTAACTTCAATGAGGTGTTGCAAGACTGCCTCCGCAGCAGGCGAGCGACAGATATTCCCCATACAAACAAATAGAACCTTTCGTTTAGAATCGGCCATTAGTCGTTTTTCTCTCTTCGGCAAAATCGATCATCGAGTTGATTTGTCATGCAAGGATGTGCTTTGGAAATTATCGCCACAAATTGCAACGACGTACACCAGCGAATTCATCATTTGGCGGTAACCACAAGGACCCACGTGAAATTCAACGCTCGCTGTTGATGTTTCGGGTCGGACGATTCCGTGATCGCTCGGCGCACTCATGGGAACAGCATCCCGCGCGCCGCTACAACTTCTTATAACGTTTTAAGGGACCTGAGCTTTGGGTTCCCATTTAGTTTCGCTCATGCCGTGAAGCGAATTTACAAATCGGCTGACAACAAACAGCCAATCACTCAACCGATTCAAATACCGCAACAAATCGCGCACTTCATCTATCGCTTGATCGTCTTTATCGCCAACCGATTCCACTTTTTCATGGTCGGCAGTTGGCACACGGCGCTTGCCAACATTTTCATCAGGGAACGCCCTCAATGAATCGTGCAGTGCCGCGATTCGGCGCTCCACCCGGCGGCACACCGTGCGGGCCAGATGAAGGACTGCAGCGTCACTTGACCCTCCAGGCAGAATAAAATGCGTGAGCGGCTGCAGATGCTCTTGCCATCCATCTATTTCGTTCTCCAAACGAGTCACAGCTTGATCGCCGATTCGCGTATGAGCTTCTGGGCGAGCACCGGCTAGCATCGCTCCCCACTGAAACAACTCATGCTGCACTGTTTGCAACCTTGCACGCACCCCAACCAGATCATCGCGGATGTTGTTCAGTTGACTAAGCGATACGCCCAACAAAGAATTGAGTTCATCAAGCTCGCCGATACACTCGATTCGCAAATCGGATTTTCTCAAGCGGATCCCACCCAGAATCCAGGTTGAACCGTCGTCGCCAAGCTTGGTATAAATTTTCATGAGCTTTGCCAGATTTTATTGCCGAGACGACCAGATTCGACTATCACAAGTGCACAACTTTTGATTATTCTATTGAAATGTTCACTTATTTCAACTTAAGGATAGATCGCGAATCAGGAAGCAAACGGACCGCCTTCTCACTTCGCTGACTGTAGTTTTACGTCACGCATCAGACATCCCTCACTCTGTTTTCGAAAATGAGCGACAGTATACGGTTGAACCAATTTGATGGAATAGTGGTACCCGACAATCCCGTCGTGCATCAAAAACACGAGATTGCCAATGGGATAAAATCCTGTGGAGTGATACCGTTTCGTCAATTGAATGAGCTTTCTTTTCTGATAATGCGGCATAAAGACCGCTGGGATTTTCCCAAGGGGCATGTCGACGTCGGGGAAACGGAACTGCAATGCGCTCTGCGCGAGTTGGATGAAGAAACTGGGATCAAACCTGAACTGATTGATATTGATCCGCATTTTCGCTTCACGATGATGTACACGGTTCACTTGAAGCGGTTCAATTTCGAGCCGCGTATCAAGACTCTGGTGATGTTTCTCGGGTTTTTAAACGCCGACGTGAAAATCAAGCCGACCGAGCATTCCGGTTTTAAATGGTCGAATTGGTCGCCGCCCCACCGAATTCAAACGCAAACCATTGATCCCGTACTTCATGCGGTAGAAACGTTTTGGAAAAACAAGCCCATCATTCGCTAGTTGGCTTGTTTTTCAGAGGCATTGATGAACCGCTTTTCACCGCACGCGAACATAGCGCATTGGCTGTTGTAATCCCAGCAATCGCGACAATGAGGAGTTTTGCAACGCATGCATACAACCATTTGATCGACGATCTCTTCACTGCAAATCGGACAGTAAACATTGTCCAGCAGCGTGGTCGATTCACCATCAGCAAACTTTATCCCCTCTGCCATCGTCAGCTTGAATTGGTCCACGATACCTAAAGACAGTCGAAGGAATTCAGCGATGTCGTCCTTCTGTCGTAGGTGACCTTGCTTGGCAATCACCAACCAACCGTACCAGATGGCGATTTCTGCATGCTGAGGTTCTTTGAGAGAAGCGAGTCGCCCCAGTTCCTCTAGCTGCCAGCGCACCTGTGCATTGACTAATCGTTGAGCGACGGAAGTTGGAAACCCCTTCACTGCGAACTTCGCTTGAAACTCGCTGTCTGCCACGTCGACATCTTGGAGTTGCCCCCAATGGCTAAAGGGCACCGGGCGGCCAATAGGCAAAACCGACAAACTGAGTTTGCGATTGAAGGGCCAACTTGTTGAAAATTCGGTTAGGTTTCCGCGCACGCGGTTCCAAAAGCCTGAGCGGAAGCGGAGCAGGCACATTTGCTCGACATAGGGAAACTGCAGGCTGGGTTTTGTGAACAGTCCACCTGCGTGGAACGAGCCGCCATAGCGTTCTGCCGCCTCCTCAATAGATTGACTCCAATTCCCCATCGCTCCAGTCCACTTCGTTTCTCATACTAGGCAGGTGTCGACTAAACCGGTTCGCTCACTTCACCAAACGGATTCCGATTCCTGGGCATCCAAACGCATAACGCGATTCCTAAAAAGTATAGAAGGGTCAGTGGCAAAGCCAAGAGCACCATACTTAACGGATCAGCTGGCGTCAAAAACATCGAAACCACGAAAATCGCCATGATGGCAATCCGCCATTTACTCAAAAACACGCTGATTTCCACAATTCCTAGCCGATTTAAGACCAGCATAACCAAGGGCAATTGAAACGCGATACCGAAACCAAGTGGCAAATACATGACAAATGACAACCAATAGTTAATTCGCAGTTGCGGCGTGATGCCCATCGTTTGGTTAAAGGCAAACAGGAAGTTGAGAACTGGAGTCAATACGAAAAAGAAGGCTAACGAGACACCCGCGAAAAACAAGAAAACGCTGATAGGCAAGTACCAATGAACATAACGCTTTTCGTGCGGATATAATCCCGCTGAGACAAAGGTCCACAATTGGTAGAGGATCCATGGACTCGCTAAGACAAATGAAGCGAAAAAACCTGCTTTCATCCAAATCATGAAGGGTTCATGGGGGCTAAGCGATTGCGTTTCGGGAACAATCGTCTCCCAAATTTCAATTGGAACCAAATCAGCCCGCGGCGGGCTAAGTTCAACACTAAACGTGTCGCGAATCAAAGCTCGATTCAATTTTCGTTGCAGCAACAGATCGGCTGATTTCGCATTATCGACACGCTGTTTAATTAACGGCAGAGTCTTAACCGAATCGCTTGACGTAAACCAGTCGAACCATCCAAGCTTCGGTTCGTCAATCAAGTGACTGAATGCCGCTTGTTTGAACAATTCAGTTTCATCAGAGATTCTTTTGAGGAGCGTGCGCATGAGCGCGACATCTGCTTCGTCCGCCTCAATGGATTTCGACGCCAGTTTTCGCACATACTGACGTTCTTCTTCCTCAAGCAAATCCCAGATCGCAGCAGCCTGCATTATCTTAAGCTGTTCACCTTCAGTGTTACCATCGTTTGCGATCATTTCACTGGACAACCGTCGTGCAATAGCAACGGCCCCCACCGGGTTCAAATCGAGTCCAGCTAATTCCACATTGCTTGACGCCGAAGTCGAACCAGCAAGCAGAGCAAGTTGGTCGCGACTAATCAATACCGTGCGAGGAGCTTGCCCTTGATCGTCAATCCAATAATCAAATTCAGGATCGAAAAAACCATACTTTTCGATCATCTTCCGTTTAGCGATTTGCAACTCGAAATCACGAATGGCAACTTCCAAAGGTCGCTGGAGATATTTGATAATCTGATCGGCGTAATAAAATCCGAAAATGCAACAAATGGCCAACCCGTAAAGCGCGCGAACAAGACATTGGCGCAGCTCTTCGATATGCTCGCCGAATGACATCCGTGTGTTTTCGAATAGGTCTTCGTTAATATTTCGCATCGACATCAATAATCAGCCAGATCCCAACAAATTGCGCAAGAATGAAACTGCAGGATCTAGAATAGTTCAAAATGGATTACGGTAGGATGGTCATCTGGCCCATTTTCGTCACACACCGCAACTACGGAAACTCGCAGATTAGCAACGATACGACCGGGTGTAAACATGTAATCCCAGCGCGAAAGTCGATCCACTTGGGTGACGATTCGAGCGTTAACGTTGGCCGGTTCCTCTTGCCAAGCCCTCCCATTCCAAAAACGCCCTCGATCAATATCGAATATCCTTAATTTGACAATCGATGGAGCAGTTATGTTACGAGACTCGCCGGAAATCAATATTCCTGGACTCGAGCGAACGCTTTGGCGGGGAGCGGGACTCAATATTTGGGAGACCGGAAAGCGATTCTCAATGGAAAATTCCTTCTTCACCCCCAAGGCGCTTTCCGTGCCGTCGGTTCCTTTCGCCACCACGCATACGCGAAAATTGCGTTGCACTAGTTGCCTAGCCGAAGGCGGAGCGAACTCGTAGCGCCATTCCGTGAGGATTCCCCCGGCGTTACTCAAGTTAGCGGGCACCGAGATTCGCTCGGCCACGAATCCACCGCCGTTCCAGAATCGCGTGCTTTCCGTGTCGGTGGTCTCTTCAATGAACAAATCGACTGCAGCAATTCCCCTATGATATTCCGCTAAACCTTCCAGTTCCAGTTTGCGAAACGCGTTGATACCGGCATGAAAAGGGACTTCGATGAATGCTAAGGGTTCAGGAGACTTAGGTTTGATCGCGGCGAGTTGCGATTTCAGTTCCGCAATCCTCTCAGACGGCAACTGATGCGCAGAATTTTCAAGTTGCCATGGATCGATCCGCAAGTCATAGTATTCGACGTCCCCGTCGGCCCATTCCGTGTAGATTTCTTGGTGCAGCCGCAACTGTTGATAACTTGACATCAGCTCACCGCCAAATTGCGCGACCGATTCCCAATGTTCGATCAGGATACCTTCGCTTCTCCAATCGGACTCTTCACCCTGGAAGCGGCCGTCCAGAGTTGGCTTGAACGACCGTCCATCGATTTCCGATTCCAGATTGCCACCTGCGAATTCCAGCAAGGTGGGTGCGATATCAACGCTCGATAATAGATGGGAAAGCGGCCGCTCACTGGCTGGAACGTATTTCGGACCCCAGACAACCAGCGGCACATTCGTGCTCCGATTATAGGGAAGAAGTTTGCCAAAATGACGTTGTTGCCCTAAATGAAATCCGTTGTCCGACGTGAACACGATGATCGTGTTCTCCAGTTGGTTGATGTCCGCTAACGTCTTCAGCAACTCGCCCACCATATCGTCGACGCTTTTCATCGAGAGAACGCGGCGGCGAAATTCCTTTTGCAAATATTGGTGACCCGGAATCTGCTGGTTATTATCGCCACGGAATAATCGCTCCGTAATCCGTGAAAATTGTTGTATGGTGCGCGGTTTGTCCGAGTTATCCAACTCATCAAATTCAGGTGTGAACCGTTGATTTATATCTGGCCACATGCGTTTGTACACCGGAGCAACCATGCCTTTGTCCAGCTGATCTTCGTCCAGAGATCGTTCGTTCATATCTTCCAAGTGGGGAGCAAACGGCGCAAACAGTAAGAAGCAAGGCGCTGACTCATAATTGTGGGCTCTGAGCAGTCGCATCGCATCAACCGTTTCAATATCCGTTCGATACTTTGATGGATATTCGTCGTCTGCAAAGCTATCCGAAGAAACGAAGACCCCAGCACGGATAAATGAAGTTCTAAAATACCTAGCACCCAAACTTGGCAGAAAGTCATCCCAACCGGGTGGTTGAATCGTTTTCCAATTTTCTCCACGCTGTGGCACAAAATCCTCGTGCAAATATTTGCCAATGAACATCGTTTTGTAGCCGGCGTGTTTCATCCACACACCCAAATCATTGGCGACAAATGGCGTGCCCGCCGTTGTGCCAAAATGGCCGAATCGCCGATAAGCCGTGAATCCGCCACCCGTGCCGCGACTGCGTCTGGCCGATGGGTCGTTGCAACGGATTCCGCTACGGCTTGCATAAACCGAGGAAAGGAAGGCAGCACGCGACGGACCGCACACTGGAACGGTGACGTGGAAGTTGGTGAACCCGACGCCTTCGCGACTCAAACGCGAGATATTGGGGAACCATTCTGCAACGCGCTCGTCCAACTCCGGCTCGACTAACCCTCGGTCGGCATCGTCAACCAGTATAAAAATGATATTGGGACGCGAGTTGCGGCTCACTTCATTGAGACCTAACTCTTTCAAACCGCCAGCGGATCCGTGGATCTCCGGCGTTACTTCTCGTCCCAACCAGTGATGATGGAGTGACCATACGGCACTCAATGCAATGCCAAGAATGAAAGGCACTACGATCCGCTTACATGCAAAAAACGGCCTGGATGACACAAAACTCTTTCCTCAAACTCGTAACTGATGCACCTGTGTATATTAGATCAGTTTCCACAATTTCTGGAAAGAACAAACGCAAGGAGTGCCCAAGGGGCGCTCTCTACTTCGAAGTAAGCCATGTCACTGCTTTCATTTTTGTACCGCTTGTCGATCTAAGCTTTGCCATTGGTTGAACTGGCAGCATGATTTCTAACCGAACCGTTTTAACTTCTGCTGGTATGCTCGTTCGAAGTTCGAAAACAACTTTATTGCATCGTACCCCAGCGGGTTCAATTCGCGGTTTAGAGACTTAAGCTCCATCGAGTGGGTCTTGCTCAGGGCATGGAGCATCATCGTGCTTGCCAGTGGCGACGAATCACGCACGTCTTCACAGTCCTTTAGCCGGCCATTGTAGGCCCGTGAATCGGCAATAATCCACAACTTGATTAGAATGTCACCGGTACCCGAATACCGCTTGGAAGATGGCCGCTAAAGACGGAGTAAACTCGCTTGATTTCACTCCCCCATGTTTTATTTCTGGACAGAATCAAATATCATGAGCGTTGCGACGAATTAAGGTACCGAAGTTAAGCCAGAGGGTGTCCCAAATCACACTGCGCACATCGATCAATTGATTCCGTCTGCTGCGGGAGTGATGAGCAAGGTTGAACTTGAATTAACGAATAAAAGTAGAAATCCGAAGGGAGTTTTCTCATGATTTTTAAGAAATTTTGGCGTGCGATTCGCGCCCAAGTTAATAAAGTGGCCAACTTTTTTTGGACAGCCGATCCGATCGCGCAAATGCAGTATGAATACGACAAAGCGGTCGAAGAAATGAAAAGCGGTCGCCAAGGTCTAGAGCAATACCGCGCGTTAGTTGAACGAGTCACGACCCAAGTCGAAAACGAAAAGCGTCATGTGCGCGATCTGGAAGCAAAGGTTAAGGCTTATTTGCAAGCTGGCGACCGCGAGACCGCCGGTAAGTTTGCCGTTGAACTCCAGCGTGTCAAATCGGAACTGGCACAAAACTCCGAGCAGCTAGTAATGCACGAAAAGGCTTACGACAACAACGTGCGGAAAATCAAACAGGCCACAAAGAAGCTGGCGGACGTGCAAAACAAAATCAAGAAGTATGACGCCGAGTTGAAAATGAGCCGCGCCGAAGCGGAAATGGCTGAGCTTTCCAAAACATTTGAATTTGATGTCACTACCGACTTTGGCCAAATCGAGTCGGTGATTCAAGACAAGATTTCCTTAAATCGAGCCAAAGCCCGTGTCGCTGCCGACCTGTCTTCGCAAGGCATGGAAGACATCGAACGCCAAGAGCGCATGGAATTTCAATTGGCCGAAGATGCGCTGCGAGAGTTCGAGGTCGAACTTGGCCTAGTCACGCCTCAGACAGCCAATATTGAGCAAGACATCAAAGAGCTTGGACCAGTGGCCAAGCAAACCGAATCCAATTAACATCCGTTAGACCATTTCGTTTCAATACGCCTGCCGTGAGCAACATCACCAGCAATCTGAACGTCCCACAAAATTCAACGTCCGATTCGCGTGAACGTCCGGCCGGAATCGCACGCGCGACGGACGTTCCTGATTGGTTTCCGAAATGGGCACGTGAGATTGCTGAGTTGTTCTTCGCAGGAAATACCTGCATGTTCGTCGTTCATGGAAACGTGAATGATTTGGTTTATTCGCCTTCCGGAAACGCGCAGGATACTCCGACCCTTGATTCGCAATTCTCACACCTGAACGATTTCTTTGCGCAACAACTTTTTGGTTCTTGGGATGTCGTGCTCTCCTTTGATCTCGGACGGGGCATCCAAGCAGTTGCCGGAGCAGATGCAAAACGTCATCAATCGATGATGCAGTTCCTGTCCGCAACACTGGGAAGCCCAACATCTTGGACGCGTGATCCAGACCAGGTCTTAGATAACTTGGAGCGAATGATCCAGCGAAATTTGTTGGAAGATGATCCGGCAAAGCGCAAGAGAATTGCCTTCCTATTTCCGTACGGACAATATTTGGTTCCCGCTGGAGACCATGCAACAATGGCTCGCGGGCCGGCCTCTCGCTTGGTTCGCATGTTATCCTGGGCCCAAAATCCGTACATCAAGCGGGTCAACATGGCCTTCTTTCTGGTTGCGGAGACATTAAGCGAGGTTCACTCCCGATTAGTACAAAGTCCTCATGTTGGAGCCGTCGAAATTACTTTACCCGACGAAATGACGAGAACGCGCTTTATCGAATTGGCCTTGGCCAATCACGATTCGAGTCGCATGTTGGATTCATCGGTCTCGGCATTTACCACGACAACCCCCAGATTTGGAGAGTCCAATGAAACAAACGACCAAGTTAAACAATCGACGCAACAATCTCCGATGCCCAGTATTGCTGAGCGAGGTTTGCCGATCGAGACGATTTCGCAAATTTCAAACGGTTTAAACTTGGTCAATTTAAACGTTGCGATTTCCAGTAGTCTGGCTCGCGGGGAAACAGTCGATGTCAATCGTTTTCGTGCCCTGAAGAAAACCTTGATCGAACGGCAGTGTTCCGACTTGGTCACGTTTATCGAGCCATCACATAACTTGGACACGGTCGTTGGGCACGTTGCCGCTAAACAACGCTTGGCTGAAGACGCTCGCTTTATCGCCAGTGGCAATTTGAGTGCAGCTCCAATGGGTTACTTGATTTGTGGTCCAGTCGGAACGGGTAAAACGTTTCTGGCTGAATGTTATGCGGGTTCGATCGGCATCCCCTGTCTGGAGCTGCGAAATTTTCGCTCAAAGTATGTAGGTGAAACGGAAGGTAACTTAGAAAAAGTCTTGACCGTGCTGCGATCATTGGGTCCAGTTGTGGTAATTATCGACGAGGCGGATGCGGCCTTGGGAAATCGCGAGTCGAGCGGTGACTCGGGTACGAGTAATCGCGTCTTTTCTATGATTGCGACGCAGATGGGCAATACCCGTTATCGTGGTAAGATCATTTGGATGTTGTTGACGAGTCGACCTGAACTATTGCCGATCGACTTGAAACGCCAGGGCAGGGCAGAGGTCCATATCCCTCTGTTCTATCCACAATCAGCTGAAGAGATCGCCGAAATGTTCCAGTCGTTAGCGAAGAAAAACAAAATCAAGTTTGCGGCGAATGCGGTTCCGGATGTCTCAGCGGAGCGAAACCTGAGTGGGGCGGATATCGAAAGTATTTTGCTGAGCGCAAAACGGGAAATGATGGCCGAGGGACGTAGCGAACTCTCGCGCACGGATGTCGACTTCGCTTTGGAAACATTTATTCCTTCTTCACAGGGAATCGCCAAAGAACTGCAGGAAATGGCGGCCGTATTGGAATGCACTGACCGACGATTCCTCACGGAAAAATGGCAAGAGTTACTGAATAAGCCCGATGGACGAACAATATTGCAGCAAAAGATGGCTGAACTTCGCCGTTTGATTGAACGCTAATCAAGAGCATGCTGAGGAACACGGCTTTCAACCACAATCAAAAACATTTGCAACCGTTGGAACGCATCATTCAATCGAATTTTATCATCAATTTGACTCATAGGAGTAACGAATATGTCGCGTAGAAGTTGGCTGGACGACGGCAATGACAAGTCATTAATCGACGAATACGTTTCACAAATGGAAACCTTTATTGACACCATGGCCGACGGTCGAGTTGACCAAAAGGAGTTGGAATCGCAGGAAGCTCGCCTCGTCAAAGTCATGAAGAGTGTTGAAGGCAAATTGGATGACAAATTGCATGCGGAGGTTACTGAGCTGTTGTGTGAATTGACGGCCTACAACGTCATGCAGTTGCTCTTCAATTTAGAAGCAAATCGACCGCATGCAAAATTTGTGGGCTAACGATCAGTGTGTCGTGCTCTGTGCCTAAGTTGGCCCTAGTTTGGGGGCCAATACTTAGTGCCTGAAGTCTCCCTCCAGACTCAAGAATCATTTGAGTCGGCTTGTTGGAACTCAGAAACGACTGACACGGCTAGTTTTTTTGTAAAGGTTGAAGAGTTCTTTTCGCTGGAACAGTGGTAATCCCATGCGTCAGTCTTTACTCGATTGATGAATTGGCCGCTGAACAACCTTGTATTCGTTTGGAGCATCGGCGAGCCATTGAGTTCGTTGCAATTTCATGCAACAGTACTGACGGCTTCATAGGCCAGACGACTTGAGACCGCTGAACAATTACACGAATCGTAAACGAAGTTTGAACGACAATGTTTGCTGGGACCGGCGACTAGAATCGTTCCCCGATTGCATGGTTATTTAGATGTTTGCGTAGAATTACAAACAATTATTGAGCAATAGATTAAACAAGGAGATTGGAAATGGCTGGTAAACCAACCCCGGCATTTTACGCCTTAGTCGCCCTCGTGGTGATTGCCCTGCTGAGTTTCGCCGTGTACCGCATCGCACAACGTGTTGGAGGAGATAATGCCAATAACGTTGTCAAAAAGCAAGGTGAAGACATTGATCCAGGTAAGCTAGGTGGCGTTGGAAGCGAAGGCGTCGAATCACCTGATTCGGCCGGAATCACAACGGTTCAAGAATACGAATTCATTCCATCGCAAAAACTGCCTCCGGTGCAAGGCGTGGCGGCTTATCAACCCTTGGAAGATAATACGATTAAGTTCGCCCTAAATGTTTGGGCGGGCTGGGCACCCATCATTTATGCCAATGATGGCTTTGCCGCGAACAAAGTCTGGAAAACGGCAGACGGCAAGGAGTTCAAAGTCGAACTTGTGCTGATTGACGATCCAGTTCAAATGCGCGACGCCTATGCGGCTGGAAATGTGCACATCGGTTGGGCGACCCTCGACATGGTCCCACTCTTCATGGAAAGCTTTGTCGACCGTTCCGGCAAACCACGGGATAGTCGCATTATGCCGAGAATCTACCAACAGGTGGACTGGTCGAACGGCGGTGACGGAATCGTTGTACGTGAGAATATCAAGACGGTGGCTGACTTGCGTGGTAAGAAGATCGTTTTAGCGGAAAACTCACCTTCTCAGTACTTCTTGCTCAATATGTTGGTGGCAGGCGGCGTGCAACCTAGCGAAGTCGACTTCGTGTTCACACAAGACGCCTTCGCAGCGGCAGCGGCCTTCAATGCGCAACGTGACATTTCGGCTTGCGTTTCCTGGGCTCCAGATATCTACAATCTATCCGAAGTCCGCGGCAATCGGATGTTGGTCACTTCAGCGACAGCCAACAAGCTGATTGCCGACGTTTGGTTCGCTCGAGCTGATTTCGCCAACGATCATAGTGACTTGGTCGAGGGATTAGTCCGCGGGATATTCGACGCAATGGTTGAACTTAAGACGGATAACGGCAAACAAAAGGTAGCGCAACTGATGGCGACAGGTTACTCACTGCCCGCCAATGAAGCTTTGGCAATGCTGGGTGACGCGCACAGCACCAATTGGGCCGAGAACTACCAATTCTTTGTGAACCGCAACAACCCGACGAACTTCGAACGCGTTTGGAATCAGGCTTACTATCTATATCGACGGATCGGGAAGATCAGTCACCAACCCGTCCCGTTTGATCAAGTTATGGACTTCTCGCTAATTACGAAACTTGGACAAGAGGAAAAATACAGCGTTCAGGTTGACGAATACCGAGTCCAATTCGTACCGAAGACAACTTCGGAGGTTCGAGAAGCGGAAGAAATTTTGACGAATACGGTCGTGATTCACTTCATGCCAAATAGCCACAATCTCTACGAAAAGGTTGTGGAGAATGTGAGCGGGCAAAAGGTGGAACGCATGTATGACCCAAACGTCGAATTGGTCTTGGAAGAAATCGCAAAATTAGCTGGCCAGTTTGGACGGGCAAGTATCATTATCGAAGGCCATACCGATGCATCCATGAAGGGACGTGTCAACGAATCAGCGGTCAAGGAACTTTCGATGGATCGCGCGAATGCGGTAAAGCAGGCTCTGGTTGAAAAATTCCCGACGTTGGATGCCAACCAATTCAATGCTGATGGCCTGGGTTGGGACCGTCCGGCTGATCCGGGAGATCCGCGCAACCACGCCAAAAATCGCCGGGTGGAAATCAAGATCTACCCCACGGAAGCAGAGTAACGACCGGCAATGCAGGGTTTCGAGTTGTATCTCGAATAATAGAATCGAATTTCGATGTCAAACGACGTAAGCGATAAGAAAAATGGTGCGTCAGCTGGAAACGCGCATGTGTTTCGACGCCACTGGTTTCAGATCCGTGGGCCCTTGAATGGCCTTTCCGCCATCGGCATTTCGATTTTCTGTATTGTCGCGTGCTTTGCACTATGGTGGATGCTGACGCGCGGCGCGACTTCTGAAGAACGCATTGTCTCGGCCACGACACTTCCGAGCCCGCAAGAGACGTTTGCAGAGTTAACGTCTTTGTGGAGCGAACGCAATTTGCTGCTGAACACTTGGGTGACATTGCGACGAGTAGCGCTCGGCTTTTTGTTGGCTGCTGTGGTTGGCATCCCGTTGGGGGTTTTGGTCGGTTGCTTTGCGCCGGTCGCGGCCTTTTTTGCTCCTCTAGTTATTTTTGGTCGCAACATCCCAATTGCCGCTTTGGTACCACTTACGTTTTTCTTCTTCGGAATCGGCGAAAGCCAAAAGGTTCTGTTTATCTTCTTGGCATGTGTGGCCTTCATCATTTCCGATACTGCGAACTCTATCCGTAGCGTCGGTCAAGCCTACATTGATACGGCGTACACATTGGGAGCAAGTCGCTGGCAAGTCATCATGAAAGTATTGGTGCCGTTGGCGATGCCGACAATCTTCGATTCCATGCGATTGCTTTTTGGTTTGGCGTTTGGCTACATTATGTTGGCCGAAACAATCAAACTTGGATCCGAAGAAGGCGGGTTGGGAAATTTGATTTGGATGTCACAGCGGCGAGGTCCGCGCGAGCATATCTATTTGATCATTTTGATCATTCCAATTGTGGCCTTGTTCATAGACCGAATTTTGTTTTTGATCCAACGGCAGTTGTTCCCTTTCCGCTACGGTGGGAAAGGTTTATTGCTGCGATGCGTTGACGCGTCCGTTCACTGTTGGGAGTCGATGAAAGGCATGGTGGTTCGTTCGCAGCCTCAATACCTGGACAGGATTGAGCAATACAAGGCTGAGGAAGCGGCTGGAGTTCGGCCAAAGTACCTGGAACGGTCGGCATCCAAAACGGAGTGGCGTCCATGACGGAGAAAACACCTGCCGTTAATGCTCAAGGTTTTGGTGTCGCTCAAGAATTAGAACATGTGCGCACACCGGATGATGTTGTTAACCCGCCCATTGTCTTGTTCAAGAACGTGACCAAGACCTACCATGCTGGCCATGCAAACGCGTTTACTGCCGTTAAGGATGTTAACTTCGTGGTGGAGGATTTGCCAGGCAAGGGGGAATTCGTTTGCATTCTTGGTCCCAGTGGTTGCGGCAAGAGCACCATCCTCCGCTTGATTGCCGGCCTGCAGCCTCAATGGCCGCATACATCGGGAACTGTTTTGGTTCAAGACAAACCGATCTCCGGTTCAGGTGCCGACCGAGGTATGGTATTTCAAGACTACACGAGTTTCGACCACCGCACCGTTCTCGATAATATTACGTTTGGTCTGGAATGCGCGGGAGTGCCACGATACATTCGCAATGATTGGGGTCGCGAATGGATTGAAATGGTCGGCCTCAATGTGAAGAAAGATCAATACAAGTATCCGCATGAACTGTCGGGCGGAATGAAACAACGTGTGGCGATTGCGCGCACGTTGATTTTAAACCCCAAGATTATCTTGATGGATGAACCGTTTGGTGCCTTGGATCCTTATACTCGGCTGAGCATGCAGGACTTGCTGGTCTCGCTATGGAGGCAAGTAGAAGCGACGATCTTTTTTATCACGCACAGTGTTGAAGAAGCCGTTTATTTGGGTGATCGTCTGTACGTGATGAGCAATTCTCCAGGCACGATTTTGCATGAGTTGGAAGTAGCTCCGCCGGACCGACCGGCGAGCGAGATGCAACGCGAGCCCGAATTTCAAGAGGCTGTGAACCATGTCCATGATTTGATCTTGGCAGAAGAAGAAAAAAAGCGTGTTTAAGTACATTAAAAAGGCATTTCTGAATCACTGGAACCTCCTCGTATTCGGCGGCGGTATGGCATTTGCCGCCTTGAGCGGCTTTCCAGAAATCGGGATCCCGCTGGTGCTTGCTGCGGAAACGGCGTATCTGGGACTTTTGGGAACACACCCAAAGTTTCAAGCCTACGTCAATGCCCAAGAACACAAAGAGACGGTGATGCAGGCCTCGGCACAGAACCGCCAAATCATGGATCGCATCTTGCGATCGCTTCCGGAAACATCCCTGCATCGCTACGAACGCTTGAGATACCGCTGCCAAGAGTTGAAACAAATTGCAGCAGATCTCAAGACACCTAATGAAGTCAACACAAACCTTGATTTCGAATCATCGCAAATTCAAAATCTCGATCGTTTGCTTTGGGTATTTCTCAGATTGCTTTTTACTCAACATTCGCTCGATCGTTTTTTGGAAATGGTCTCTGTCGATTCGCTCAATCAAGAGCGCCAACGACTCAGCGGCCAATTGACGGATTTGAACGAGCAAGCAAATACCGCTCATGGCGCCAAACTGCAGAGGACTCTTGAAGACAGCCTCAAAACCATTGACGAGCGGATCGCGAATATAGAACGCGCACAAGAAAATTCTCGATACGTCGCTCTGGAATTGGACCGCTTGGAAAATAAGATCATTTCGTTGGCTGAAATGGCTGTCAACCGACAAGATCCGAACTACATTTCAGGGCAAGTCGACGCAGTCGTGCGAAGTGTACGCGAAACCGAAAAAACAATGAGCGACTTGCAGTTCATCACTGGTCTAGGGCCTGTCGACGAAGTTGCACCGGAACTCATGCAACAACCAATCTACATTCGCGAGTAAGGCCGCTTATTCGCGTCTTTTTGAAACGTTCAATTATGTCAACGTCACCTGATTTGTCGCGCAAACCAGATCGCTGTGAGTACTTTGAATTTTATCATGGTTACGTCGAAAAAGTGCCGCCAGGAAAACTGTGGGAGTTACTCGAATCACAATCCTCCGAGCTAAAATCATTTTTCTCCAAGGTGACGGAAGACCAGGCGATGGTCTTGCATTCCCCCTATACCTGGACGGCGAAACAGGTATTGGGGCACATGATTGATGCCGAGCGAATTTTCGGCGATCGGATTCATCGTTTCGCTGCGGGAGATCCGCAAGAGCAACCGGGAATGGACCAAGACCCCTATGTGACCAATCAAGATTTTCAGCGCACTCCTTTAAAAGACTTGGTCGCGGAGTGGAGCCATTGTCGCGCCGCCAATCATTTGTTGATTGCGCGAACAAAAGAGGAAGCCTGGAACAACCGGGGAATCGCTTCCGGACACCTGATTTCCGTACGCGCCCTGATATGGATCCTTGTCGGTCATGTCGCGCATCACATGGATATTTTACGCCACCGTCTAACATGATAGACTGGTGCTGCATGCGAACGTCGCATGGATAGGTTTTAAACTCGTCACGGTGCGAGCCGTTGATTCTGTTGAACGCACAAATCTCAGGAACTGGTTCAAGGTGAAGCGTCACGCTTACCTAGACTGACGTTCTGTAGCGATTAAGTCGAGTCGGAACCCACGATTCCCATCTTTAGTATGCGGGGGGATTCTGGGCCAAGAGTCCCGAGGCTTCAACATTGACATCCGGCCGGAACCATCAGTAAATTGCTGGCGCTGATTCGCGATTAGACAGATCATGCTGCAGCGATACCGTTACGATTAAGATCAAATCCGAACGTGAGTTCTCAATTCAGAAATCCACAGTGATGACTTCGTGCTTTTTGCACTAGAAAGTTTTTCGTGAAAATATTGCTCGTAGGTGACATCGTAGGGAAACCCGGTGTCGAGTTTTGTGTTCGTACCTTGCCTGGACTGCGCCGACGTGAGTCAATTGACGTGATTATCGCCAATGGCGAGAATGCCGATGCTGGTTCTGGAATCACTCAATCCCTGTATAAACGCTTGAAGAATAATGCGGGTGTCGACTGCATTACGTTGGGGGATCATGCTTATCGCAAGCGGGAAATTTTTGAGACCCTGGATTCGCAATCCGACATCATTCGCCCAGCTAATTTTCCCAATAGCGCACCCGGTCGTGGATTGATGGTCGGCAAGTTTTTTGGCCAACCCGTAGCGATAATCAATTTAATTGGCCGAGTATTCATGAAGCCGGTTGACTGTCCTTTTCTCAAGGCGGATCAATTGTTGGAACAACTTGATGAAAACATCAAAATACGCATCATTGATTTTCATGCCGAAGCAACAAGCGATAAACAGGTCATGGGCCGTTATCTTGACGGCCGCGTGTCGGCTGTGCTGGGCACTCACACGCACGTGGCGACGGCCGATGAACAGATTCTTCCTGGCGGGACTGCGTTCCAGTGTGATGTCGGAATGACCGGTTCATTTGAGAGCATTTTGGGGCGAGTAATCGAGAATGTCGTGTCGACCACGATCTCATTGGTGCCAAGCACTTTTCACGTGGCGGAACGCGATGTCCAGCTATCCGGAACGATTGTGGAGATCGATGAAACAACGGGATTGGCGTCCTCGATTCGTCGAGTGCGAATCGATGAAGAAAATGCTTGCGACTTGGATGATTTCAACTGAATCGCCTGATGATTGCCTTTCCAAGAGTTTTGCATTGCATATCGTGTGGAGCCCGCAGTGGACTCCTTGGGAATATGGGCAAGTTCCCGCGTTTGCTTATTAGCTGCGTATCGTGAAAAATGCAGAATGTTACCCATATAGGTCTTGGCTGCACCATGATATTGCACCATGATAAATTGAACTCGCCCGAGAATTCATAGAAAAACCGACAATCCTCCGCAATTTAGTTGCCTGCGTTGGATTCGTCTGGAAAAACCATTAGTTTGCAAAGATTGGTATTGAGCCGCAATTGAAATGTCATTACCTTCCTGCCGCGAGCAATTTGACGACACTGGAACTAGCGGTGCAAGCATTCTGTCGATTGAAGAAACGACGACATGCCAGCCACTTGCGAGTTGGCCAGTAGGACGACGTTGGTTCCGGTTGTTTCTCATAGCAATAGGTTCGTGCGGGTTAATATTATTGATTGTTGCTGGTCTGCTCAGGCCTAGTCCGTACGGCATGGGAACCCACCAACAACTAGGATTGCCCATGTGCGGGTTCCTATTGCTCACTGGGCAGCCGTGTCCTTCATGCGGAATGACAACGAGTTGGTCGCACCTGATGAGAGGTCAGCTGTTACGGAGCATGCAGGCCAATGCAGCGGGTACTTGGCTGGGATGCTGGGTATTCGTGTTGTCGCTATGGGTGATATTTTCAGGGATACGCAACCGTTGGATGTTGGCTAAGCCCAACGAATGGTTTTTTTTGGCCCTGCTCATCCTAACACTTATTCTGATCATTTCAGTCTGGATTTTTCGAATCTATTTTTAACGGTTGGGACCATGGAAGGCTTCAGAAAATTCTTTTTGTACCGTGCAATTGCTTGCCTGCTTGTGTTAATGACACTCAGTGGATGCTTTGGCATACCGGCTCAAATGATGTATTTCATTAAAGGTTACAAAGCTAAAGCGGCATTTGCTGGTCTAAAGAACAAGACCGTTGCCGTGGTTTGTATTTCGGATGCTTCATCTTACGGACCGAATTCGTTGACTGATTCGCTCGCCAGATCTCTCGGTGCTGAACTGAAATTAAATGTCAAAAAGCTCAACCTAATTCCAAATTCTGAGATCGAGGATTGGAAGGATCAAAATGGTTGGGCCGAGATCCAACCCGAGCAATTAGGCCGAGACTTAGGTGCTGACATGGTTGTAACCCTGGAACTAACAGGCTATTCCATCCGCGAAGGGCAGACCATGTACAAGGGCCGATCGACGATTACAACGACGGTGTACGACGTCCAAAACAACGGCGATATCGCGTTCGTGCATGGGCCTGAGTTTTTTGAGTTCCCAAAATCACATGCGCGGCCAGCAATCGGAACGACTGAGGCACAATTCGAGGCAGCTTATCTACACCGCGTCGTCATCCATATCAGCCGCTTATTTTATGATTACGACAAGGCCGAAGCCGTCGGTGAAGATGCTTTTCTTTTCTAAAGCCAAGCGAGGCCAATCGATTTAGAAACCGAATGTGACCTCTTGTTCGATCGGCACGTTCACTTTCTTGGTCTCTCGAAAGTACTCAACCTTCGCCTGAATCTTGCTATGTTTTCCAGCAAGTCGATACGATGTATTATGGTTTTTGGAGTTGCCGAACCCGAAGCTATATCGACCCGCAGGCGATGATTCAATCTCAGTACCCTTTTCGTCGAAGAAACGAAGCGCCTTCAAAGTATCCAACGATTCAGTGCTCTTAAAACTGACTGTTAACCCCTCTTCGCCAAACGAATCTTCGCCGACTTCTTCGATCTCCACATCAATCGCGCCTAACTTCCCTTTAGCTCCGGCTTTTAACTCAAACGCTTGTTCGGCATTGGCCGGATTCTCACCAACCAAAAGAACGACACTCCCTTTTACCAGCAATTTTGTGGTGCCCGTGGGTGGCATTTCCGGAGAACTAATGCTGAAGCGCACGGATTTGCCATTTTCATCAATTTGTGCACCAAAACTAATGTCGGAAAACCGACTTGCTTCCAATTTTTTGCCTTCTGGGACTTCAATCCCTACACCTGGGCCCTCAGCTTCTAATGCAATGATATGCATGGATTCCGTACCCACTTGCAAATGCACTTCAACTCCAGCCGCCCGACCAAACACAAGTGACTGTCCATATTCGCTATTGGGATCGGGTTTATTAATTGCAATCCCGATGACTGACGCTTGCACATCTTGGCTATCCTGAGCCTTTACGCTACTGGGCAAAATCGTGATGGAGGCGCAAGTCAAAGCGATCAACAAAAGCAAATTGACGTGCCTATTGTGGACAGAGAGGTTTCTTTTTTGCGGCATAGCGGGAATCTGGATCATTTTTTGGCCTTCTATTGTTGGTACTTGTTAAACCGATTTCGGGTATCTGGATTGATTCAAGTTACCAAATTCTGCTGGCTTTGAATATCGACATCAAGCGTTAACTAGGCGATAAAAGTGACGCCTTCATTGAAAATCACCCTGCAATACGTTATGCAAAAACTTTCGCTCATCCGAACGTAATGGGTCATGCGACCTGATTTGGCTTTCGAGCACGGAGACAGTCGCCTCGGATGGATCTGCTTGGCGGTTTTCGATGCGGCGACGAAGTTCTTCGAAAGGTGCCTCGGCATGCACGATTTCATAACCAACTCCCATTTCCGCCGCGAGGTGTTGAAAACGCAAGCGATCATCGGCCTGCAAAAATGTGGCATCGACGATGACAGGTAGACCAGCGTCCACAACCTCACGGGCAAGTTCCAAAAGTCGATCATAAACGAGACGCTTTCCTTGCGGACTGTAACGATCGAGGTGCGATATGTGGTTGATGCGCATCCGTTCGACATCGGATCGCAGACGCACTCCACCATGTCGCTGGAGCCAGCGCAGAGCCAGCGTCGATTTACCGCTGCCTGAGAACCCGTGGGTGATCGCCAACTTGGCGCGAATATCAAAGGCAAAGGTGCTTGCGATTTTCAAGTATTTGTCCCAAGGGGCACCGCTCGAATGAATGTAACTCGTTAGATTTTCCTGCACCCGATTCTCGGGGTGGTTTCCCGGATTGAGCCAAGTCACTTTGGCTCTCACTAACGCTCTGTAAACGACAAACAGTCTGAGTAGCCGTAAACCATCATCGACACCGATTTGTCCCAGCCAGGCATCCAAAAAGGTCCATCCCAGATCGGCTCGCCCGCGCGCGGCAAAGTCCATCAACGTGAACGCCACCTCATTGACGATATCGATCCATTGAAAGTCTTCGTTGAATTCAATCCCATCAAATGCCACGAGCCGACCGTCGAGCAATACGATGTTCTTCAAATGCAGATCCCCATGACAACGGCGCACCATGCCTCGCGCATGCCTGTCGAACATCAATTCTTTCGATCGGGAAAGCTCATTCTCCGCCCATCTTCTGAGATCACGCAACGGCAAGTGCCAATCGCTTTGGCCAAAAGGTTTTTCTAATGTAGAAAAATTCTCCCGCAACGCATTTGCAAAATGGTCGACCATCTCTGCGGAAGCCAACGGCGGACTTGTTTCCACGGATTGATGAAACTTCGCGATGCTGCTGCCAAATTGCGCAACCACGGTAGGGGTCAGTTGAGAATCGTTAATCTTGGCGGAAACGATTTGTTCTTGGGCAAACTGCTTCATCTTCACAGCGTACTCAACGATTTCCGGCTTAGCCAACACATGGGCATTCGCCGTTGACTTTGATCCGCGAAGATCATCAAAATGGTCCGCATCCACATAGAGCGTACCGTCACCTTTGCGGATCACCGGAACGACGCCCAGGTAAAGTTCTGGAGCAAAGCGTCGATTCAAGCTGACCTCATCATGGCAATATTGCCGCCTCTTTTGGATCGATGAATAGTCGATGAATTCGAACCTGATCTGCTTTTTTAGCTTATAAGCAAATTCCCCAGTCAATAGCACCCACGAGATATGCGTTTCAACAATTTGAACGGACGTTGCTTCGTGCGGGTACGCCGTACTTTCCAACAACTGTCGGATGTCAAAAGCATGATTCGCTAAGTCCATCGTGGTCAACTAATGTTTGAAACTGGGAAATCGATGAGCGAAATACGCATTATAGCGAATCTGCCTAGGTACGTTGGCGATTGGCAAATTTCCGCAAACAAAGCAATTCATGCACCTGATTTGTAACGTAACCGGATTCGCAATGACGAAACGCTCCGGCAACTGCATGCGTAGGTCCGTTTTTGGCAATCTTCGGACTTGATTCAGAGCGATTTCAGGTCGATAATAGTCGATATATGAGACAAATCATGAATCACAAGGAGATTCTCAATGCCATGTGATGATATTAAACACGTCATTGACCTATGCAAACAACATGAGATCAAGGTCAGTCAATCCGATTTGATTCGTGCCGCGTGCAACGACTGCGAAGAGGTAGAAGTGTGTTCATCAACAAACTCAGTTGAATACGAAAAACGCGAATCCAAGAGCAATCCTCCCCAAAAAACTAACTAGGGAGTTGAGAGAACCTTCTTCTTTTCGTCGGTGTCAAACTAAGTAGTTTCGCGCGAGCAGCGGGGATTCGCTTGGCGAAGCAATTGCCTTGATTTCCAAGGTAGAATGTCGCGATTTTCAAATTGTCTGGCTGATGCTGGCCGAATCAGCTGTTCGCCCGCGGACAATGATTTTCAGTCTTGGGTGCTCGAACCGTTGCCGATGAAAGTGCGATTTGTTAGACTAGTGGCTTGGGAACAGCCTCGTGTAGCTTACGGTTGGAGTAATGGGTCTTGGTGAGACCAGAAGCTCAATCAAGTCGTGTAGCTGTGGATCTGGCGAAGCGTTTGTGTGCAGACAGGTTCACGAATTCGTTTTCATCATCTTTGATGGCTGTTCACGAAAAGTGTTCTTTGACAGGAAACGGGCGGTTAGCTCAGTTGGTTAGAGCGCCACGTTGACATCGTGGAGGTCGTTGGTTCGAGTCCAATATCGCCCATTGCAATTTTACACGGAAAAAGACGTAGTTTTTTACCTTCTGGCGTTCAGAAGTGCCGTATGTTTTCAAGGTCTAAAAACGGTACATACCGTTTTATGACAGTATGAAAGGGCACTAAATGAGAACGGCAGGTAAATCTGTACCAAAATACCGCAAGCATCGGGCCAGTGGTCGGGCAATCGTCACCTTGAGCGGCAAGGACCATTATCTTGGGCCGTACGGCACGAAAGTAAGCCGGTTGGAGTATGATCGTCTAATCGCCGAATGGCTGTCAAACGGTCGCAGGTCGACTACCATCGAGCCGGACGAAATTACCGTTGTCGAGTTGATAGCACAGTTTTTACGGTGGTCGAAACAGCACTACCGAAAGAACGGCCAGCCTACGGGAACGACCGAAAACCATAAACTGGCATTGTCAGTTCTGAAAAAATACTACGGTCGCAAGTCGGTAAGTGAGTTCGGGCCGAAGTCCTTAAAGGCCATCCAAGGCATCTTGATAAAGGATGGATTATCGCGCCGATCAGTCAATGACCGAATCGCTACCATCAAGCAAGTGTTCAAATATGGTGCTTCCGAGGAGCTGGTTAATCCAGAAGTATATCAGGCGCTGTCAACCGTCAGCGGATTGGCAAAAGGCAGGTCGGAAGCCAGAGAAACGGAGCCGGTCAAGCCGGTGGCCGATACACTGGTTGACCAGACCGTAAAGAGTTTACCGCCAGTTGTGGCCGATATGGCCAGACTCCAAAGACTCACAGGCGCACGTCCAGCGGAAATATGTATTCTCAGGCCATGTGACATCGACCGTAGCGGGGAAATCTGGTTGTATCGTCCAGAGAGCCACAAAACGGAACATCACGGCCATGCGAGAATCATTGCCATCGGTGAACGAGGTCAGGCCATCTTGTTGAAATATCTTGTCAGGGACGCACATGCCTACTGTTTTGATCCAAGGGACAGTGAAGCAAAACGGAGGGCCGCACGGCATGAGCAACGAGTTGTGCCGCTTCACTATGGCAATCGACCTGGAAGCAATCGGACACGTAAGCCAAAAACGAAGCCGGGCGATTGCTACACTACCGACAGCTACCGTCGAGCCATTCACCGCGCTTGCGAAAACCTCAAAATTGAAAAGTGGTCGCCGAACAGATTGCGACATACAGCAGCTACGGAAATCCGAAAGCGGTTTGGTCTTGAAGCCGCACAGGTCACACTGGGGCACAGCAAGGCAGACGTGACGCAAATTTACGCTGAGGCCGACATTCAGAAAGCCATCGAGGTTGCGAAGCAAGTAGGATAAAATCACCCACACAGGCGCGGAGTAGCTACCGCATGATCATCGACCAGTAGGGAAACAGTTTCGCCCTGTTGGTCGTTGGTCAGCCTGAACACAAAGGAAACTGAAAGATGAATTTCGAAGAACAGGCCGAACGATATCGGCGTGAACAAGACGCTAGAAACGCATTGCACAAGCGATTGGCTGGAACCGATGATCCGATTGAAGTCGCGAAAAAAGTCGCACAGCAAACCGGCTGGAAGCTGGAACAAGTGCTCCGTTGGGACTGCGACTATTTCGATGACGTGATAAAGATATGTCTCGGAGAACGAGCACAATCGGACGAGCGAAAAAAGAGAGCTTACTATCTGCATCAAAACGGCATGACATGGCCAGAAGTGGCTGAAATCGTCGATGGCGACCGCGAAGGCTGGAAATCGTTGATGCAGGAAATCAAACGCTACGCGAAGGAAAACTACTTGCCAGAGCCAACAGGAAAACGCGGGAGAGTACCTAAGCACAAAACCGAATAGCGGAATGTTCCGTTTGCGTTCAGTTTTTTAATTCGTAGCAAAGACTAACATTCAAGCATCGACCATCACAGGTCGGTGCTTTTTTTGTTTAACGACTAGGAGTTAAAAGAATGAGCTCGATTCTCGATCAGGAATTGTTGTCGATCAAGCAAGCTGCAAAGCTAATTCCAAGCAAGCCGCATGCCGCGACATTGTTTCGCTGGATGACCAAAGGCAGCCGAGGCCACAAACTGCAATCGTGGCTGGTAGGTGGTCAGCGTTTCACCACTGCCCTTGCCATCGAGGAATTTATCGGCAAGTTATCGGGTGGCAGTGCTCCCAGCGGCCAACCGTCTAAGAGCCGACAACGAGCGATTGAGCAAGCGGAAAAAGAATTGTCGGAATTGGGGTTATAACCGGACACGAAAAAACCCCGCGCTGGCAGGCGGTCGGGGCGATTACGGAGATCATCACATGATATCAGGCAGCGAGCAAAAATACAAACGAAAAATCGACTTCCGCCAAGTCAAACAAGCCGCAGCCGGTCGCTGGACGCAGATTTTACCCGCATTGACGCAGCTACCAAGCGAGGTTTTGAAGCGAGGTAAACAAGATCACCCTTGCCCGCTATGTGGTGGTGATTCGACGATTTGGCCATCAAGAGACGCACTAGAAACCGGGTCGATTGCTTGCCGAAAATGCACAGGTAACAAGCCGACCGGTGATGGTATCGCGACGATTGCCAAGTTCAACGGTGTTTCGATGCTGGAAGCCGCCAAGCAGGTTGCTGGTTTTCTTGGGATCGAATGCGACGCGCAGCCGGTCGAGCGGGATTTGATCGAGGAGATTTGCCGAGATAAAAAAATGCCGATTGAGGCATTCAGACAATTCAACCCGACAATTGCAAAACGTGGCCGGTCTAATCTCCCAGTTGTCAGAGTCGCGACCTACAACGAACATGGGGAACCGTCAGGCTATTTCGATTTTGCAGTCGGTCAGAAAGGTTGGAATGGCAAAGGGCTGGAAGCAGGGTTGTTCTTTCCTGGACGCACACCACAGCCGGGCGAAACATGGTTGATCGTCGAGGGCGGAAAAGATGCAGCCGCATTGGTCGGTATGGGATATCTGGCAGCAGGTTTGCCGATGAACGTGATGGCGGTCAAGTTCGCTCGATTGTTCTCTGGGTGTGATGTTGTGATTGTTCCCGATCTGGATGACGCTGGACAATCAGGAGCACAGACGACAGGTGGCCGATTATTTGGAATTGCTAGTACGGTCAAGGTTGCCCGATTGCCCGGCGAGATCGTGGCGAAAGGTGGTGATGACGTTCGGGACGTGATTCGTCAGCATGGAGCCGAGCGGGTCAAACAGGCCATCGAATCAGCCGAGCCATGGCAGCCGAGTGAAGGCCGACCGGATGAAGAAAAAGAAAAGCCGGAAATTACGCTCACGGCGAATCTTAATTTTGCGGTGGACATGTCGTCAAAATATGTTGGTCAGTTGGGTTGGTGCTCAAACTGGATACCAGCCGACAAGCGAGAACGGGTCAAGGTTTATCAACGAAGTGGTGAGTTAGTGCAAGTTGTCACCGAGAGCGAAGATACCGATATTCGTGGTGTTATTTTGCCAGCAGGAACCGCCAGAATCAGGCCGCTACCGACCGCACAGTTAGTATTGAGGATTGCCGATTCAGTCAAGCTAATTCGAGAGTCCGAAACAGAATCAGAAGGTTTGGTTCGGAAGCAAGTTCAACCAGAAAAGTGGTTGGTTGATGGAGTCGCTACCCGTGGCTACTGGGAGCACGTTCGGAAGTTGGAAGGAATCACGACATCGCCAACAATCCGACCAGATGGAAGTATTTTGCAGCGAGCGGGTTGGGATCAGAAAACCAAACTGCTTTACTTGCCCGGAAAAGCAAAGTTTGATTCGGTGCCAGAATCACCGAGCCTATCGGATGCACAATCAGCAGTCGTCGAGTTGCAAGGGGTGGTCGCAGATTTTCCGTTCGAATCTGATAGCGATCGGTCAGCCTGGTTGGCAATGGTTTTGACCATGATCGGCAGGCCAGCGATAACGGGATGCTGTCCTCTGTTCGCGATCAGTGCAACGACAAGAGGATCGGGGAAATCATTGTTGGCCGATGCGTCCAGTTTAATCGCCTACGGTCGCCGAGCTGCGAGAAAAACATATCCAGCAGGCGATGACAACGAGATCAGAAAAACAATCACAGCGGTGGCGATGGAAGCACTACCAGCGGTGCTATTTGACAATCTCGATTGTACGTTGGGTGGTGCTAGTCTTGACGCAGCATTGACCGCCACGAGCTGGACGGATCGAATCCTGGGAAGCAATCGAACCACAGGCGACTTGCCACTAAGGATAGTTTGGTCAGCGACCGGTAACAATCTACGGTTCGGGTCGGACATTGCCAGGCGGGTCTTGCCTATCCGATTGTCACCACAGATAGAGAATCCCGAAGAACGTAACGACTTTAAGCACAGTGATTTACTTGGATGGGTTACTCACAATCGAGAGCGTTTGGCCGTTGCGGTATTAAAGATTTTGCGAGCCTATTTTGTGGCTGGAAAGCCAGTTCAATCCGGTGGACAGTTTGGAAGTTTTGAAAGTTGGTCGGAAATCGTGCGAGGTGCTCTTGTATGGGCTGGTTGTGCCGATCCGTTGACGACAAGAGAAGCCGCCAAAGCCGACGACCTATCAGCCGCGATTGTTGCCGGTCTTATCGGTGGATTGATCGAGATCGACGATAACGGTGATGGGATCACAGCGAGGGAAATTGCCAAGCGGTTGAATGATGAGTCTGATTCCGACAAGTTCAAAACCATGCGGGAAGTGGTTAGCGAGATAGCGACCAGCAAAGGTAGTATTGATTCCAAGCGGTTGGGATACCAACTTAGAAAATATCGCGGTCGAGTTGCCAAGGGGTGGAAAGTCGAGGGACATCCGGGACATGGTGGCGTTATTCGGTGGCGTTCAGTGAAAATCGAAACAATTGATGGTGGGGATGGTGGGGATGGTGGGGATGGTTCTACCCGCAGTTCAAACGAAAACGGTGTGTGTACTTTTACTAATGACACACGACACACACGTAAAGCATATGGAGATCAGCCGGAAGTATGCCAACCATCCCAACCATCCCAACCGCTTTATAGAGTTTTTTAACCCAACGGAGAATAGTTATGAGCACGAAATCAAAAAAGCACGACGGTATTGAAACATCGGCGATTCAGGCGGCGGACGTGTTGAGGGAGCAAGAGGAAATTAAGATACGAGCGATTGCCGAATCTGGGCTGTATCGCAAGATCGTCAAATCGGCGGCCAATGGCCAGGCTAGCGCGGATGATGCCCAGGCGGCAAAGATTCTCGCGACGAAATGGGGTTGGGAGTACGACAGTGACGTTGCTGCGTCGGCTGAGTTGACCGCGATCGAATCGGAGTTCACAGACTTTGCCCAGGCGTTAAAAGATTCTTGGCACGCAGTTGAAGTCATGGCGGCCCTAATCGAAAAACACAAGATTGATGCCGCAACTAAGCTGAAGGAGATGGAATCAGAACGCCAACGGCTAGTCGGCGAGAATAGGCGAATCGGCCATCTCCGATCGCGCCATGTTGATATCCAAAAACAGCTTCCACATCTGGTTGAGGTACAATGATGGTTGTTCTATGTCTCAAGGTGATTGTTGCGATGGAGCTACGTTCACTTATCGAGTCGGGCGGGCGGGTAATCGTCCGTTCCGGTTCGGTAGAGTTCGTTGGTGGGAGTGAGTGGCAGCGTTACTTCCTGGCCTACTTTTCCTCTGACATTCGAGAAATACTTCTTGAGTCGAATCACTTGCCCAGGTGTTTGGATTGCGGGCATCAGCAGTACGAGATTGCTGGTCGGACTGGTTGCGTTGGTTGTCAGCGCAGATCGACAGTGCGTGCAGAACGTAAACGGTTCGCGCTCGAGGCCTGCATCGAGTTGAACCGCAAGACGGGTGGTGTATCAAAATAGAGCACCCCCCGAACGGGGGGGTGTTCGAAAATAGAGCAGTGAAGCGCAGAACCGAAACACGCAAGCACACGTTTTTACCCAATTAGAATGAGGTTTTTATGGTAGGGACAAACTCATCAGGGAGACCAAGCGAAACAAGGCAATTGGCCGTGAAAGGTGAGCAGGGGCCCCCGCAAATGCCCAAAGACTTGAAAGGCAAACACGCCCAAGAGCTTTGGCAGGTGGCAATCAAGTCATTAGCCCACGTCTTGCAAAAGCCAGACTTTGCAATTTTAAAACAATCTTGTCAAAGTTATCAAATGGGGCAAGAGGCCCAAGAGGCTGGCAACGCCAAGCTGGCCCTTGCTGCTTTTAGGCTTTACGAGTCTCACGCAAAACAGATCGGGCTGACGCCAAGTTCTCGCAGAGTGGTGAAGCCGATTTCAGAACCAGAGCAAACAGGGAACGATTTGTTTTCGCAATGGCTTAAATCAGGCGGGTTGAAAGAGCATTCATAGGATTTTACTTTTACAGAACGGATTTTTGAAATGAAATACGATCAAACGACACGCGAGATTTTCTTGTATGATTCGATTGGCAAAAGCGCGGATGGATATTTTGGTGCTGATATTGTGGCAAGTGCATTGTCCAAAATGGGTTCCGGTCCAATAACAATCAGAATCAACAGTCCAGGCGGTTCGCTCTATGAGGCTTGGGCCATGCACGAGCTCATTGAGAGACACAAGCAGCGCTACAATTCGCGGTTCATGACATCTAACGACGGACTCTGCGCCAGCTCGGCAACGATTCTATTGTTGACAGGCGATCATATTGTTGGCTCCAAACAGTCCATCGTGATGGTACATAAGCCATGGATTGTCTGCGTCGGCAACGAGGATGACTTGCGGCGAGATGCAGACACGTTAACGCTGGCAGGTGAAAGGTTGTGCCAGTTTTATGCTGCGAAGCTGAAAGTCACGCGTGGACAACTTGACCAATGGCTGAGAACGGATTCGTACTTCGATTCTGACCAAAGTTTGCTTTATGGTTTCTATCATCAGATTACTGGGGCTTCATCAAGCAAGAGCGTGGCACCCGAACGAGAAAAGGCAGAAGCGAAATTACGCCAGTATCGGGCGCAGGACTTGGTTCATGCGGCGCGTCGTAATATGGAAGATTACTATCAAGCCAAAGGGCAAATTTCGTCAGCAACGAAAATCATCGATGCGGCGCCGTCAAAAAGTAACTTTCCAAGACTGAATGCGGCGCGATTAGCGCTGCTAAAACGTAACATCAAGGAACGTGCACGATCGGCGCCAGGACCAACGCCGACGCCATATCGCTGGTGGTAGGTTCACGAGGATTGCACGTGCCGCACGATTTGACCACCAGGCGACATCTAGGACGCATTTGGTAAGCGGGCGTTTCCATGCAACGAGTTGCGCGCCAGACTGTACGCATTAAAACGGTACATACCGTTTTGCGCTTTTCTCATACCGCTAAAACATGCAAAAACACGCTATTTTGTGCTAACACTTGCAAACAGTAGTTTTGGTGCTAAAATGTCGATATCTCTAAGGAAAACATGCGGAAAACGTTGGTTTTTCGATTAGATTGACATCGTGGAGGTCGTTGGTTCGAGTCCAATATCGCCCACTCGTTGAGTTTCTTATCTGGTGAATTCCTTGCCTGTCTTGCATGGCATCGTGCGTACGCAACCTTTTGGGATGCTGTAGCAGGTGGCAACTGACTTCCTTGTGGTCACTTAGCCGGTTTGTGTGCGGTTAACGCCTGATCGAAAAACTGGAAGAGGTCGGTGGCAGCGGCTTGCACAATGACCATGTGTTCAACGTCCGGGTACTCTCGATAAACGATGTTCGGCGCTGCTGCCTGTTCAAGCGCTCGATTAAAGGCACGTGTTCCGTTTCGCCCGAAATCATGTTCCCCGGCAGCCACGAACCAAGGAATGTCCTTGATATCCGCTACATTGCTGGGACGACCACCACCGCCGATCGCGGCAGCGACAGCGAACAACTCCGGATGCAAGCTGGCTTGGCGAATGACTTGACCGGCACCCATTGAATGTCCAATCATGGCGACAGTCTCCCGGTCAATTGAGAACAAATCTTCTAAGACCCCGAGCAATTCTTTGCAATTCATGCCGAGCCGGTTCAAGTTTTGGCGTGGCGCAACAACCAACCAACCCCGCTGCAAACCGGCTTCGACGGCAACGCCTGCTCCGTAGGTTTCAAAAAACATATTTTCACTGCCGCCGGCCCCATGAAACAAGAAAAGAATCGGCATTACTTCGCCTGGAACCTTTTGTGGCATACGCAGACGAACAACCACATTTTTTCGTCCTTCGGCTAACGTCAACCATAGATCCTCTTGCTGAGCCATCCTTTGAACAAACTCGCTAGGTGAACTCTGATTTTCTAACAACCCTTCTGCCACCGAAATCAAATGGTTACAGGGATAATCCGTCTCCTGAATGCGATCTTGCATAACCGCATCGAACAGCCGCAAGTAATCACGAACTGTGGCGCGGACAGTATCATTTTCGATGTTTGCGCGATCCGCCGCAGCTGCCTTCAACGAACCAATACGCTTGTCCAAGTCATCGACCCTAGAAATCATCGTTTCCAACAAATCCACACGTTCGTCCGCGTATGACCAACTGGCTTTAACGATGTAGTCGCCGGACTTCAAATTGGATAAGTCAAGTTGGATTCCCTCGCTCGCCTCACTCCACAAGAATTTGTCACTCACCAACTTCTCGCCATTTCTTTGCAACACATCGATGGTAATGAGCGACTCAACCGGCATCGATTCGGCGACATCATAAAATCTTTGCAACGAAATGCTCAGTCTCGACTGAGTCACATCAGCAAGAACAGGTGTTGCGTCCAAGCGATAGACGATCGCCGCACGTTCAAACTCGGTCGGTTCCTTTACCGAGCGAACGGCAAACCAAGCTTGATCAAGCTGACGGGCCGCTGTACGTAATTGAAGAGAAAAGAACTTATTGACCGCATCTTGCATCAATTGAGTGGACTTTCGGCGCTGTTCGGTCGGTGCCAACTCCCATGCGATTTCAAACCGTTGAAGTCGCCTGCCCAGTTCCCAACGATCAACTTGGCAGTTGACGACGGAAGTTTGACTAGTTAACTCCAATGCCAATGAGAAGCAGAATGTGGTCCAAATCGATCGCAAAATCTTCCGTTGAGCGTTCATCGTCGTTTCAAAAAGAGTACAAAAATACGTTTGAAATCCGGTGCCGGAGAATATCAATATCGCTGACATGGACCGTGTCGAAATGATGTAGGTCCGACAATCGCGCGGTTGAGCATTGGATACTGCTTCGAGAAGACGCGGATTGAGGGACAACCGAATTAAATTCGACAATAGATGCGTTTCTAAATTCTTGCAACTGCTCCACAACGACTTAATTCGAGCGAAACGCTTCCGCAGATTCAAGTTGTTGGCTTTCGATTCTTCTTGAGTCATCACGTAAAAAAACCCACTCGCCGCACTCCGGCAGACGAGCAGGTTATCCAAATCAATCGCATTGGCCGAATAATCGCCGGTGCAATAATTTTCAAAAGACTTGAGAAATCTGCACGATTATGTCGGCCAAGTGACTCGAACCAAATTAAAACCGATTCAACGACGACGTCGTCGCGCCAAGCCAAATCCACCGATGGCTGCCACAACGAGCAATGCGTTAGGCTCCGGAATAGCACCGAAGGCCGGCAAGGCGAATTGATTGAAATCCGCGCTCGTCATTCCATGGTTCCAGATAAACCAAAATGGATCGGAAACGAGATCGATTCCATTGAACCCATTCGACGCGAAATCGGATTCCAGCCGCAGTAAAACGCCGTAGGCACCAAACGGAGCCGTATTGTCGTCTAACAAATCGAAAAAGATATGATCATGCAAGTTTCCGCTTGCATTTCCTGCTCCCAAAAATAGTGGGTTATCTCCAGTTTCGATACCTAGTCCGTTAAAGAACAGGGTCTGAAGACTACCCGTGTTGTGGTCACCCGACAATCGCCTATCCGCGGAGGCTTCCAAGAAGCCAGTATTTGGATTGTAAAAATTGACGTAGCCCACACCATAAGTTGAAAAGTCAGTAGCATTGAGTACTCGTAAAAATATCCGATCTCCTGGATTGATCAAAAAGCCTTCGGCCGGATTCGTCGTAAACCCAGGCTCATCTGATCCAAAATCTCCAGGGTTGAACGGATCAAACTCTTCCATTTTAGAGCTGAAGTAAAGCAGGTTGTCCCAGGTGAAATTGTCACCCTCGATTACAAAACTTGAAGGGACCGTCAAGTTGTTGTAGCCGAATTCAACATCATCATGCATAGCACGTAGCTGTGTGGACAGCGAAAGCAGCAGTGCAATCGCCGTCATTCTCAAAACAAAAGTCTTAAACATCAAAAATCTCCAAAAAAATGCAGTACTAAATGAGAACATAGCTCTGTTGTCATTGATCGTGACAACGTATTTCATAAGACGCGCTCACTTGCTCAACGACTCATTGAGTCCATTGCCCAACGCTGATTCTCGCGTCGTTTACCAACAATGACGAGTAAGTGATGCGACGCTCATCGCACAAACAACCAAGATCGCTCGGAGCGGATCGCCGCGCAAAGATACTTCGTCCATTGCGAAGTCATTTATTGGCCAATAAGATGCTATGCCCTGTTAGGAGGACCGCGCGAATGAAGGAGAATCAAATGTGTGCCTGGATTATCCAGCGGCACAAACGGCTTGAAGTAGACAGATCCAATAAGCTGGTTCGTCGCGACCGCATCGATCACAACGTGGTAGGTCTCGAAAAATCGGCAGAAGGGACAATCATGGTCTCCGTCTGTCACCAGAATTCCGATGCTCTCTGTCGACTCCAGCGCACCGTCCTCCAGTGCACCGTCCTCTTGGATTTGACTGGCGGTTTGACAGCCTGGATGGCTGCAATCTGCGGCTACCGACTTTGACTCGGAAGTATGCGCGTGATCTAAATGGGGCGACGTTTCGCAGCAATTATGATCGGAGTGAAAACCAAAAAAGTGTGCGCGGTGCAAGGACGGACCTAGGTTCAATAGAAGAACCAGGTAAACTAAAAATGCCCAATTAAGAGACGACTTATTACGCACGGCGGAGGAAAATGCAGTATTACCTTCTGGGAATTCGCGACATGAAACCGCAGTGTAAATGCATGTTGATTGCATCTAACTATGATTTAGTTTAGTCGAATGGATGGCGGGGTCAAGAAGCAATCAAGGCGCAAGTCGAAAATCAGTAAATCGTGAACGATTCGTTGTACTCGAACTGCTGTAAATGTTAACAATAGCACGCACTTGCCTGAATACTTTCAGTGAAGCTATTAGCGCGGCTTCTATTGACTATTCCAAAGCGCAGGAAACATTGGCCGCATCGTCGAACAGGCACTGTGACGCAAGAAACTCACCCGTGACCGACAAGTAATGTGGCACCAGGAATACAAACACGAAAACCGTTAGCTTGAGAATGCCTGGCCTGCCTAGTCGCTCACTTTATTCCGTGAAACACTCGCTAACCCAACGCGCTATGTCCAATGTCGAAACGATGCCGCGAATGGCGCCAGCATTATCGACGACAGGCAAATGGTGAATATGGTTTTTCGACATCAACGATGCTGCTTCCACAACCGTTTGCTCCAGTTCGATTGTGATCGCTTTCGGGCTCATGAATTCACTCACCTTGGTACGAAAACCGTCGGGTAAATCCGCCACATACCGCGTCGATTCACCACTGAGCCTTTCGACACACTCATCCAGTTCAACAAACAATTCAGACAAGTCGCTACGTGAAAGCACTCCTACGCACTTGCCAGATTCATCAACGACCGGAAATGCAGCAAGATTTTCTTCGGAAGCTGTCTCTAATGCTTGGCGCACTGTATCGTCATATGCCAAACATGTCACATCGCGAGACATGATCATCTGTACTGGCGTTTTCAAACAGTCTGTTCGGTCTTTGGTTCGCATGAAGACCTCTCCTTTTGATTAAATTACTGAAACCCAAATTTTCGAAGGCAGCAACTTGCATGCCAATCAAAGGAAATCCAAACCGGTAATCCAACACGTGATTACCAAGTGAACGCACAAAGCTGAATAGCATCGACAACCACAAACCAAGAAAACCTTGGCGACGAATTCCCCATATTCCGCCGAAATTTGGGGACAAATGTTAGACATGTAGCGAGACAAACTAATCGAGTGTCATTTTTTGACAAGCTATACCCAGACGACTTATTGCAGCGACTTAGTTTTCAGTTGCCGCAAGGACATGTTTGCCTATCAACAAATCCAACTGGGTTCAGCTGGCCTCAACCATTTGCCTCAAGCATCTTTCCAACATGGTTTGCGCAATCATGCACGAAGCATGGCCTGAAACCGATGAAGGTCATTAGCATATCCAGCATTATAAGTGAAAACAGCTCCTGCGAAATGGTTGCTGGCTAATGATACGTTGAAGTCGGGCCATGGATCTCGACACGTTCCATTTTTGCCGTGTCTTTTGAATGCTGGCCGATAACCTAGAAGTATTTCAAGGAAACCGATAAAATAGATAGAATCGCGAAGCCAGCGTGCCAAAATGGCGCGCTCGATGAGGTTGTAGTCCGCGGCTTCTGTACGTTTCGCTGCAACAAACCGCATGTCGAGCTTTGTGACACGAGGCCTTGCACATTGTTCAAAAACCGCACGTTTTATTGCGACTTCCAACGTAAAGGAAGTGGAAAAACGGATGGAATTCGGGAATTTTTCATACGAAGTGACCCAAGGCGATTATTACTGTGACCACGTATTTGATTTCCCAAGAAGGGACTCGTTCCGGCTTCAGATATCCGCTGACGAATTCGGGTGAGAATTTATTGGGCCGCGATTGGCAGTGTAGGGTGGTGCTGGATGATCCGCAGTGTTCGCGCGTGCACGCTGTCGTTTATTTTGCAGACGGTGCCTGGTGGGTCGAAGACCGAGGGAGCAGCAACGGTACGTACGTAAATGGTCAGCGTGTCGATCAAGCTCGGCTAATTCACAACCACCAACTTCGTTTGGGAAGTTCATCGTTTACATTTGTCGATCTGCCGCACGACGAACTCAATCCATCTAAGGCGACCAAAATCGAAAATGAAGCGAAGACTCAGACGCTGGTGTCGGATGAACTGTTTGATCCGGCCGATACCGGGCATTACACGCTCGCTTTTTTAAAAAATCACAACTGGGGTGAAGATTTCTTCTTCTTGTTCCAATTGAGCGTCAAATTACTGAACATCGATACTGCCGATGAGGTCGCTAGAGTTTGCGTCAATCGTTTGTTCGATCGAACACAAGCAACGGTTGCCGGATTGATGTGGCTGACGGACAAAGGACAGTTGACTCCGAGAATTGTACTTCCCCAGGAAAACTCAAACGACTTGGTATTGAGTTCTGCTTTGACCAAGCGAGTCGTGCATCTGAAACATGCGCTGCGTATCGAGCATTCAACGTCCCAGCATGGCAAAGGATATGCCGATTCCATTTGCGTGCCGATAATTGTGGGGGACGACGTCGCCGGGGCATTGCATCTGTACCGACGCAATGAGCCGTTTCGCGATGCGCATTTTCAGCTCGCCAATTCAGTTGCCAACATTATGGCTCGCGCGTTGACGCGCGCACAACGCGAAGCTTCCCTCATCGCGGATAACGTGCGTCTGGCCAACGAATCGGCCGATTTCAATGAATTGCTAGGCAATAGCCCGCCGATGCAAACGCTGAGGGACAAAATTGTTCGCGTGGCCAAGGCGACCGGTTGCGTTCTCATCCGTGGAGAAAGTGGATCTGGAAAAGAGTTGGTTGCCCGCGCCTTGCATCGGGCGAGTCCACGCTGTAACCGGCCAATGTTAAGCGTGAACTGCGCAGCGATTCCACGCGACTTGATGGAGAGCCAATTGTTTGGACACAAACGAGGAGCATTTACCAGTGCCGACAGCGACCACGTCGGCTGGTTTCAACAAGCCGATACGGGAACATTATTCCTGGATGAAATCGGCGAGTTAACGCTTGAAGGCCAGGCAAAGTTGCTGCGAATTCTAGAGGGGCATCCGTTTCTTCCCGTCGGCGGCACGTCGGAAGTGCAAGTCGACGTGAGGGTGATTTGCGCGACCAATCGAGATTTGCGCGAGTTTGTGGCCGAAAAAAAGTTCCGCGAGGATTTGTACTATCGCCTGTCAGTTTTCGAACTTCAACTTGCGCCGTTACGCGAGCGAGGCGAAGACATCGGACTTTTGATTGACCACTTTGTGGAACACTATCGCCATCAACACGGCCGACTAAATATTCGATTGTCAACTGCTGCACGTGAAAAGTTGCTTACTTACGAGTGGCCAGGCAACGTCAGGCAGTTGCGGAATGTCATCGATTGCGCGATCGTATTGGCGGATCGAGAAGAAATTCAGGTTGACGATTTGGGCTTCCGCGATGCGTCGAGTGGAGAACTGGAAACATTGCGACTTGACTACTGGGAAAGAAAGCTGATCAAAGAAGCATTGAAACGCAGCGGCAACAATGTGCCAAGCGCTGCCAACTTGCTGGGGCTGAGCCGCGCGACCCTGTACCGCAAGATTGAAGAGTATGGAATTAAGCGGTGATCTTGCGGACCCGTACAGCTTGAACAGATTCTCTCTAATTGGGGCTAGGCTTAACTCGCTCGCGCTGATCGCAGTACTGAGGTCGCGAAGCCAGGGATACTCAGGACCTCCCGCTCAACTGGCTGCCTGGCTGGCGAAGTACTGATCGTATTTTTCGAGATCAAAACGTTCCGCGTCGAGCATGTGCTGCGGCACGTGGATCGGTGTGCCGTCTGGGTTCACACCTACGTCGAATAGTTTGAGGCATCGCAAGACACGGCAAAATCCACCGGGTTCGAACAATTGGACCCCTTCAAATTCGTTGCCGAGGTAAGCAAACACCAACTCGACCTCGGACTGTATCCGACCGTCCACCCGAGCCATTCCGCTAACAACAGCTCCAAATTCCTGCAAGTTCAGAATCTCGACATCAATCACCAAACGGTCGCCGGGTGTGGCGAAGAAATGGAAAGCGCTGTGGTTGATTTTAGCGAGCACCACACGATTCTTAAAATCATTGATTTGCGAAACCAGTATGCCCCCGGCTTGCGCAATTCCTTCCACGATCAACGAAGAGGGAAAGCGTGGATAGGTGACACTGTAATCGTCGACGGATGGCTCAGTCATTGCCACGGCCTTAACGGCGGTAGCTCGTTGACCACTAATGAATTCTTCAAATCGATCAATTAAAAACCATCGCATCGACGTAGTGACAACTCTTGATTAATGGAATGGGTGGTTCAACAACGATCGCCAAATACCCGTATTGAGAAAGCGACAAGGTTGCAAAAAGTTGCTAGATCCGTCTTGTGGAACCCGATCTTATACAGCGCCAACTTTGGCAGCAATGTAGTTACAAAGATCTTGCACAGTGAGTAAGTTACCAAAATCCTGGACGACTGGGTTCTTTTCAAACTTTGAAAGATCCGCGAATGGCATGCGCTGTTTCAACAGTGCGATTCCAGAATCGGTCACTCTGCCATTTTGCACGTATTCGGCATTGGTAAGGATGTCGTCAGGGAACAATTCATCCCGCGGGATCTGGATGTTAAATCCCTTTTCTAATTTAAACACAATGTCGAGAAAATCGATCGACTCAGCTCCCAAGTCGCCAACCATCGTGGCTTCAGGTGTCACTTCATCGTCGTCGACACCCAGGGCGTCGATCAATGCCTCTTTGACTTTCTCGAATACCTCATCTTTTGTTGACATTATTCAAATTCTCCAATAACAATTATTTGGTTACGAATCTTAAAGTTTTATGTCGATTTGGCCTCGCAGCCAATAGCTGATTTGACAATTTCGTTTACGAAGTGGAGGTTTCCAGGCAGATTTCTCGACGAATCGATCCCATTGGATCGAGAAGGCGCAACATTTCATCCTTGCGAAACCGCTGCACGTACTCATCATTGGCGACCGCCGCCATGTCACGGTCGACTAGGTTAAATCGTTCGAAGACGATTTTGGCCTTTAATGCCAATTTTCCATCAATCTCACCGGTAGCAACCATCGAAATCTCGTCACCTTCCTGTTTCTTCCATTGAAGCACAACGACTAACTGGCTACCTGGTTGCAGAAAACCATAAAACTTGACTTGATTGGCCTGCTTCAATGCAATCGTCGAGTGCTTGAAATCCTCCGTTGCATAGATTAACCACATGCCTGCTTGATACATCGCTTCGAGCATCAATACGCCAGGCATCACAGGGAACCTGGGAAAATGATCCTGCAGATACGGTTCGCTCAGGCTTAGATTCCTTACGGCCGTGATGCGTGAACCCTTCACCAACTCGGTGATTCTGTCTAAACGGCAAAAATGCATCTCAATCTTGGCTAACTATACTAATACAAAGAAACAATATCGAAAACGGCCGTCGCGAGCATATAATACTTCGCCTACTATCTCGTTAAGGGACTGGTCCAGATCGACTGAATTAATTCAGCGCGCGTTCGATCTGAACGCGATGCATGCGAATCCCAGCACGCGCCATTCGACCCACGAATTGCGGGATTCAAAGGCTTGAAAAGGTCTTACCAATCTTCCTGACAACTTGAGCCAGGGCCAACCATTTCCCCCCCGAGATTTTAATTCGGTGGCCGAATTATTCACAGGGACTTACAACCCAAACTCCAAATTTTTCGGAGAAAATCCGCAAGAATTGGGCGAGGCCAATGCCGATAGACGCTTCCCGAGCGCGTACCTCCCACTGCGGGATACACTATCAATGCAATTGATTTGCGTGACGTATTTTCCCCTAGGACATCAACACCGATTGCTTGCACAAGCGAACTAGCTTTACAACGGCAAACTCTATAGACCATAAAGCCCGTCGCCGAATGAATCTGCACATTCTTAAAACTTTCGCCAAAGTCGATTTCCCGACTTGTATCGATAGGTTCGTGCCTTTGGATAAACGACTTACGTCAGGAGTCGCGCGCAACTCAACTTCCATTGTCGCCAAAATTATGTGTGGTCGCACAAGCCCAACCTTAAGTCCTTCGAGCACACCCTGCTGAGTCTAGGCGTTGTCTCGTAGACCCATGACAACGGAACAGCGGCAGCTGCCGATGATAGACACTTTTTTAGGTTATTGCTTGAGTCCTGCATCCTCGACGCAACACGAATCACACTGACACCCAATGACGCTAGGCTGCATCGATTTTCAAGGCTTACGTCGCCGACGCAGGCTGTGTTGTACGAAAAAACTAGCATAAGCCGCATAACATGAAGTGGTAACGAGACTTAGATCGTTTCAAGTCAGGCACGCCTGCAGGATTTCCTCGGTTATGATAGAATTTGGTATCTCAAACCCTGTCGCTTGCATGCGTTTGTACTAACTCAAGAAAAGGGGAATAGAACGTGGATGGACGGCGTTGCATTCGACGAAGCTGGGTTAGGGATGGGTGTTGAAAGCCACTAATTGCCTTTGACGTGTGGACAAATTTTCTAGGTTGTCTTCGAGCGGTACGTTGGGAGCGCCATCAGTTTGTTGAACGTCACGCAAATCAGTTATCCCGGATTGGGTTAGCCTCGCGCTCGTTTCGAACGTTGACGCTTGTCGGCATCTGCACAATCCATTGTTCGATTTTGGTAAAAAGGTTCCAGTTTTAATGCGAAAAGGAATTGCGGTATCACCAGGTGTTGCTATTGGCACGGCTTACGTGATCCACGACATTTTCGTAAATCCAGATACGAAGCGGTTGGAAGATTCGGAAGTTACTGCAGAGCTGGCTAGTTATGAAACCGCTCGAGACAAAGCTGCTATTGAGCTGCGGGCATTGGAACGTAAAGTCGAAGCCCAAGTTGGGCATGACGAAGCAGCTATTTTTGCCGTACATCAGTCGATCCTCAGAGACTCTGCATTCACCAACAAGATCCGAGCTTGGATCGTTGACGATCGTTTAACGGCCGCAGCCGCGCTCAACCGGTTATTGGAAGAATATCGCCTGATGTTCTCGCGGACGGATGACCAGTACTTGCGCGATCGTGTCGTCGACGTTCAAGATGTGATCGCCCGCATCAGCAGCCGCCTAGTCGACATTGTGCCCAGTGATCATTCGTCATTGGAAGGCCCACTGATTGTAATCGCCGATGAACTCTTGCCCTCACAGGCGGTTGCTCTGGGTGAGATTTCTGTTGCGGGAATCGTGACGCAAGCGGGCAGCCAGACTAGTCACGCCGCAATCATCGCCAGATCGCGAGGCATCCCAGCGGTATCTGGCGTCAAGGGAATTTTGCGTCAGGTTAAAACCGGCGATTTAATCGTCGTGGATGGACGAGCTGGTCACGTCGAAGTCAATCCGAACTCGGAGAATCTTGCCGCATTCCGCAAATTGGAGCGTGAGTTTTTCGATCTCAAGGACCAGCTCGCTGAGAACCAACATCTACCCGCCCAAACGGCCGATGGGACCGAACTGAAACTGCAGGCAAACATTAATGTCGTGGCCGACGCTAAATCAGCAACAGCTATGGGTGCATCCGCCGTCGGTTTGTATCGTACGGAATACTTGTACCTGACACATCCAGATGTTCCTGACGAGGATGAGCAATACCACAACTACAAAGAAATCATTGCCAATAGTCCGAATCATAACGTTACGATACGCACTCTCGACATTGGCGGTGATAAGACGGTTCCCTATCTCGGTCATCATCACCAGGAAGCCAATCCATTTATGGGTTGGCGAAGCATTCGCCTATCCTTTCAACACCCAGAGCTATTCAACACACAAATCCGCGCAATCTTGCGGGCCGCCAGCGAATTTGAAACCGGAACCGTGCGTTTAATGTTTCCGATGGTCACGAATGTTGAAGAGTTAAGACGGCTTCGCGGAATGGTAAAGCGCGCCCAACGCGCCCTCATCTCTAGGGGAATTCGAACGGTTCCAGTCCCCGTGGGAATTATGGTCGAGGTTCCTGCAGCCGCAATCTGTATTGAACATATACTCAAACTGGTTGATTTTGTTTCCATCGGCTCAAACGATCTGGTGCAATATCTGATGGCCGCTGATCGAGACAATCCGAAAGTCAACCATCTTTGCCAACCATTGGCACCGGCTGTACTGAGCGTTCTGAAGATGGTAATCGACGCCTGTAACCGTAGCGGAAAGCCAGTGACTGTTTGCGGTGAAATGGCGGGGCAACCCAAAACGTTTATCATTTTGCTGGGAATGGGCCTGCGCCGCTTCAGCATGAGCCCGGCGTTCATACCTTCGGCAAAACAACTGGCGAGTCAAATAACGGTCGCCGAAGCGGAAAATATTGTGCGCTCCGTATTGACATTTACAACGACGAGCCAAGTTCGCAAGTATATGGTCCTGCAACTCAAACGGCTCGCGCCAAGCTTGACTCTTTTGGATACGGCTTGAACGGACGTTCGCATGATCCACGCGCACGTCCACCTCTTGGCTACTGCGCGTTTGGTTTGGGCATAAACTCAGCAGTTGTGACTCCCATGGAAACATAGATGCTCACAAGGTTGTCAACGGTCATATTGATCGGCTTAACTAACTCGACGGGGACGAAAATCAGTGCACCGCCGAATGGAACCGGTGCGGTTGGAATGATGACTACGTTGTAATCTTGCCCATCCACATTGATTACCTCGGCTGAGGGCATCAACGCCAGTACACCTGCGGTTCCCAGGCCGCCAAAATAACAATACACAACGCTCATTCCTTTAAGTTTTGTTGTATCCGATTTATCGAACATGCTGACCAATTGTTTCAAACTGCCATACAAACTTCCAATGACGGGAACTCGCGTAAAGAGTCGATCGACCTTATCGGTTAGGAAACGTTTTGCTCCCTTGTTGACAAACATTCCCAGCGCTAGAATCCCAAATAAAACCAAACCAATGCCGATCAAATAACCTAGAAAGCCACCGATCCCGAAATAGTGCATGCCCACCGAACCCAAGGCTCTTCCTAAGAACGTGCCGGGTCCCATAATGTCGCGGATGAACGATGTCACCCAGACTATGATGGCGACGGTCAACATCAGCGGCAAAATCGCTATTAGCCCAGCCATAAAATGACCGACGAGCATGCGCCAACTGCTTTTGATTAATCGAATCATTTCTGCAACCTAAGTGTACACATCGTCTTTGTTGACACGAAACAGCTCTAATGCCATCGCCAATTCAAAATTCCAATTTTATCATCATTGACATCCGAATCCCTCAGAACCGAATAACCTCACGAACGTCATTCCGGTAGCACGCAATTAGCGCAACAAACTTCGAATCCTTGCCAGCCTTTCGCGCAACTCCTGCTCGAACCCGCGCTCGACGGGCTCGTAATAGATTTTCTCAACTCCCAAATAGTCTTGCCTGACAACACCTTCATCAGCGTCATGGGCATAAACATACCCTTCTCCATGCCCCAGTTCGCTTGCCCCACGGTAGTGGGCATCCCGAAGTGCGCGGGGTACGGGTACGATCATGCCTGAGCGAATGTCATTTCTAGCGGCACTGATGGCCTTGGTCGCAGCATTGGATTTGGGTGCGCAGGCCAAGTAGGTCACCGTCTGCGCTAATATTAACTGCGCTTCAGGCAGTCCAACTTGTTCACATGCGTTGAAGCAGGATGTGGCTAGGACCAGTGCTTGTGGATCGGCATTTCCAATATCTTCGCTGGCCAAAATAACTAAGCGGCGACACAAAAAGCGAACGTCTTCTCCTCCTTCCAGCATCCTTGCCAACCAATAGATACTGGCATCAGGATCACTCCCCCGCAAACTCTTGATCAGAGCACTAACACAATCATAGTGATCGTCACCATCCACGTCGTAACGGGCGGCACAGCGTATCAACGATTGAGCGATCTTCTCTGGCGTGAGGCGAATCGGGGGCGGACCGTCGGAGCGAACCGTCACTTCCAATAAATTCAGCGCTTGCCGCGCATCGCCACCGGACAATTTCGCCAATTGCTCCAGGCTTCCAGCTTCGACTTGTACTGCAAATTGCGCTAGGCCCCGCGGCGCTATTAAAGCGCGCCGCAATAGATGAACGACTTCAGCATCTTGTAATGGTTCGAATTGAAAGATCTGACTGCGGCTGATCAATGCGTCATTCACGGCAAAAAAAGGATTGGCGGTTGTTGCCCCAATCAATGATACGATTCCATCCTCGACATCGCCGAGTAAGGCATCTTGTTGAGTACGGTTAAATCTGTGGATTTCGTCAATGAACAAGATGGTTCCTTCGCCGCTGTTTTCGATTCTTTGGCGGGCGGTTTGCAGAATCTCGCGCAATTCTTTGACGCCACTGCTAATTGCACTGAGTTGTACAAATTTTCGGCTAGTTTCGGTGGCAATGGCACGGGCCAACGTGGTCTTGCCTGTGCCTGGAGGGCCAAAAAAAATTACTGAGCCCAGTCGGTCAGCGGCAATCATCCGGCGCAAAAGGGCTCCATCTCCGATCAGATGTTGCTGCCCTACGAAATCAGCCAGCGATGTAGGCCGCATGCGAGTTGCGAGAGGTTGAGCGGCTTCAAGATGTTCCTGCTCTGCCTGTTTAAACAATGACATCGGCTTGACTCCAGCCCTGGTTGACGCATCGGGAATTCGATGTCTATCGTACAGATTCTCCGCAAACAAATGCAAGCGTACTCAGTCGCTGAAGCCGTGTTATCGCCTGTTATCTACGGGTCAACGAACTTGAGAGCGTTGGCAAACTTTCTGGACAGGCACTCAGCTTACTCGATCTACCACCCGAGTATGCTCATATTCTCAGCGCGCGAGTACAAACGTGACCAACATGGCCATCCAAACAACATCCAAGAAGTGCCAGTAGCCAGCACAATGATCAACGGCCCAGTGACGCTCGTGATCATATTTCCCGCGGTTACTCTGAATCAGTACGTAGACGATGTAAGCCAAGCCCCCAATGACATGCAAGGCATGTACAACGGAAAGGGTAAAGCAAAGTCCGTAAAGTTTGGTCGAACCATCGATTTGCGTGAAGTGCACAGCCAACAGACTATGCATGCCAAATATCTGTGTTGCGATAAACAGCATACAGGACCATAACGCGGCTTTGAGGCATTTGCGAAATCCTTCCATCCGTTGGCGGCGAACCATCCAAACGGCACCTTGCAAAAAAGCGCTTGTCACGACGAGAAATAGCGTGCTTATCCAAAACGAAAACGGGATTTGCAGTGCGAGATAGTCTCGATTGATCTGCTGGAATGCCTGCATGCGAATCACACAGTATGAAATTAGCATCGCGGCAAAAAACATCGCGAGGGAAGCGATGAAGAAGTAGAAGACCAACTTGGCTTGCACAAGTTGTTTTCTATTTTGTTGTAACGCGAGGGAGGCTTTCAGCATGCTCTTGTGCTCCAACCGCAACAAATTTCAAACGTCAGCGCTTACAATCGAACGACTCTTGTCTCAACATCCACGCCAGAGGATTCTTCAAAACGATTGCCATCCGTAGTTGGACGAGCGGCCTGTAGCGTTGAGAATCATTCCTTCGCCCATTTTGCGAATTGGACGATAACTTTGTCTTGTATTTCGACAGGAACTCCAGCGACCAGCAGATCGTAACTTATCCCGGCTCGCCCCGCGTGCCCGAGACAAAGGGTTCGATATCGTCAACAAACTTCTTAGTGGGGAGTCTCAGATACCGGCTTCAACGGGGAAATTACCTCGGTTGCCCCAGGTCGAAGGTCAACCGGAAAAATCTCGACATCTTCTTTGTAACTATCTGTGTCCAGCAACAAAAAGCCAACGAACAGCACCGCAAACAACACGGAACTAAGGAAGAAAACGATATTAATTCCTTTTTCCCACCACATATGCATGAAGAATGCCATAACCAAAAAGGCTTTAATTGAGGCGATGCCCATCGCGACCCACAAATCGAGTTTTCCCAGAGGAAGGTCATTGGCAACCACCGTAATAATGGTCAGCAAGACCAATGCAAAGAAAACACCGTATAAGAGTTTTTTGGATACCGGATGGGCAAATCCATGGTCATGTGAATCGTGTGCTGTTGTCATTATGTCATTTGCCGGTCGAAAAACTACTCACTAAGTAAACTGACGGATCAGAAAATCAAATCGAAATCGGTCAGTTGATCAGGTACAAAAGCGGGAACAGGAAAATCCAGATCAAGTCCACTAAGTGCCAATAAAGGCCTACATTGTCCACAGGGCCAAAATAGTCCGGTCGCCAGTGGCACGCCAAGGAGCGATAATAGATCCAGGCAAGCGCAATAATACCGCCAATCACGTGGAATGCATGCAAGCCCGTCATGCAGTAATAGATGCTGAAGAAAATACCGATATCATGGTGCAATTCGGTCGGTGTGTAATGCTCTCCACCACTCATGCCCATGTAGAACATACCGCCGCCAACGCCGATGAAGTAGCCAAGCACCATGATGGCCATGCCACCCCAAAATGCTTTCTCAAACCCACCTTTAGACGTCATCCCAAGCAGTGCTAATCCGCCAAAGCAAGCCAACAACGCTCCTGGCACAATACTCGCAAGGATCAAGTAGCGAGAGATGCCCTCAGCGTGGTGATGATCGTCGTATTGAAAAAATGACCGCACAAAGATTCCCATATCCCATTTGTGCGTATATTCAACGGCCTTCACGCCGAGAAAGATCGACGCGCAGACCATCGTAATTAACACGTAAATTGCGACACTTCGGTTTTGCCCCAGTTGCGATGCTCGTACGGCTAGCGCCATCGTCAAGCTACTGAATAGCAAAACGATCGTGTTCCCTGCACCGAGTACCTTGTCGAGGAAGTGGTGCGCTTGAACAAAAATCTCGGGATGATGATAGCGGTAAAGAATATATGCGCAAAACAAACCGCTGAAGAACAGAACTTCCGTTACCAGAAAGACCCAAATCCCCATCTTCCCAGCATCAAACTGCTGTTCAGCTGAATCAAAATGATGGGCGATAAACTTACCATGGTGATGCGCATCGTGATGGTCACCATGCAGTCCATCGTGATGTACGCCATGTTCAATTGACATGTATAACTCCAACAAACTTACGCGCTAAAAAGTGGCGAGTAATAATAATGACGATTTCTTCTTTGCTTATTGTCTCGACCAAATAATCAAGTGCCTTTGTACCTTAACAATCTTCAAATTGGATAACAAATATACAGGACCAAACTCGCAATCAACTGATGCGTGCTCTAAATCGATTGAGGCTGAACTGGCACCGCGGGCTTCGCTGGAGCAGTGAAGTTGCGATGCACATACGAGTCCAGTTCCTCATCGTAAACCTGAGTACTAAAATCATAGGGTGACGTAAATTCGACTTTGTGATCAAAATTATGGAAAGATGGCGGACTACTGCTCTGCCATTCAAGTGTTGCAGCGCCAAACGGGTTGCCCGCACAACGCGGACCTCGGAATGCAGCGTAAACCAACGTTGCAAATCCGATGACGACACCAACGCCCAAGATCATTGCACCGATGGTCGACCACTGATGGAACGCTTCGAATTCGATATCATAGCGAGCATAACGTCGTGGCATACCTCGCGAACCCATGACGAATTGGGGAAAGAAAGTCACATTGAATCCCACAAACACGAGCAGACAGGTAATCTTCCCGCAAAGCTCGTTATACATGCGTCCAAACATTTTTGGCCACCAATGGAACAGCCCACCAAACAATGCGGTCAGCGTTCCTCCCACCATCACATAGTGAAAGTGCGCGACGACAAAATAGGTATCGTGCAAATGAATGTCGGTACGCAGTGTCGCCAGAAAGAGCCCCGTGAGTCCGCCAATGCCGAACAAAAAGATGAACGACATCGCAAACAACATCGGTGTTACCAGGGCAATGCACCCTTTATACATGGTTGAAAGCCAATTAAACACTTTTACAGCTGACGGAATGGCAACAGTAAATGTGATCGCGCTAAAGATCAACGTCACCAATTCGGATTGACCGCTGGTGAACATGTGATGCCCCCAAACCAAGAAGCCAAGGATCGCAATGGCCACGCTCGAAAAAGCGATGAATGAATATCCAAATATCTTCTTGCGGCTGTAGACAGAAATCAATTCACTGATTACGCCCATTCCTGGCAGAATCATGATGTAGACTGCAGGATGCGAATAGAACCAAAAGAAGTGTTGGAACAATACTGGATCACCGCCATATTTTGGATCAAAGATCCCGATGTGCAGCAACCGTTCGGCGATCAACATCAATAACGTTATTCCAAGAACCGGCGTGGCCAGCACTTGGATAATTGCCGTTGCATAAAGTCCCCAGATAAACAGAGGCATCTGGAACCAACCCATTCCAGGAGCGCGCATCGTGTGTACGGTTACAAGGAAGTTAATCCCGGTGAAGATTGAACTGAACCCTAAAACGAAAGCACCAAACGTCGCCGCTACAACCCCCGTAGACGTTCGAATGCTATAGGGCGTGTAAAATGTCCATCCAGTATCGAGACTGTTTGTGATCATGGCGATGACCAGAAAAATCGTCCCAATCACCCACAGGTAAAAGCTCATTAAGTTGAGTCTGGGAAATGCCACATCCTTCGCCCCCAACATCATCGGCAGCACAAAGTTCCCCAAGGCCGCTGGAATACTGGGAATGATGAACGCAAAAACCATGATCGCGCCGTGTAGCGTGAACATTTGATTGTATTGCGCTTCGCTGAGAAACATCTTGTTCGGTGTAAACAATTCGGCCCGTAAAAGCAACGCAAAAACACCGGCCAATAACAACGCGAAAGTGACACCAATCAAATACATCACGCCAATGCGTTTGTGGTCGAGTGTAAATGCCCAGGACTTCCATCCTTTCGAGACATTCAGGTAATTATGCTGTGCCGCGTGCCCGAAATATTGCTGTGCTAAACTGGGATTACTCATGGCTAGGCCTTAAACAACTACTTCAAAATTATGATTGCTGTCGTCAATGGAACACTTATTGAAACTGTGTCTCTGTTGCCGACATCGTTTTCACTATTCTTTACCGCTCAAACTCTTTAAATAGATGACTATCCAGTTGAGTTGGTCGTCATTAAACTGAATAAACGCCGGCATCTGACTGGGTGACGTAAATCCAGAGACGATTTCTTTATTGGGTTCACGAATGGACTCACGAATATAGTTCTCATCGCCTAACCGTGTCCCACTCAACAGGCTACGCTCAGTTCCATAAACTTCATTCAGGGGCGGGCCTGTACTGCGCACTCCATCAACACGATGGCACCCGGCACAATTGAGTTGATAAATCCGTTCACCATTCTTAACCGGGTCAGTTTGTGCAAACAGATCCCAATCCCATTTTGTTGCTTCTTTGCGCGCTTCCTCACTCGCATGCACAATCACGTTCGCGTACATTAGCGAATGGTTATCGCCGCAATATTCCGTGCAATACAGGCGATAGGTTCCAACGCGCGTCGGCCTCACCCACGTATAGGTGTATCGTCCGGGAACAACATCTTGTTTTTGGCGAAACGCCGGAATGAACAAACTGTGCAGCACATCGCGCGATTCCATCTTGAATTTTACAGGGCGATTGACGACTAAATGCAGTTCATTGGCCGTCGAGTCACCATCTGGGTACGTGAACGCCCAGTTAAACTGCTGTGCCGTTACCCAAATTTCTTCAGCTGATTCAGGAATGATACGCGATTGGAAATAACCATTAGCGCCGGCATAAAACATCCAGACCAGTAGAATCGAGGGAATCACCGACCAAAGAATCTCGAGTGTTGTATTGTGTGAAGGAGAGGGGAGCGGCTTTTCATGCCCTGGGCGGCGTCGATAAACCCAAGCAAAATACATCATGAAGGCCACGATCAACACAAAAAAAACTGCTGAAATCCACAAAATGGCCCAATAGATAAAGTCATTCTCGGCAGCCCCTTCGGCGGCCTGCACCGGGAAGAAATAGTCCCCCCATTCGTATGGTGGATGCTCAATGTCTGGCTGTGCCAATAAATTGAATAACGAAAAATTCATCACAAACTAGACCTTTAAACTTGACGATTAACCGATGTGACGGCGTCAATTTCGCCGCCGGAGTTACTGCCAGCGTCACGCTCACGCTTGGATCGCCTAGAAATACGAATCCAAGCTGGCACCAGCCACATTAGTAGGCACACCACCGTGAGCCCGCCACCTAACCGCATAATGTTCATCATGGCAAACGTATATCGACCTTGATGTTGGTCGAATACGAAACATCCAGAAAAATAAAGAACTTTGTCGACAATTGACCCGACTTTCCCTTCCCCGGCTTCGATCAAAGCCTTGTCAAGTTTAAACCGCAAGTCATTGTCAAGTCCGTCCAAATAGCGAGCAATCTTCCCATCCGGTGAGCAAAAAATGAATGCCGCTTGATGGGAATAGATTTTCTGTTCCGGAATGTACTTGTAGAAATAGCCACACGCCTCACTCAAAGCGGCAAGCGATTGTCGCTTGCCCGTTAGCACATGCCATCCCTTTTCCGTATTCAGCTTTCCATACAACGCCAAATACTTTCGTTTTAACTCAGCCGACTGATGAGACTGTTCCAGCGGATCAATGCTCACAATCACCAGTTCGAAGTCTCTCCCCGGCTCCAACCGAATGGTCTGCAAAGCATTTGCCAAATTCACCAATTGAATGCTGCATAATTTGGGGCAGTTGGCATAGTTGAACGATAAAAGTACCGGTTTTTTGCCTTGAAAATACCGTCCCAAATTCACGTAATTATTGTTTTCGTCCGTAAACGTCAAATCCAAAGGAATTTGCTCGCCCAGCTTTTGTTCGATGCGAACTCCCTCAATGATCGCAGGCGGCTGGTCGAAAACAACTTGAGCCGCAAGTTGCATGGAGTTCAGCAACAAGCTCAATGCGACCACAATCTCAAAATACAATCGCCTGCTAAACATATGAAACCCAGTTCTGCCTCATCTTCAACCAACAACAACTCTTGCCATCATCAATGTGCTTGACCGCCGTCTTCGTCTGCCACCGACACATCTCCGGCTTGGGCATGGCTCTCCGCAACCATCGCCATAGCCTCTTCGATTGAAAGCCTGCCCGTATCCGGGTTAGCGGAAAGCTTTGCCTTTTGCGCTTCAATCGACTGCACGACAGCCGGATTAGGCGAAAGGTCCTCGAAAGCCGATGCCCAGCGATAATACAAACCCTGCACGAAGGCTATCGTGACGAACGTTAGAATCGAAGCAATCACGCCAACTAAGATAAGAACCGACACGTTGACATCGTCATAACTCGGCCTAACGCTACCGTCCTGGCCTATATGCTCCACGTCATGCCCAGAGGCGATTGATGATGAATGATCTGCCATGTATTTTTCCGCCAAACTTAAGTTCCCAACGTTCGGAATCGAACTGGCCTCAAAGATTCTTGTAGTTAAGTGCCTCAGCCATTCGCGGGTCGCCCAATGGCACTAAAGGACGATTCCCAGCGATAAAGTAAAACGAACCAATAAACAAACCCGCAAAACCCGCCAACAACATCAACTCGACAATCGGAAACGCAAACTCGGTCGTCAAATTATAACTATCGTAATTGTACTGGGGCATCACGATCCAATAATGATCGATCCAATGCACAGCCAAGAGATACAAGCACGCGATAACGAGGAACGGTTTGCTGCGTCTAACCGATCTGGCCATGATACCCAAAAACGGGATAAATAGATGCAAAAACAACAAGGCGATCGATATGTTCAGCCAAGCTGGATTCTTGAACCTCATATTATACCAGAACGTCTCTTCAGGAATATTTGCATACCAAATCAACATGAACTGGCTAAATGCGATGTAACCCCAAAAGACGACGAAGCCAAACATCAATTTACCCATATCGTGATAGTTCTCGACGGTAATCTCATCGGTGACACGGCCGCTGCGCTGTAACAACAAAGCGGTCAGCGTGGTTGCCGCCAGACCACCGATCACGGCGCCCGCAAAGAAGTAAACGGGGAAGATAGTGCTAAACCACATCGGTGCCAACGACATCTGCCAGTCAAAAGAACAGAACACCAACGTCATCGCAAACAAGATCATCAAAGGTGCGCTGCGCGACTGCATGCGCAGCGTGAGTTCCTTGGACTTCGTCGTATCTTGTCGCAACGAATGCCGAAACAGAAACCATGCAGTCCCGATCCAAATCAGAAAATAGGCGATGTTCCGCGCGATGAAGAAACTTGAATTTAGGTAAGCACTTTTCTTCTCATAAATTGGCCTTAAATCGTCGTCGGCGGTCGCGATCCATTCTGGATTATTCCATTCAAAAGGATGCCCCCATTTCAAAGCGACCATCACAACAATCGGGATGAACAACACACCCATCGGCACGATACAAACTGCCAAGATTTCCGATATCCTGCGAATGGAAGCACTCCACCCGGCACGCGTTAGATGCTGGGACATCACAAAGAACAATGCGCCAAGTGCGATGGAAACGAAAAAGCAAAAATTCATCAAGTACGCATACGTAAATCGGGCAATTCCACTGGAAACACCCAACGCAATCCCAATGCCTAAACATATCGCGCCAACGACAATCGCCAGCAGCATCATGCGATTGCGATCCTCACCAAATGTGTAAATCGGTGAAGTAACTCGATCTTTTACTTCGTGATGACCTTCGTGCATTGAATCTATTTCAAAAAATAATTGAACCTGCTCTATTTACGTACAACGGCGAGCTTCGCTTTGTTCCCCACGCTCCGCCTTCACTCGCCAATTAATCCCTCGCCGGACTCACCAGCGGATTCTTCAGTTTTGGATTCACTCTCGACATCTCCGTCATCGCCGCCTTCCTGAGTTGCATTGTCACCAGCACCTTCAACTTCGCTTCCTTCTTCCGCCGCGTTCGATTCATCTTGCGGTTCAACTTGTTCATCATCAGCACTTGGTTCAGTGACTGGAGTCTCAGGCACGACAAACTTCTCCGCGGAGTTGATTCGCGTCTCTTGCAAAGCTTGGATATACAACACGATTGCCCAACGATCTTCCGGTTTGATACGCGATCCATAAGGCCCCATGGTTGCTCGACCATTGGTGATGGTATCAAAAACCCTTCCAACTGATTGCACGATTACGTCAGGATGATGGAGGCTTTTTGATTCAGTCCATGCCGCGCCAGGCCTGCCATTGATATTTACCGTCGCCAACTCGAGGGCGCGCTTGTTCACCAAGCCATCGCCGTCGCCCGCGTACCCGTGACAAGCCACGCAATTGATTTCGTACATCTTTTTACCGCGTTGCAACGTCGCAGCATCGATTTTCAGTCGCTGAGGATAGCTGGTTACCCAATCTGGCTCGGCTGTCTCACCCGCCAGCGGAACCTGACCTGAGCCGGTGTCTTGTCCAAGAGTTGTTGTCACCGACACTATGCGAACAGGAGCGTTGTACTCGTGTGCGGCCTGCTCATTTGATGCCGCCTTGATGCCATGAAAGAATTCCATGTCATCTTCGAGCTTGTTGCGGGCAACCGTCCCTTTGATTGGGAGTCGAGCCGAACGAATATCTTTCCACGCGTAATCTGCGTCAGCATGATTCAGGCCAGCATTGAGGTTTGGCCCCACCGTCTGTGGTTTGAACTTCGTTTGAAAGTCCATGTCCGGATTGAAGTGCAAGCGCGGGTCTCGATTCGTTTGTCCCTGTGCGCGAAAAACCATGACCGGAGGCACCAGAGCAAGGGTCAACATCAGCACACCAAAGGTACGAACAAAAGAAGGAAGTTGGTGGTCCGATTCATCGCTATAGACCGTCTCGACGTCAGTTGCCCCAGCCTGTCTCAATTCTTCAATGGTACGATCATTCTTAAACTTCTCATCTGCTGCATCAATCAACAAAAAGAAGCGATCATTCGTGACGCGTCGAAACCGTGCGACTCGAAGCAAAGGATTGGCTAATTGCGGCATCTTATTCAAGATCAGCATACCAAAAAAAGCCGCAAATGCCGTGCAGAGAACAATGACTTCAAATATTACTGGAACATTAGCCGGCAAACTCCATAATGGCTTACCAGATATGTAAAAATCGTATCCTGGAAAAATCGGCGAACTAACGTAATAGTTCACGTACCACTGCATGAACACACCAAGCCCACAGGCACCAATCCCCGTGAATAGGCAGATAAAAGGCAAAATTGTACGCTTAATGCCGATTGCCTCATCGATTCCATGTACCGGAAATGGGGAGAAGGCGTCAAGCTTTTCATAACCGCCAGCGCGAATTCGCTTTGCACCTTGCAACAACGAATCCGCACAAGCAAATTCGGCAAGCACACCCACAAGCTTTTGGTTCTGATGATTCGTCATATCTACGTCGAAATTGTAAAAAGTATTTTGCTCAATCTGATCTTCTGCCGTCTATCTACGTTTCCGAAGTCGGGGTCCCGGTCGGCAGATGTCGATAATGTTCCATGGTTCCCTTGACCTCGGAAATCGCGACCAGCGGCAAATACCGACAGAACAAACAGAACAACATCAGGAACAACCCGAAACTGCCCACAAACATGCCGATGTCAACCCACGTCGGAATGAAGTAAGCCCAGCTTGATGGCAGAAAGTCTCGCTCAAGCGACATCACAATCACAAACCGTTCGAACCACATGCCCACGTTGACGAGCAAGCAAATCACCATGCTCCAAGCCATCGAGGTGCGAATCTTCTTAAACCAGAAAAGCTGCGGAATGAACACGTTACAGCTAAACATCGCGAAATACGCCCACCACTTGGGCCCCATCATGCGGTTGATGAACGTAAACCCTTCATAGTTATTGCCGCTGTACCAAGCGACGAAGAACTCAATGGTGTAAGCCGTCCCCACGATCAATCCCGTGAGGATAATGATCTTGTTCATGTTCTCGATGTGCCGCACCGTGATGATATCCTTCAAACCAAATAGTGCGCGAGCCGGAATTAGCAAAGTGACCACCATCGCAAAACCGCTGAAGATCGCACCAGCAACAAAGTAAGGGGGAAAGATCGTCGTGTGCCAACCGGGGAGTTGCGAAATCGCAAAGTCAAAACTAACGATGGTGTGCACGCTCAAAACCAATGGCGTGGCCAGCGCGGCCAGAATCGTATAAGCGGCCTCGTAACGATGCCAGTGTCGAGCTGAACCCGTCCAGCCCAACGCCGCTATACCATAGGCCAGCTTCTTTACCTTGTTCGTTGCACGATCACGGAATGTGGCCAAATCCGGGACCATCCCCATGTACCAAAACAGCAGCGAAACCGTGAAGTATGTAGAAACCGCGAACACGTCCCACAACAACGGACTGCGAAAGTTGGGCCACATAGCCAGATGCTCTGACGGAATAGGGAACAGCCAATAGAAGGACCATACGCGACCAATGTGGATCCCAGGAAACATCCCCGCACAGATAACCGCGAAAATCGTCATGGCTTCCGCAGCTCGGTTAATACTGGTACGCCAATGCTGGCGAAACAAAAATAGAATCGCGGAAATCAGTGTTCCGGCGTGTCCAATACCGACCCAAAACACAAAGTTGACGATCGGCCAGCCCCAATAGACTGGATTATTATTCCCCCAAACACCCACCCCTTTCAACAGCAAGTGCATGATCAAACCGCCCAACATCAACGTCAGCAAGGTCGAGATGGTGAATACAACATACCAAGCCTGTGGCGGCTTTCTCGCTTCCGTAGGCGCCGCGACCTGCTCCGTCACCCCATTGAAATCCAACCGACCCGTGATCAGTGGCGCACGGCGTGAAGGATCTTCAAACGTGTTGTCGTAATAACTATCAACAGTTACCATAGTGCAGTTTGGTTTTCAAAATAATTTTCTGTTCAGTTCGCTCAAATTTTGCCACCCATTTCGGCCCCAACCCGCTCGCGGCACATAACCGCCATGCGCGCACAGCCAATGCCTAACCAAGCTTGAACAAGCTTTCCAGGGCAGGATGCGGATTTCGTACACGCGCCAAATACTTGGTGCGCGGATAGATGTTCAATTCCTCCAACAAAACGTAAGCACGATGGTTGTCGTGTGCTTTTGTCACGCGACTGTCTTTCAGGTGCAAATCACCAAACTCGATTGCTTGCGCTGGACAAGCCTGCTGACATGCCACTTCGATTTCATTCGGTCGAAGTTTCCTGTCTTGATTCTTGGCCAAAATCTTTCCATTCTGAATTCGCTGGACGCAGTAAGTGCACTTTTCCATCACACCTCGCGTGCGCAGGGTAACTTCTGGGTTCATCACCAAGTTTTGCAACTGCCGATCAGCCTCCGACATCGGGTTTTCATTCGGATAGCGAATAAAGGTCTGCTCGCCGGAATAATTCAGGTAATTAAATCGACGAACTTTGTAGGGGCAGTTATTGCCGCAATAACGCGTCCCGACACAGCGGTTATAAACCATGTCATTGAGGCCCTCATTTGAGTGCACCGTCGCTGCTACAGGACAAACCGTCTCGCAAGGTGCGTTCTCGCAATGCATACAGGTTACGGGCTGCTGCACAACATGTAGATTTTCTACATCAACATCATCATTAGATGCCACGAAATAGCGATCGATTCGCATCCAATGCAATTCACGGCCACGAGCCACGCTTTCTTTGCCGACGATCGGGATATTGTTTTCTGCTTGGCATGCGATCACACAGGCATTGCAGCCAATGCACTTGTTCAAGTCGATCGACATTCCCCATTTATGGTTGACATCCAAATCATAATCACGGGGTGTAATGTCAACATTCTTAAAGTGCAAATGATGACTGCTGGGCCAGCGCTCCGGACCGTGGTGGTCGCCATGACCGTGCCCATCATCGGCGTGCCCATCATGATCATGGTCACCATGATCACCGTGCTTGCTCAGCCACTCCAAATAGTTCGCGTAGTTGCCTTCACGAAATAATGCTGAATCGCCTGTCTCGCCCCAAGCCCGTCGGTTGATTTCTGATTGACCCAGCGCATCAAGTCGGAAATGCTCTTGCGTTGTTGCCAGCTTGTACTTTGTCGCAGTGGGCGTTGCACGCACTGAAGTCAACGTGTTCCAATTCTTGGTCGTTCGCAACACGCCCACATCGTGACCCACGGACGGAATACCACGACTCGCGTCACCGCCAACGCGCCCAGCCCGCAAGCGACCATACCCCAACTCAACCGCCACGCAACCATTTGCCATACCCGGCAATATATTCACGGGCAAGCTCAACGAACCCGCAGTACCCGCATCGATTACCGCCATCCGACCTTGCTGAAGCCCCAGCACACGCGCCGTCTTCGGACTCACAAGGGCCGCATTGTCCCAGGTCAGCTTGGTCAAGAAATCGGGCAACTCCTGCATCCAGCCGTTGTTCGCGAACCTTCCGTCATACACGTGACTACTCGGAACAAACACCAACTCCAACTCACCCGCTTCCCAGTCGCGGGCCCAATCAGCATCACCTTCCGGTACATCAAAATCCGTCGGTGCAGAAACGGACTGTGACGGAACCTGCCGCACAATGAAACCATCATGCACCGCCTGATTCCAAGCCTTGTCAAAATCTGCACCGCCAAACTCTGCCTGCGCCGTAGCTTTTACAACTTCAAACATAGAGTTGGCATTGTGCCCTTCACCGCCATTTGGCGAATGAGACTCGGAGCCAGCGCCGGCGGGACTTGCAACTCCGTGAATCAACCTGGCCAAAATTTCAATCGTTGATTTTGCACCAAATAGGGGTTCGATCAAGGGTTGCGAAATGAGCCAGCTTCCATCGACGGCTAGGTAGTCCCCCCAAGTTTCGAGCGGATGAGCGAGATTACCATGCATCCCCGAAACGGCCGCCGTCTCATCAAAATAGAGCCCAAAATGCACCAAATTCTTAACGCGCGACAAGGTCTCAGTGATCTTCAGGTCCGCAGGCGCCGTATACACTGGGTTGGCACCCAGAACGAGGAGCGTGTCAACTTTGGCCCCCGCGATGTCGCCATTTAATTGGGAAAGCTGCTGCAAACCAGATTCAACATCCGGAACTTCCCGCACCTCTAATACGGAACCGTAGCTACCCAACTTATGGTTAATGCGACATACCTGCGCTTGAACCTCAGCGGGCAACCGGTAACCACAAACGACGACCGACTTTCCTTTGTTCTCTAACAGGTCGTTAACCAGAGCTGCGAAAACTTTTTCCCGCTTTGTGCTGGCCGATTCAATATCCAATTCGGCTCCAGCATCAATGGCGCGCTCCAAGGCTCCGACAAAACCAGAAAACTTGCTCAGCCGTAGTGAAATCTGATGATCGGCCATGGCGCCTGTCGTCGACATCTTACTCTCGACCGCATA
>CALMEE010000072.1 GCA_937862885.1 uncultured Planctomycetaceae bacterium
TGGATCCTTGGATTTCGATGATCCAAGCGTCTAAGCTTCCTCATGGATGACGCCGCAGGACCATAACTCGGTCTGTTGTGAACCGACAATAAGTCAGTACGACCTCCCCGTCCGCAACTCTTATTGCAATCTTTGTGCCAAACAGCCTTGTAGCAAGCCTTGCGTGAAACATCACAGTGGACGCGTTTGCCAACACGAGGAACATGGCCTCCAGAGTTGCAGCAGGAAAACGGGTCACAACTGGCGATTTGCTGAGTCAGCGGACCTGCTTTTGCCGCAAACGTCGTATTTCAATTGGGAACCGGAGCGCCTGGCGCATCAACGTCTCGAAAGATAACGTGTTCCGGAAGATTTTCGCCAACTCGGCCCCAACTCCAGGCCTCGTGCGTGACAGATTGGCAGTCCAAAAAGAATGTGGGTATCGCAGCGACCAAAATTCCGCTCCCAGCCAGACGATCTCACGGAGCCGCAGAGTCACGGAGATGCATGAGGACGTGATTGGAACCTTATCGTCGACAGTGCGGTCCATTTGCACCAGGATCTGGGGCCAGGACTATTCAAAGCGGTCTACGAGGTGACTTTGGCCGCCAAGCTACGAAAGCGAGGTTTGTCAGATGAGCGTCAAGTTACCCTCGCATTTGAATATGAAAGTCAGACGTTTGATGAAGGATTTCGAGCGGATTTGATCACCGAGGGAAAGGTGATTATGGAGCTGAGTCCGTTGAGAAAGTTTATCCAGCTCACAATAAGCAGGCGCTGACGTACGTCCGCCTCACGCGTTTGAAACTTGGGTATCTATTGAATTTCGGCGAAGTCCCGGTAAAGGATGGTAACGCGAGAATCGAGTACGGCGAATTGTTAGTCTCTCTTTGTGGCTCCGTGCCTCCGTGAGTACCAAGCGACAGCGAACAAGACGTTCCACCGGAGATACCTGAGTCATCGTGTCAATAGGTTTGATTGGATTCTTGCGGTTCATTTTGGGCTGACGTCGTCGAGATACTTAAAGGTTTTCCACTGACCTATTCGCCTGAGAAAAACCAAGTGCGGCGATACAGGCGATACAGGTGATACCTCGATCGCTCACGCCGTCAGCTTGTGAACCAATGACGAACTCTGCTGAGCCAAACGATGCAAGTGCGTAGCCTCGTCGCAGGGCGTGCTGTTTATCTAGCAGCCGAAAATTATCCGCATTAATTTTGTACCGTGGCACCAATTTTGTACCCGCGTCAAACTCAGCTGTCAGAACGACGGATCAAAATCCGATCTGCCGGGCTGATAACCGCCAAACCAGGACGGTTCAACACGTGTGTATAGACCATCGTCGTAGCAACATCGGCATGTCCGAGTAATTCTTGGACCGTTCGAATATCGGCACCTTGCTGCAACAAATGCGTCGCAAAGCTATGCCGCAATGTATGCGGAGTCACCTTTTTAAGCACCCCTGCTTTCTTGACAGCATTCCTTAGCGCTTGAGTGAACACCGATTCATGTTGATGGTGACGACGTATCTGACCTGTTTGCGGGTCCGTCGACAATCGAGTAGCCGGAAACACATACTGCCATTGGAACTCGGTCTCCGCCGACGGATATTTCTTCGCCAACGCAAACGGCAACCAAACCCGCCCACCGCCGGTCGCTCGATCCTGTTCGTGCAACAGTCTCGTCGCCTCGATTTGCCGTTGTACATCATCCACAACAATCTCAGGCAGCACTGTCACGCGGTCCTTGGCACCCTTGCCGTCCCGAACCATCACTTGCCGCGCAGAAAAGTCAACATCCTTGACCCGCAAACGCAACCCCTCATAGTGCCGCAACCCCGCACCGTACAACAATCGGCCAAACAACAGATCGCGTCCACCGAGAAATTGAAACACGCGTTCGATTTCCTCGATCGTCAGGACGACCGGCACTCGCTCCGGTCGTTTCGCCCGCTCCGCTTCCAGAAATTCAATCTTTCGCTTGAGCACATCACGAAACAAAAACAGTAACGCACTAAATGCTTGGTTTTGCGTACTTGCCGCAACATGACCATTCACGGCCAAGTCGCTGAGGAATTCTCGCACGTCGAATTCGGATGCCTCGTCTGCGGTTTTCGGTTTGACGAATTCGAGGAACCTTTCGATCCAGCCGACATAGGCTAACTCCGTACGACGTGCGTAATGGCGAACTCGAAGCAGTTTTCTCGTTTCTTGGGTTACAGGCAGCTCTGCTAAATCAATTTTGCCGATATCCCCCACTTCGCGAAGATACTCCGGGTCGAAATCGGAATCGGACTTTTCATCATGATCGTGTTTGCCACTGGCCCGTTTTTCCAAGAACTCATCGCGACTTGTCCTTTCCAACTTTTCGATGATCGATTGAAAATCATCGGTCGGGAGTTTGAGGAGCATTCGGCGATACAATTCGATCGCCCGCGCCGCCTGGAGCCTCTGCCAGGTCGGCTTTCCTGCTTTCAGCATCGAGCGCAGGAAACGAATGACGTTTTCGCTGGAGCAATCGAGGGGATGTTGAGTCCCGCTACTACAAAACGCAGCAAATTTGGTGACGATTTTTGGGAACCACTCCCGATCCGCTTTTGATAAATTCTGGTTTTGAACAATTTTTGAAAATTCAACGATCATACACCGCTCCTCGCCATTCTGTCAGAAACCTCCGTCCCTAGCGCGTCAATACAGGATTATCCGCGCCAGCCAAGTTTTTTCCGGGAACCAACCTGTTGACTGGTTTATAAATTTTATCTACACTTTAGCCAAGGGGTTAGGCGTGTAATATCAACTTATCACGCGCTGACCGATGATAATTACAAGTTATGCCCCAACGGAGTTCGGACGTGAGTGTTACGGAGTGGAAACGCATTTGTGACGCGGCTTCACTCTCATCACTTCGAGAGGCCATCGTTCACGACGACGTCGATCACCTCTTGACTATCACGCACCATGGAGATGGGCCGACTCTTTTTGGCGCTTACTCCGGGTTCGGTTCTTCCAAGATTACGCACATCTGGCTTCGGCACGTCAACACCAGTAAAATCTCTGAGGTCGTGTTCATTGGCGTTCAGTGGTACGTTTCACCTGAAAGCTTACCACTTGACGGCTGGTTCGACTCACTGGATCGCGTGAACCTCCATGACGGCATCAATACCAATACGATCGCCGCAAGGTGCTCAATGCTCGGTCATCGGTACGTAGACTCGCTTCCACAGTTGGCATTGAACAACGAGTCCGTGGCATAACAAAGCGTTGGACGCGGAGCCGCCGATCGCGTCGTTCCTGAAGTCAATGTTGATTGGCGGCGGCCCGGTCAACGCCAGCGTTATGCCTCAACCGCGCGACGAAACTTGCGGCTGACTATTGAACGCCGGGCTTGTTGCAAATGCCGAGCGTTTGGCAGACAATGTAGCCCGGGGTCTGGCAAGCGGTCGGCCACGTGAACGGAGTACGCGGGCAAAGATTCAACATTCGGTCCCAAAAATTGGCATAACCAACCGGTGCAACCGAGTGCTCGATAAACCGTATCCCGTACCCCAAAACCAAACCCTCGCACCGGTTGACCTTTACCGTTATCCGGCTTGCATAAACACTATGCGTAGCATTGTCAAAACAGTTTCTGGTATTCTTTGCGTTGTTCTGATCGGGGTGTTTGCTCTTTCGTTCATTCCTGCATCTCGTATTTACTCGGTAGAGACTACCTTCACATCTGCACCTGCATCAGATGAAGAACTTCACAAATGGCTTGCTGATCAACCCGGTGTCGTCGAACATACAATCCACTTAAACCGACGCGACAATCAACGAATCGGATTAACGTTTGTCATTTCCCAGAATTCATGGAAACGGCCTGCATTCCCTGATATTGAATCCCAATGCTCCGTGCTAGGGTACGAATTGTCGGGCGCATTTACCGATGTCCGATAGACAGATTCCGTGTCTCTCTGCCATGATAGATACTTGCATCAAGCTTGCTAAATCGAAATTTGCTGAAATCACCGGATAACAAAATGTTGCACCCAAGTCGCGTTGGTTGCCGCAATTTGAAGTTTAGTTCACTCACGCGACTGGGTGAACATTGCCGTTCGTCGCCCTTATCGACTAACCGAGATGCACAACATTGATGTCGAAGCTCCTCGCTGGATCGCCGGATACGAACGCTTGGCTGATACTCTTGCCGACGGTTACGACATGTGCATTCACGAGTACACGAACGATATGTCGGCCCGTGAACTCCTAGAACGTTACTCGGAACACCCGACAATTCGCCAATTTGAACAACGGATCAGGATGGCGGACGAGAAAATCGTCGCAATTCTCAAGCCGACCAAACGGTGCATTTGCGGTGACTATCCAACGTCACACTTTTGGTACTGGGGATATCCACCCAATTCGCCTGAATTGGAGAATGACCTTCGTGAAATCGGGGCGATTTGAGTCCGCAAAACAAATGCCCCATAATGGTTTGGAATATCGTCTGCCTCGGTGACCGAATCACTTCCACAGAATGGTCGACGAACAATCGGATGCACCAAAGTCGGCGAGCGGTGCGTTATGACAATGGAGAGATCACCGCGCCGACTTGGTGATCCGTGTCGTTATGTGTCTTAATTGATCCATGCGAAATTTCATCATCGGATGCTTGATCGGGGCGCTGGTTGTCGCGGTTGTTGCCGTACTTTTCGGTGGAGTACTCGGCGCAGGTGCTGAGCGGCGTCTGATAGATGATTGGCGAAAAATCCAGCCGGGCATGACACTCGATGATGTGAAATTCCAACTTGGCGAACCCAGCGGAAAATTCCCAATCGGCCGGGGATTTCCGCAATGGGCTAAACGATCTGTACCGAATGATTATTACGAGAATCACGGATTGGTAACGTATGTGATTCCGATGATCGGCCCTCAGGTTCTTCTGATATACTACGATAGTGACGACAGGGTTGTTTTCGTGTCTAGCGTTCCAACTTGACCACGGACGCCAATTCGCTCGATCGACACATAACTATGCGATGCACCGAAGCGACGGAACGGTGCGGATTTGAAATGGAACGATCACTCCCGTCGCTCGGTGATCGCTGATGTTCGCCGCAACATACACCTTCAGGAGCCGCCATATGGCGATTGGCATTTCGATGATCATGCTGAGTACTGATTCGCCGATTCGCGCGAAGGATGTACAACGTCATCTCGCGGAAAACTGGCGTGATCTTCCAGCCGCATCTGACATCGAAGAAAAGGATGGTACGTTGTCGCTCCAGATTGGCGAGGCAAGTCTCATCATGGCAAAGATGCCAGCGCCAATCCCGTGGTCCGACCTTGAGGGGCCATGTGCAACGAGTATTCTGTGGAAAAATGCCGCGTCGGAGGTGAAAGAGCACTCATTTCATTGGATCGTCACAGTCAATGGAGATTTGGAGCCGCTTTCGCTTTCCAAGCTATTGACGCAGGCGACCGCAGCCGCAATGGCTGCATGCGAAGAAGCAATCGGCGTCTACTGGGGCAATGCAACGCTCGTGATTCCAAAAAACATCTTCATTGACTTTGCGAAAGAGGTGTTGCCTCATGGACCGCCACTGCATATCTGGGTGGATTTTCGTGTCGGCAAAGATTCGGATACGAGCAGTTCCGGGTTCACGGCGGGCATGAAGGCTCTTGGCCACATGGAGTTCGAAACACAAAGGTCGCCGGAACCGCCTGGCGAACTTCGAGAGAGATTCTTGGCTCTCGCGGGATACGTAGTCGAGAAGGGCCCCGTCATTCGAGATGGTGACACTGTTGGCGAAGATGCGGAGGAACGGATTCGCGTCGTGTATTCCGATTCGTCGTTTGGCCACGACGGCAAAGTGATGCGGCTTGTGTATGAGACGGCTTCAACGAAGAAGCCGTGGTGGAAGCTTTGGTGATCAACCGCCGAACCGGCGAACAAGGCGTTGCACGCGAGCGGGCGGCGACGTCGGTTTTGAAATCAACGTCACACGCGCCCGCCGCGTGAACGCAGGCGTTATCCGAATTGATCAAATACCATGCCAAAGATCCGTAAACCTCCTTGGCCTCGGAAATGCCCAGACTGCAACATTGAATTCTCTTCTGTGCAAAATCGTGGGCAGTGTCCGCAATGTCGATTAATATTTATAGTAGATGACTCCGGCGCATTAGCCAGCCGGCAGCCTAGCTTGGGCGAATTGTTGAGGGGCGACGTATCAATCGCATCGTCACCTCCAACCGACTTATCCAGTGCGGTGGAACAATGGAAGGCGACTGGTAAAGCCGAGCCGCTTTATATTTCAGATAAAATAATCACCGACTTTTTTCCGCTACTTGAAATTGAAGGGCTGACGAAGCTTACAGTCGAAGGCGAGAAGTTCGAAGACTACTCAACCCTGTGTAAATTGGACGAATTGCAGTCCCTTTTCATTCACGACCTTGGAAAAGACATCCATTGGATTTCAGACTTGCAGCAGATTTCGGAATTAGAGTTTACCGATTGTGAGTTTCGCGACCTAGCCCCAATTGCGAAGCTAAAAAACCTGAAGCGTCTCGGATTTTACTGGTGCGTTCGGTTTTCTGATTTGACACCGTTGTCACAATTAAAACAACTTGAGCATCTAATGTTCTATGAGTGTTCAAAAGTGGTGGATCTTCAGCCACTATCCTATTGCAGAAACCTCACTACAATCGAATTGATTGACTGCTTCAAATTGCGAGACTTGACTCCTTTAGCTTCACTGCAAAAGCTGAAGATGTTGCGGCTGGTTGGTGGTAACGATAAGATTAATGTTTCGCCGTTGTTAAAACTAAAATCACTTGACATTCGATATCGGGAGTGATGAAACGGATAACCAAGCGGTCAACCGAAGCCGCCGTTAAGCCGGCAGTTTGAAAACTTAGTTTTTTCGCGGCGGCTCGGTTACCGCCATCGTTACGCGGGTAAAAACTCGCGACTGTTGCGCTTGCAGAATTTTTGCGCGTGACAATTGTTGCGCTTGCCGATTGTTGTGCGTGGTCGGTGATTTGCGGCCGGGATCTGTTGGGGGCTCGCGGGATCGGGCGAATGACAAAGACTTTGACGCGACAGATTTGATCGGTGGTGGC
>CALMEE010000073.1 GCA_937862885.1 uncultured Planctomycetaceae bacterium
AGCATCGCGGCAAGCGCACAGCCAACCTGACCCCGGTCCCGGCAGTTGGTTAGCGATACGGGCTGACTGAGGGGTTTTCGGACAGTCACTTCTTCTTATTCCTGCGATTCAAATCATTGAATTGGGCTCGCATTGTCGCCTGCAGTTCGCTCTTGGGGACTCTCTAGTCCTCAAATATTGAAGAATCAACGCAGGATTCGGTATCTGCTTCAAAAAGCATTTCATTTAATGCATTTTGTCTTCATTGACCTCGACCTGATTAAATGTGTTTCGAAGTGAAGGCCCCATGCGGCCGATTTATGTTGAATTGCCATGTTAAAACGCCTGTCCTTTAATTACTTTTCATTTAATGCATTTTGTCTTCATTGACCTCGACCTGATTAAATGTGTTTCGAAGTGAAGGCCCCATGCGGCCGATTTATGTTGAATTGCCATGTTAAAACGCCTGTCCTTTAATTACACTTTAATTACAGGACCTGCGAAAGGAACGGCCACGCTGTGATATCTCCGTTCTGTCATAGAGGGAAGTGCGCACCTACCGCTTCATAACGGTGTCATTCAGGCTTGACCTTTTATTGTTTGAACAATTTGCTCTTTCAAATTGTTGTATTCCTCTCTACATTCTTGCGTTTTATTTGACCCTCGTTGCCGATCTGATTGCGAATTAGCGCATGATTCACCTTTTGCGTCCATTAACGGAAGTCTCGTGCGCTAGGGCATTACGTCGCAACTTGCGCAACAGTACGGTTGAAGGATCGAGTTACAGTTTAATGGTCGGGACCGCTGAGACTTGGTTCGGGGCATTCTACATTGCTGCCGGAATCGGAACCTTTAGTGTTGGATTATTGGCGACTTTGCCAATTTTGATCGGTAGTCTATTGCAATTTGGTACGCCCTGGGGGATTCGCCGTGTCGGTTCGTATCGAGCGTGGGCTTTCACTGGAGCCGCTTTTCAGGGGCTCAGCCTAGTTGGAATGGCAATTTGCTGCCTCGCAAATTGTCTTTCGATAGCTGTCGTGTTTTCATTGATGGTGATTTATTGGGCAAGCAGTTTGGCAGTAGGGCCGGCTTGGAATACATGGATGGAATTCGTGATCCCGCGAGCTGTCCGGACTCGATATCTTTCAGCGCGAATGCGGGTTTGTCAGATAGCTCTGCTGATTGCGGTGCTTGTGACGGGGGGGGTTCTGCAATTGACGGTTCCGGAATACACACTAGTGGCTTTCGGCATTTTGTTTTTGCTTGCAGGTGTTTTTCGGTTGATATCGGCAGTATTGCTGGGCAGCCATACGGAACAGCCGAGTTGGATCTTGCAGTATGTGTCGGCAACTTTGCAAAAAAGAGATGACACATCGATCGGAAAAGTCATTCGACAGTCTGTGCCATTTTTTGTCGCCATTCAATTTTCGGTATACGTTTCCGGGCCCTTCTTCGCGCCGTTTATGTTGCGCACAATGGGCATGAGTTATGCCGGGTTTATGTTATTGATACTTTTGGGTTACGTCGGGCGGATACTGACTTTGAGGCTGGCTGGCGAGATTGCGAGGGTTTGGGGACCAGGCCGATTGCTTTGGTTGGGGGCGATGGGTGTTATCCCATTATCCGGTCTGTGGTGGTTTTACGAGTCGTTTGCCTTTTTGATTATTCTTCAACTTGCTGGAGGAGTTGCCTGGGGATGCTACGAACTTGCGATGTCGATAGTCTTCATTGAACGAATACCGCGCCACCTGCGCACGCGAGTATTGTCGATCTTTGGCGTCTGCAACGGGTTTGCAATGGTAGGTGGATCGTTGTTAGGCGGAGCAATCGTCTTTGCGGCGGGCAACAGCGTTCTTGGTTTTATGGTAATTTTTTCGCTTTCTACGCTTCTTCGTCTGGCGTCGATGGCTTTGTTTCCGAGTAAGCTCCTGATGGCAGCCAAACAGCACTTCACAAGGACCGCTGATCCATTGATACCGGCGACTCCTTGTCTGAACGGTCGGCCAACGGTGGGGCCGTTCAATCATTTGCCGACTGGCGAGCCAAAAGTCAGTAGCGAATCGTATAGTCCGACAGAATTGATTGAAATCGAGTCCGATCCCGAGATCGATTTTAGGCAGGCCGGTTGAAGCCTAGTTGTCGAACTTAAGAACGTTCGGCAGTGGGTCATATACTCTAATTGGCAACGTTTACAATGAGCGCTGGTATGGTCGGATGCTCCAGTTCGAGCCGCTCAATCAGGCCTGTGCAGCCATCGCGAGTTCGCTCAGCCCTTCCAAAAATTACACGATTCTCGTTATGATGTGAAAAAGAGTGTCCTTGATTTTGGTCGAGTGAACTCCGATTACTACGCAGCTTTTCGTTCTTTATTTAGGGCGAAATCCCCCATTTTACCGGTTAAGAAAACAGTCTATTAACAACAGCGATGGCAAAAATAACTTACACGATCACCGACGAAGCTCCAGCGTTGGCCACGTACTCACTGCTCCCAATTGTTCAAGCCTTTACATCAGTAGCCAACATCGAGGTCGAGACCCGAGATATATCGCTCGCTGGTCGCATTTTGGCGTGCTTCTCGGAGTACCTATCGCCGGACCAACTTGTCGCAGACGATTTGGCTGAATTGGGACGAATGACTCTGCATCCGGAAGCAAACATTATTAAGCTGCCGAATATTAGCGCCTCGGTTCCCCAACTCAAGTCAGCGATTGCTGAACTGCAAGGGCAAGGTTTTCGCGTGCCAGATTATCCGGATGAGCCCAAGAATCAAAAAGAGCAAGAGATCAAAGAACGCTACTCCAAGATTCTGGGTAGTGCCGTCAATCCAGTCTTGAGGGAAGGAAATTCTGATCGGCGGGCTCCGAAATCCGTTAAAGAGTATGCCCGAAAGCACCCGCACGCGATGGGTGCTTGGTCAAGTGATTCGAAGAGTCACGTGGCATCCATGAGTGAAGGCGATTTTTTCGGGAACGAACAGTCGACGACGTTTGCTGCAGCGGCTACCCTGAAAATCGAACTGCATAACCAGAGTGGCCAAGTTCAAGTCTTAAAGGAAGTTATCGATGTGTCAGCCGGGGAAATCGTCGATGCAACCAAAATGAGTGTGACTGCGTTGATTCGGTTCCTCGAAGAACAGATTGCCGATGCGAAAGAAAAAGGCGTGCTATTTTCAGTTCACCTTAAGGCGACCATGATGAAAGTGTCCGATCCAATTATTTTTGGACACGTCGTTAAGACATATTTTGCCGAACTCTTTTCCAAATATGGCGAACAACTCCGCCAAGTTGGAGCGAATCCGAACAATGGCCTTGGCAGCTTATTAACAACGATTGAAAAACTTGACGCGGCGGAAAGGGAATTGTTGTTGCAGCAAATCAAGCAAGCCATGGCGAACGGCCCCGCGTTGGCGATGGTGAATTCCGATAAGGGCATCACCAATTTGCACGTTCCGAGTGATGTGATTGTCGACGCGTCGATGCCAGCCATGATTCGCAACTCAGGACAGATGTGGAATGCAGCTGGCCAACCGCAAGACACGAAAGCAGTAATCCCTGACAGGAGCTATGCAGGTGTGTATGCCGCTACAATCGACTTCTGTAGACAGCATGGCGCTTTTGATCCTGCGACTATGGGTTCGGTCCCGAATGTGGGCCTGATGGCTCAGAAGGCGGAAGAGTACGGATCACATGATAAGACGTTTGAGATCCCACATGCTGGCAAGGTCAAGGTGATTGACCAGAATCAACAGGTCGTTTTTGAATTGCCAGTGGACCAAGGCGACATTTTCCGCATGTGTCAAACCAAGGACGCTCCGATTCGCGATTGGGTTAAGCTGGCAGTAAAGCGGGCGCGGAGCACGGACACGCCAGCGGTATTCTGGTTAGATCACAATCGCCCGCACGATGCGCAGGTGATCGCCAAAGTCAAAGAATACTTGGCGGACCACGATACGAGCGGATTGCAGATCAAGGTCATGGCGCCAGTTGAAGCGACCCAATATTCCCTGGAGCGAATCAAACTTGGATTAGATACGATTTCCGTAACGGGAAATGTGCTACGGGATTATTTGACCGATTTATTTCCGATTTTAGAGTTGGGAACCAGTGCCAAAATGTTGTCGATTGTGCCACTGATGAATGGCGGAGGGATGTTCGAGACTGGAGCTGGCGGTTCCGCCCCCAAGCATGTCGAACAATTTGTGGCTGAGAACTATTTGCGGTGGGACTCGATGGGTGAGTACCTTGCTTTAGCCGTATCGCT
>CALMEE010000074.1 GCA_937862885.1 uncultured Planctomycetaceae bacterium
TACTAAAACGCCGCCGTCATGGATACAAGCTCATGCAAAAACCACGAAACCAATTTCGTCCTAAATTTCGTAAGAACTACACCTGAAGCAACTTATATCTCGACAGTGCCATTCGGGTCTGACCCCGTTTTGTCCCCTCTGTTACACTAATTAAACGTTTAATGATGCCTGACTTTATTGACACATTCCGACTTCGGACAATTGCGACCTGATGATCGGCAAAAAGCACAAACTTGATGACAGTTTTGAACTGACGGGTAATTGGTGGTTGCCTGACAAACCGGACAAAAAGGTCCCAGGTGTCCTTCGGTATGATGCTGGTTCCATAGTGCTTGAGCTAATCGGTAACCTTCATGACGATCAGAGCACTTTTGGTGTCATCGACTCCGTCGGATTGCAGCCACCACTAATAAACGGTCAGTGTGCCGGGCAGTTTTATTGTGTCTATAGCTGTTTTCTCAAAACAATCAACACGCAATTTCCGTCCACGGACTCGACGTCCAAGTACGGCGGTCGATTTTTATTCGCAGGCGTCGCGTTCGAGTCAGAAGAAGACATGAAGTTCGTCAAGCTGGAAGTTTCTTTCGACTCGCTGGAGCATTGGATCGGGCAGTTGGTATTCAGCGTGCCAGACCTCGCGAATGAAGAAGAATTTTCCCGCAAGTATCGGCATCCCGAACAGCTTTCCATTCGGTGCGATTCCATCGCCTCGACGGTAGCGACTGACTCACGTCTGGAGACCAGCGGCGGGTATTTCGAGGACAAGTGGACGTATACATCTTCCGTGATTGTCGCTCCTGACGACGACATGGACTTTCACACGGCATGCCAACGTTACGCTGACTTGCGAAATCTTCTGACGCTTTGTGTCGGCAATCGTGTGTTCACGAAGTACTTCACACTTCATTATTTCCCTTCAAAGAAGCAAGGTGACACTGACATTCCGTACCAAGCGGACGTTTTGTTTTCAGAACGAAGTCGGCGGCTGGAGAAGCCCGTTGGCCATTGGGAAATGTTGTTTCATTACCAAACGATCAAAGAGCAGTTTCCGGCTTTGCTGAACAATTGGTTTTCGCGAAGTGCAGAATTGAGAACGTCGTACGATCTACTGTTTGGAACCATCTACAGTGACGACCTCTATGTTCGATTGCAGTTTTTGAACATGATTCACGCCATCGAGAATTTCGATCGCCACCGGAACGCCAGTCACTACTTGAGCAAGGAGGAGTACGAGCCGATCCGTCAGTTGCTCACCAACTCAATCCCGCCCAGCGTTTCAAAAGACCACCGAAGAAGTCTGGCCAGCAAAATCGAGTTCGGCCATGAGTACTCACTTCGAAAGCGATTGGCAGGACTGTATGCGTCATTGAGTTCCGAGTGCCAGCAAATCGTTTGCCGTGGTGATAGTTCATTTCCACAAAAAGTTGCGGATACACGGAATTATTTTTCGCATTACACGAAAGATCTTGAGGCCAAAGCTTGGACTAATCCAGATCAACTTTTTCACGCCACTGAACGCCTGCGATTCTTGCTGACCATTTTGTTGCTGCGAGATCTCGGAATGGAAGAATCGTTGATCGCGAACGCTATCAAGAATAACGTAGCACTTCAGCATTTTGTGAATCGTGTCGACGTTCCCTGATTACCAATGCCATCCCCCCGTCCCCCGGGGTCAGACCCTGTTTTCAGGTGTCATTGTTTGGGTTAAGATTGCGGCATGGCAAGACCTCTGAGAATCCAATTTGAAGGAGCCATCTACCATGTGATGGCCCGTGGCAATGGTAAGCAATTGCTTTTCTATGCTGAAGATGAGTACCGCCGGATGATGTCGGGACTGGAACAGACTGTTCTCCGAACCGGATGGGAAGTCTTTTCTTTTGTATGGATGCCCAACCACATCCATCTGTTTTTCCGAACGCCACATCCCAATCTCTCCAAAGGGATGCAGTATTTGCTCAGCGGATATGCAAACTGGTATGCCAAACGTCATCAACGACCGGGACATTTGTTTCAAGGACGCTTCAAGGGAGAGTTGATCGAAGACGACTCGTACTTCTGGAACGTCAGTCGATACTTGCACCTGAACCCGACGCGCGGCAAGCGATCGTTGGTCGAGCATCCGCGCGACTGGCCCTGGTCGAGTTATCGGGGCTATCTCCGCAAGGCCGATCGGCTGGATTGGGTGTGCTACGATTTGGTCCATCAGGCGTGGCAAGGTGAAATGGGTGGCAGCAATCCGGCAGGCGCCTATCGACGATTCGTCGAATCTGGCTTAAGCCAACCTTTGGCCAACCCGTTTATGGGTGCGGTGGAAGGATGGCTATTGGGATCGCAGAATTTTGTTGACCGGATCAAGCGGCTAGTCGAGGCACCGCGTCAGCCCGACCAAGTTCGCCAAGCGAGGCAATTGTTAACGAATTGTAGCGAAGTCATTGCAGCGGTTGCCGCTCACTATGGAGTATCACCGAAAGAGTACGCTGAGCGAGGCTCCACTGCCGGGGTCCGCTACCTTGCGGCGTATTTGGCCCATCGATACACGACGGCGACGCTCCGCGACTTGGCCGGTCAGTTCGGCTTGTCTCATCCGGACAGTGTTAGCAACCTGACTCGCCGCGCCGAGAAAGCTCTGGCCAAATCCCGAGCACTTCAGGCTGATCTGGAAACGATCACGAACAACTTGAACACCTGAAAACAGGGTCTGGCCCCATGAGTACCCCCATACTGGAGCAAGTCTTGATGCCAGCACGCTTTGATTGGTTGGAGATTAGTTTCTCGAAATTATTAAGCGCACCAACCCCGACAAGGGCGACACAACCTTTGCCGGTGTGCGTTAGCCACCGGTTGGCATTGGCCTCTTAGCGTTGAGGCGAATCGGTCACCCCTGTCTTCAACGCCGCGAATCTGGGGTGGTCTTGTAGAAAATTCCAGCAGTTCAAATCCAGATGTTCGGTGACGATATTTAGTTCCTTAGTTGCTTGTTCGAGTGAATCCAGAATGTAGTCGGTGGCCGCGTCTTGTTGCTGAGCTGTTAGCTCTTGATACCAGCCATCGCGGCTGAGCAGTTGAGCAAAATAGATCGTTGCATTGAAACGCTGAAGAGTCGCGTTTCCTTGCGGTATCGCGGCCAGCGTCTCAATGGCAGATAGGGTGGTCTCAAAGTCACTATTAACAGCCGACTGGTTCGCCATTTTTCGCCAGGCTTTATTCTGGCTTTGTCCGACCCAGAGTCGCGTCTCTCGATTCGGATTGAGGGCTAATAACCGATCACCCTGGATCATGATCTGCGAAAGCAATTCATCCAACTGATCGTCATTTTCTGCCAAGGCAACCGAATCCAGGCGGGCTATGTGGGCGGCGAATAAGGACTGTTGGGCCCCGATATCGTTCGGAAAGTCGGTCAGCCATTGGACGGCTCTGGCATGGGCAAGGTCGGTCAACTGATCCGCTTCCTCTGTTCGATCCGTCTTCCTCAGCCAGGTGGCGCGATCCACGGCAGATTGAACCCAAACTCTCTGATTATTCATCAACGTATCAAACGGTGGCTGAAAAATTTGATCCACTTTCTGGCTGGTCTCAAATGCTTGATCTCGGTGTCCAAGGTTCCATTGCGACTGGGCGAGAAAGCAATAGGCCCTGATGGCAGAATGGGACAACCCGTCCCTGGTTCCGTGATCGAGCATCAATTGATCCAACTGGGCGACCGCCTTAATCAAATGTTGCTCGACTCGGTTCCAATCATGAATGATTGCCAACGTGCTGGCAGCGAGATAATGAGCATTGGCCAAGTGATGCGCGACCGCAAAACGGTTCGGGTTGGTCGCCAGCAACTGATCCAACAAACCAATCGCACGACTAATGGTCTGATAAGAATCAACGTAACGGGTCAGGCGATGTTCGGTATAAGATTGAGAAATCAAAGACCTGGCAATCAGCTTTTGAGTCTCATCGGACAGACCGTCGGCATTCCCGTTTTCGAGTTGGTCGGCTACTTTCTGAAACTCAATGAGGGCCTCTGCCGGCTGGTTGAGCTGAATCAAGGTCTGCCCTCGAAAGAAATCCAGCTTGATGGAGAAATAGACTTCGCGTGAGGGAGACAACAGCTTTCGCTCAACTTCAAAACGGGTTTCGATCTCCGAGACTCTGATTTGTGCCCGATCTGCTTTTCCAGTTTGTAGCAGTGAATGGGCTTGCAAAAACTGTACCTTGAGCCAATTCTCCAGGTCATCAGGCGTCGCGTTTTGGTCTCTCAGTTTACCCGCCGCAAGAAGTCGAGTTGCCTGTTGACAGTTCTCCAGAGCTTTTTCGTGCTCGCCCAGGGCGGAACTCAATTCGGCAACGCGCAGGTGCGAGCGAATCAGGTTTTGCCGAAGTCCAACGTGACTCTGGTTCTCGGCAAGAATTTGTTCCTCGATTCGCAACACCTCGTTCAGGGCCGCCTTTTGCGAGTCGGTAAGCTCGTCCTCCCAATCATTCGCTTCCCATGAATCGAGCATCTTGTCGACCATCTCACTCATCAGATCAAGATTTTGCTGAACCCGCGTCTGCTCATTCTGAACCAATTGCAGGTTGCGCTGTGCTTCCTTCCATTTCCAGGTTGTCATACCAGTTGCAATCAGCAAGGTCACCAAGATGCTCGGCAAAGAAACCGCCAGCACGCGATTCCGCTTCGCCCAGCGATTGAGTTTTAGCCACGGACTAATCGGGCGAGCCGTGATAGGTCTGTTCTGCAACCAGGCTTGCAGATCATCTGCCAGCTCACCTGCGGTGGAATACCTTTCCTCGGGCAATTTGTTGAGACATTTCAGGCAGATGGCGTTCAGGTCCTTGGGAACCGTTCGCCCTCGTCGTCGAATTGGGGCTGGTTCGTCGAACCGAATCGCGTCAAGTGTGGCTTGTTTCGAGTGGCGTTCGAAAGGAGTGCAACCAACCAACAGTTCGTACAACATCACGCCCAAGGCCCACACGTCCGCCGCGTACGTGATTTGCCTCTGTCCGGCTGCTTGTTCTGGCGACATGTAGGCCGGAGTTCCGATCACCGAGCCATCGGTCGTCAGTGTTTGCGAGTCTTCATATGATAAAACCAGCCCAAAATCTGTAATTCTGAGACGCTGGTGTATTGGCAGATGGCAGGCGTCCGGATCACTGGCGACGAGCACGTTGGACGGTTTCAGGTCGCGGTGGATCAGCCCGCGTTGGTGAGCGTTTTGAATGGCTTGAGCCAACGCTGAGATCATCTCCGCAATCTCTCGGAGTTCGAGTTGCCTTTTTCCCGGCTTACCTTCCGCCTCATTTTCGACTTGAACGATCGCCGAGTCCGAAGGTTGCAGCAACCAGGTGGCCAAGTCGCAGCCATCAATCCAGGCATAGGCGATGAAGGCGACCATGCCGACGCAGCCGAATTCATAGACCGGGACAATCTGCGGATGGCTCAGCATGGCCGCAGCGCGCGCCTCCCGCTCGAACCGGATGCGAAACTGATCATCGCGAATGCTGAAAATCAAAGGAACCTTCAGTGCCACAAGTCGGTCGAGGACTTCATTGCGAGCCAAAAACACTTCGGCAAAACCGCCGCGACCAATCGAACGAATGATTCGATAGTTACCGATTCGCTCGCTAATCGGGATCGCCTGAGAAGTTGACGAGGTCGGTACACTGCTTCCGATGGCGGAACCATGATCCACAGGGGAGCTGTCTTTGAGCGACCGACGAACACTTCCCAAAAACCGCAAAGCGGCCTCAGCCTCGGCTCGCTCGTCCGCCGTCAGGTCTGCATAAGTTTCCGCTGCCGGAGAACGACCGATGATCACATTGGTCGAACCGTGCTGCTCCGAAGTGTCCAGAATTCGTTGGATTTGCGAGAATGTCGAGGCCGTTGGCTCAACGCTCGAATCCGGCGGATCAGGCTCGCAGTTACGAATCGGTTTCATCAGTTTTGGCTAGTTCCTTTTGCATGGCAATCAACGCCCGTTGAAATAACTTGGACACGGCATCAACTGAGCGATTCATTTTGGCGGCGACTTCGGAAAAAGGCAATTCGTCAATTCCACGCAATTGAATGACGGTGGCATAGTCTTCCGGCAGTCGCCTCATAACTTTGTGAAAACGTTCGATATTCTCTTTGCGGATCGTGATCGACGAGGGTGTCGGTTGTCTTCCGGGCAACACGGGTGACTCATCATCATTCCCGGAGTCCTCGCGACGGATATCTCGCCGATCCCGATACAAGTCTCGTCGCGTACTGCGAATTTCATTTTTTAGGATTTTGTTTAACCAGGCATAAAACTCTGCAGAACTAGTGCTGCGAAAGTCTGCGAAGCCGTGGATCATGCGCGATAGAGTCGCCTGCACGATATCCGATGGATTGACCTTGCTCCGCAAACTCGGTTCGAGCTGTCGTTCCGCGATCCGAGTTAAGTCGTCTTGAACTTGCCTGCAAATTTCACTGTGCGCTAGGCGATCGCCGTCTTTCGCCCGCTGCACCAACTCCGTCATCGTTTTAAGGTCCAGCTCGGGCGGCTGTAAATCCGCCGCTTTTTTCGCAACTGGTTCTTCCATTGTGGTTATTCCGCACTGGATACGAGAAGTAACTTGCCAGTTATAGTTTAGGCAAGATTCCTTTTCAACGCGAACCATTTTGAATAAAAACTGCCTCCGACCTAGAAACGTTCGACAATTCAACCTCGGCTTTTATTTGGAAGCCAAAGAACAACCGATCGGACGTTGAAAATTGAAAATCTGTAACCATGGATGTCGTTGTATCAGATCGGCAGAAAAGAAGACGAAAGGTTCTGACAAGCAACTTGCAGCCAGAAAATCTTGAACAAATTGTTGTCAATCGAGTCCGATCGGGCGTCCCGGCAGCTTCCATCCTTTTGGCAGAGGTTTTGCAAACAACAAGTTGCAAGTTTTTTCTAGACCACACTGCGCAGGTCGCTGTGGCATGTGCATCTTGCGAAACCGTTCGCGTTCGATGCTTGAATGGATAGTTCCAGAGGTTGCTATTCGAAGGTCGCGCGATGGCCTGTTGAAGTCATTTGTTCGACCCATGCTTTTTTTGAAAGGACATTCAATGTCGCAATTTTTGTCGCTGCTCTCGTCTCGCCAACAACTTCCGTCGAGTCAAGCATTACCCTATCGAGTGTTCATTGCTCGGACGTTCCCAGCAGGGATCGTCTTGTCGGCACTGCTGCTATTTTTTTCTAACATCTCACAGGCGCAGTTGATTGTGGGGCGCGATAGCCATCTCAATTTCAACTATGTATTCGGAGCCGGTGGATCAGTCTATTCCGACACCCAAATCCTTAACGCGATGACTCAAGATCTCAATGACAACCTCGCGATAGGTCATTCTCAAATGGAAGGTGGCTCGAACCCACCAGGCCCTTGGACCGCTGGCATTGATGTGGAGTTGGCTCAACAATACTCGATAACCGGTTCGCTGGGAAATTTCAGTCAAATTCAAGCGAGCGGATTTTCAACAGGTGAGACGTTTTCCACCGGATTCGGTTCAGTCGGATTGCATTCCTCAAGTCCCGGAAATCGATTGATGCTTTACTTTGATGTCATCCAGCCACAGGATTACTCCCTGACCGGAGAAATCGCATTTACCGGAACATCTCCAGGCGCTCAGAACCAAGTCGCTTTGCAGCTCTGGGATGGGATCATCTGGGCGAACGTTCACAACTCGTTATTTCTTCCGGGAAGTCAAGGGAGCTTTGATTGGACGGGAACCCTCAACCCAGGTGAATATCGGATGCTCAGCGTGCTCGGCCTCAGCTTGCCTGGAGGAAATCAAAGCGCTTTTCGTTCCTATAATTATGATTTTCAGCTTACCAGTATCCCTGAACCGTCATCGGCAGCAGCGGTGTTGATGATCGGAGTGGTTTCAGTCCTAATTCGTCGCCGTAGATGACTAGGAACTTGGCGAAATCGGACGGTCGTTTTGGCGACATGGAACTCTTTGTCGCAACCCTTTTCCCCGGGTTCAGACCCGAATAGCACTGTTATGATGTAGCAGTTGCGCACTTCCACCTAAGACAGTACGGAGATATTTTGTATAGCCCGGTTGCCAGACTGGTGCTCAGGTTTTTGCACTCGTTTCGCTAAAATATCGCTAAAAAAGTGATGCCCTCCTTGGCTGCAGTTGTGCTGAAAAGCCAAGGAGGGTTTTTTCATGGGTGCAGGAATACCAATCTCTTCCTGTCGAGACAGCCGCAGTTTTTAAAAGATCGTTGATGCTTTTCTCGCGAGCGATGGGCTGCCGTTTGCAGAAATTCTGTCGGCCGAACGCATTGATTTGCCACAAGCTTCGGCAACTTGGCTTGGCAATTATCGACGAATTCAAACGTGAAAATTTGACTCTGGAAGTGGGGCACAAGATGACGAGCGAACAGGTGATTGATTATCTTGCCAATCTGATTTTGCTTAGTTATTAGTGGCTGTCGATGACAGTTCCGGGTTGTTTTTTCTCAGATGAATGGTATCAATCACAACGTAGACCATGGGATAACTACGACAATTCCAATCGTGAATCCTAAAGCGGCGATCGAAACCGATGTCCAATGATGAATCCTAAACCATGGCGCGCGGATGGCGGAGCAATAAAAAATAATATTCAGTGCCAATGCGCCGATGACCAGCATGAATTCAGGGCGCAAGTCATACGTGTTAATTCGCGGCCGATTGTCAATTTTGAGGAGCGATAGATCCTGGTCGCCTAAGATGGAGCTTCGCGTTACCAGAAGTCTTGCCGGGATTTTCAAAAAACGAGTGCGAGAAAGTTCGACTGATTTCGCACCTACCATCGCCACAGGATGTGTTGCTTCGTAGACGGACTTCGAAACGTCGATATTCGCCAGTTGGCCATTGGGCATTCGCAGTGACAACGTCCAGGTTTGGTATTGGTGAGATCGGTCTCGCCGATGCACCGTTCGTTCGTTTCTATCACGGCCCACAATCTCGACGGTGACGGTTTCTTGTGGGAGGACCGTCCCTGCCAGCCAGATCCAAGGAAACTGTAAGAAAAACGCAAATAGTCCCCAAATCACTCCAACAATCGCATTGAGCCAAAAATTGTTTCGGGATGAGTTTTGGTTCGAATGGCCAAAACTAGAATCTTGATCCGATGACATTTAACGTGCGTTTCTACTTGTCAGACTCTATCGTGCGCAATTGCGCGGACTGAAATATCTCTAACCACTTCAATTGTATTTCGCGAGGTGGTGGTTCCTCGCCTTTGATGGAGTAGGCCAGCCGATGGATGTCTTTCTGGCCGCGAAACAGCCGTACCAATTGGTGCGTTCTTGGTTGGCCGGTTTGGCCTAATCCCTCAAAGGCCACAATCAACGAATCGTCGTTTGTCTCCAGGAGCAACTCTTTGCATTCTGGGTTAGCCGATTTGATTTGTTGAATCATCAATGTCGAAATTTCTTCCAACGTTCCCACGGCCACGCCCTCGATCAATCGCTCGACGGTCACCATCTCCTGCCACTGCCGAGGTGACTCGCCCGGCAAATAGTACATCGCTGTCACAGAGCGTTTCGTTTTCTCGCGAAATCCGACTTGCCAACCTCGCCCGTCCAAGTCGACAGTTACGATTTCTGTAGGGCGGAAGGCTGTTTCCGTGATGCCGCGCAAGTCAACGATTTCATGAATCCGGTCAGCCCGCAGATCAACAGCCAAGTAAGCGAACACGAGTCGCGTGCCCCACGGCATGTCGATCGATTGATGTGGCGAACCTAGCACGTCAATCAATGTCTGCTGCGGAGTGCCGACAGTAAATAGGCCTTGTTGTGCGAAAGAGCGGAAGACTTGCTGCACCCCCTGGACCATGCCGCTGTGATTGGGGTCGATTTGGTATCCGGCGGAAAGTTGTTCCCAGGCAGCCGGTAAGTTCTCTAACAGGAACAGAGCTTGAGCGTAACTGCCGCGAGCAGACAAATCATCAGGGCGGGCAGCGACCGCCGCCGCCAGTTCCGGCAACCGTTCTGCCAGTTGTACTTGATTGCTGGTTTGACTTTCGATTTGTGCTGACATTATCTGCGGCCAATAGAACACGAGGATCCCTGAGATCAAAGCGGCTTTAATTCCCAGGAAATTTGTTACAGAAACTTTTTTCATCGCTGCTTACTCCGACGAGATGGGTGATATTGCCTGAAGATACAGAATCCATTGAGTCGAAAAAACGTCGAAAAAAACAGCTGCTCGAAAAATAAACACGGCTCTTTGCAAGATACTGCACGCTGGACGCCACGAGTTACAACTGGTGGTTGTGGAAGTCGTAAACGACCACCGTTGATTTTCTACGGTCAATCACACCTAGGATGACTATGAATCTACGTCGATTGGTACGATGACAGTAGTACACCCCCAATGCCCGCACGGTCCGGCTGAATCTCAGCCATCGTGGATCGCGCGAGCCGTCGATTCCGCTTGGCAGCATCTTTAGACGCATCAAGTTGTAAGCCAACAAGCACGACCACGGCTCCGCACGGACCGTCTCCGCTGTCTTGTCTCGCAGCGTCTCCATTCCCAACGTGCATTTGAGGAATAGAATATCCAGTTTGACCAAACATCCAACTCGATATTCCCGACGCAATCCAATTCGCCGTGTAGACGCGATGCGAAAGAATGGTCGTCACGACCGTGGACGATTACGTCTAAGTTTCGTCGATTCTAAGCATAATCGGGCTGACCAACGGTAGGCGGGTGCGAAGTGCTCAAAACGTCAGTGTCATCCCAGACCAAATGTACCACCGGTCGTCATTGTACCGAATTAAAGTTAAGTAGCGTGGGCGGACGGTTTGTACGCCGCGTTCGTCGAACAATTGTACCGTAACGATGACCCGTTCTTCTTTTCCGGTCGCAGGTTCCCGTTCGATTCCGTCACCGAAAAAACTCTCCAATCCATCGTCGATGAACCCTTTTGTTACAATAATCGGTCCGTGATGGGTCGGTTCAGCATGACAATGAAAGTTTTCCAGTCCTTTCTGTTGCAACTCCCACGTGTAACGCAGCCCATGTAGCTGCGAATCATGTAGCCGAAGTGATGGATCAAGGCAAGCCAAATGCAGTTCCCAATTCTTCTCCTTGATCGCATCGATGTAGATTTTAACCAAGGAAATAGGATCAGCATCTTTGGGAATGGAATTGACCGAGAACGTTCGCCATTCCGAAAGTTTGTCTTCGCCAATAAAACGAGCCCCTTCGGCGTGGTCGTCATCTAACACAACCGTCACAACACTTGGAACATGAATGCCATTAACCTGAATGCTCCAGCCCAGCTGTGGCGTCCCTGGTTTATCGTCTTTGGCATCGGCCGATAACATGGCCGGCGCTTTGATCGTCCCACGAAAGGTCAGACGCGGTCCTAATTGAGATTTGACCTGCTCACGATATCTCTGCAGAGCTGCGTAAAGTTGGTTGTATTCCTGAGAACTGCCGTCGATATAATAATAACCTTGGGTCGGACTACCAACCGGGATCCAGTTATTCCCCGTTTGAACAAAAAGGGCAGACTCCCAATCGACATCCTGTAAGGTCACGACCTTGCCCGTGTGATCTTCAACGTCGTCATCCGCGCCAAACTTGACTGGGAACAAAGTGGAAACCACATTTGGATCGCGAGCATCAGCGTCTTGTATTACTTGCCACGCTTGATCGGCGTAGGTACCAAGCTTGGTCTCCAGGTCACTTTGACGAGATCGGTAGGCCAACATCTCGGGAGTGATTTCAAATCGCTCCCCTTTGGCTCGGTTGTAGTAGCCGCGTGCCTCCTCGACCAACTCGACCACGTCGGGATTCCCAGAGTCCCGCTCGGACAAAGCTCTCACCAACTCGAAGGCTGCTAAATCACTCTTCGATAATTCGATGGATACTCCACCGTTATCCTTTATCTTCTGTTCGACTTTGCTCAATTCGTACCTCGCCCGAGAGATCTCAGCGCGAGTTACAGCTTGACCGTAAGCAGTTGGAACCGCAAATGCAGTCGCTACAATAAGTAAAATCAATCGACAAGGGTTTTTCATAAACCTATTACCTTCTTTCGAGAGTTTGCGGCTGTCCATTGCAGGCCTTTATTTCGCTGCTTCTTCGATTTGTTTGATGGCTTCATCGTGAATCCGACGATATCTAACCAGAATCTCATCGCAGTCGGCATTGATTTGCCTCAATTCGCGATTTAGGGCATCGCCTTCGGTCTCTCGCATTTCCAAAAAGTCTTGGATTCGATCTTGAATATGCCCATGCTCCAACGAATCATTGCGAACTTTAGTCAACGAATTGCGCAACTCGGCGATCTGCCGATTCCAAGAGTCTGTTAGCTTCTTACTATCGGCGTTTGCTTTGGCCAAGCGGGAGCTCCGTTGCAGTTCCAGCTGCCGCGATTCCTCAGCAAACTTGTTCCGAATTTCACCCCGAATTTCGTCCAGCCGCAAGCGGGAATCCTTTCGCAACTTTGCACTAGCGATTCTCCATTTATTCCCAAACGAATCAAGAAAGTTTTCGACCAGATCGCCAGTACCGACTGCAGCCACAGTAAGAACATACGTCCCGAGAGTCGCTGTTTCTAGTTTTTTGAGGGCTCGAACGAAATTACTTCCGACTGCTTCGTACATAAAATCGTTGAAGCTGCGATTTAAAGGGCTGGCCGCTTCAACCCAATTGTCCAAAGCTCGCTGATACAACTGCAGTCGATCCAAAACGACCTTTTCAAGTTGATCTTCCAGCTTAGTCATCTTGGCGCGTTCCGATTCGGGGACCATTTTTATGGCAATCAGACGTTCCAAACGACGGCGATTCGAGCGAATGTCGCCAGAAATTTTTTGTCGATATTCCAACCGCTTGGCGTGTGCGTTGGTGAATGCTTCCTGGAAGACCTTTTTTGTTTTCAAATAGGACTGCTTGGCTGCGAGAGCAAGCGTTCCAATTTCGTATACTTGATCTGCGATTCCCGTCTCAACTCCAATCGCTGCCTGAGCCAAAGTCGTGACGTCGCCAACCGCATCATCAAGCTTAGTAATCTGCTTGGTAACATTCGACTCGATTTTCGTGATTTCTTTTTTCCAAGCTTCGATGTCTTTGGCAGTTTGCAAGGCTTCGCGGGCGACGAGCTTCAGCTCCATTTCCATATCGAAGTTGATCTTGACCATTTCGCCACCAACCGACTTGATTGTTTCCCAATCCTTGCGTTCCTTCTGAATAACCGCTCGATGTCCAGGTGCCTTGGCCTCTATGGAATCGATCGACTTTAGGACTTCGTCGCACACTCGATGCCACTGTTGCTTCGCATTCCGCTCCGATTTGTTAACAATCTTTAGCAATTCGTCAATCGCCTTATCCGCTTCACGTTCAACGGCATTGATCTGACGGACGAAATCAGAGCTTCCTTGCGCAAAGAGCAAGCGATTTTCAAGGGACAATAATCCGTGCCCGACGACTATTAGGAAACCCAACAAGAAGCGGGAATTCAAGTTATAGTGGGGGCGAGGGAAAACTCGGTACCAAAAGTTGAGTTTTTGCATCGGTGATGCCTTTGTGGATTGAGTGCAGTTTTGCCGTAAATGCTGGAAAGACGCAGTTCCCTGTCTCAGCTAGATGCTATTGAACTCGACTCTTGGACACAAAATGTCATTTTTGGCGACTTTTTTTCCGCATTGACCTGCGTGTTACGAAATTCCATGGAAGACTACATCGAAGTCGGTCGGTCGCGAAACGGATTTTCGCCCTTAACGTTTCTTGATGGGTTTTCCGTACTGGATTCAATTCCGCAACCTCTAGATTCGGCTCGTTGAGCCGCTTGATGCACGACGCACGCGACGGTGATCCAGCTGCCAGTAGCGAAAGCTGTCGCCAAGTCGAGCACCATCTGCGAGCTGTTGGCGGATTAGGTCTTGGACCGGCGACTGCGACGCAAAGTCAACCATTTGGGAATTGTTCAGCAGGTGATGTTGAGGATGGTCGATGGCTTCCAGAATTTTCGTGGTTCCAGTTCACGTGAATTTTATACATGGACCGACAATGGCAAATACTAAAACGCTTGGTTCCCAAGTCATCAAATCGAGGGCGCAAGCAACTTGATCGACGTATCGCTATGAATGCAATTTTGTATTTGAATTGAACCGGCTGCCAATGGCGGATGTAGACTAGATTTTTTCCCAATTGGAATGCATTTTACACGATGTTCTGGCGGTGGCGTCGCGATGGCATTTGGGAAATAGTGCATGATTGTTTGCAAAAAATGACTCGGAAAGCCGTTTTAAGGCCGGTCGGATTCAAGGGATTTGTGATATTGCCAAAGCGATGGGTCGTTGAACGAACCCTCGCTTGGATTAACCGCTGCCGACGAAACATCAAAGACTACGAAGCAAATCTTGATTCAAGTGTCGCAATGATTCAAATCACGATGATTGCACTGATGCTCAAACGACTCGAAAAATAAAAAACACTTTTTAAAGCCACCCTCTTTCGAGGCCAAGCATTCAAAAAAATTTTCGATTTCATAGCAAAAATGGAATTTTTGCTGGGAAGCGATGACTTTTTGCATCGTTGATTATGGCAGCGAGAGTTGTCATAATGACGGTCTAATAAGCTTCCAACCTTTGACTGTTGACTGCCGAAAACGGGAGGAATTGACCATTCGACGCGACGTTCCCGATTCGATAAATTGCTTGGCTCGAATTGACGTTCAACAAGACGATGTAACTCAGTTCTCCAGGGATTTAGTCGAGGCAATTTGAACATGAGCGGCCGATTGTAGTATCCATTCGAGTGCGTGAGCGTCCGGTTTTCTCGGACCCAAACGCTAACGTGTACCCGTTGATTGCGGAATTTTATGCGGGACAATTCCTAAATGGACGATCCCAACCTAGGCGTGCTGCTGCTGGTCTGCAGCATCCTTTGGATCATTTAGAATTACCTTCACTGGGGAGAAATCTCATGAAGAGAAACTTGACAGGTGCATTGCTTTTGCTTGCGATACTCCAACTTGGGTGGCCGTTGGTCCATGCTGACCAATATGCGTTGCTGGTGGGGGTGCGCGAGTATCCGCGTAATCAACTGCATACGCTCAAATACACGGAGAATGATATCGAGCAATTTGCCAAGGTGTTGGAGCAAAGTGGCTTCGAGCGGGAGAAAATTTATCTAATGACCCAAACCCTTGGGGCAAGGAGTACGCGATTCCTCCCCTTGGCGAAGAACATCATGAAGGAACTCGATCTGCTGTTGAGCATTGTCGATTCAGGAGACACGATCATCGTGGCTTTTACGGGGCATGGAGTACAATTTGCTGGAGACG
>CALMEE010000075.1 GCA_937862885.1 uncultured Planctomycetaceae bacterium
TCAACGCGATTTGTGTTGGCTCAACGGGCGACCCTTTATAACCTGCGGCAAAAGGCGACGCGCTGCCGATGGAAACCAATTGCCGACCATTTGTGTCCTGCCCAACCAAGGATATGGACACCCGATTACCCGCGTGGTCGTAGTGATAAAGTTCGTTAGTTGACTGAGCGGTGCAGAAACCACCCACATAGCACATTGATGCGATTACAACTAACGATGCGCAGAGTCGGGAGAGTACTAACATGGTCAATTTCTATTTGATATCGAAATGTGGAATGTTTGAAGCGATTGTAGCTGAATCAATTGACTTCACTGTACAAAAAGATGGTTAACGCATACAGTTTAATCCACGTAAAAGTCGGGTACAACCTAACAATTTTTACCCCGGTGGATAAACTGCGATTTTTTCTGGTCCAACGAGCATGCTCACCAACGTGTCGTTTTGGCCCAACATCGCCTGAAAATCGCCGCGATCCAGCGGAATGACCCCTCGATTCGCTTAGAGTCAATCGTTGTTTGCACTATCGACGAGAGTTATGATGGACACATTTGAGGCAATTTACAGCCGTCGCGCAGTGAAATATTTCGATCCCAACCACGAAATGACCGACGCCGAAATCGAGAAACTGCTCGACGCGGCGATGCAATCGCCCAGTTCGTTTAATATGCAGAATTGGCGTTTCGTTGTTATCCGAAATAAAGAACTAAAAAGTCAATTACGCGTGGCGGCCTTCGATCAAGCCCAAGTGACCGATGCTGCACTGGTGATTATCCTCGCGGCTGATCTGTTGGCGTGGAAGCGAAACCCGCATCGATATTGGCGAAACGCTCCTCCCGATGTTGCCGACATGCTCGTGAATTGGATGGGGCCTTTCTACGAAAATAATCCGCAGTTGCAACGCGATGAAGCAATGCGTTCCAGTGGATTGGTCGGCCAAACAATTATGCTGGCGGCGAAAGCGATGGGATATGACTCATGTCCGATGATCGGTTACGATCCGGAGCAGGTCGCGCGCTTGATCAACTTGCCGGATGACCATGTGTTGGGCTTTATGTTGACGATCGGCAAGGCGTTGAAACCAGCTTGGCCTAAACCCGGAATGTTGCAGCAAGAAGACGTGGTTGTTTACGATCGATTTGCTGACCAGCACGATAAGACGTGCCCAGCATGAAATCGAAGTAGGAAGCCTTGCGGCAAAAAAGTCGTAAGTGTTGAAAGGAGTGTTGACAATGGCGTGGGAAGCCTGGTTTACGTTATCGCTAATCGGCGCATTGTTCATCGCTTTGGTTCGAAATCTAGCGTCGACCGACGTCTTGTTCGTAACCGTGGTTGTCGTGTTGGCAGTCTGCGGGATCATCACGCCAGAGCAGGCGTTTGCCGGTTTTTCGAATGCCGGAATGTTAACCGTCGCTTTTTTGTTTGTCGTGGCTGCCGGGTTGCGGGAGACGGGGTTCATCGATTACATCGGGCACCGTTTGTTGAGACGCGCCTCGACACCGAAAGGACTGTTCGTCAGGTTGTCCGCGGTGGCTCTGCCGTTTTCGGCGTTCCTAAACAACACGCCTATTGTCGCGATTTTTGTGCCGATCGTCCTCAACTGGAGTCGCCGACACCAAGTTTCACCATCAAGGGTCTTGATTCCTTTGTCGTTCATCACGATCCTGGGTGGCACCTGCACGTTGATTGGCACGTCCACAAATCTTGTCGTCAACGGTTTGCTGATTGCACAAGGCATGCCGGGAATGCATCTGTTTGAAATAGGCGCTATTGGTTTGCCCTATGCGTGCATCGGGTTGACGTATTTGTTCTTTTTTGGAGGGCGACTGTTACCTGATCGAAAAGAACTACTAGAACAACTCGGCGAAGCACGTCGTGAGTTTCTGGTAGAGATGTTGGTTCAACCAAATTGCCGATTTGTTGGCCAATCGATTGAAGCCGCAGGATTGCGTCATCTCCCCGGACTATTCTTGATCGAGATTGACCGCGACAATCAATTGATATCTCCTGTGGGCCCCGATGAAATTATTCAGGCAAACGATCAAATGGTGTTTACTGGAGTGGTGAGCAGTATCGTCGAACTGGAGAAAATCCCCGGGTTCGTGCCGGTCATCGACCCCAGCTACGAGGTCTACCCACGGCAGCAACGCCGGCGCCGACTTTGCGAAGCCGTTATCTCGGTCAGTTCTCCTTTAATCGGCAAGACGATTCGCGAAGCAGATTTTCGCGCTTCGTATGGCGCCGCCATCGTTGCCGTACATCGTGGCGGCAGCCGCGTCGCGCGCAAATTGGGAGACATTCGTTTGCGTAACGGTGATACGCTGTTGCTGCAAACGCAGCCGAATTTTCAACGAGCCTACCGAAATGACCCTGCCTTTTATTTGATCAGCGAAGTTGATGATTGGCGACCGATGCGGAGCGATCGCGCGTGGATCGCGCTGGGGATATTGATATTGTTGATTGCGACTATGGCTACTGGATTGCTCCCCTCGATATTGGCCGCCGCAGTCGCTGGGGCGTTAATGATCCTCATGGGTTGTATTTCCGCAGGTGAGGCGCGGAAGAGCATCGAATGGCAGGTGCTGATTACCATCGCGGCCGCTTTTGGCGTTGGTGCGGCACTTCAGAACTCGGGTGCAGCCGAGGCAATTGTAAACTTGGTGTTCGGTTCGATCAAAGGTCTCGGGCCAGTCGTCGCGTTGGCCGGCATCTATTTGCTAGGTTCACTGATCACGGAATTGCTGACGAACAATGCTGCAGCCGTGCTGATGTTTCCGTTTTGCATCGAAACGGCCAATCTTTACGAGAGTAGTCCGATGCCTTTTGTTGTCGCCCTCATGCTGGCCGCATCAGCATCCTTCATGACGCCGATTGGTTACCAAACAAATCTTATGGTTTATGGCCCAGGCGGCTATCGGTTTACAGATTTTATAAAGATTGGTGCTCCGCTGAACATCATCTTGGGATTCACCGCTGTCGTGTTGGTTCCCTTGATTTGGAAGTTCTGATTGCCAGTCGGCCAAGTATGCGATTGGCCATGCATCGCTCCAAACTAAGGTTGAAGATTTTCAGGCTCGCATTTCGCCAGCAATAGTTTTAGTTTTGGCGATATGCGACTTGAGCCAAGCCGATCTAATCGTTCCCAGAACCGCTGTTCAGTTTCCCCACTCGCTTGAGCAAGATTTGCATCGATTGAGGCCAGCCAACTTAAATCAATGGGAAGGCCGATTTCGCGCGATCGAATCAAATCGCTAATCAGATTATCCTCGTCGATGTTTCGGATTCGGCAAACCGTGGCCAGATCGAATCCGCTCGAAAGTAAATGCCATGACCAATAATAGGATGGCGTGTGACGATTCAACTCAAATGGCAGTGGATGACTTTCTGGCGACAACGAGAAACTGGGATTTGAACGCAGAGAGCCGGCGCTCACGACATCAAGAGCCGGTTGTGAAGAACATTCAGCATCCGATTGAAGATCAAGCCGGATGTCGGTGATATATTCAACGCGCAAAGCATCGTCGCCTGTGCCCACGACATGGCTTGCAATAGGTTCGGCGCGGTCAAGGCTTGGCTTTACCTCCGGAATGTTGGCTGGCTGATGTGTCCCAACGCGTGCTTCATTTACGGCGTCACGGTCGCGATTGTTGATTGTCGAATCGGAGTTCGGCAAGAATGGTCTCTTGTCCTTGAAGCAGTGGTTCAAACGGTCGCGGAAGGCTCGATCTAACAGGCGATCCAGATCGGGAATTCTCAAGCCCTTAATTACTTGTTGACCAAGTTCACTCGGTTTAATTACTGGGCGGAACTTTTGGATGTCCTCTTGAATCAAAAGTTGACCATCGATCAACGTGTTAATCAGCGACGCGATTTCATCAAGAGTCAATCCGTTCAGAAGCCCAAAGGTGCTCAGTTTATCTAAGCCCAATTGCTTTACTTTTTTTGCTCGAGAACCGGCCAGCATTTGTGCAATGATATTGCGTCCAGCGCGTCCGTTAACTCGGACCGCGCCGCTGATCACGACTTGGATGGCGTATAGGCTGCCGGAGTTGGCTGAATCAAATGGCGTTGAAGGGGTGTGGCCTTGCATGCTGCAATTATCACATTTCGTGCACACGGTTTGATCTGGGTCACCAAAATACTTTAGGATTGCGACCTGCCGGCACTTGTTCGTTCGCGCCAGGTCCATGATTTGGTTTAACCGCGCATATTCGGCCTCCTTGCGGCGGTCGAGTTCCTTGAAGTCAATATTCAATTGAGCAAACGGGCGGCTGCGTTCCCGCATGTGAACTGCCCGTCCGCGAAATGGGGGCACGTAGTCAAAAACATCAAGTTGATTGATAGCGCGAATAGCGCGGTTGAACGCTTCGATTCCCAATCCCGTTTGCTGGATAATGGCACCCAAGTGAAAGTAAATTCGCTCGTTCCGCAGGTCTCCCACAATCTTTTCTAATGCGCGGACGACACGGCGCTGGTTCCTGGCTTCTCTCGGAATCAACTCGACGGTTGTGGGGAGTTGGCTATTGATGCGGATGGATGCGAGGTTTTGCGCGACATCCATCCGCTCCAATACGCCGGCCTTTTCCAACAGATTTTCGCAGACGCGAATACATTCGACTCCGACCGGAAGGTGCAAGTCGTCTTTAATGTCCTGCAGCGTCATCTCAATTGGATCGGCGTCAATGCCCCGTAAGTATTCGTACACCGCCTCCACAATCGCGGGGGATGGGTACGCGTTTTCGATGAAGAACTCTTGAATTCTGCTGTCACGATAACCATGCAGCATCAAGCAATTGGATGGCAAACCGTCGCGCCCGGCTCGGCCGGCCTCTTGATAATAGGCTTCAATACTTCCCGGCAGATTGTAATGAACCACAAATCGCACGTCGGGCTTATCGATTCCCATTCCAAAAGCATTTGTCGCGACGATGACTTCCGTTTTGCCGTGGATGAAATTCTCTTGAATCTCCTTCCGCTCTTTGGACTCCAATCCAGCGTGATAATAGGCGACGCGCCGCGACGTAGATTGTTGCAGCAGTTCATCGATGTGTTCACAGCCTTTCCGCGTGGAAGAATAGACAATTCCAGCACCCGCGTTCCGTTTAAGAAACTCAAGCAACAAACGGTCTTTCTCTGCGTCGCTACGCACTTCCACCATCGATAAAGATAGATTGTTACGGGCAAAGTCAGTCACAAAAACTTTGGGTGATCGCAATCCCAAAACTTCGATGATGTCGTCGCGGACAGTCGTTGTGGCGGTGGCAGTTAAAGCAATCGTTTGGATGTTGCCAATTCGCTGTCGGAAACGACCGATACGCGCGTAATCTGGCCGGAAATCATGTCCCCATTGACTAATGCAATGGGCTTCGTCGATTGCCAAGAGTTGCAAGCGCGTCTGGCTCAAGAATTCTAAGAAACCGGCGTTTCTTAATCGTTCTGGTGCCACATAGACTAGGTTGAATTGCCCGGCCACCATCGCTTCACAGCGTGTTAGTTGCTCGTTGTACGTTAACGAGCTATTAATAAATGTCGCTGGAATTCCCCGCTGCACCAAGGAATCGACTTGGTCCTTCATCAACGCGATTAACGGCGAAACTACGATCACCATCCCTTCTCGAGCCAACGCGGGATACTGAAAGCAAAGGCTTTTGCCGCCGCCAGTCGGCATGATGCAAAGACAATCCTCACCACGCAACACCGTTTCAAGCACTTGCGTTTGACCAGGTCGAAAATTCTGCAATCCGAATCGCGATAACAGCTGCACGTCGAGTTCGGAAGAATTTTCCATGGGACGGTATTGATACAATTTATTGGCTCGTCATGAGCCAAGAGACTTCGTGGCCATTTTTGCAGGCCGCAATTTATAAACATGAGTGCCGGTGAAGCACATGATCGGTGTCGACTACGAAAACACAAACCCGTCGCTAGGTACGATATAGCATCGCCGGAATGAACTTAAGTCTAACAATTGACGCTGATCCGAAAAAGGCAGCCAACTCATTATCTGCTCTGCATCTAAATTCAAGGACGATTTAACGCATTCATCGAGCAAACTCGGCAATCCACAAAAAAAGGTCGATGGTTTCCCATCGACCTTTCAATTCAGTTATTCACTACGCGAACTAGATGAAGTTTCCGAAGAAACTCACCAGTTACACCGCACACCAATTAACATCAGCGTGCAAACAAACGACCACGAAATAGAGCACGACCGCGAGGAGCACAGCAGTGCGAATCGCATCCAACGTTGCAGCATGTATTGCAAGTTGTTACTGGTCGGCATGTTGTGTGGCAGCAAGTTTGTGGTACTTGATAACATACTCGCTTGTATGTTGTACATGGAACGCACTTTGTATGACAACATCCGTAGCAATCGCGATAGGTTACGGTGCGATAAGTTGTGACTGGTACACATTTGCATACAGTGCGGTACGTTGTGTAGCAGCATGTCTGTGGTTGGCAGCAAGTTTGGCATTGATCGTAGCATCCGCAACCGCCGCCATAATGGTTAGCAAATGCAAAATTTGGAACCGAAACCAGTGCCGCCACAACGGCAATAAGACTTAGAACTCGAAACATTTTGAAATCTCCGGTTATAGAGTTAAGAAGATGGGTAGTTTGGAAATAATGTATCGATTGGGCGGCCGTTAACAAGTTCTGATTATCGGAATGTTAATAATGTGTGAGATGAATTACACTGAAGGGCGCGGCTTGGGTTGAAAGAAGTTTCGAATTTGGGCCAAATCGATGGGGGTCTTGAACCCAAGTTTCCCGAAACGTGCGCACGCGTCACGTCAAAACACGGCTTGGTGACCACAGAAAAGCTGGCGGGATCCTGTTACATCTCTCAGCATTCTAGGAATTATCCCTCCAGCTAACCTTGGTTTGGCCCAAGGAATTGTTCCCCAAGGAGACGCTTTTTGCCCAAGTTGTCCGGCGTTTTGAACATAAATAACGTTGGAAGGGCGGAGTTTTCTATGAGGTGACTGTGCAAGTCCAAACGATCGACAACGAGTATGCATACCTGTGATCTCCTTATTTCCGTCGAACCCCACAAATTCCGAGGTCGCCCAATGAAACTGGAATTTAATGGAGCCAAGACTGAATTGCGACCTTGTGCTGAGGACTTTTTTGTACCGAAACGCGTCCAGTTTCGGAATGATCTCCTTCCAAAAAGTGGGATCGATCCGAGAGTTGCGTACGCTTGAATCAAGCGACTTAGCGCATTTGCGTAGCCGTTCGGGAATCGTTCAAGAGTCCAATCCCAATTGAACCCCCAGTCAAAGCGATTCCACTTTTGAACGGTAGAACGCGTCTGCGTGCATATGTGCCATCGATCGGCGTCATATTTTCGAAGACATGATGATGAGAACTTGTCACTTAATAGCTGCGCGAGATCGCTCACGAATTGGACAGTCTGGGATCCGCGATGTGCGGAGATGCTCGTTATGCATGAGGCGACACTTTCCATCGCTACTGCAGGGCGAGTTATGAGGTAGGTTTTTGCCCCGTTAGTTGGTAAAATCAAATGGAGGAAGTAATCGAAGACGGACTTTCTAAATCACGGTCTCTGGAACTCGTCGTCGCTTGATGCAGGGTGTATGCGATGCGCTGGTGATGGGAGCCAGAGTTAATAGCACTTAATTTCTATTTAACAGGAATATAAAAATATGAGTAGTCCATTAACGCTCCCAACGAAAGGCCATGCTGGTTATGACCCGCTGAAGCTGATCGACGTTGACCATGTCCATTTTTATGTCGGCAACGCCAAGCAAGCTGCGCACTTCTATGCGAACTGTTTCGGATTTGAGATTGAACAAATGAGTGATTTGACAACTGGCGTGCGCGATCACGCTTCGTATTTGATCACGCAAGGGAACATTCGCATACTGTTGACAACGGGATTGGTGCCGGAGCATGTGGCCCAACAGGAAATCGTGTTGTACGGTGATGGAATCAAAGACATCGCGTTTAATGTGGAAGATGCGTGTGCTGCTTATGAACAGGCGTTGAAGAATGGCGCAGAATCGGCGTATGAACCGATCGAAACGACGGATGCGAATGGCAGCGTTGTACGAGCCGGGATTCGAGCGATGGGGCGTGTTGTGCATTCGTTCGTATCTCGGTCGGGCGCTTACACCTTGGAGAAAGTTAAGCGTCGTGGCATTTTCGCGCCGAAGTTTCGCATGGTCGATAACTTAGCTATTAACGAATACAACCGGGCCAATCCGTGCGGTTTGTTTTACGTTGATCATTGCGTGGCAAACGTCGAACTGGGCAAGATGAACCATTGGGTCAACTGGTACGAAGAGATCTTGGGTTTCAAGCTCTTCAAACATTTTGACGACAAAGACATATCAACTGAATACTCAGCATTGATGTCCAAAGTGATGGATTCGGGGCGCGAACTAATCAAGATTCCGATTAACGAGCCCGCCGAAGGTCGTCGCAAGAGTCAAATCCAAGAATACTTGGACTGGCACAACAACACGCCCGGCATTCAACATTTAGCGTTGCTTACCAATGATGAAATCAATAGTGTTGGGCAATTGAGAAAGCGAGGCGTTGATTTTCTCGAAATCCCAGAAAGCTACTACGATTTGGTGTGGGATCGAGTTGGTGAGATCGCTGAGGACCAAGAGGAAGTCAAGGATCTGCGAGTTTTGGTTGATCGCGATGACAAAGGATATCTGTTACAGATATTCACGAAGCCTCTGCAAGATCGCCCCACGCTTTTCTTCGAGATTATTTGCCGCCGCGGCAGCGAGTCCTTTGGTAAGGGAAATTTCAAGGCATTGTTCGAGTCGCTCGAAATCGAACAAGAGCGTCGTGGAAATCTATAGAAAATCGCGCACAAGTTCTCGCTTGTGCGGCTGTCAGTAAATCGACGGGCCGAAGGTGCTTGCCATAGCACCTTCGGCAATCGTCATTATTCCGTCGAGTTAACTCCCGACATGTTCGTCGGCGGAGTGCACTAAGTCGAGTTAACTGGCCCGCTCCATTGTCAGTTTTGCATTACCGAATGCCGGAAGGATTTGCTCGACCCGAGTTGCTTGCCGAGTCCCCTTTTCAATCCAGATTGTGGTTTTATGAGCTGGGTTGTTGATGTTGGTGATCAAGACTTTGTAGTGGTCTTTCCCATTCACCAATTGACTCCCTTCGACGTGAACTTTATGCGTCTCGATTTTTCCCATCATCGCGTCGGCGATCTTCACGGCAATTTCGTATCCTTCTTCCAGCGGAAGTCCGGCAATGATGGCTGCACGCCCTGGTCCTTCGCAGATGATTGCTCCTTCAAAGGCCATTTCATTGTGTTGATCTCCACTTGTCATGACGACTTTGTCGGGTTCGTAGCGGATTTCAATTTTCTGTCCAGCTTGTTCCAAAGTCCTGGAAATCGGTTCGAGGCCTTGACCGTATACTCCAGTCTCAATGCTTTCCCCCAAGGCCGGGCTGTGCGAAGCATCTTTGATGGTCCATCCCGATCCTTGTTTCGTTATGGTGCGTTCGGTGACCAGATTAAATGACTGACCTTGAACTTCGATAGTCGACTCCCAACGTTCGATTCCCTCCCTCACATGGACGTCGAGTTTAGGTAGCGATCCAGCGGGTTTGATCGCTTCCGGAGGCGTGTAAGTTACTGTTGAAATATCAACGCGCAGCTCACTCAAGCGTTGTGCGACATCTTCTGGCATATCGGCTTGATAACGCCCCCCTAGCTTATTAGCCAAGAACCGTTCTACTTCAGCAAACATGGCCATGCGGTTGACGGGTTTAGCGAAACCGTGTCCTTCGTCATCAGCCAACAAGTAACTGACATCATGTCCATGTTCCCGCAGCGCGATCACAATTTGGTCGGCTTCAGCCTGTTTGACTCGCGGATCGTTTGCACCTTGGATGATCAACAACGGCTTCTTGATCTTGTCTGCACTGAACAGCGGACTCGCTTTCTCGATAAGCTCCCGTCCCTCCTCGGTATTCGGATCGCCAACCATGCCATATAAAAACGCGCGACCAGCTTCCCAATACGGAGGAACTGAGTCTAGCAAGGTGAAAATGTTGCTGGGTCCAACAATATCCACGCCGCACGCATAAACGTCGGGTGTGAAAGCCAAGCCAGCCAGCGTTGCATAGCCGCCGTAACTGCCGCCCATAATGGCGACGCGTTCTTTATCGGCAATCCCTTTTTCGATGAGATATTTGACCCCCCAAGTGATGTCGTCCTGCATCAATCGGCCCCATTGCAGGTCACCGGCATTCATAAATGCTTTACCATAACCTCCACTGGCGCGGAAATTGGGTTGCAATACTGCGTAACCTCTATTTGCCAAGAACTGGGCCTGGGGATCATAACCCCATTCATCGCGTGGACCTTTCGGGCCACCGTGTACCAACACGACAACCGGCAAATTTTTTGGCTCCACGCCGCGCGGAATCGTCAAATAGCCTGGAATCTCCAATCCATCGCTACTCGCATAACGGACGGATTCCATCGGTGCCAAATGTTCTTCAACTTTTTTCAGTTCGGGCCTGGGCGTGTACTGGTGGATCAGTTCGCGTGATTCAGCATCAAAGAACCACGCCTCCGCAGCATATCGGTCGCCAGAAACCGCGATCAGGAATTTGCTGTAGTCATTGGTTGAACTCTGAAAGCTCACTTCACGGCCTGGAAATTGATCACACAGAAATTGATACATTTCTCCCCACTTGGAGTTCTTCCAGTAGTGTCGCGTGCGATCATCTGTATACGACGTTGAAATCACCTCGCGCGTGTTGCGATCGAGTCTTAGAGAACCAAAATCAACTCGCTTTTCAGGGTCACTCTCGACAAACTTCAATTCTGTCGTCGCAGGATCCATCAGGTACAAGGTCAATAAATCCAACTCCCCCTTATTCGTTAATAGGTAGAATCTGTTGTTTTGTGGATCCCAACCCGTAACCCCAGCAGCCTCGGTCACCAACGTCTCGTAGATTGAAGTCAGGCGATCGCCATCAATTCGCAGTAACGTGGTGTTCCCTTTTTCATCGGTGCGATTCAACAGACGCAAATTGTCATCCCAATCGAACTCGTAGCCGGTTATCCGATCATTGTTTTCATACAGCAATGTCAGTTCTCCCGTCGAGATTCGCAGCTGATAGAGATCGTGCCAAGCTTTGTCTCGGTCATTCAAACTCACCCACACCAAATCTGGATTTGACTGACTGACATGGACGATTTGCGCCGTGACTTCATTCAACGGCGTTAGGTTTCGCGAATCGGGAATTTCGCCGGTAGCCGTGGTTGCATGCGGATCGACGGCAAACACGTTGATATTCTCATCGCCGTCCTTATCTTTTGCGTAAAGGATGTAGCGTCCATCTTCAGTCCACGAATATCCGTAAAGCGGTCGCGGACTATCGGTTAATGGCCGCGCATTCTCGAAAGGCTCGTCAAATTCCTTGACCCAAATGTTCATGATGCCGTTGTACGCCTTCATGAATGAGATCAACTTGCCATCGGGACTAAGCTGGCCTGATGAAATTTGCGGATTGCCGAAAAATAAATTGCGATCCAGGATTGGCGTTTCTTGTGCCACGAGTGCCGCCGATGTGGTACTTAAAGTCATATAACAAACAGCAATTAAATTGAGAACTTTCATAATTAGGTAACTTCGCTTGGGATGAAAGCCGCACTGAATCAGTACGGCAATGGAAATAACGCTGGTCCATTCAGAACCTGCATCCAACAACTCTCAGCAACTAGCTGAAACGAGAGAGCCGATCGACTTTTCGAGTTCCCAAAAAGTCGGCATGAACATCGCCAGCCGCGAACCATCGACAATAATCAATTGCGCACTGGCGTCAGCGCTATAGTACAAGAGAAAAAAACTCCAAATTAAGTCCTCTTACGCGATCATCGAAGACATTCGCCTAAACGTTAGAGTACTTACGCAACTTTGCGCGATTGCTGATGAATTCTCGCCGAACTTGCCCGAATAGTTTCACCAATCAACGAAGTTATGTTTCACCTGTTCCTGGACTGTATTGTTTACCATGCTATCAGGTATTACTCAAGGCGATGGGAATTGGTTTCGTAAGTTGCCCAGAATTTCCCAATCCCGTGGGTTTCGGCACCTAAAAACAGGTTTGGAATTTCAGGGATGCCGTAGCTTGTATCAGGCAATTTTCGGTGAGGCAGCGATACACTGGCAATCGCAAGACTTCACGTGCCGCCGCACAATGGTTGTGAATGCCAACATAATATTCTTTTCAGCTGGCGATTATTCCCGTCTTAAGGAAGTGAGTTCGGGAAAGACGCAGCGCTGATTGTCAGAATTACACTTGACCCGATTCCATAGGCGCGTTAACTAGCCGCAAAAGGTGTAACCCATTATCTTCGGCGGTTAATACAAGTGAACTTTAAAACATCTTTAATCCTTGCAGTGGTTGCTGGCATGTTTGTGGTGCTGTCGAGCGACTGCATTCACGCGCAGCGGCCTCGGTTCAACCAACAGCCGACGTTGCCAGATGGAGTGCCGGTGCTTACTGCCCAGGCTCAACACCCGTCGGGGTACGGCGGCACCACCATTCAACCGCTGCCCAATCAGCCTTATGTTGGCCAACCTTTTGCTGGGCAACCCGTCGTTCTTCCATCGCCGCAAACTCAATTCTATCCCGGTACTCAGTTGCCGATGGCCCCGACTCAAGATCCGCCACTCATTTATGCGGGACCGCCCGGCAGCGGCGTTATTCCGGGTGGAGTGTATCCGGGAGGCGTTGTTCAGGGTGGAATTCCAGGAACGATGGGGCAACCACCACCGATCTTCGTCAACCCAAATCAACCGCTGTACAACACGAACCCCTACATCCCCATCACTCCTCAAGGCTCGACTTTCGATCCGTACATGCAAGGTAATCAATGGTACGGAAATCCTTGGGTGCCGCCAGGTACTTATTTTCCTGGCGTGTACGGCTATCAACAACCCACGTCAGGACCATGGCCCAATGCCAACGAGCAATGGCCCAGCCAAGTTTGGGCGAGGTTACGGGACACTGGGATAACGCGCCTATTTGAACGCCCTAGATTTCGCCATACTTACATCGCGCGCGGCAATCAGTTTACCGACATGGGCATTAATGATGCTGAATTAGCGACAACAATTGCGATTCCCAATTTCTTGTGGACCAATCAGCCGTTGCGTATGTCACCAGGATTTATATTTCACTTCTGGGATGGCCCAGCCTTTCCCGGTCCATTTTTTCACATGCCTTCCAAAGCATATTCCACGTATCTGTCGTTTGACTATTCGACGTCCTGGGAGCAGCAAGTCGGTGGAGAGATCAATTTCACCGTCGGCTTGTACAGTGATTTTCGCGAGATCAATTCGGACAGCGTGCGTTACACAGGAGTCGGCCTGGGTTGGATCCGTGTCACGCCCAATGCCACATTGAAAGTCGGTGTCGAGTATCTTGATCGGCTCGATGTTAAACTTCTGCCCGCCGGAGGTTTGTTCATTCAACCGAGTCCCGACGTCAAATTGAATTTGTATTTTCCGCGACCGAAGATTGCATTCCGATTGCCGAACGCCAACAACTTTGAAGTGTGGGGCTATGCAGGCGCGGAGTACGGAGGTGGCTCATGGACCATGCGCCGACATCCAGGCATCAAAGATCAAGTCGACATCAACGACATTCGTGTGTTCCTCGGTCTCGAATGGTTGGGGCCGCGGGGTGTTACCGGCTTTTTTGAGGGGGGATACGTTTTCGAACGTGAGCTCGTGTTTAAGGTCTTCCCCAATTTCGACCTCGACCTGAGCGATTCATACATGCTTCGCGCGGGCATCGCGTTCTAGCAACATCATTCCTAACTTGCATCGACCAACAACTCGCACGAACAAACGAAACTGCAATGAGTTGGTCTGACGTTTGCACACGGCAAGCAAGTTTACAATTTTATTAAAGGGAAACAAAACGTGTATACTTCCTTGCAAAAAACTCGTTTGACAACTGTGCTCGTTGTATTCGTGGCATTGTTCAGCGTCGCTTCGAGCGGGTGCCGAGCTTGGCCAAGACACGATGATGGTTGCCATGGCGGTGTCTGTCCACTCCCTCAATCCGCGCATTCGTGGTCCACCGACAACTTCACGCCAAATATCCCGGAAAATTATGAAGAGCCGGAATACGATCGGCACTACGAAAATCCAACGGACGACGACTTCTAGAGATATCGGTTCACCACAGGAATTCGAAATAGGTTGCAGTTCGGGTCATCCCCTGACTCCGAGATGGCACAAAACCATGTTACATCCAATGTCTTCTCGAGTTGCCTCCCCAGTGTGCGAGCTTCCTCCCAGTCGAATAATTTAGTGCGCGATTGCCTGCGGGACAGGGCTGGCTACAAGCTGCTAGCGTGATGATTGTGCTGTGGACGAATTCATTCCTATTTGAATGAGCTGAATGAAGCCTAATTGCTCGGTGCTGATTCGTGCCGAATGATATTGACTACTTTTTGCTTAACCAAAACAATGCCATTTAGCTGAATGGAGATAGCTGTAGCTGAATGGCTGCTTTTTGTGGTAACTCCCGGACTTCGACAGGATGTCGTGGCGGAATCGTTCGCTCCTCTCAAGAAATGGAGTTCTTAGCGATGTTAGTTCTTTCGCGAAAAAAAAATCAGTGCATTTTGTTTCCATCTTTAGGTATCACGCTGGAGATTTTGCGCGTCTCTGGCAACGCGGTTAGTGTTGGTGTCAAGGCACCGCAATCGATTCGGGTACTGCGCGGCGAGTTAAATGCGGCATGCGATGCAGCGAAGCAGCCGATGCAACAAGCCCCAGTCGAATCACAAGTCTCTGATCCCGGTTCATTCAAGCTGTCGCATGAACTCCGCAATCAACTCAATCAAGTGTTTTTGGCTATCGCGCTTGTTCAGAAACAACTGAATCTCGGGTTGCATGACGAAGCGGAAATGACTCTGCAGAGCGCTTTTGAATTGCTGACCAAATTGGACCAAGGCATCGACGTTGATAGCGACGAGTCGACCGCATTCGCTGCCGAAAACTCTGCGCAACAAGCTGAAAAAGTTGACAGTCGGCCGACCGTGCTTGGCCGAACATTGCTCGTGGAAGACGACCCGAACGAACGTGCGTTGTTGGCCGGTTACTTACGCATGGCCGGCTATCAAGTGTTAACGGCCAAAGATGGCGTGGAAGCGTTAGAACTATTGGCGCGCGAGCAAGTTGACTTGGTTGTGCTCGACATGCGCATGCCTCGCATGAATGGAGCCGAGACTATTGCCGCCATTCGTAAGGACCCGTTTCTGAAAGACTTGAAGGTGATTGTGGTCAGTGGGGATTGTCCAAATACAACGTTGCCGACGGTCGAGAAATTCGATATCGACCGGTGGCTGTCGAAGCCCCTTGATCCGGCCAAGCTGGTGACGCAATTGGAAGCTTCGCTCAACTGATGTCAATCGGTTGATGTCAATCGGTACCAATGAATTTTGGGCGGCGGCGGGTTATCGTTCCCCATCGGATTGTGTCCAAAGGGCCAGAGACTGGATTTGTTCGGGGAGAATGGGTTTGACAATGTGGTCATCGAATCCGGCGCGGAGCGCCTCTTCCACGTCATTTGGCTGTCCATAACCGGTCAGTGCAACCAACCGAATCGATCTTCCGTCCTCGGATTCTCGTACCCGACGCGCGACTTCGTAGCCGCTGATGTCCGGCAAACCGATATCGATAATGGCTAAATCAGGCTTCTCAGCGAGTAGCAAGTAAATGGCTTCTGCGCCAGTGCCCGCGGTCGAGACCTGATGGCCTTCCAATTCAAGCAACATTTTTAACATGTCGCGACTCGACCGCACGTCCTCGACGACACAAATTCGTTGGGGCTCGCGTTCGGTCGGCGTGCGCCGTGCATTCTGATTGCGATCGCCAACGTGCATCGCAGGCGTCTCGGCTGACGATGAAACATGGGGCGAATGCTCACAAGCAGCGAGATCTTTGTCGGCCGTCAAGCGAGGCAGCCAGACATGGAAGATGCTTCCATGTCCTTGGCCGTCGCTTTCCGCAAAGACTTGTCCGCCGTGCAGTTGAATTAGTGTTCTGGCCAAAGCCAAACCGACCCCCAAACCGCCGTCGCTTTTGTGGCGCGCTTGACTCAGTTGCGTAAACGGTTCGAAAATCATCTCCAAGTTTTCTGGTTCAATCCCACTCCCATGATCGATGACGACTACCTCAATTTGTTCAGCATGAGCCTTCATGACGACGTGAATCGGCTCAGTGGATTCGGAATACTTAACCGCATTATGGATCAAATTCACGTGGACTTGCATCAATCGCGTACGATCGCCATTCACCCAAACAGGTTCGTCGGGGAGTTCAAACTCAAGCGAGCTGTTGTGTCGCTCCAACTCGGATTGCAATAGTTCGCGGACCCCAGGAATGATTTCTCGCAGGTCAAATCGTTCAAACTTAAGGTTAATGCGATTCTCGGAAATGCGAGCTACATCCAGTAAGTCTCTGAGCAGATGGTTCATGATCCGCACTTGCCGCTGAATGGTATGCACAGCCGAAGCCTTTGCCTCAGTCTCTGCTCGATCATCCAAGAGCAACACTGATGCAGTACTCATGGCGTTGAGTGGATTCCGCAGTTCATGTGACAACACCGCCAAGAACCGTTCCCGCTGTTTGACTTGCCGTCGAATTTGTTGCTCCATTTCAATCCGGCGACGAATATCACGCGCGATCTTGGACATGCCGATGACTCGTCCTTGCGCATCTAAAATCGGAGAAACGGCCAGCGACACATTGATCTTCGTTCCGTCTTTGTGCAGGCGCACGGTGTCAACGGAGCTTACAGAGTCGCCGCGTTGCACGCTGGAACGATATTGTACCACCTCGTGTCGCAGGTCATTCGGCACCAACATTTCGATGGACTTCCCCAACGCTTCCGCGGCCGTGTAGCCGTACAGTTGTTCTGCTCCCCAATTCCAACTCGTGATCGTTCCTGACAAGTCTTGACCAATGACGGCGTCGCTGGTCGACTCCACAATGGCAGACATCCATCGCAAACGGCCGCGGAGGGCTTCCAACGACGACACGTCAACCCACATCAATACTACGCCATCGACGTTCTCTTTCGTCCGGTAGGGGAGCATCCGCATGAGGTAACAGATTCCTTCGCCAGCGACAATTTCTCGCTCCACGGCTTCTCCAGTGTCCAAGACCTTGCGCAATTGCGTTTCAAGATCGTCCGTTTTCAACTTTGAAGAAAATGCCAAAATGGGTCGACCGATATCGGCATCGATCAAATCAAAAATGTTGCGGACCCGTGACGTGAAGCGACGAATGCGTAACTCCTCATCCAAAAAGATCGTAGCGACATCCGTATTTTCCAACAGATGGCTCATATCGCGGTTGACTTCCGCCAACTCTTGGATCTTGCGTTGGTGTTCCGCATTGACGCTGTACAGTTCCTCATTGAGCGAATGCAATTCTTCGTTGGTGCTTTGCAATTCCTCATTAGAGGCGATCAGTTCTTCGTTGGTGGCTTGCAGTTCCTCGTTGCTGGTTTCCAATTCCTCGATCATCGCCTGCAGATTCTCGCGAGAGTAACGGAGGTCGCTTTCGAGTTGTTTGATTTGTTCACGCGACGAGTTCAGTTCACTGGGTGCCGGCTCGAATCGAGGTCCTGCATCTGACGACTCTTCCTCCTGGGCATGGGGTTCGAACGAAACGACAAAGAATTGTTCGCCACTAGCGTTTTGAATTGGCTGGACGGTCAGATTGAAGAAGCCAACCGCATTCTCCTCTTTGCGAATCTGAACATTTCCGAAACGGACAACTTTATTGCTCTTTGCCGCGCGACCGATTGCGCCCGCTAACGTCGTTCGCAAATCCGAGTGAACCAACTCTAGCAGATCTAACGACGGTCGATGCAAGGGAAAACTCAAGAGTTTCTCGGCTCCAGCGATCGTATTGATGACTGTGCGATTGCTATCGACGAGGATACTGGGCGGAAGCAGTTGATCCAGCATCTGTTCGATAACTGGTGAAGGGCTACTCGACTTGCCCTGCAATGGCGTCTGCGCCATTGCCACGCGCAACGGCAGTGAATCTGCCGATGTCAACGGAGATCGTAAATTGCTAGCCAGGCGCACATCGCGGTTCTTTCGATAGACGCGATAACGATCCTCCAATACCTCGAACTCACCAGATAACTCCCCCGGCGACTCGCTGCTCCCCAATAACAATATTCCGCCGACACGCAGGCCATAGTGAAATAAAGAGACGGCGCGACGCTGCGCTTGAGGCTGGAAGTAAATGAGCAGGTTGCGGCACGATACGAAATCCAATTCAGTGAATGGTGCGTCACGAAGAATATTATGCGGCGAGAACACAATTGTGCGACGGATCTCTGGGCTGATCAAATAGCCGTTTCCACGTTCCGAAAAATAGCGCTGTAAGTATTCAGATGCCACATCTTTTCGAATGTCGACATCAAACAGCCCGCGACTGGCTTGCTCGATAGACCGCTTGTGAACATCGGTAGCGAAGAGTTTTACGGGGAGTCTGATTCCCGTCGTTCGCATGGCCTCTTGAAAAGCAATCGCCAACGAGTAAGCTTCTTCGCCGGTCGCACATCCGGCCACCCAACCGCGGATTCCGGAATTGTCTTGTGCCCGGCGCTGCAACAATTCCGGTAGGGCACGCTGGATCAAATAATCGAAGACATCGGGATCCCGGAAGAATTGAGTGACGCCAATCAACAGATCGCAGTATAAGGCATGCAGCTCCTCAGGATCCGCTTTCAACCGCCCAGCATACTCGTCGAACGTTTCGCAATTCGTCATCGCCATACGTCGTCGCGTCCGCCGCAACACCGTATTGTCGCGGTAGCTGGCGAAATCGATGTCGTAGACGTTGCGAAATAGCTGAACGATGGCATCCATCCCTTTGTGTTCTTCGGCATGATCTGGACGTACTCGATTATGGCGGGGAAAACTGTCCGGATGATTACGGAATCGCATCAGGGCCGATCCGATTTCGTTGGGTGGCAAGACCAGATCGACAAGGCCAGTCGCTTGGGCACTCGACGGCATGCCATCGAATTTCGCGGTATCTAAACTTTCAACAATAACCAGCCCGCCGTGTCGAGCAATTTCAGTGATACCGCGCGTGCCGTCGGTTCCGCTCCCCGAGAGGATGATGGCGATGGCTTCTCTGCCACGCTCTAAGGCCAACGAACGAAGAAAGTGATCGATCGGCAGGGTCAGCCCGTGCGAAGTATCTTTTTCACTCAAATGCAAGCACCCGTCCGCCAGAATCATCTGTTTCTTGGGGGGCATCAGGTAGATCGTATTGGCTTCTACGCGATCCCCTTCTTCCGCCACCCGGATCTTCATGCTTGTATCCCGGGCGAGCAACTCACCCATCATGCTTTTGAAGTCAGGCGAAAGGTGTTGCACCACGACAAACGCGATGCCACTATTGGTTGGGATGTTACGAAACAGCGACTCCAATGATTCAAGTCCACCTGCCGAAGCACCAATGCCTGCGACGAATTTGGGTGCTCGTTCCAATTCAATTCTATTAACGGAAGAGGCGACTTCGCTCAAATCACGATCATTAAACATGGTAGTATTCGAAATTGATGGTGTAGCCTTGAAATTTGGCTGAGAAAATAGCTCCTTTAACAAATGCAAAATTGGCAGGCGATGCGACGATCCGCAAATTATACAGCAAAACGCGTGCCGCGAACAGAATCATCAACCGTCCAACGTAAGTGCGAAAATTTTCTCTTTGAGTTACTGGCGTCCCAAGCATCAATTAACGCAGTGGTCCCGCGCGGGTGAGAATTTTGTTAAAGTGAGCCAGAAAACCAATCGACAAAATTGTGAGTAGAGTTTCCAGGTGAACGATTTGTTTAGTCCCACCGTTCGCGTGGCTCAAGCGCGGCACAAGAAGCGAGTTCGTCAAACGACTTCGTCGTGAACAATTAAAGTAGCTCCAAAAGCGGTCGCAAGGTGACAGCCGAGTTGAAAATGGATGTCGAAGATCCCTTCAGCGAGTGCGTTTCGTTTCGGCAAATCTCGTACGCTCCTGGGTGCCCGAAACACGAGCTGTCGATATGGCGATTGTTCCACATTGTGTCTAAGATCCATTATTAGATCATCCTCGTCACGAAGCCATTGACGCCAATCATGGAATGCTAATTTGTATGCGACGTAATGCGTTGGACTTGAGAGTGACCTACCGCTTGATGGTCCTGACGCTACGCGATTGTGGATTTGACTCCACGAATTCCCTCAATGTGGATCCACACTGGTTGCATTCCTGGTTTCATGTTCGTTTTGGTCGGTGGTTAATGCGGGCTGGGATCAGCCAGAAATGCCAACTACAATGTTGAGGATCCTTGGACTGACTTTGCTAATGCTGTTCAAACCAAAGGCATAATGGACACTACTCCTGAACCCAATGAAGACGAAATCGATTGCCAGGAATCTGATTTTGTTCCTGCCCATTTTCCCGTTGAGTTGAATCTTCCGCCGGGAGATCCGGAGTGTTTAGCGGAAGCGGCTGCAGCAGTTCGACAAGAGTACCGCGACAGTTCGAAATGGAAACGGTTGCGTTGCGAAAAGATCAGTGCTTTGGCGGAAATGAATCGAGGCACTATCTTTATCTTGCACGTGAACAAGTCCGTCGAGTTTGATTGGACGTGGGAAGGCGCTGTTGCGTTTCGACCGCTATCATTGAGTTGTAACTCGCTATTAACGACAGCCGAAGCCGAAGAGTTGTTGTATGCTGATGAAGTGTTGTGGCGTGGCGAAGTGCTCGAAGTGGATGAGCGAAACGGTTGCCTCTTTGTAAGTATGGAAAACCCTGAAGACATGCCAACCACTGACGAATTTTTCGTTCGTCCATTTGAATATCTCGAGGTGCTTGATGCAGTTTTTAATGACCGGAAGTTTGAAGATGTATGGCACGAATTGCCCCGACGCCTCAATGCCGCTGGCGGGAATGTTCATCCGCAAGTCGCAGCTGACGTTTTACCTAATGGAAGCCTGCCTCAACTAGCTGAATGGTGGAGGTTTTCGTGGTCTGTTATTTGGGGGCCACCTGGAACTGGAAAGACCTGGACAACCGGGCAACAGGCGGCCGCTGCACTTGGGGATCCGAGTGAGCGTATCCTGATCGTTTCGACGACAAACAAGGCGACCGACGCTGTCGCACTTTCAATAGGGCAGGCATCGGCAGACACTTGTTCGAAAGAATTGGAGGAAGGGCGTTTGTTGCGGATTGGGAAAGGCGCTTCATATTCGCTGTTTCAGAAGGCCGGGATGGAGTCCATGCTTCGAGGAACAGAAGCCGAAATGCTTTTGCGGATTGGCGAAATTGTCCAACAAATTCGTCAGACGGAAGATCTAGACCAAAAAGCTTTGCTTAGGAAGCAACTTGTGGACATTCGCAAGATGACTCCAAAGCATGCGAGCCATTTCGTCGATCCTCATGTCAGAGTTGTGGCTGCTACGGCGTTTCAAGCAACGCGATTCCTCAAGAAACGTAGAGTTTTAGGGATGATCGCCAAATGCGAAGCCCCGTTTACCACGATCTTTATTGACGAAGCCGGTTTGATGTCAAGAGCGGCGATTTCGGCTCTCTCGCTTCTTGCATCTCGACGTGTCGTTCTGGTTGGTGACTCGAAACAATTAGCACCCATTAGTCGCGCTTCGCGCGTGTTGCCACGTAGACAGAAAACATGGCTGGCAAATAGCGGTTTGAGCCACCTAGATGAACTAAAGATGACGCCGGAAGCTGTGCATGTTCTACATGAACAAAGGCGAATGCATCCCGCCGTGTGCGATGTCGTTTCTAAGTACCAATATCAGGGCTCATTAGTCACGGCGCACGACACTCTAAATCGTGAAAGCAAGTGTCCTACGCTATTTTCTCAAATGTCACGAACGATTTGGTATGTTCTAGACTACGAGAAAGACAGCCTAGCAGCCATCTCTGCTGAACGTGGGCCTGATAATCGCAGCTTTATCCGCAGAATCACAATCCAAATACTCGAGAAGCTTTTTTCTGATCCGCAAGTTCGCGAATCCAAAGGACTTTTCATCGCTCCATTCCGTGCGCAGGCTCAAGCTGTCGCGGAGTGGTTTGCGAGAAACGGTTTTTCAAAATGGGAGGCTTCGACAGTTCATAGCCAGCAGGGATCGGAGGCCACCATCGTCATTTTTGACACCGTCTTCGCAAATAATAACGTTTGGCCACCAGAAGAATGGCAACGGCTTATCAATGTTGGACTTAGCCGCGCTCGCGAATCAGTCATTTTGATCGCTAGTCAAGTTGAAATGCAGGAACCCTTCCTTCGCCCGTTGCAAAAGCTGCTACGTCCCGCCGTGTTGGAGTGGGGTGAGCATGGCTGTGTTTGGAAACCAGTAGATCCAGCTACGATGGAATGCTGGAAGATGAATGCCCATTCTCCAACAAAGTATCGACAAAGCCCGCACAGTATGGGAGCACAAATTGCTGATCGCCGAACGATGCACATGGTTTTATCCAAAGACCAGCAACGACTTACAAATTTGGCCCTGGATGGCAGGCCACGCTTGGTTCGAGGCGTCGCAGGCAGCGGGAAGTCGGTAGTACTGAGTAATTGGATGGCCAAAACCGTATTGCGAATGGAGTCGATACCCGATGCTTCAGTCTGGGGAGTTTACGCGAACCGTTCGCTCCTCAAGATGCTCCGCGACTCGGTCGTAGCTGCATGGGATCAACTTGTCGCTGGCGAGCTTTTCAAGCCACGCGAATTCCCATGGGGACGGGTGCAACTGTTGCACGTACGCGAGGTTCTAGAGGAAATTCTTCCCAGCGCATCACTATCAATGGATGAGTTCGATTTCGATTATGATCGTGCCGCGGAAGAATTTCTTAGCCGACAGAATGCAACGGCATTGGTTCCACGCTGTTCAGCCTTGTTCATCGATGAAGCCCAAGACCTAGGACCGTCAACATTGAAGTTGCTGCTGGCGATGGTTGAGCAAACTGACGCTGAAGACCCGAATAGTCGGCCTGCACATATTTTTTATGACAACGCACAAAACATCTATGGCCGCAAAATACCCAAGTGGTCAGAGTTTGGGCTGGATATGCGTGGTCGATCGACAATTTTGCGTGAGAGCTATCGATCGACAAAGCCGATAACCGAGTTGGCTGTCAACGTGTTACAACGACTAACGCCTTCAAGTTCGCGAGATGATCAAGAGGAACTCATCAAGTTGGGCTTGGTACAGGAAACCCAAAGAAACGGAGATCTTTGGTACGATGTCACGTTCAGTCAAGTCAATGGTCCCAAACCGATTCTTAACAGGTTTGTATCTCGTGCTGATGAAATCGAGCAGATCGGGAAACATCTTCAAAATCTGATTCAGGAAGAAGAGATTCTGCCGCAGGATATATGCTTGCTTTACATCAGCGACAAAGTTGCCGAGATTCTAAAAACGACTTTGGGGCCGCGCATGGAATCAATTGGGGTCGAACTCTCGATACAAAAGAATAGATCATTTGAGCGGCGCGAAAATACACTCCTCGCAACAACCCCACATTCCTTCAAAGGCTACGAGTCAGAAGTCGTATTCATTCCCTGTGTCGACCAGTATGTGGCCAGCAACGGGTATGTTCTTGGGAATCCGTTGTATGTCGCCATGACGCGTGCGCGATCGCTGTTAGCAATTTACGGAGTTGAAACCGGCGCCTCTCAAGGGGCAAAGGAAATACTCTCGACAATTCAAGCGTGCATTGATGCACTAAATCCTGAGTAAAGTTCACTTTTCAAAGGGGATTGAATCGCGACAGCTATTGCTCATCAGGCGTAAATGTCAAGTGCGTCGGTCCGTAAATTGTTCTCGGGAATAAATGTCTTCACGGACAGAACTCGTGTGATGTGCTAGTCTTCCATTTCAAATGTTACCCGATTGAGATTTGTTATGCACAGTGGTCCTGCGAATTGAGTTGTTGCGGAAGACATAGGTCAATATCGCAAGGCTTACAATTCCTATTGCGAAAGACCATCGCGGAAAATAAAAGACAAAACCCCACTCTTTCGGATCCTCCGCTGATGAAATCCAATAGTCAGGGTACCCAAAACGGAGCATGAAATGCCCTTCAATAACTTGCCAGGTCGGCATCAAAAACAGGGCCAGGCCAACCAAGCAGGCCAATACGACAAGCCAAATAAACTTGAATTTCATGCTTTGTCTTTCCCTCCATAAGCCGTGCTAAAAATAGATAAACTCACTGCAGCTACTCCGATCACTTGCCAGTTCACGCTAAATCTAAACAATTGATCGCGAGAAAACAATTGCCATCACATGGGCGATATGCACACCATACTAGTTCAGGAATTGATATGAGCGACCAAAGAAAAGCATCGAACAAATTTCCCGCTCCATACTTGCAATTGCAGCCTAACACTTGTGGCCATTTCGCTACGTTATCCGATGTCGAACGACTTGAACGGCAGATTGTTCGCTTGCGTGTGACACTCACTTGTATAATCATCATCGCAGCGGCAGTCATCGGCGTAGGTGCGATTCGACCCGTGACGATTACGGATGTCATCCGTACCGAGCGTTTAGAGATTGTTGAACCAGACGGCAGTTTGGCGTTTGTTCTGGCAAACTCCGCGCGGCCGCAGGTGGCCACATTGGACGGCGTACCAATATTGTCCGGCCAAGAGGAGGAACGCCGCAATCCATCGTTTGTGTTTTTCGATGGACATGGAGATGAAGTGGGTGGCATGTTATTTCGCAACGACGTTTCAGCAGACGGTTTCTCGGCAACTCGTCATTTCTCGCTGGATGGATTTCAACAAGATCAAACCGTTGTGTTACACCACTATCAAGATGCACGTGGAACGCGCGCGGGTCTTTCGGTGACCGAGCGCCCCGAGCAGTCTTTGGTCAAGGGTTTTGAATCGCTTGGTTTACAATTGCCCGTGGATCGCAGTCAATTGCAGGAAGCCATCATGGCATTACCCGAAGCTGAGCGACAAACCCGGTTGACTGAAATTTTTGGCGGTGCACCGCGCGCATTTGTCGGGCGAGCGTTGGACGGCAGCGCTGCTCTTGTACTGTCCGACGGTCAGGGGCGACCTCGAATTATGCTAGGCGTCCCACTGGAGGGAGACCCATTTCTGCGAATCCTTGACGAAGACGGAACGCCGATAGTAAATTTGCCGTCGTCGGAATAGATGTCGCTCACCTACAATCGCACAACGCAAGCGGCATCTAGCGGCTGTGTTGTGCATCATTCTGGACGCTAACATGAATGAGAACCCCGGTCAGCGCAGGCTGATTGATGACTTCATTCCGCAGTTCGACGTGCGCGAGCGGCATGAAATCTTGGTGCGCGCGCCAGCTTCTGTCGTTATGCAAATTGCCCGCACGTTTGATATGCAGTCGATTCTACCGGTAAGAATTATCTTCTGGCTGCGCGCGAAGTTGATGCGGTCTCAGGCACCAGGCGCCGCACCGCAAGGATTAGTCAATGATACGCTCGGTATGGGATGGGGAGTCCTTTATGACGATCCCCAGCGACAATTCATTGCTGGCGCTGCGTGCCAGCCGTGGTTAGCTGATGTCGTTTTCACGCCAATACCCGTGCATCGATTCGCCGACTTTGCTGAGCCGAACTTTGTCAAAATTGTCTGGACGCTGGAGACTGACGAACAAGGTGCGGAATTGACACGCTTTGCCACGGAAACCAGAGTCAAAGCAACTGATGAACAGGCCAAGAAAAAATTTCGGCGATACTGGCGCGTTTATGGTATCGGTATCTTGATGATCCGTTGGATGCTGCTGCCAGCCGTCCGTCGGCAAGCTGTGCGACAATGGAAAAAAGATAAGAACAAAAATAACAACTCATCCAAACTTGACCGAAATTCGTTAAAATAAGACGCCGAATCTAGGGATCATGTTTTTGTTCGGTTCGCGTCCAAACTAGCGGGCCAAGGATTTAAGATTATAGTCGACTTCTAGTATATCGATGGTTGCATAGGAGAAAGGACCATCGGGGTAGTGCCAAATCGCTTCACCTTGAGCCGGTAAGTTGTAATCACCCAGCCTCTGATAACTATGAATGGGCGTCGAGAAACGATACGGCCGCATAGCTTCCATCTCCCAGCGATCATCTGAGACGAAGTCGACTAATTTCCCTTCTTCATCAAAATGCAGCGTCGCGCTCACGGTAATGTTCTCATTCGTGAAGGTTGCCTTGGCCGTCAATTCGTCGATCTCTTGCCATGCAATGCGTTTGTCAATCAACGTTGCCGGAGCCATTAAACACATATCGTTCAGCAGAGTCACTGTATCCGAACGTGTGATTAGGTCACCATCGTACCGAATCACAGAGATCAATCCGAACAAACGGATGTCCATAATCGCTTGTTGCTCAGTGTAACGGTGATATCCCGGCACAGTGACGCCAAACATTTGTCCTTTCATGAAAAAGAGCCGTGTTGGAGTTCCTGTGAAATTATATTGCTCAGACCTAAACCTGAAGTATTCCCTCGCTTTGGAACGCATGCGCCCGGAGAGCGTGACACGATAGTTTTGCACCTTTGGCCTTCCAACAACGCCCACAAGTTCCAAATAACGTCGAACTGGACTTGGTAGCGCTGCTAGATCTTCGGGTGTAATCACGTCTTGGCTGGAGTCCTGGATCGAGGCCAATCGTGTTTTTACGTCCCGCCGGAATTCCTGTTCAAAACGCCAACTCCCCCAACTCAGAATAGCCGCTACGAACACGATGATATTGATGATTGTGCCCCACTTCGCATCTTGCCATGAGCGGTAAATTAAGGCTTGCGATAAAACGATCGCTAGGATGGCATTCACCCACCACGTTTGAATCCCAAACAGAAAGCCCACACCTGCCAGAATCATCGCGATCGCAGCCAACAACCAAAGTGCTCCCAGGGAACGAGATATTTCCTGGGTTAATTCTTTAACCTGGATGATGTTGAACGCTTTAAGAAATCCTAACGAGTGGATCAAGCCATGGACGACAAGCAAACCAAAAAAAATCAACTGCATATTGTGAACCTCTAAACACATTCGGCGATCGATGGCCTCAAGCCAAGTTGAAAAGCACGAAAATATAGGCTTAAATAGATAGTACCGCTTGGCAATGATTTGTGGTACGAGGGGCGTGAACGGTCTTGCTGCATTCGCCTTGAAACAAACGCGCGTAATTGTTTACGCGACTGAACAAGTGCTATGTTTCAGCTAACGTGTTGGGGTAGAGAAGGTTGTTAAGCTACTCGTCTTTGGAGAACATTAACAAGTTCCACTACCACCAACCCCAATTCTTAGGAGAAACAATGCACGAGTGTTACCATGACTGGAAACCATGGAACGGCAAAATGCGTGCCTTGAGTGGAAGGAACGGTAATGGATACTTACGGCAAAGTCTGCCCGGAAGACCTTGCGCACTTAGATTTCAGTGCGGAATTAACGGGTAATGAGAGAGCAATTCTCGCGAGCCTTATCACGCCGTTAAACGTGGTCGAAAACCAGACCTTGTTTCGTTGCGGCGATCCGGCGGATGCTTGTTATCTTGTGCAACATGGTTTATTGGCACTGGAGATTTGTGCAGCTGGAATCGGTTGTCGCCGCATCGGGACAGTAGGGCCGGGCGAACTGATCGGCTGGTCCCCCTTTTTACCAGGATCATGTTTTTCCGCGACCGCCCGCGTTCTTAACGCTGGCCGAGTCTTCCGAATTCCGGCCGAACCGTTGCGTCAAGCCTGCGACCAAAACCCCGAATTTGGCTACCATATTTTACGTCGAGTAGTGCGGGTGTTGGCTGCAAGGATCAATGCCACTCGCATGCAAATGCTCGATCTGTTTGGGCCCGAAAGCGCTCATGTTCACGGTACTTGGGAGCCGACGGGAGATACCTATGAAGACCGCTGATGGTTGGCAGCCGGTGTCTCTCCCCAAGCCACATCTTCAAAAATTAGTTGACGAATTACGACTCCAAGGATTTCGCGTCATCGGTCCGACGCTTGCCGATGGAGCTATCGTGTACAGCGAACTCGACTCCATAGAGCAGCTTCCTGTAGGAATCTGGGATGAACAGGAAGGCGGGCATTATCGGCTTGTTTCAGCGCCAACGAACGCTTGGTTTGAATTCGTGGTTGGCCCACATTCGTTAAAAAACTTCACGTTTCCGGCACGACAAACTGTGCTCGAAGGAAAACGTGATTCACTTGGCAATTGGCAGTTCAAGGAGCCAGTCACCGACGGGCCACCGATGGCTGTATTGGGCATCCGAGCGTGCGACCTAGCGGCGTTGGCCATTCAGGACCGTATTTTTATGAAAGGCGACTATTGTGATGCGAACTATTCTGCCCGTCGACAGCGAATGTTTCTCATTGCCGTGAATTGCCAGCGCGCTGCCGCTACGTGCTTTTGTCATTCAATGAACTGCGGACCTAAAGTCACCAATGGATACGATCTCGCGTTGACGGAACTGGAAGACGAATTCGTCGTCGAAGTCGGCTCCCAACGTGGATTTGAAATGATGCAAGCCGTGCAAGCTGCTCCGGCGTCGACGGATCAAATCGAGGCCGCGAGGACAGCGGTTCAATCACTGGCTCGCCGCATGGCCGAAGGATCGCGGCGGCCCAACATTACGGCTCAACATCCGGATCACAATCCAGAGCGCAGTCGTTATGCAGATGCCGTAGGGCAACAGATCGGTGAATCGCAGCGTCACTTGGAGACCGAGGGCATTCGCGAACTCTTGTACAACAACCTCAATCATCCACGGTGGGATCAGGTCGCGGAACGTTGCTTGTCTTGTGGCAATTGCACCATGGTGTGTCCGACTTGTTTTTGCAGCAAGGTTGAAGATGTGCCATCGCTTGATGAGTCTGAAATTCGCCGTGAGCGTGTGTGGGCATCATGTTTTACCGATGACCACTCGTACATGAACTCTGGAGTGGTGCGACAGAGTATACGCTCGCGCTATCGTCAGTGGCTAACGCACAAACTTGGCGGATGGATCGACCAGTTCGGAATTTCCGGATGCGTTGGCTGCGGGCGATGCATTACGTGGTGCCCAGTGGGAATCGATTTGACGGAAGAGATCGCAGGATTACGCGGTGATGTAACTAGTGGTGGGCATGAATCTGCCGGCGATTCACCTTCATCGGTGGAGCATCCATGACGCGTGCGATTTGGACTCCCAGGGCCATGCCGATTGTGGACATCCGCCATGAGCTTGCGGACGTCGACACGTATGTTTTGCAGGCGGACGATTTCGAATTTGAGCCTGGACAATTCAATTTGATTTACGTTCCTGGGAACGGAGAAGCAGCCATTTCAATTAGCTCAGATCGTCGTACGCCGCAAGTCTTGGGGCACACAATTCGGGCTGTGGGAAACGTGACACGAGCGCTGCGCGGTTACCAAGTTGGACAACCGATGTGGATCCGCGGGCCATTTGGAGCCGGTTGGCCCATCGATGATTGCGTTGGATGTGACTTATTGATTGCTTGTGGCGGGCTGGGTTTGGCTCCGTTGAGACCCGTGATCTACGAGGTAATCCACCGCCGCGACGAATTCAGAAACGTATGGCTATTATATGGATCTCGCGCTCCAAAGGATTTGCTGTATCCAAGCGAATATGCGGAGTGGCGAGACGCCGGAATCGATGTGCAGGTGACCGTCGATCGTGGTGATCACGACTGGCGGGGGGCGATCGGGGTTGTCACACCGGTGATGGGGCGGGTGGGGTGGGGTCCACCGACAATGCGGGTAAAGACTTGCGGGCCCGAGAT
>CALMEE010000076.1 GCA_937862885.1 uncultured Planctomycetaceae bacterium
CAGTTAGATTTTCCCATAGCGCGCAAATGTAGCCGCGCAAGCGCGGCCACATCTTCTTCTCAAATCCGGAAGCATTTGTACTATCGATTTAGCTCGGCATTCGCGCGAGCGGCTTTCAGCGCGTTGGCCTCGTTCGTCAGCTTAAACTCGGGGCCTTTCGGGAAATACTGCAAGTCGTCTTTGAGGTAGTATGCACTGGGCAGAGTCTGACCACCCACGCTGACTTGACATCCGCTAAATGCTGCACAACTCAAAACGGCGGCTCCCAAAGCGAGCATGCCGGCAACCGATCGAGTCAGCCAGTGTTTTCGTGTCTTCTTCATCTTGAATGCCCGGAATCAACAATGTTCTTGGAAACGTGCCCAGTCCCCTGCCCAACCAAAAACTCTTGGTCCAATGCAGATAATTGGCACAATCGGTAAAATTGTTATCGGTTGACAGTTGGCCAGACTTTGAAACAATTCAACAAGTTTGCTGATTCCCGCCATAACCGACGAAAATTGACTTCTTTACAGATTACCCATTTCCCCGATCCTGCGAAAAATTTCCAACAAGATCGCGTCAGCGATCGCTAGGGGTTCATTTGGCTTAAAGAGAATACAGCCCATTTCCGCCCACTTTTCCGACCTGGAACTCTGTTGGTTGCAGCACAGGTATTCCTGGCTAAGTCGGTAAATCGATTACTTTGTCCCGTGGAAACAGCTATGATAGTGTACAAGGGCAAATCCAAACACAGGAAGAAAAACATGCGTATTCGTGCACCTCTCAGTGTCCTCAACCTGCTGGCATTCGCGCTTGTCTTCCAATTTGGCGGTTTGCCGGCAGCCGGGCAAAACGTTCCGCGGACACAAAGCCTGCCCAATCAAAGGTATTACGACGCGCTTCCGCTGTATTACGCCGGGGACTATTCCCGTGCCCTCACCCTCTTTCGTGCAGGTGCAACTGGGGCCTACCAGGATTCCAACGGGCGATTTTTGGATTCCATTTGTTTCTTCACGATGATGGGGGAATGCAATTTCCAAGTCGGTAATTATGTCGACGCCATTGAGCAGTACGAAGCCGCCATCAGCCTATACACAAATCTGAGCAATTGGCCGCGCCGCACGACCTTCCCCACGCAAATCGTCGAAGCCGCCAACGCTACATCGCAAGCCAGAATCAACTGGTGGACCTCAGGACGAGGAGCCTCGATCGGAGTCTTTCCGAAAATGAGCGTCATGATCGGAGATATCGATGCTCTGGAACGGACCTTGCGCGACGGAGGGGGAGCCGTGAATCCAGCTGCGTTGCGGTCGGTGGACATCCCCGAGGTCATGCGTTGCGCAGCCTTGGCCATTCATCGCCGAAATGTGATCAAAGGTCCGGTCAACAAACACGATCCGTTCACGCGGAATATGCTGACGCAACTCAGTGCCAATCGATCGGGCGTCGGAACGATGAGCGGCGTGTGGCAGGCAGTCTTATACGGTCTGGCCCAATCGTCCGCGGGCCAGGATGCGCAGGCTGCGACCACCCTTAACCAAGCGTTGCAGATTAACGGCTTCGATCATCCTTCCACCCCCATCGCGTTATTGGAGATGGGGTTTATCGCCAGCCGCAAAGAAGAATTTTCGGGGGCCATCCAGCTCTTCATGGAATCAGCGTACTGTGGTGCCCTGTTCCAGCAATATGATATCGTGGCCGACGCGCTGCACGCGGCCACCATCGCACAGATGCAACTCGATCGCAGCCAGGTTTTTGCGCCGTTGCCGACCGTTGCCGAATGGGCTAATCGCGTGAGTCGTTCACGCAGCTTGACTGCTTCGGCGATTGGCGATTGGATTTGGGCCACGGCGGAAAGCGGCGCAGCGGATGAGGCTGTCTTGCTCATTGCGCAAAATGCCTCCCGCACGCTGAGACAGGGAAACCTCAGCGAGAGTCGCACCGGCACGTTGTGGCTCTATGCTTCGGCCTTGGCTAACTCGATCAAAGGTGACGGAAAGAGTGCTGCGCGCGATCTCGAAAGATTCCTGGAGGCGGCCAGCCGCACCTCGCTCTGGCTATATCAGGTCGCTTTGGCCGATAGTCTGGTCGTTTCCAATCGGGTTGCTGAGCGCGCCGCCGACGCGTTGTACAGCGAAGTGCTCCGCGATCCAACGCGACAAGATTGGCTCTCCCAGCCGATGGAATCGATTGCTTTCCTCGTCTCTCCGCATATCGCCCCAATGCGGCGTTGGCATGCCATCAATATTCGGTTGCGGGCGGATACCAAGGCCCTCGAAATCACGGACTTGATTCGCCGACATCGCTATTTCAATGCACTCCCCTTGGGTGGCCGAGACCTGGCTCTGCGCTGGGTTGCCACGGCCCCCGCGGAAGGGCTCTCCGAGAATGCCAAGAAGCAACAAGCTGAATTGCTGAGCAAATACCCTCGCCTAAAAGAACTAGCCACCAGCGCCGAAAATCTCGCGCGGCAATTACGCTCTATTCCCGTAACACCACCACGCAACAGCGAAGCGATTCGTAACCAAAAAGCTTGGCTGGATGAGTTGACCGCCGTGGAAACCGAACGTGAGTTATTATTGCAAGCCATCGCCCTGCGTCGCGAACCATGTGAAATGGCATTCCCCCCGTTTGTCCCGTTACAGCAAATCCAATCGAACCTAACCGACAAGCAATTGATCATCGCCTGTTTCTTTGACGGCGACCAATACTACATCAACCTGATTTCCAAGAACTCCTACTCTTCTGAGGCAACGATTGCGGCACAAACGGTCGACCAAGAACTCAACAAATTCTTCAAAGAAATGGGTTTGGGTGTTCAAGGGGGAACGTTGCCACTGGACGGACTGGATGGCGACGGTTGGCGACAAGCGGCCCGCACCATTTCAGCGATGCTGTTTCCACGCGTTCGGCCAGATTTGCTCAACAACTACAGCGAAGTGATCGTCGTTCCCGACGGAGCATTGTGGTATTTTCCCTTTGAATTGTTGCAAATAGGCAATACTGAACAATCGGAGAATTTGTGCGATTCCATCGACGTTCGCTATGCACCGACCTTGTCAACCGTTTTCCCCGACCAACGACGGCGACAGAGGTTTCCCAAAATGTTGGTCGTCACCGGACGCACGCACACTCGTGATGATGCTTCCCGCTCAACACAAGCCTTTGAAGAGTTGAAAAAGTCGATCGCCAATGCAGAAGTCATCGATAAATCCAGCAAGCTTCAGTCAAACTTGATCAGCACGTTCGTCGGGCAGGTGATCGTGTGGGACGATATTGACGGCACGAAACCATCGATGGCGCTGTCGCCGATGAGCTACGACGCCGGTCGGACGGGTGGCAGTCTTGCCAATTGGACCGTGCTGCCCTGGTCGAACGTGGATCAACTGATCTTACCCGGATTCCGCTCAGGTGTGGGTGGGGCCAGGGTAATGAATTTGCACGGCGAAGAGTTGTTCCTGTTGTCGTGTAGCATGTTGGCATCCGGTACGAAATCGATGCTAATCAGCCGCTGGCCAGTCGGCGGAGCAACAACCTTGGAGTTGACCAAACAATTTGCCATCGAGTCCAATCACGTCCCGCCCCTTCAAGCCTGGCGGCGCAGCCTTCAATTGCTCAAAGAAACTGAAGTGGACGCGGCCCCCGAACCACGCGTGCGCGACTCGCGCGTCAAGCAACAAGTCAAAGCCGAGCACCCGGTTTTTTGGGCCAGCTATCTGTGGATTGACCTCGCCGCAGCCGAACTGCAAGACAACGACGATCAAATCGATCAGGCGGACGATAATAACCCGCAGCCACAAGACAACGACAACAACAATGGCGACGACGGCGGCGACTAACTCAGGTTCTGCAGGCGTCTAGGTCTGACTACTCCTACCTGCCAGCGGTGGGTCGTTGGGCAATGGCAGCGGTAAAATTGTATCGCAAGCTCAAGTTGGAAACGAATAAGGCTTTGCCAACGTTGGTTGCTCTCCCGACAGTCGACGCAAGAGTTAGCTTGTCAAACTGGACGACGAATTCGAGCGAATGGATAGGAACGCTCAACCGTGAAACAGTTGTGGTGTCGGCATGAGCACGTGATAATTTCAGCCCGACAAATTTTATCGACGCCAGATGTGCAACGCAGCCCTTGTAGCTTCACAGGATCAAACAGGTTAAGTAGCGGAGTCGATTCTACTTTCTATCTACCTCGGAGCGATGTGCACTTTCGAAATAGGCTCGTCGCAGTCTGGTTGATGCGATCACTCGATCATTGGGCGGCAAGGCTAAATCTCATTGAAACGGATTAACGCGCGAGATTCACTCGTTGGGACCTGCAGTTCCAGGTGGCAGTTTTTTGCGATCGGTTTAGCGCCAGCGCGCCAATAGCCAGAGGCAAAATTCATCATCCCTTAATCTTGCCCACATTGCCAAGAGTTAACGAGACCGAATTACCTCTACAATGATAACAACCGGTAAATTTCCAGGTCAGGCGATTCGCAATGCGTTGACAACGAACATTATTCTTCTATTCTGAATAGTGGGGCGGAAAACGGGGGAAAGGCGCAACATTTTTTGTGGTTCATTGCCCATTGCTCACCCGCCAGACGTATCGATCGGGCCGCAATTAAGGTCAACTTAATGCTGCAAATGTGTCCGAAGGCAGTCCAATGCAGGATGCTTTTTGAAGTACATGGCGACGGAACGATTACCCTGCCCAACCGATTTTTGATGCGTCCGAGTTTCTTGTTTTTCCGTTTCGAAATACCTTGCCATTCAAGGCAAGCAACTTTTTCAAAACTTAAAAAACTCGGAAGAAGATTTGGTTGACAACCGAGTGTGTCACCCACGGGAACGGAGTGCGCGCCGGCCAACTCCTGTTTTTTTCAAGCAATCCGACCAGTCGCCGTTAATGAAATTTTGAGCGTGTCGATGCATTCGATGAGGTGAAGCTCACGTTTGTTTACGGCGCATATTTGACACAAATTATGAGTATCACAGCCCGCTGTTTGTGATTAACATAACGGGAGTGAGGGCATTTGGTGGCCCGATAGTGTATTTACTTACGTGCGTACCACCAGATAACTCCTTGATTCAACCTGTCCTGCCCAATTTTCTGCCATTTAAGCCACACCCCGTACTCCTTCCCAAGACAAATTCATGAACCAAACCAACGCGGATTCAACGCTGCCAACCGGGAATCCAATTTCCGATCGTCGTCTCCCAGAATGGTTGTTGGCGATTCGCATTCCGCTGATTGCGGTTGCTCATTTGCTGATTTTTTCGGTGACGTGGATTTTGGCGTTTGTCATTCGCTTTGACGCCGCTGTTCCGCCGAACATGCTGCGAATTTGTTGGATGTCATTACCGATCGTGGTCCCTATCCAGCTCTTGGCCTTTTACTTTTGCAAGACCTATCACGGTTGGTGGCGATATGTGACCTTTCGCGACTTGGTTTCGTTTGTAAAACCACTTGTCATCAGCTATCTGATTATCAATGCAATTGCCTATCTAGTACTCCCTTTTAATATCCCGCGATCGATTCCAATTATTCAGGTCCTGTTGGCGGGATTGATGTTGGCTGTCTTGCGTTCCAGTTGGCGAATCGCCAAAGAAGGTGTCTTGCCGCTGGTCAAACCTGCCAAAGCGAAAATCCGAGCGTTCATCGTTAGCAATCATCATGAAACACTTGTGCTCGCCAATCAGATTAATTCCCAACAACGCTCGACCACTCGCATCGTGGGCATCTTGTGTTTTGAAAAGCACTTAATCGGAGCCATGCGTGCCGGGATTCCCATCTTGGGGACGCCCGATGACGCGCCGCGATTAGCGGCCAAGCACGATGTGCAACAAGTTTGGTTTATCGCTGGCTCGCTCTCCGGTGCACAGATTATTGAGATGAAGAAGCGGTTTGATGAAGCTGGCCTGATCAGCAAAGTGATTCCTGCTGCCACCGACCGCAATCCCGGAAGCAGCTTCATCCCCGTGCGCGAAATCGACATCAATGATCTGCTCCGCCGCGAACCTGTCGATTTGGACAGCGACCAGATCGCCGCCGAGATCGCCGGATCACGCGTCATGGTTACGGGTGCAGGTGGCAGTATCGGTTCCGAACTCTGCCGACAATTGCTGCGGTTTAACCCCAGCCACTTGATCTTGGTGGATCACCGCGAGAATAGCGTGTTTATGATCCACAACGAACTGAATCACTTGCAGGCGGGAGACCTGTCGATCACCGAGTTGATCCCGGCTGTCGGCGATATCCTGGATGCGCCGCGGATGACTCAACTATTCGAAGAGTTTCAACCGCAATACGTCTATCACGCGGCGGCCCACAAGCATGTAGGATTGATGGAAAGCAACGCGGGCGAAGCAATCAAGAATAACGTCCTGGGCACTAAACAGGTAGCGGATCTGGCCAACGAATTCGGCGTTATCAAATTTGTGCTGGTCTCGACCGACAAAGCCGTAAATCCGACCAGCGTTATGGGGTGCACCAAACAACTAGCGGAACGTTATGTTTTATCTTTAGGCAGCCAATCGAAAACACAATACGTCGTCGTGCGTTTTGGTAACGTGTTGGGCTCGGCCGGCAGTGTGGTACCGCTGTTCAAAGAGCAAATCGCTCGTGGCGGTCCGATCACGATTACCGACCCGCGGATGACACGCTTCTTCATGACGATTCCTGAAGCCACGCAATTGATTTTGCAGGCTGGATCGATGGGAGAAGGCGGAGAAATTTTTGTGCTCGATATGGGTGATCAAATTCGCGTCGTGGAACTCGCCGAAAAGATGATCGAACTCGCTGGGTTGCCTCGCTCGGCCATCGAAATCAAATTTGTCGGCGCTCGTCCCGGTGAAAAACTTTTTGAAGAACTGTATCTTGATGAGGAGCAGGCCATCAAGACCACGCATCACAAGATCTTCGCGGCCAGACATCGTGCCTTAAACTTTGAAGACGTGTTGCAGAGCATCGATCAACTGGCTCGTCTCGCCACCGCACCCAACGACATCATCCGCGATCAACTGAAACAATTCATCCCCGAGTATCACCTCGATGAAGAAAAAGTGAAGAGTTAGACGGATGAGTAGAGTTCAATAAGACCGGCGCCTCGTCGGCTTAGTGATCGTTCGGCTTTAGGAAAGGCCTTGGGACATGTCGACCTCCGGCCAGTTCGTCTGGCCTAAGCTATAGTTTGCCAAGCTAGAAACTCACGCCCGTGTCCGCTCTCCCGGCCGCATTTCAAAAAAGTCGAACGATCTCTTCCACCTGTGGTACGTTCGCCTTCTCGCTAACCCGTGAACAAACAAGATTCAATTCGAACTCGCCCAGCTTGCGCCCCTCTCGCCCAGCTTGCGCCACTGACAATCAACGGCGAGTGATGCCAAGTTCTTAAACTCGTTATTTAATCACCCGAAACCATAGAAAACATGCAAACACTAGCTATTATCGGACTCGGTTATGTCGGTTTACCGTTAGCCGTTGAGTTCGGAAAAAAGTACCCGACGCTGGGCTTCGACATCAACCCGGCCCGAATTGCTGAACTGCAAGCCGGACGCGACTCGACACTAGAAGTTGAACCCGAGGAATTGGCTGCGGCCAAGCACCTCACGTTTCATCACGACATCGAGGCACTCAAACAGGCAACCGTGTATATTGTCACCGTGCCGACTCCCATCGATCGTCATAAACGCCCGGACCTTGGCCCATTGGTTAAAGCCAGCCGCATGTTAGGCAAAGTGATCAAGCCTGGGGACATCGTGATCTACGAATCGACTGTCTACCCCGGAGCAACTGAAGAAGACTGCATACCTCTGATCGAGCAAGAATCGGGGCTCGAGTACAACGTCGACTTTTTTGCCGGTTACAGCCCCGAGCGCATCAACCCTGGCGACAAGCAGCATCGGTTGACTACGATTAAGAAGGTTACATCGGGCTCGACGCCGGAAGTCGCTGAAACAGTCGACCAACTCTACCGCTCGATTATTACGGCGGGCACGCACAAGGCGTCCAGCATTCGCGTGGCGGAAGCCGCCAAAGTGATTGAGAACACCCAGCGTGATTTGAACATTGCTCTGGTGAATGAGCTGGCGTTGATTTTTCATCGCATCGGCATTGATACCTTAGAAGTATTGGAAGCAGCCGGTACCAAATGGAATTTTCTGCCTTTTCGGCCAGGCTTGGTTGGTGGGCACTGTATCGGCGTCGATCCGTATTATTTGACCCATAAAGCCCAGGAATTGGGTCATACGCCGGAAGTGATTTTGGCAGGTCGCCGCATCAACGACAACATGGGCCATTACGTCGTTACGGAAGTCGTCAAATTGATGCTGAAACGTCGCATCCACGTCGAGGACGCCAATGTTTTAATACTCGGACTTACGTTCAAAGAAAACTGCCCCGATCTGCGCAACACACGGGTGATCGATATCGTCAACGAATTCCGTGACTATGGGGCCAACATTGACGTGTACGATCCGTGGGTCAGCAGTGCGGAGGCAGAGCACGAATACGGCATCACCCCCGTCAACGAACCGGCACCGGGCAAGTACGACGCTATCATTTTGGCCGTAGCCCATAATCAGTTCGTCGAACTGGGCATCGAGTCGATCCGCCGATATGGACGCCGCGAGTGCGTGGTCTACGACATCAAATCCGTGCTCGGCAAATCCTGCGTCGACGGACGACTATGAACCAATCACCCACAACAACCAACAACCAACAACCAAGAACCAAGAACTAAGAACTAAGAACTAAGAACTAAGAACTACCTTCCTATCATGAAAATCGCGAGGTTCGAGGACATCGAAGGCTGGCAACTTGCACGGCAGCTTACGCGAGAGGTTTACGCATTAACGAAACTCGAGTCCTTTTCGCGGGATTTTGGATTATTGGATCAGATTCGCAGGGCGGCGGGATCGACGATGCACAACATAGCCGAGGGGTTTGACGGGGGCAGCAACGCCGAATTTGTGAAATTTTTGCGGTACGCGCAGCGATCGTGTACAGAAGTCAAGAGTCAGTTGTATGTAGCAATTGATCAAAGCTACATCAGTCAGGAGCAGTTTGATAAGACCGACCAGTTAGCATCAGCCACGCACGCCAAAATAGGCGGCTTCATCCGATACTTAATAAACAACCCCGAACCCCCAAAACCAAAAACTAAGAACTAAGAACTAAGAACAGCGCAGCCATCAACCAAGAACTACGAACCAAGAACCAAGAACAGCGAAGCTTTCCCCATGTCTGAGTCAATTCGGCTGAGTGCTCGAGAGCAAGAGCGGCGGCATCTGGAGCACAAATTGATTGAAAACCTCCGTGCGTCGAGAAGCGATTTGAATCAACTGTTCGAGGAATCCTGTAGTCATTGGGGCTATGAAGACCTGATTTACCGGTTCTATCATCAAAGTTTCAAAGTGTATTTTATACAGTCAGTTACCTCAAAAATTGTTGAATCGCTTCGAGCATTATTGCCGGGGCGACCTTTGAATACTTGGTTCGAACAGATCTTAGCGGAGGGAACTGGCAAGCAGTTTGAAATGGAGCACAATGAGAATTGGTTGGAAACGACTAGGCCGATGCTTGAGGCATTTTTTCACGCACGCTATTTTTTGGAAATGGCTTGTCGATACGCCAACGAGTTCGAGGAGCCACCGCAAACGTTACCCAGCGGCTGGGCCAGCCTGCTATATCTGTACGATTTGAGATAACCCGAGCCACCAATCGCGAATTTTGAAACAACTAAGAACCAAGAACCAAGAACTAAGCACAGCGCAGTTTTTAACCAAGCACCAAGCACCAAGAACGAAGAACAGCGCAACGATATGCGAATCCTCATCACAGGCGGAGCCGGTTTCATCGGCTCGAACTTAGTCCGTCGTATGGTTCGGCAAGGGCACGAGGTTCTGAACGTCGACAAACTTACCTATGCGGGCAATCTAAGCTCATTAACCGACATTGCCGACTGTTCGAACTATCGATTTGCCCAAATCGATATTGTAGATGCCGCGGCGGTTGGTGAAACGATCGAGGGCTTTCGTCCGCATGGTATCATGCACTTGGCTGCCGAAAGTCACGTTGATCGCTCGATCGATGGACCTGGTCAGTTCATACAAACCAACGTAGTGGGAACTTTTAATCTGCTGCATGCCGCTTTGAATTACTGGCGCCAAGTAGATCAAGCATCCCAAGCTCGATTTCGATTTTTGCACGTTTCAACGGACGAAGTTTACGGATCACTGGGTGCCACCGGTCTGTTTACCGAAAACACGCCGTACGATCCCCATTCGCCGTATTCGGCCAGCAAAGCTTCATCGGATCACCTTGCCCGAGCCTGGCACGACACCTACGGCTTGCCCGTCTTAGTGACTAATTGCAGCAACAATTACGGTCCCCATCAGTTTCCGGAAAAGTTGATTCCGGTAGTCATCCTCAAATGTCTGCGAGGCGAACCGATCCCCGTGTACGGCCAAGGGGAAAATGTACGTGACTGGCTCTATGTCGAAGACCACTGCGAAGCCCTCGATTTGGTCTTGCACAAGGGTTGCCCAGGTCAAACCTACAATATCGGTGGCAACAACGAGTTGAGAAACATCGACCTCGTCCACACTCTCTGCGACTTGATGGACGAACTAAGTTCGAAGAACTTGAACGTTCAGTCTCCAGCCTCCAGTCTCATTACTTTTGTAACCGACCGTCCCGGCCACGACCTGCGTTATGCAATCGATGCCAGCAAGATCGAACGTGAACTCGGCTGGTCTCCAAAACAAGACCATCAATCAGGTTTCCGCAAGACTGTTCAATGGTACTTGGACAACCAACCCTGGTGGCAAAATATTTTGTCGGGGAATTATAGGCTTGAGAGGCTAGGGACTGGGAGCTAGGAAATAGGAAATATGGGCTAAAGCGGACGTCACCTATATCAACAATCCTATTACCTATTACCCTTTTTATGCAATTCGAAGATCTCGAAGTTTGGAAACGATCTGCCCGTTTATCAGTAAACCTAATACAAGGAGTTATCGGAACTGCGAGATTGGGGATTTCGAGATCAGATTACGAGATCCGGTTTATCTGTTCCTTCGAACATTGCGGAGGGGTACGAGCGTGATTCGGTTTCAGAGACGATCCGTTTCCTAAAGATCTCAAAAGGATCTGCTGGAGAATTGCTAACTCAAACCTACATTGGAATTGAAGCTGGCTACATTGATCGCGATTTAGGAAAAACCTGGATTCAGGAAATCCGAGAAATCTCGCGCATGCTCGCTGGCTTAATCAAACACTGGCAAACAAAAAAATCCTAATCACTAATTCCTAGTCCCTAATTCCTAAATCCTATTTCCTAAAAAAAATGAAAGGCATCATCCTCGCCGGCGGTTCCGGAACCCGCCTTTACCCGATCACCCAAGCCATCTCCAAACAACTGCTACCGGTGTATGATAAACCGATGATCTATTACCCGCTCAGCGTTCTGATGCTGGCTGGAATTCGTGATATCCTGATCATTACTACACCTGAGGACCAAACCCAGTTTCAACGTCTATTGGGGACCGGTGAGCAATTCGGAATTCAGCTCAGCTATGCCAAACAACCAAAACCTGACGGTTTGGCGCAAGCCTTTATAATCGGCGAAGAATTCATCGGTTCAGAATCCGTCAGTCTGATACTGGGCGATAACATTTTTTATGGTCAAGGATTCACCACCTTCCTGCGGCGAGCCAGCGAACGAGAGTCTGGCGCGACAGTGTTCGCCTATCAGGTCAAGGACCCGGAACGATTTGGCGTAGTTGAGTTTGATTCCAACTATCGAGTATTGTCGATTGAAGAGAAGCCGAAAAAACCGAAAAGCCATTTTGCGGCGACTGGGTTGTATTTTTATGACAACCGGGTGGTGGAAATTGCCAAAGAAGTCAAGCCATCCTCGCGCGGAGAGCTAGAGATCACAAGTGTCAACCAAGCCTACTTAGAGATGGGGGAACTCGGTGTTGAACTGCTTGGCCGCGGTTTTGCCTGGCTCGATACTGGAACCCAAGAGAGCTTGCTTGATGCGGCCCAGTTTGTCGCAACCATCGAAAAACGGCAAGGATACAAGATTGCGTGCTTGGAGGAGATTGCCCTGCGCGCCGGCTGGCTAAGCTTTGAAGATCTGAAACAAAGTATTTCAAAACAAAGCGGAAACAACTATGCAAAGTACTTGGAGTCATTGTTGGGCTAATTGACGATAAATGTCAACGCGGTGGCTTGGCAGCAGGAGTTCAAACAAAGTTGCCCCCAGATCTCGCCGGATTTTCTGATTATGTTTCGATTTTCGGGTAAACGTGTTGTTTCCGTTCCAGTTGCGACAACGCAGCACCACCGCGATGCTTTGTTCCTAGTTATACACCTCACCGGTAAATGCTGTTGGTGAAAAATATCGGCCGATTCAGCTAACCATAACAAAATTGTAATACGTAAATGACAAATACAAATAAAGCAAATCCGATTTTCGAGATACCTTTGTTTGTCTTTGCATTAGTATGTCTGGCAGCTCTTTTAGCAACCGTATTCAATTCCTTCTACTGGATGGATGATTTTTGGAAACGACATGAGCTTATTAACAAAGGTTTCTTTCAATTTCAGTGGGACGTCTATTGGGAATGGGATGGTAGGGCGATATCACCTGTTTACACGTTTAGGAACTTGTTTCTCTTGATATTCGACTATCCAAACGCTTGGGCAGTCGCATTGGCCAGTATGTCGTTTCTAATTGGTACCGGATTTATACTAAGCAGAATGCTTATGAGGGAAAACTGGTATTCGCTTCCCGTCGTTAGAAGATATGCCATGACCTTGCTGGTTTCATTTGTTTTGATATTGATATTTCGTCCGCATATCAGCCGAAGCGTTTACTGGGCAACCGGCTCTTATTATGTATTTAGCAATTTTTTTACCGTCTACTTTTTATACCGAATTATCGGAAATCGCAAATCAATTTGGAATCTCGTTTGGTTCCTCGTCGCCGTATCATCAGGTCCAAATAACGGCATCTTGATATTGACATTTTTGGTTTTAGGGACAGGTGCAAAGGCTATACAACTCACCAAGAATGAACTTATTACTTACGTGGGCGTGGGCATGCTAGCTATGGCGTTCGTTTTATTGGCGCCTGGTAATTTCACCCGGGCTGACGGGAATTTGGATTTTTCGATCTCAGAAATGTTTATTGGCGGTTTCAAGATCTTATATGAGTATTTAGCGATGTCGAAATGGGCATTTCTTGGCTCATTCATTGTTGCCGTTGTTTTCGCAAGGTACGTTCCTAGCACTAATTGGATTTGGCCTGTCTTGTTTGCGGCCAGTGCGTTGAGTTCAATTCTGCCTTTTTTACCTATTGCCTCGACTGCCAGTAAGCACACCGCAATCTTTTTCCAAACGTTTCTATTCACCGCTCTAGTAATGTTTTGGGTGAATCTTGTGCAGCGAGTTAATGTTGCATTGATTACACGCTTGGCAGGCCCAGCGAAGATCTTGTTTTTGACGTATTTTTTGAGTCAACTTCATGTCCAATATATTACAAGCGCCCACGTCAAAAATCAGATGGACAAAAGACATGAGATTTTGGAAGCCAATAGGGGAACAAAACAACCGGTTGAATTGCAGCCAATTTTTATTCCCAGCGAGAATTGGATTAGTAGATTTTGGGATTTGAGCGATGAATCCAACGGTTTTAAGGATTTCTATTCTAAGTATTTTGAAATTGATGAGATCAAGGTTTTGAAATAGCGCTGGCGTCGTCAAGCGTATATTATTTTGAGCGCGACAAATGAACGTTGAACCCGTGATCGAGGGTTGCTTCACTCCCTGTCATTTACCGTCGCAAACTACGCATTTTATTTAAGTGAAAAGTCAATTGCCAATTTCTGACTATTGGCAGATTACACGCGCAACTTCGATGTTCAGCGAAATGCCTCAGAGATCTGGATTTTTGATTCATTTCTGCGACGGCTAATCGTTATTAGAGTGAGAAACCAATAGACGTTTTGGCGATGGACGGAAAATCCGAGAAAATTCCATTTAACCGCCCCTCGTTGATGGGCAAAGAGATCTCGTACATGCGAGACGCAATTCGACGCGGACAACTTGCGGGCGATGGATTTTATACGAAGCAATGTAGTGCACGCATCGAGTTGATTACCGGAGCCCGAAAAGCCCTACTAACTCACTCATGTACGGCTGCACTCGAAATGGCTGCGATTCTAGTCGGCCTGGAAAAAGGCGATGAGGTCATAATGCCCTCTTTCACTTTCGTTTCCACTGCCAATGCTGTAGTTCTCCGAGGAGCAACGCCCGTTTTTGTCGATGTCGAGTGTGATACATTTAATATCGATCCTGTACAAGTTTCCAGGGCTTTAACATCTCGTACCAAAGCGATCTTCGCCGTTCACTATGCCGGATTTTCTGCGGACATGGATGCTTTGAAGGACATTGCTTGTGCTCACGATTTAGTGTTGGTCGAGGACGCGGCTCAGGCACTAGGCTCTTTTTTCAAGGGGCGCCCCTGTGGGAGCATTGGTGATTTGGCGGCTTTTAGCTTTCACGAAACCAAGAACATCATAAGTGGCGAGGGAGGGGCACTGACGATTAATCGCCCCGAACTAATTGAACGAGCAGAAATCATCCGCGAGAAAGGAACAGATCGTTCTCGCTTTTTTCGCGGAGAAGTCGACAAGTATACATGGGTCGATTTAGGATCATCATTTCTTCCTGGTGAATTAATCGCATCTTATCTTTTTGCTCAGTTGGAAATGGCTGAAATGATATGCGCTCGGCGGGTATCAATATTCGAACGGTATATGGAGGCTTTTCGATCGCTTGAGAAGAGTGGCAGACTCGGATTACCTCGCTGGACGGAACATTGTACTGGCAACGGTCACATGTTTTTTTTGCTTTTGCAGAGTGGAGATGATCGCGATGCATTTATTGCCCATATGAAGAAAGCTGCGATTGGTACGCCGTTTCATTATGTCCCGCTCCACAGCGCACCGGCAGGTATTAGGTTTGGACGCTCGAGCGGCAATATGGAAATTACGAATCGTGTTTCGGAAACACTGGTTCGATTGCCGATGTATTTTGATCTCGGAGCACAGTGTGAAGACGTGATCAACCACGCATTGACATATTTTGAATTGACTTAGGAACGAAAGCCGTGAACGAGAGACAATTAATCACCGTAGTTACCCCAGTTTACGGTTGCCGAAATTGCTTGAACGCACTGGTCGATGGAGTCCGCGATGCATTCGAAGGAAGCGACTTTGAATGGGAGTTAGTTTTGGTAGATGATCGTGCGTCGGATAATCCATGGTCACTGATTGTCCAACTCGCCAAAGACGATTCTCGGATTCGTGGTATCCGATTAACTAAAAACCACGGCCAACATTTGGCGATTTGGGCTGGATTCGAAGTTTCCCGTGGAGATTGGATCGCTGTTATTGACTGCGACTTACAGGACGACCCAAGGGTAATTCCTGAACTGCACAAGAAAGCCATCGCCGAGGAAGTCGACGGAGTTGTTGTGGACCGAGGCGAATGGTTAGATACTGGCTTTCGAAGATTGGCTTCGAAGTGGTTTTACGGGCTTATGGAAACGCTGAGCGGGTTAAACTTGAAAAACAATATTGGGAACTTTGGCTTGTACAGCCGACGATTAGTAAATTTGCTGTTGCGATTTCGAGATAAAGAGGTGTTCTTGCCGTTGATGATTTCGCTGACAGGATTACCCCTCTCGACGCAAAGACTGGATCGCAAGCATCGTCACTCAGGCAAAAGCACCTATAACATCATCCGCTTAACACGAATGGCCTTGGCCATAATGATCCGGTTTTCTGACCGGCCGCTTAAATTCAGCGTAGTTTTGGGGAGTTTGTTTAGTTTTGTCTCCGCGATCTTTTCTGTATTTTTGGTACTCGCTTGGGCGACTGGGGCGTTCACCGTACCGGGCTGGACCAGTCTTATACTCTCTTTATGGTTTTTGATAGGGCTGACTCTCGCAGTTCTTGGAATACATGGAATTTACATTGGTCGCATTTTTGCCGAAGTGCAGGATCGTCCGCGCATCTTTATTGAATCTACGACTGAAGTCAGCCCGCCAAACAAAACATGAATCGGGTAAACGTAGTACGGTTCGCGCTATATGAAACTATTGGAATTGGAACAAATTTATGTCTATATGCTGTGTTTCTAATATTTGTAGCGATCGGTGCCTTGCCAATTCTAGTTTCGGCACTCTGTTACATTCTTGGAGTAACTTTAAGCTTATTCGCTCAACAGACATTGGACGTTTTCGACCCTAAATAGCCACCGTCAGGATCTACCTTTGTTTAACATCGCCAATATTGTTGGGCTCGTTGTAATGATCGCGTCGATGCAGTTGTTAGTTTTGCCAATTGGACCTGCAATCGCACAATTTTTTACGGTGGGAGTTTCGGCCACCGCAATTTTCTTTAGATTGACTATTTTTCAATTCGGTTGTTCTAAGTAAAGCCGTCCAACGGCGTGCGAACCGACAATTCGGAAGTGATTGAAATTAATCAAATTGAAACGCGTAGGTTTGGAGTGATCTGCGCACGACTGATTGACACACTAGAAAATATTCCTGACCTGAACGAAGTGAACCGGTTCGCGAGCGAGAAAAAGATTGCGATGATTTCGGCAAGGGTCAATGTGAGTAATTTAGCGATTGTGCACAAATTGGAAGCCGACGGATACCGTTTGATGGATACTCTCGTCTACTTTCAGCGCGAGACGAATGACTTGCCCCAACTGTTTAGCCCTGACAATTTGGTTATACGACATTCAAACATCAATGACAAAGAAGCGGTTGCATGTATAGCTCAAGTTGCATTCCAAGGGTATCTCGGTCGTTACCATGCAGATACACGCCTCGCCGATCAACATGCGGACGAAGCTTATACTGAATGGGCGGAAGAGTGTGTGCTGTCCGCTTCTGCGGAATCTCCTGTCCTTGTTTCGGTTCGGGGCGGAAAAATCGTTGGGTTTGCGGCAATTCGACGTAACAACGCTGACGAACTGGAAATTGTACTGAACGCTGTACATCCTTCAGAACGTCGCTGTGGCATTTACAGTAGTTTAGTTGTGAAATCTCTCCATTTGGCAAACGAAAATCGATGCAAACGCCTCCTGATTTCGACGCAAATCAATAATTATTCTGTGCAGCGTATCTGGTCCCGTCTTGGATTCGTTCATTTCAAAAGTATTTACACATTTCATAAATGGTTTTAAATTTCGAAATTCTAAACGTACAACTAAAATTTAGAATCACGGCCATTGTTTTAACAATCTAATAGTGAATTCGATTCCAGAAAGAACTTTACAACCGTGTCTTAACTTTCTTGCTACAAGGGTTGTTTTTTGAATTGATGTATTCAAACCGGCTGGCTTTCGGCGGAGCAAATCACGACAACAATCCGGGGTTTAGGAAGTAGCATCTATGGAAGCTATTTGACATCTTTATTGCACGATGCTTGATTGAAGGTTAATGTCTCAGAACGATCCTAAAACGAGTTACTTTGTCCATTCCCTAGCCGACGTCGACGAGTGCGACATTGGAGAGGGAACGAAAGTCTGGCAATTTGTTGTCATTTTGCCTGGAGCAAAGATTGGCAAGGACTGCAATATTTGTGCCCACGTTTTTATTGAGGGTGATGTCACGATCGGAGACAGAGTCACCATCAAATGCGGAGTCCAGCTTTGGAACGGACTACGTGTCGGCGATGATGTTTTCATTGGCCCTAACGCCACATTCACCAATGACAAGTATCCTAGAAGCAAAAAATACCCAATTCAGTTTTTGCAGACCGTAATAGAAAGCGGAGCTAGTATAGGAGCTGGTGCCATAATCCTTCCGGGAGTTCGAATCGGTGCCGGAGCTACCGTCGGAGCAGGTGCTATTGTTACTAAAGACGTTCCCGCTGATTCAACAGTAGTCGGGAATCCAGCACGGATCATTCACAATCACCAACCATGAGTCAAACGAAACCATTGTCTGAGGTATTCCAACTTCCGAAGAATCTGGATGGTCGAGGTGACTTGACATTCATCGAATATCCCCAGCATATCCCCTTTCCGATTGCGCGGGTGTACTACTTGTACAACGTCCCCGGCGTGATGGCGCGGGGGTTTCACGCGCACCGCGAATTAAAGCAATTGATGATCGCCCTCAATGGCAGCTTCGAGGTCTTGCTGGATAACGGTCACCATCGTGAAACAGTTTCACTTTGCCAACCTGATCAGGGGCTTTATATCGGTCCCATGATTTGGCATGAAATGAAAAATTTTTCACCGGGGTCAATTTGTCTCGTCCTCGCGTCACAACATTTCGATGAGTCAGATTACATTCGAAGTTATGCCGATTTCCTGCAGCAGCTAAGAAAATGAATCGAGTGGAAAATCAAGTCCCGTTTCTTGAACTAGGGCCGACGTACGATGAACTGCGTTTGGAAATGGACGCCGCCTATCATCGAGTTATGGATTCCGGTTGGTACCTACTTGGTCAGGAACTGGCAGAGTTTGAAGCCGAGTACGCTGGCTATTGCGGTACGAAATATTGCGTCGGCGTTGCCAATGGTCTCGACGCGCTCCATCTGGCATTGCGCGGAGCCGGTATCGGCCCTGGAGATGAGGTTATCGTTCCATCGCACACCTACATCGCCACTTGGTTGGCCGTAACGCACGCCGGTGCCAAGCCGGTCCCCGTGGAGCCTGATTGGGAAACAATGAACATCGATCCCAACCGCATCGAAAATGCCATCACGCCACGTTGTAAAGCAATTTTACCCGTCCATCTCTATGGACAACCGGCAGATATGGCTCCGATCATGGCAATTGCCCAACGGCATGGGCTGCTTGTCCTGGAGGACGCAGCCCAAGCACAAGGAGCCCGCTATCAGGGTTTCCGAGTTGGGGCGTTAGGTCATGTCGCGGCGCATAGCTTTTATCCGGGAAAAAATTTAGGAGCATTTGCAGATGCCGGTGCCGTGACCACCGACGACCCGCAACTTGCTGATCGTGTCCGCGTGCTCCGCAACTATGGTTCTCGTGTAAAGTACTATAACGAAGTAGCCGGTTTCAATTCGAGAATGGACGAATTACAAGCAGCTTTTCTTCGTGTGAAATTGAAATACTTGGATCAATGGAATCAACGACGCCGTCAATTAGCAGAATTATACCTAAATGCGCTCGACGGTTTGCAGCTCGAACTCCCTCGTTTACTCGCGAATATTGAATCGGTTTGGCACCTATTTGTCATACGGTTATCAAGTCGTAATCTCATTCAAAAAAAATTGGCGGAAAACGGCGTCGCTACGCTCATTCATTACCCGATCGCCGTCAGTAAATCGGACGCATACGCGGATTATCGTCAGCAGGAATTGCCCCTGGCAAACAAGTTGGCGGACGAGGTCTTGAGCCTGCCCATCGGTCCACACCTCACGATGGAACAAGCCAGGCAAGTTGCGGATGTGTTGCTTTCTATGGACGATTTGCGTCCATGATCCAACACGTTTACCGTAGAATTTCGACTCGATTCGGAAGGTAGGCAGTCGATAACATTACTTGTGAATACTGTGACCAAATCCATCCGTCGCTCGCTAGCTCGATTCCGAATTTTGCGTTTTCGAATTTTTGAAACATCCTTTCATCGTTCGCTTAAACTGGGGTTGGGAAATTGTGCTTGGGTGCCCTTACGGTCATCGGGCAAAGGTCAACTCTTGATCGGCAATCAAAATAACTTCGGCTTTAAGCAAGCTCCTCGATTGGGATCTGGAGAAATTCTCTTGCAACCGCGATACAGCAACAGTGTTCTATCCATCGGGAATAACAATTATTTTAGCAATAATATTTCCATCGTTGCCGTAGGGTCGATTTCGATTGGATGCGACTGCTTGATCGGAAACAATGCCTTAATCGTCGATAGTGACTTTCATGGCCTTGCGGCAACTCAACGCCGGACCAAGGGTGAATCCAAGCCGGTTAGCATTGGCAACAACGTCTGGATCGGAGCAAACGTCACAATCCTAAAAGGGGTATCGATCGGTGAGAATAGCGTGATTGGGGCGATGAGCTTGGTAACCGGTGACGTGCCCCCCAATTCGATTTTCGCAGGTAACCCTGCAAAGAAGATCCGCGACCTACCATCGTAACCGAGCGAATCTTGTGGAGCATTTGCCGCTCGGTGTTCGTGTGTACGGTAATCGACGACTTAAAACAGTGATTGGGAACGTTGATTTTGATGAAATCTTTGATGACAGGCCAAAATCAACAACGGCAGCATGCGTGAATGAAGTCGCTGGACCAACAAGCCAATGATTTGTCTCCGATTGACGAGGCAGCAGATCTTACAATGAATCGAGTTGATGCCCCGAAGCTTGAAAGTCCGGCTAGAAGTTCGTACCAGCAGATTCTCAGCTCCAGTTCAATTACCGGCGGGGCCCAGATCACGACCATGATGATCGGTTTGGTTCGCAACAAATTGGTCGCCATCATGATCGGCCCGACTGGCATCGGATTGATTGCCATTTATCAGTCGATTACAAATTTGGTGTCTGTGATTGCCGGATTGGGAATTCAAACGAGTGGGGTGCGTGATGTGGCGCGCTGTCATGGTTTCCAGGATTGGGAGGGAGTCGCGAAAGCCATCTCGGTACTGCGCCGAGTTTGCTGGTTCACCGGAACCATAGGAATGCTACTTATGATTTTGCTGGCCCCCTGGATCAGTCAAATCAGTTTCGGCAATCAGGATCATGCCTGGGCGATAGCACTTTTGGGTTTGACAATTCTCTTTGGGAACATTGCGGGTGGCCAAAGTGCTTATATCAGGGGAACGAGACGGATTGGCGACCTAGCCCGAATCAACATTTGGGGCGCGATCGTCGGATCGTTTATTGCGCTTGGTTTTTATGGCTGGCTTGGATTGCAGGGCGTCGTTCCGGCAACGATCGCGCTATCCCTATCCGGTCTAGTAATTTCAACTTACTTTGCGCGGCGTATTGTGCTGCCACCCGTTCAGACTTCCTGGGACGAAACGTGGAAGCAATCGATTGGACTGATGCGGTTCGGTGTGGCAATCATGGTAAATGGAGTGTTAGTTGCGGGCGTCGCCTATATTACTAAGATGATGGTTTTGGGAAATTTTGGACTTGAGGGAGCTGGCTTATACGTCGCCGCGTTTTCATTATCGGGAATGTTCGCCCAGTTTATTCTGGCGGCCATGGGAGCTGATTTTTATCCACGCTTGACAGCAGAGGCCAACAACCATCCTCGGATGACACAATTAATCAACGAACAGACAGAAATAGGCTTGCTGCTTGCGTTCCCTGGATTGCTGGCGACCTTGGTCTTTGCACCGCTTGTGATCAGTCTTTTTTACACTTCTCATTTTGCGGCAGCGGCAGATTTATTGAAATGGTTTGTTTTGGGCTGCATCGGGCGTGTGATTTCTTGGCCGATGGGATTTAGTATCCTTGCTAAGGGTCAAGCACGACTTTTTATTATTGTCGAGCTAATCACCAACGCATTTCATCTTGGCTTGATTTGGATCGGATTGAATACGCTTGGTTTGCACGGCGTGGCGATTGCCTTTGCTGTTCTATATTTCCTGCACGTCTTTGGCATGCTGTTGTTCAATCGATTTACGATTGGATTTGTCTGGTCAAGAGGAGTTTGGTTTGAATTGGCCTGGATGATTCCTACCGCGATAATGACATTCACAGTATTGCATTTCGTAGACATGAACTTAGCTTTGATTGTTGGCTCGCTGATTTGTGTCGCGAGTACAGTTGTTTGTATTCGCAGTTTGGCGAGGCGATTGGATCCGCAGCACAAAATTAATCGTTGGATTGCCCGCTTCGCTTTTTGGGCAACTCCTAGCACTTAAAAATTGGATTGGCGCCTGCAATAATTGGTTGAGCAAGCCAATCAGAACAACCTGATGCACAGGTCCAAAGATTCCACTTGGATCAGAATCGGTTAGGTTCCGCTGAGTCACAATTCAACGATCGAACATTGCATGAATCATCTGGTGGGAATGAAGCGGTTACCAAATTGGGTTTAAACATCGAGCCAATGAGCGAAGAGAAACCGTTGATCACCTTCGCGTTGTTTGCGTACAACCAGGAACATTGCGTTCGCAATGCTATCGAGGGGGCATTTTCCCAGACGTATACACCTTTGGAAATCATTCTGTCGGATGACTGTTCTGGCGACGGTACGTATGAGGTCATGCAAAGTATGGCCGATTCGTATGCGGGCCCGCATACGATACGACTTAACCGCAATTCAGTTAATTTGGGCATTGGTGGTCACATCGCCAAATTAGCTGAACTTGCTCGCGGGGACTGGATCACCGTCGCGGCGGGTGACGACGTATCGTTGCCCACGAGAGTGCAAACCGTTTATGAAATTGCGAAACAATGTAAAAATCCCAAGGCCATTGCAACCATCGGAACGGGAGATCCGCAATACGATTCAAGTTTTGGATCAGACCTGCGGATTGTAACCGCGTCAGAGTTGATAAAATCTGAGATGCTCTGTACCCAAGGAGCATTTATCAGTTATAGCGCTGATTGTTTTCACTGGCCTGACGAATATCCGCACGAATGTTGGTACGAAGATCGGATATTGCCTTTGCGTGCGGCATTGTTAGGTGAATTAGTGGTGACCGATCATTTTGAGGTGAACTATACTCGCGGCCAAAAAACCTGGTCGTCAGTCGTTGTAAATCTCTCTCAAATGAAACACGTATACGAGGCTGCCAACAAGGCCATAAGAATGGCAGTGCGTGAGAAGAGATTGGGATGGTTAAGTGCAAAATGCAATTTAGTCCAACTAAGGCTAAGTTATTGGAAGCTGCTTACGACAACCAAATTTCGCAACAGCAAATCAACACTTGAACGATTCATTTTGGCAGGAAAGATACATGTTCTGGATACGTTAATCCGCGGTCCATTTAAAAAGTTAAGTCGCTTATTCCCATTGGGTTCGAGACACAGGCGACGATTCGTTCATCCCCATTTCAAGATTCGAGATTGAATCGAAGTTTCTATCTTCCAGATTTAAATAATCTGGCAATTATGGATTTACAAGAAACCTAAACCCTTGCGATAAGCTAACGGAATTCCGATTTTTTCGAACGGGCACGATATGAACCTGATCGGACTTCGATCTATTTTGAGCGGATGTAATCAATTTGGATTAACCCACACTTGATGATCAATGAAGAGCTCAATTGTGTAAGATCCAATTGGTTCGCCGTAAAATCAGCATTACAGTAATTGATTGATTTTTATTGCGCATAATGTGAATTCCGTCTCAATCATAATTTGCACACTCAATCGAGCAGAACACTTGCGAGGAACGCTAGAGGCGATTGACCAAGTCAACGTGCCATCCGATTTTTCCGTGGAGGTAATTGTCGTCGACAACGGCTCAAAAGATCATACGGCTACGCTCGTAATGGAGTGGAATCCGCGGCAGGTTCAGAAACGGTACCTAGTAGAAAATCGGCCTGGGCAATGTTATGCCCGAAATACGGGAGTTTCCATTTCGAATTGTGATCTTATCCTTTTTACAGACGACGATATCCGCCCTCCAATATACTGGCTTGAGATGATGTGCCGTCCAATCGTGAACGGTGAAGCAGATGCTATTGCGGGACGAATTACGATAGCTTCGCACCTGGAACGCGATTGGATGACTGAACGACACCGGTCAGCTTTGGCAATTCGAGATGGTCAAAATCTTCCTGCAAACTTGGTTGGGGCAAACATGTCATTTCGACGAGATGTATTGTTGAAGGTGCCATTCTTTGACACCGAACTGGGGCCAGGAGCGCTTGGTTTTGGAGATGACTCACTATTTTCTCGACAACTTTTTCAGGCTGGTTTTCGCGTTGTGGTTGGCTCTAAGGAAACCGAAGTCGTCCACCACTTTGATCAAAGTCGCCTCAGTTATGAATCCTTTGTTGAAACAGCAATACGTAGAGGGAGATCGAAGGCATACGTTGCATATCACTGGCTTCATAACGAACCAAATTTTGTAAGGTCAAGATTTTTCTATCGATGGTTGATGCTAAAACTCAGAAGAATAATTTTAAAGAGTAAGCAGAATAGGGATGGAATCGCGATTAATGAGTACTTGTTGATACAACGATTGAGCTTTTTGCGATTCTTAATGGAAATCGGCAATCAACCTCGCAACTATACGAAACGAGGCCTGGTAAAACTGATTCAAAATGATGTTCTAGCGGCGAAGTAATAGTAATTGATTGTATCCACGTATTTACATTCTGCAAATTTGCATGTTGGTGTAGTCATGTGCCCGAACATCACGTCTTTTATGTCGTGTACTTCGATCATAGGCTCATCAAGATTGAACCCCATTAATAAACTGCGACTTTTATAATGCTAAAGCGGTGTTACAAGAAGTTTAGAAAAGTCATGCGCGTGCCACGAGCAATTGGCCGCGTTAGTTACGCCGACTGGAAAACTAGGCCGATTCACTTTTTTAATCACATTCCAAAATGCGGCGGTACGAGTTTAACTAGGATATTGGAAAACTGGTTTGTGATATTAAGAGATTACCCGCCTCATGATCTCCAATTTCCCAATCGTGATGATTTTGAAAGGGCTATGCAGCAGCATTCGGAGCAGATAGGTAAAAGTCTTTTGAGCATTCGACCATGGCAAATCGTGGCGGGCCATTTTCTTCATTCTGAGCACAACGTATATGTTAGGTACCCGGATCTAATGACCCTCGATCGAGTTAGGCAAATCACGTTTGTACGTGATCCGTTTCAACAAAAGTTGTCCCTCTATTTTCACGGACTCAGAAAAAATCACGCATATATCAAAGGTTACTCTTTAGCCGATTTCATTTGCACGGAACCAAACTTCATGGCGACATGTTTGGGTTGCAGCCAAGAAAACTACAAACAAGTGTTAGACAAATACTTTTTTGTTGGAATAGTCGAACGATTTCAGCAGTCAATCGAAATCTTGAGTGACATGTTAAGAAAGCCCGCACCAAAAAAAACTCAACAACTGAACATTTCTCCGAGAAATGACGAGCCGTCGAATCTGTCAGAACATGACATTAATAACTTTCATCAAATAAATTCTCTTGACTACGAAATCTTTAATTATTGCAAAATCCTGTTTGCTCGTCACAGACAACAATTTACGCGATTGATGTCTTATGAGCCAACGCAGATATAGCGTGGCTGAAACAAATGAGAATTGGAATACTTACATATCATCATGTCGTTAATTATGGAGCGTTTTTGCAGGCGTTAGCGCATGTAAACACATTAACCAAGTTGTTTCCCGAGGCCGAGATTGAAGTAGTTGACTATCGTCATAAAACAATTGAAACGTATGAGTGGCTGCATGTTTACAAGAATCTACTCCGGCTAAAATCGGGTTCCTTACTGGGTATGAAGCGATTTTACGGTGCAAAGTCATTCATGCGGCATAGTCTGCCTTTAACCACTCAGAAGCTCGTATCTTGTGACGTTGCGAAAGCAGTGAAATTCATCAATCGCCAAAATTATGATTTCTTGATTGTTGGTAGCGATGAAGTCTGGAAAGTTTTGGATCGGCCAAGGTCCAGGATTTTTCCAACGATCTATTATTTGCCTAAAGAGATAGACGCTATCAGGATTGGATCGGCAGTCTCTGCGAATGGCTCAGACGAGCGAGTACTCGCCAAGTCTGAAGTGCGGGATTATATTTCAAGTTCAATTCGTGATTTCAAGGTAATCGCTGCTCGTGACCGTTTTACGTTTGACTTGATCAATGACATAGGTACGGGCGCGAAGCTTTACCAAGTCCCAGACCCTACATTTGCTGCAGAGTTTATTACGTCAGGATTGCAGCGAAAGATGCGCAAATTGGGAGTTGATTTTAATCGGTTGCGAATTGCAATAAATCTGGGAGCGAGTCATCCCGATTCAATTCTATCAAACAGCCGCCTAAAAGCATGGGCAGTGGAAAACGACATCCAGTTAGTTTCCGTAGGCCAGTCCAATCGATATTGCGAATTAGATCTATCTGGTTCATTGAATCCTTTAGAGTGGGCAAATTGCTACCAGTTTTTTGACTTCTGTATTACCGATCGGTTCCATTCGACCGTGTTTAGTCTCAAGTCTGGAGTACCATTCTGGGTATTGGAGTTACCCAAAAAATACTCGGGATCCCACCGCGGAAAAATAGTCGACTTGCTCGGAAAGGTTGGAATGAGCGAAAACCATTCATGGCATGGGGATGAAGTCGACTTGAACGCCAAGATCTTTGGACTAATCAATGAGTTCAAGGTAGGCGACGTCCGTAAACATTGCGAACTGTTTAAGTCACAGTTTCACCAACACCTTAGCGATTCCTTGTCTTAATCGACGCGAGAACGGCACCTGATTTCCGAAGAAGACGTCGATCAAGCTCGATTGCGGCTTAAACGCGGAAATGGCTTTAATGCCTTTAAAATTTATATCGTGGTATTTTTGAAGAGGCAGTATCCGCCGCCATGGAAGTCTCGATAATGCGTCTCGAAGAAAGATAGATGTTAGTACCACAATTTTCAATTGTGATTCCCGCATACAATGCCGAAGAACACATTGCGAGAAGCATTAAGTCTGTCATTGGGCAGACGTTTGTCGATTGGGAATTGATTATCGTGAACGACGGCAGTATAGACGAAACGAAGGCCGTTGTTGAAACATTTTTAATTGACGGAAGAATTCGATACTTCGATCAGAAAAATCAAGGAGTCTCGTCAGCTCGAAACTTTGGCGCGAGTTGTGCAATCGCGCCTTGGCTAGTGTTTCTAGATAGCGATGACGAAATTTTGTCAGACTGCCTAGATCGTTTTGTAGAGAGCATTAAGTTCACTAACGCAGATGCAGTTGTCGCTAGTTCATCATATTCAGTTTTACCAGATGGTACGATTTTACGACGAATGAAATGTGATCAATCGCTTGGATTTCAGGTAATTACCGGATCATGGTGTATGAAGCGTCAGGCATTCAACAAATTGGGTGGATATGATTCACAACTCAAGTTTGGTGAGAACTTCGATCTCTTCATTCGATTTAAAATGCACTCGTTTACTCATACCTTGGTTGAACAGTCAAGGCTTCAATATCACATAGCTGCTAATCGAGCGGATAAACATAAAAAAAACAAGGTGAAAGATTCGATTTATATTTTGAATAAAAATAAATTGTTTTTTCAAGGGAACCCAAAAAGCAAATGGAACCAATACAACAATATTGCTGTTTTGGCTCCGAGAATCGGACAACTGATGTTGTCGCTCGAATATTTCGGAAAGTCAATTCGCATGCGGCCTTTCTACTGGAAATCATACTTCCGCATCCTGAGAGCTTTCCCAGATTGGCTCAAATTCCACATGGAGCGGTTGTGCGAGAGTTCATACAAGGCTAGTTCTTAACTGCTTTTCGTAGAATCCCTACCGTTACCATTTTAAGAGTCTCATCGATATTTGCGCTTCAATCGAAGATCCGCCAACTTGTCGAGGTATTTTGACAAAGAAATATCAGTAAATTCATTTCTCGAACTGGCCAGAACTACCAGAAGTGGTCGGGTTCAGTCTTGGAAAAATCCATGGTTCCAGTTTGACATCTGTTTTGTTTAACGTTTCGTGCAATGCTGAAATCAGAGACGATTTCTGAAGGCAATTTTTCTGATTATGCTCGGGACAACGAAACTATTTTCTTAAATGTCATATCGATGAAACAGCGTGTTCTATTTACGGTTGACTCGCTTTACAACGGGGGCACTGAGAAAAGCCTACTGGATATCACGTCCCGATTTACTCGGATCAATCCTGTGTTCTGTTGTTTTTACCAACATCGCCAACTGCTTGCTGATTATGAGCGCGTGGGACTAAAAGTACATTTTTTGGGCATGGAAAAGCCGTATGGGTTTCTCAAAGCGGCTGAATTTCTAGACAACGTTCTTAAACAAGAGAATCCGCACTTGGTAATTGGACACCTGTTGCGCTCTGAATTGATTTCTCGCTGGGTGTGCCATCGGCGCAAATATCCAATCTTGGGCACGTTTGTGAATGACACTTACTCACCCGCGGCGTACGCCATTCTCAATACAAAACGCAAATTGAAAACGAATTTTTTTCGATGTTTGAACCGTGTTTCCGCGAAGTGGTGTACCCATTTTATTTCCAATTCAAGCTCTATCGGCTTGAGCAATGCTGCGGCACTGGGAATCGATTCCAACAAAATTTCAGTGATACCCCGCGGTAGAGACGAGACGATCTACCACCCGGGCGCTGCCCAGAGAAACGGACCATTTAATACAATCTTGAATGTGGCGCGTACCATCGAACGAAAAGGCCAACAAGAGTTAATCCATGGATTTGCTCGAATAGCCCCTGATTTCCCGGGCGTAAATCTTCAGATCGCCGGCGACGGAACCTATCGACCTAGTTTGGAAGCGGAAGTGAAACGTCTCGGAATGAATGACCGCGTACGATTCTTGGGAAACGTGACAAATATTCCAGAGCTTCTCCGTCAAGCAGACGTATTCGTCTTCCCATCCCACTACGAAGGATTTAGCGGTGCTTTGATTGAGGCCATGTTGACCGGCATGCCCATCATCGCGTCCGATATTCCCATGAATCTCGAAGCGATTGAGGACGGCAAAACAGCACTGACGTTTCCAGTAAAAGATGCCGACGCCTGCGCAGAACGAATTCGCTGGTGCCTGGAGAACCCCGACAAAGCTAGACAACTGGGGCAAGCCGCGCGCGAAAAGGCGCTCCGATGCTTTACCCTCGATCGCGTCGCTAAGCAATTCGAGGACTTATTGCTGGAGTTATTGGAACGATTTGGACGACGCAACTCATAAATGGAGAAAGTGTATTCATGATCGGTAGCTCTGCATCTGAACTCCACTCAGTTCTCCGGCTAGGTAACGTTGCCCGATTATCATGGCATCTATGAGAATATTGCAGTTGATTACACGGCGACAGCGGAGAGGTGCTGAGGTATTCGCTACCGAGCTCTCGGACGTGCTGGCATCCCGCGGACATGAGGTGCTGGTCGTCGGTCTGTACGAACCGGACGGCGAGATGCTGGTCCCAGGCCAAGCCGGTTTCCACGATCTCGGCGCCCGTAGGAACCGCAGTTTGAGTTGGACGACGATTCAATTGGTTCGCCAAAAAATCAAAGATTATCAACCCGATCTGGTCCAGGCCAATGGCGCCGACACGTTCAAGTATTCGGCACTGGCCAAATTCGTTTCTCGTGGGAAGTTCCCGCTCGTTTATCGCAATATCAGTATTGCCAGCACCTGGTTGCGCGGCCGATTACATCGCTCCTGGGGTCGCTGGCTGGTCCGGCAAATCGATCAGGTGGTATCGGTCAGCGACGCTTCCGCCGACGATTTTGCGAACACGTACCGCTTTCCACTATCACGCATCACCAGCATTCCCAGGGCGGTACGGTTGCCGCTGACATTGGACGCTCACGGCGCTCGGGAACGCCTCATCAAGCTTGCGCCGATTCCCCGTGACGCCAAAATTCTAATGCACGTCGGCAGTCTGACACCGGAAAAAAATCATCTTTGGATGCTGAACGCATTCGCCAGCATTGAGCAACAACAACCGGATACTCACCTGGTTTTGATCGGCGATGGTCCGTTGAGGCGAGAGATTGAGCAAGCGATTGCTCATCAGCAGGCTCGTGCAAACATCCATCTTATTGGTTTGCGCGCTGACGCCAGCGACCTTGTGGCCGCCGCCGATTTGTTTATCTTGCCCAGTCTCATTGAGGGGATTCCGGGCGCGCTGTTAGAAGCCGCCGCATGTGCCGTTCCTTCCGTGGCAACGAATGTCGGAGGGTTAGCACAAGCTGTTCTCGATCGAGAAACTGGTGTGTTGATCAAATCTGGCGACACTGCCGGTTTCGTTTTGGCCGTGACACAGTTACTACAAGACGACAGGCGACGTCTGGAAATGGGTCAACGGGCTCGCGAATACGTGTCCAGCCGTTTTCATTTGGAGTCGGTGGCGGATCAATATGAACTTCTCTACCATCGATTGACTGGGATCATTGCATTACCGCCGCGCAAACCCGCTCCTGCTCAGCCGGCGAGCATTGTGACCAAACAATAGACAGAGATTGGTGTTTAAGGCTGCCTCATTAAGCGATGCTTCGTTAACCTGAGGCATCAAATCGATTAGTACATTGTCACCGCTGAACGAATCACCGAAATTTTTGGGCCGGCCTATTCGGATCGGTCTCTTGCTAAATTCCAATACCGTGCCGAATTGGACTGCGCGGATCATTCGCGAGATAAAGTCGACCGTTCATTCACAGATTAGTTTGGTCATCGAAAATGGTGCGTCGCCATCTGTAGGATCGGCTGGCAGGTTACTCCGAAATCCCAAACATCTGTTGTGGAAATTGTATAGTGCTCTCGACTATCGTCTTTTTCGTGAAACGGACGACCCGTTTCAGCGTGTGAGCGTAGCGGATGAACTGGACGGGATCCCGCGATTGCGAGTTTCACCCGAAATGACCCGCTTTCGGGACAGGTTTCCGGCTGAGGCAATCGAGACGATTCGTGGATACGAGCTGGATGTGGCAATTCGTTTTGGCTTTCGAATCCTCGATGGGGACGTTTTGAAGATCGCTCGCTTTGGGGTCTGGTCGTTTCATCATGGTGACAACGAAGTCAACCGCGGAGGGCCGCCCGGCTTCTGGGAAGTGGCACTCGGTGAGCCAGTCACTGGTTCCGTGTTGCAAATTCTGTCTTCCAATCTGGATGCAGGTCGTGTGATTTATCGTTCCTGGTCGAGCACCCATCCGTATTCGGTGGTCGCCAATCAAACCCGTTTTTACTACAAGTCCGCTGCGTTTATCGGTCGGAAACTGCGCGATCTGGCGCAACAGGGCGAAACGGCCCTCAAATGTATCCAGTGCGACAGTTCTCAGTATCGCCCTTACTTCCACCCGCTATACCAACCACCCAGCAATCGCCAGATGATGGGTTTTCTGTTTCGCCTTGGTGCGCGGGGAATGCGAGCCATGATGCAGAATGCATTCCATCGCGGTGCCTGGAAGATTGCCTACAAAATCAGCAAGTCATCGGGCCTTCCGACGCGACTACATGACTTTAAACCCTTGATTCCGCCGAAGGACCGAGTTTGGGCCGATCCGTTTCCAGTATCTCACGACGGCAAGCGTTATATTTTTGTGGAAGAAGCACTGCACCGTTTTAAGAATGCACACATCTCAGTTCTGGAGATGAATGAGGACGGTTCCTGGAAACCGCCCGCAAAAGTTTTGCAGCGGCCGTACCACTTATCCTATCCTTTTGTATTCCGGTGGAATCAGCAATTCTATATGATTCCCGAGACCAAGGGAAACAATTCGGTGGAACTTTATCGGGCGACCAACTTTCCACACGATTGGACATTGGAAAAAGTCTTGCTGGAAAATGTAAAGGCCGTGGATGCGACGGTTGAGGACATCGACGGACGGTGGTGGATGTTTGTCGGTATGGCGGAACGCGGGGCACCCTTTCAAGACGAGTTGCATTTGTATTATGCGGACAGCCCACTGGGCCCGTGGCAGGCGCATCCTCGCAATCCCGTCAAGTCGGATGTCCGCAGTGCCCGGCCCGCGGGTCGACTTTTCCAATATGGCAATGAGTGGTATCGCCCAGCGCAGGATGGTTCGGTTCGTTACGGCTACGCAATCACGCTGAACCAAATTACAAAGATCACATCGGAGGAATTTGATGAGGAAGAGATTAGCAAAATTCTGCCGAAGTGGCGGAAGGGATTGATGGGTACCCACACGTTCAATCATCACGCAGGACTGACAGTTGTGGATGAGTTTTACTACCGTCCCCGTATATTTTAGTCTCGATGCAACCCCATGATTCGAAACAGATACGGATTCTCCACGTCATCAAATCCCTAGGTCGTGGTGGCGCCGAGATGCTGTTGCCGGAGACGCTCAAGGCGCATGATCGAGAGCGATTTGAGTTTCACTATCTGTATTTTTTGCCCTGGAAAAACCAAATGGTGGAGGCCATCGAGCAAGCCGGGGGACGAGTGACTTGCCTGCCAGCAAAAAACAATTTGGCACTTCTTCGCCAAGCCAAAAGGATCGCGCACTATTGCCGTGATCACCAGATCGACTTGATTCACGCCCATCTACCCTGGGCCGGATTTGTCGCCCGCCGCGTTCATCGACTGACACGGATCCTCACGCTGTACACCGAACACAATCTGCAATCTCGCTACCATTGGGCAACTCGCTGGATCAACCGGCTCACCTTCAACCATCAATCGCTAGCACTGGCGGTGTCGGATGACGTTAAAGACTCGATCGCGGAGTACGTTCGACCCCGCATTGAAGTCCGTACCGTGCTCAACGGTGTCAATACGGATTCCTTTGTGCGCACGTGCTCGGCTGCTGCGGCACCCGTCCGCACGCAACTCAATATTTCGCCCGAATCACTGGTGATCGGCACAGTAGCCGTGTTTCGTTTTCAGAAACGACTAGACGTCTGGTTGGAAGTTTTTCAAAAAATCCAACAGCGCTGCCCCGAGGCACGGGGGATCATTGTGGGGGCAGGACCGCTGGAATCCGACATCAGGCAGCATTGCAACCTGTTGGGGTTAGACAACAGTGTCCATTTTCCCGGACTGCAAACCGATGTGCGACCTTATTTCGAGGCGATGGATGTGTTCATGATGACTTCCTCATTTGAGGGGCTGCCCATCGCGCTGCTCGAAGCGATGAGTATGCAGTGCGCGATCGTGGCCACGGCAGCGGGTGGAATCAAACAAGTGCTCCGCGACGGTATTGATGGCGAGGCGACGCCGGTAGAATCTCCTGAGGCACTCGTCGATCGAGTGTTGGCCCTGTCCAAAGATCCTGACCGCATGGCTATGCGTAAGCAGGCGGCAAGGCAGCGGGTGGTCGACAACTATAGCATCCGTCGCATGGTCCATGAACTTGAGGAGATCTACAAGCAATGGGCGAGTTGAGAGTGCGCCCCGCATCCGAGCTGGATATCCCGCAGATCGTTGAATTGCTCAAACGTAGCCTAGGGGAATCGCTGATAAAGAAATCGGCCGAAGTTTGGCGGTACAAGCATATTGATAATCCCTTTGGCCCCTCGATTGTCTTGCTGGCGCATGCTGGCGCGCGGTTGGTGGGTGTGCGGGCGTTAATGCGTTGGTGCTGGCAACGCGGGGAACAATCGGCAATCGCTTTTCGGGCCGTCGATACAGCCACCGATCCCGCATTTCAAGGACGGGGAATTTTCAAACGCCTGACAATGGCGGCCCTGGAGATAGCCCGCGAACAGGGGGGGCAGTTTGTGTTCAACACGCCCAATAAGCAAAGTCGCCCAGGTTACTTGAAAATGGGTTGGAAATCGCAAGGGAAATTGCGATTGGCTGTCGCACCAGCTTGGGGTTGTCGGTCATGGTCTACAGATCAAGTAATCGACAGGAACCCAGATCCACAGCATTTCGCAGAACTTTGCCAAATTGAAGAGCGCCGCCTCGTGCAACTCGGTCGCTGGTTCACACCTAAATCGCTGCCTTACTTGCAATGGCGTTACCGCGATTGCCCGTTACAGAATTATCTTGTACTGGAAAAGCCGCAGGCATACTGCGCCGCTTGTATACGGCAACATGGCCGCGTTAACGAATTGCGATTGTGTGACACGCTTACTGATGGCTCCGCGCTAGCTCGACGGCAAGTGCTGTCGGCGGTGCGGCAGTGGGCGCGACAACACGGCTGTAATCTGGTGACTGCGGCGGATCGAAGCGTGCTCAAGTGGTCACTGCTGGGACGTTATGGTCCGGAATTGACGATTCGTAATTTGCAGTCCGAAGCGTCAGTATCTGATGGCGATTGGGCGATCCCTGGTTGGGCCTATAGCTTAGGTGATTTGGAGTTATTCTAGTGATCGAGGCATTTGTATTATTGTTATTTCTTGTCGGGCTGAACCATGCGCTGTTCCAGACGCTGCGCGCCAAGCGTGGGTATGTTGACGCTAACCTTTTGCACCTTTTGTTTGCCTACCATGCGTTGTTTGCCTTTGTCTATTACTCGTATGTGCAAGTTAATCGTTCGGATTCACACCAGTTTTATCGCGTCGCGATGAACATTGGCAATGATTGGTGGAACCTGTTCGAAACGGGGACGCCATTCATTAGTTTTGTGGCGGCACCATTCGCACAAGCGGGTTTGCCGTATGCGGCCGTGATGTTGTTGTTCGCCTGGTTTGGGTTTTGGGGATTTGTTTACGCCTATCTTTGGTTTAGGGAAAGCGTGGAATGCGAGCCACGCATCTTTGGCAACGTGAACTTTTTGTACGTGCTATTGTTCCTACCCAATATGCACTTTTGGACGAGTTCATTGGGTAAAGGATCACTGATATTTCTAGGAATGATGATGTTTACCTACTCCAGTGTCCATTTTCAGCGCCATTGGTGGAAAATGTTGCTAGGCGGTTTCATCGTGTTCATGATTCGACCCCATGTTCTGGTTTTCCTTGCGGGTGGTTTGGCCTTTGGGTATCTATTGGCAAAAGGGAACGTCAGCCAACTTGCAAAATTGGCAATCATTGGCGCCGGCATGGTTGGGCTTTGGCTCAGCGCCAACAACATCTTGGCAATTACCGGACTTGACGACTCGGAATCTGTGGAGGAGTTCATTGAAGACTTCCAAGAGTTGACTACACAACAATCGGGTCGATTGTCGACTTCCGGCTCGGGCATCGACATGTCGAATTACTCAGTGCCATTTAAGATGTTTACTTTTTGGTTTCGTCCCCTATTCATCGATTCCCCCAACTTTTTAGGGCATTTCAGTTCAATGGAGAATCTGTTGTACTTGTTGATTTTTCTACACTTGATGGACGCGCGCCTTTTCACGTTTTTACGGCAGTCTTCACCATTAGTGCTGATGTCCTTGGTCGCATTCTTGGGAGTATCATTTATTCTAAGTTTGATGATGTCGAACATGGGCATTATGTTGCGGCAAAAATCAATGGTGATGTATTTCGGCTTCTACGTCGTCTATGCGTTTTTGGCATGGAAGCAAGTTGCCCATCAACAACGCGCCCAATACGATCAAGCGGGCATGACGCAGTATTAGCGCCAGCGGCCCTTGTATGTTTTTGTCTATCGCTTTTCCAAAGTTCACAGCGTAAATGACGATTGTTGGCAAATTCGTTATTTCATTAGACTTTGAATTGGTCTGGGGTTTGTTTGACCATGCCGATATCTATCGTCGTGAACACATTTTTCTCGAAACCCAACGAGTTGTGCCGCAAGTTCTAAATCTGGCCGTTGGTAATGAAGTTCGAATCACCTGGGCCACTGTCGGCATGTTGATGCTGAATGATTGGGACGATTGGGATCAACAGGCGCAGGAACTGGACGGTCTAAAACCGGGTTACAACAATGAGCGACTCAGTCCCTATCGTTTCGGTCAGTTTGCCCGCCAGAAAATGTCTGCGGATTGTTTTTTTTCACCCGAGCATGTGCGAGCCATTGTGTCGGCGCCTGGTCAAGAATTGGCGACGCATACGTTTTCTCATTATTACTGTCTTGAGCCGGGTCAGACGGTGGAACATTTTCGAGCGGATTTGCAGTTAGCCCAAAATATTGCCCAGCGGTTTGACTCGCGGCTGAGCAGTCTGGTGTTTCCTCGCAATCAGTTTCAACCAGAGTATCTGGCCGCATGTCATTCAGCGGGGATAGCCAAAGTGCGTACGAATCCCGGTGTGTGGTACTGGACCGCGCCTCAGCTGAACTCACTTGCCGCGAAGGCAGTTCGTACGGCAGACGCCTACTTGCCATTTCGCAGCAAAGCGTATTCGGACCAATTGATCAGTCAGCAGGCCGGTGTAACCTTAGAACCGGCCTCTCGTTTTTTGCGACCGCACAGTCGTTGGACCGCAGCCAATTGGGCTCGTTTGCAACGTGTGAAAGCGGAGATGACCGACGCCGCTCGCCGCGGCTTGATCTATCACTTGTGGTGGCATCCTCATAATTTTGGCAGGTATCCAGTCGAGTCCATGGCCACGCTGAAAATGATTTTTCGTTGGTATCACCAACTTCGCGACGAGTTTGGCATGCAGTCAGCTACGATGCAGGAGGTTCAACGCCCCAGGTTTCCGGGACAGATTGTCGTTTAGCGAAAAACCTAACGATCCGCAAGACAAGGAGATTGTCCGGCTTAATGCTCCTGGCTTGTCCAGGTGATCATTACGTTTCTCGCTACAAGCCGAATGCCGCCTTGGCGCTAATGCCGCCGGTTTATCCGGCGGATATTTCCGTTTCCTGCTCTTTCTGCCGGAAGACGAGTCCACTACGCCGGACAATCTCCAAGCCTGCGGGATTTCACCCCTAAATGCAGGTGGCGTTCAGCGAGAAGTGTCAAAAGATTTGGGGTATAAAAAGGCTGGAAGCCTGTGCAACGTGTCAGCTACGGTAAATTTTCAACTGCCGCTCGCCTTAGTGTTTAACCGTCAGCCGAAGGCGAACGCGGATACAACAGCAACGCTTACTTTCGCCGCGGTTAAACGAAAGATGCTTCATCCTGGAGCACGCAAAGAACATCACGTAGTAACGTCTCGCCCGGAAGTTTGCTCGAGTCACGCAAAGACTAGACCGAGTGTCAGCCGATTAGTCCTCGGTTGTCGCTCGCCTAACAGCCAGCAAAGCTTGCGATCTAGTCAGTCGAGCTGGCTAAAGTCGAAACGACGATGCGTTACGAATTCGAGCTTTCTGTCTTAAAGATCAATAGAATAGCGACAAGCCGCGTTTAGCACTCGACGACTCCTGCTGACGCTTACAGAAAAAACGCGGAGATTATCTCAGGACAGTCACTACGTTGTTATTACTGTTGTCGAGTCATGCGGCAGCAGCGAAAACATCGATTCCCACAATGAAACGAGCGATTATTTTAGGGGCTTATCCCGAATCTGTAGTGGCTTTTCGCGGAGATCTGATTCAAGCCGTTGCCAACGCGGGGCATGAAGTCATTGTGATGACGGCTCCCACACGACCGAACATTGTAGCTGAGATCGAGTCATTGCGCGGTCTGGGGCAGGAGTTGAATCCAGCCGCTAGATGTCGGGTGGCTCCCGGCAAAGTTGTGTTTCGTGGTTACCCGGTGCAACGGAATGCGCTCAACCCCAAGAGCGATTGGCGAACTCTCCGCGAGTTGCAGCGTGCGTTTCGTGAGCTGCAACCTGATGTAATCTTGGCATACACGATTAAACCGATCATTTGGGGAGGGATTGCCGCTCGCTCGCTGCCACGGGCGAGATTTGTAGCCATGGTTACTGGGCTCGGTTACGCCTTCCAAGGCAGCACGTTGCGTCGCAGGCTACTCAATCAAGTCGTAGTGCGGTTGTATCGCTACGCTTTGCGTCGTGCTGATACCGTCATTTTTCAGAACGTTGACAATCGAGATGAATTTATCCGTCGTAGAATTGTGCCCGCAAATAAATGTCATACCGTGCCCGGGTCCGGGGTTAACCTCGATCGATTTCGCTTCACACCGTTGCCCAAGGGTCCACCCCGCTTCTTGTTGATCGCTCGGTTGTTGGGGGAAAAAGGGATACGGGAATACGCGGCGGCGGCGGCCATCGTCAAGCAACGATTCCCGAACTCACGCTTCTCGCTCGTCGGCCCGACCGATCCATCGCCAGACGGGATTCCATTGAAGGAGGTCGAGAGGTGGCAACAGACCGGCGCCATCGAATACCACGGTGCGACCGACGATGTGCGCCCCTACCTCCGCGATAGTCATATTTATTGCCTCCCCTCCTATCACGAAGGCATGCCACGAACCGTGCTTGAGGCGATGGCAATGGGCCGTCCAATCCTGACGACCGATGTTTGCGGTTGCCGCGAAACGGTGATTCCCGGGACGAATGGCTGGTTAGTACCAAGTGGAGATGCGAACTCGCTTGCCGAGCGGATGATGTGGTTTGTTGAACATCGCGAGCAATGGGAGACAATGGCTTTTGCCAGCCGACGATTAGCCGAGGAGAAATTCGATGTCGCTAACGTCAATCGGAAAATGTTGGAGCAATTAAATTTGGGTGACGGGTAAACAAATTCCCCGGGTTTTTGGCATTGTTTGAAAAAAACCGGCAAATAAACGTCGCTTGTTGGCCTGAATCCCAAAAATTAGAAATTCAGAATTTTTGTGAGATTTTCGACCAAGACTATTGCAAAAGGAAGTTTGCCGGGTTAGCATAGCAGGGTTAATATAGTCAAGTTAGACAACTTTCATCGATTGTGAGTTGTTCCCGAATTTACACGTTGGCAACTTGAGATTCAATCGGATTGATTCTTGCACTAGGAAAATCATCATGAGCAAAATACTTTCATTAACCATTGCCGTCCTCTTGACCGCAGCCTTGTTTGTGTCTCGCGGGGACGCTTCCTTGGTCATTGTCAAATTTGATAATTTCACGAATACATCATTTGCAGCCACGACCTTAAATGTCGGAGGTGTGTCGATACAACGAACGATTTCGCTAAGCGGTGCGAATGCACAATTTGTGGCTGGTGGGCTTGAGATTGGTCGAAATACCATCGCTACGATTACTTACAATGTTCTGGGCGGTCAGAACTTCGGCGATGTGTTCGCAACCGGACTGGGTGTACCGGGGGGATTTAATGGGTTTGGGATTTTGACCAGCGTTCATGCTAACTTGTTAGCAAATAACTGGGCTCGTGTGAGCATCACTCCCGAGTTTGGAACAAATATTTTGAATGATGCCTTGGTCAACAATGTTTTGGTTCCAGAAACTCCCACGCTCTACAGTGGAATCGCAGTCCCCAGTACAAGCCAAGTTGTTTTTCAAATCGCCAATTTGCGTCCAACAGGTATGGGAAATCAATATGCCCAATCGATTACCTTGAGGGGCCTGTACGCGATTCCAGAGCCGTCTGCGTTGCTATTATTTGGCTCGTCGCTAGTCGGTGGACTCTTCTTGCGTCGTCGCAGTCGATAGTGGCCGATAAAGACTTTGCCATCGAATGGCGAGTTTGAAATCGAGAAACTCAAAAACGAAAAAAGGATTGGGTAGTCCCAGTCCTTTTTTATTTTGCTTTGCAAGTGTGCTAAACCAAGCCAATCGTCTGCTGGCCGGCTCCATTTTTTTCTATTGCTGTGGAGCGATTTCAATCTTGGGTCTCGGTTTGTACAATCGGGGGTGGTTGCGGATTGATTGTATGTCGTCGCTTCGATGGGTTCGCGAATGAAAGACGAAAATTCTGAACGATTTCCTTGCTATTATAGCTTGAGGTGGGCGGCAAATACATGCTTGTCACGCGTTCGCGTGTTGCCGGTACACTGCTGCGAACCTCGAAATCATTCAACGACGTGTCAGCCTGAAAATCTAGTCGGGACCGAGCGTATTCGAAGTTATAATTTGTATTGAAAACAAACGCTTATCCCCACGATATGTTCACTTGTTTTAGACCCAAGTTTTGTCGTGCTCTGAGGGTGAAAAGAACACCGTTGATCTGTTCTGGAATCGTATTCTGAGCGTGTTTTTCGCTGGAGAACCCCAATTGGTTGGGTGATATTGAGATCCGACTTGCGATTATGAAATTTTGGCATGGATCAAAATGTATGATTTTGCATCATGCATTTTTGCGGGTTGTTAAGTTATTGGAATCGAAGTGTGTTAGTTATCATTGAACTTGGAAATCGACTTCGCAACTCAATTAATAACCGATGTTCAAGCGTGGCCTTGATCTGATTGTTTCATTTTTCTTACTATTGGCGCTATCTCCTTTGTTGATCGCGCTGGGTATCCTGATTCGTTGGCGACTAGGGTCTCCGGTTCTTTTTTCTCAGCTTCGACCGGGGAAACGGGGCGTCCTGTTTCGAATGTACAAGTTTCGAACAATGACCGATGCTTGTGATACTGCAGGTGAGCTGTTGCCCGACCATGCTCGAATGACTAGGCTAGGAAATTTTTTGCGTTCCATGAGTCTTGATGAATTGCCCGAACTATGGAATGTATTGCGTGGCGACATGAGTTTGGTGGGGCCGCGACCGTTGTTAATGGAGTATTTGCCGCTGTATAACGAACGGCAAGCTCGCCGTCACGAAGTGCGTCCCGGAATTACCGGTTGGGCACAAATCAACGGCCGCAATGCCATCAGTTGGGAAGAAAAGTTCGAGTTGGATGTGTGGTACGTCGAGAATCATTCGTTGTGGTTGGATTTTAGAATATTGGCCGCAACGGTTTGGAAAGTATTGAGTAGGTCAGGCATCAATCAGACCGGCCAAGCCACTGCCGAAAAGTTTCAAGGAACAAGACCTTGAAAAACACCTCGGAAAGCTATTGCCACGAGATAAATGCCAACGTTCCGCCCACATTAATAAGTAGAAGATAGAAATTGACGCGGGCAACATCAGTTAACGACGACCAACGTCGAACAACGATCAATTTGCGACCGATTTGGCTTTATGGTTATGGCGGCCATGCTAAAGTCGTCGCCGATCTGGCGTTGGCGTGTGGCTACGAGATTGCTGGGGTGCTCGACGACTGTCCACAAGTTGTTGAAAGTTCACACGGTAACGTTCGCCCTGGCTTTCGTCTCGATCCGAACTCAGAAATCTTCACGCGTCATCAACCGATGATTCTGTGCGTTGGCAACAACCAGACGCGCGCTGATCTGGCGGCAATTCTTCCCAACTCCTTCGTCAGTTTGATCCACCCTTCCGCGATTGTCAGCCCGTCTGCCCTGATTGGCGTTGGAACGGTCGTGATGCAGGGAGCCGTTATTCAAGCGGATGCGCAAATCGGTGAACACGTCATCATCAATACGGCCGCTAGTGTCGACCATGACTGTTTCATCGGTAATTTTTCGCATATCTCGCCAAACGCCACGCTCTGCGGTGAGGTCAAAGTGGGTACAAAAAGCTGGGTTGGCGCGGCTGCTGTCGTGATCCAACGAATTGTGATCGGTGATTCCGTGACGGTCGGAGCAGGTGCCGTCGTGATTCGCGATGTGGCTAATCAAAAGACGGTAGTTGGCAATCCTGCGCGAATTATCGACGACGGTTCGTTAGCGCAGCACGAGAAAGCAGGAACGGGGCACGCCGTTAATCAGCGCCGGCTCGCTGCCTTGTTAGAGTCTGTGAACCATGTACGTCGCACGTTCCGACGCCCCGAGTTTAGCGAACTTCATGCCAATCAACGGCTGATGCGTGATCTGGAATTCGATTCCTTGGATTTGGCTGAGTTGACCGTGCTGCTAGAGTCGAAATACGGCGTCGACGTGTTTGCCGATGGAGTCGTTCAGTCCGTGGGTGAAGTGTTGGCGAAATTGGACGCCCTGCAATGACGGTAGTCGCAAGAAAACACGGCTTGATAAGGATGCTTGTCGCCAGATCTGCATCCATAATTGTAATTCTTCCTTTTGTTAAATCCTGGCCATTTCATGGAGTCCAACAGCCTGACATGATAGGCATCTTGTGGTTGATCGGGATGACATAGTTTTTGTTTCGCCTGAAATGCGTTAGCTGAAACTTTGGAATTATGAATATTCGTTCATATCGATTTGCGCACATCCACTGGGCACGTTCATTATCGAATTGCATCAAAAAAATTCGCGAAAAAGCGCTTTCGAGCTTCCCATAATAGTTAGCGAAATCGGCAAATTCACGTGGTTATTGGTAATTGGCTACAAAACCTAAAATTTCCTAAGAAAACACTTGTTTTGCTGTTCGTGGTTATTTATCTTATGAGGATTAGGCGGTATGAGGACTTTAGGTAGATCGGTCGTGTAGACTTGAATCCTCAGCTTAGTAATGCAACTCTTGGATCGCTTGAGGTTAACTATGAAACTTTGGTTCGTCTTATCTTCGGCTTTGGTTGTTCTTTTAACGACCCATTCGGCCCAAGCATCTTTAATTGTCTCAAGTCTTCAGACGCCGGTGTTACAGAACTTTAATGGGCTCGGCACCGGAACGAATCTTAACGTTTTAAATTCGGGTGCTTGGCGTCTCGGTAGTGGTGCCACGCCGAATTGGGCTTCTGGTACATCGACGTTAACGCAAGTTCAAACTGGAGTATTGGGCCCCACTGCTGCTGGCGGATCGTACAACTTTCGCGATGGTGGGAATACCAGCGATCGGGCTATTGGGTTTTTGAGTTCCGGTGCGTTTTCTAGCCCTCAAAGTATCATGTTGCAAATTTCGAATCAAACAGGAAACACATTAACGGGACTGATGTTGGAATTTGATTACGAAAAGTATCGCAATGGAACGCGGGCGTTCGATATGACATTTTTTCACAGTGCTGACGGTATCAACTGGGTGGCGGCCACCGCAGGGGACCAATCTTACCCTGCAGATGCGAATAATGCTGGCGGTATCTCTACGCCCTCGGTCATAAACAAGTCGGTAAACATTTCAGGACTGAGCATCGCGAATAATTCGTTCTACTATTTGCGATGGAATTACGCTGGGGTCGGTGGTAGTACGAATGGCCAAGCTATCGGAATTGATAATTTCTATATTTCTGCTGTTCCGGAGCCAACCGCCTTCTTTTTGGTATCTCCATTGGCCGGCTTGTTGTTTGTTCGCCGCCGCCGAAGGTCGGCATAAACGCGGCTTGTAAATCGGCGCCTCTTCTTGCCAAACGATCAACAGACAACTCTCGCGTTACTCTGGATTTCGAGATTTTTTCGTGTTGCCCATAAATCGGCGGATGGTTACTTAGCGTTAGACATCAGATGATCGCGGGTAATTACCCAAGAAAGAAGTATCAAAATGAAGGGATTGTGATGGCTGTCCTCCCTTTGTTCTTACTTGTATTCGTTGTGACTTTCTAAATCGACGGTCTTTTTATGCCCTTCTAGAACAAGTCTGTTGGGGGTGCCGGCGCCGACCCTAAAACGGTTCAGCATTGTTTGAAGTTACTCCAAGAAATCTTGACTTCTTAGAAATGTTCGGGCGGACGGAACACAAGTTAGTATCTCCAGATAGGCCAACAGGCAAGTTTACTCCTTTTATCGATTTTTTTTCTTCGACGTGGTCGGGCGGCGTTGCCGAGGAGTATTGAGAAAGTCATTTGCGACGGTCCACTAAGGTAGCAAAGCTTGTGGCTCCAGCAACATATTTGGCAAGAGTCAGCGCAGGTTTCCTCGTTCATGATGTGGCAATGCCTTCCAGCAAAGAACCTCGTTTTCATCGGATCGCGAGGATGGACATGTGGTCGAATGACCATAGTTTGAGTTTGCATGTTTCAGGCCAATACCACTGTAAACGCTATTCCCTTATCAACGCTTATGGTTAGGGGGAATTCTAATATGCTTTTGGCATCAAGGTTGTTCCGCCGGGGCTGTAAGCTTGGTAAGGCAGCTAATACGTTTGCCCTAATTGTCTGGATTGAAACACATCTGCAGCTCTTGTAACCTATGTGTTGTAACTTGCGATTGCTTGTGCGGATCGCCGTCTAGCTCCGGTTTCATGTTTCCTAAAGTTCCTGATCTTATCCTTGTGGCTTATTTCGGCATTTGACATGGCTCCGCATATCTTGATTACCGG
>CALMEE010000077.1 GCA_937862885.1 uncultured Planctomycetaceae bacterium
GCCCCACTCCGATAGAACTACCACCACCCATCTTGGCGCGGTAAACAAGTACGAATTTTCTTGGTGAGAAATCCTCGTCGTTTTATCAGCAACTGGCACAATCGAGCTTGAGGCCCTGCAATGGTCCACACGAACCAATCAACACAACGCACAGAACAAAGTCGTAGCCAAGACGATCGTCGATTATTTCGCAGACTGGCGTCCAGTTCAGAAGCGTGCGAGGTGGAAATTGATGGCATTGCCTGGGATGCTTCTTTGGCAGATGAATCCATCGGTGGATTCTCTATCATTGGCTTAAATGCGATCATGCTGGCAAAGGATACGCCAATAAAAGTGTGCTTTAAGGAGAATGTAATTCATGGAGTCTGCAAGCACGTCACTAGCCAAGAAGGGTTTGTTCGGATCGGCGTCGAGCGGGTCTTCTCCCATTCAAATCAAGAAGTATTTAACGCTGCAAATTCCGACGCCGAATTCTTGATCGTTCCATTTACAATGGTCGACGGCCTCTTCGTAAAGTGTTTTCCGATCGAATTGTTGCCTTCCGGCAAGTTGCTCGTGGTATTGGCAAACAAGGAACTGAGGTTACTAGATCCGCATGATGTAAAATCCTTCTCACGGAGCGAACGTGAGCGGCAATTACAAGCCAGCAACGTGCTGGATTTTCTCAAGTCATTGTATGCCGAAGAAATGAACGTGGAACGGGCAGAAATTTCGGCCCAGGACTTATTGGACTTCGAGTTTGGGAAAAATGGCGTTGACGACCTATTCTCACGGTTGAAAAGCGCCTACACGCGTTTCGCAGAAGCTAACCTTCAGTAGACGTGCAACGACGCTGCCGGGATTCTAATTTCAACGATTTAGGGGCAGCCATCGATCTTCCAAGTGCGGCGAATCCGGCCAGAAAATGACTTTTCATTCGAATCACTAATTCAGATTCTCCGCACGGCGATAAACTCCGTGCTTTCTTGTGCCAACTCGCTCGGTGGCAGGGCTCCCATGCGTCAGTTGCATGAGTCCATGCGTGCGCGTCCAGACACCAATACGCGTCAAAAAATCAACGACGGTGACAATCAGCGTATCATGTTCAGGCACCTTGGATGGCACCGGCTCGATTCGATGAAAACACCATGCTACCCCTCAGATAGCTTAGTGTGGGCGTGGCTACGTTGTCTTCACAATTCGCTGCAAATGGACGTGTCGAAGAGGCAATGGCATTTGCCCACTGCGAACATGGCCGTAATCGGCTATGATTAGCGCTGTTGTCGTACGTTGTAACGTACCGCAACAAGCGGTGCCTTGTAATAGGTTCACGAACGTTTTCGCACCAAGTCGATACGAGTCTCAATGTCCGCTGGTTGGATTTGAATTTTCTGCTACCCATGAAAAAACCGGAGTTGATGTGCCCAGTAGGCGGATGGTCTCAATTGTATGCTGCAATTGAAGCGGGGGCTGATGCTGTCTATTTTGGTTTAGATTGCTTTTCGGCACGCTCTAAAGTCGGCTTCTCAACAAATGAGTTGCCTAAGATTTTCGACTTACTACATCGCCACGACGTCAAAGGTTACGTCACCCTCAACACGCTGGTTTTTGACAATGAGTTACCAGTTGCCGAACGATCGGTCCAAGCAATCGCTGACTCAGGAGCCGATGCCGTCATTGTTCAAGATATTGGCCTAGCCGTTTTGATTGCAAGAATCGCTCCGCTTCTGGAAATACATGGCAGCACGCAGATGTCGATCACAAGTGCAGAAGGAGTTGAATTCGCCGCAGGTTTAGGATGCCTCCGCGTGGTACTGGGTCGAGAGTTGAGTCTTTCCGACATCCGCAAGGTTACCGAGTGTGTTTCAATTTGTACTGAAGTGTTCGTGCATGGGGCACTTTGCGTTTCCTATTCCGGACAATGTTTCAGCAGTGAAGCGTGGGGTGGGCGAAGCGCAAACCGAGGCCAATGTGCGCAGGCCTGCCGTTTATCGTACGAGCTTGTGGTCGACGACGAGGCTTTTAATACGGGTCCCAATCGCTACCCTTTAAGCCCAGGTGATCTGTTTGCCCTCGACCACATTCCCGAGTTGATTTCGGCGGGAGTCTCATGTTTCAAAATTGAGGGTAGATATAAAGACGAACATTATGTCGCAGCGACAACTCGGGCATATCGCAAAGCTATTGACGCGGCTTGGGAGCACAAAACTTTAGAACAACGCGACGAACTAGGACTGGAATTAGAACAAATCTACTCACGTGGTCTTGGGCCGTTCTTTTTGGAAGGAACGAATCATCAAAAGGTGGTGCAGGGACGGGTGCCCCGTCATCGTGGTGTCCATGTAGGAACCGTCGAGTTGGTCCGCAAAGACGCTGTCGTCATCACATTGCATCATGAAATCTCGCCCGGCGACGGACTCGTATTTGATGCAGCCGATTGGAGATCCCCAGATCTGCCGGAAGAAGGGGGTAATGTTTATGCGATTGAACGATTGGGCAACACTTCAGCGAAGCTCAGCTTTGCAAATGGCCAAATTGACTTTCGTCGAATCCGTGTTGGCGATTTGGTTTGGCGTACTTCTGCGCCGAAACTTGTGCAACTTCTCAATCCCTTGGCACAACCGACTGAGCTGACCCGCAAGTCGAACATGGACATTTCGGTAACTTGCCGAATCGGTGAACCGCTGCAGGTGACTGCCCGTATTCATTCCAATGTTCTGGACAAGGTTTTGGAGATCACAAAGTGCTCGGCGCATCCGGTCCAGCCTGCGTCCAATCGGGCACTTAGCCTTGAATTATTGCGGCAGCATTTAGGCCGGCTTGGCGGAACACCGTTCCTTTTGGGTCAATTGGAATGCAATTCGGAGGGCCCAGCTTTTTTGCCCGTGAGCGAACTCAATGAACTGCGGCGCGAGATTGTTGCGGAGGCGTTGCAAATGCGACGCCGACCTGCGATCCCCGTCAAGACCAAGGTAATCGATGAATGGATGCAGAATCAGTCAATACACATTGCACAATGTGCCGCTGGCGCGAACCGTACCAAAGTCACCGCGCGGCTTGATTTGCTTGTGCGAAATCCTGAGCAATTGGACGCTGCCCTTGAGGTTCAACCAGACTCCATCACTTTGGACTACTTGGAGTTGTATGGCCTGCGCAATTCGGTGCTCAGGGTTTCTCAGGCCGGTATTCGCGTTCGTGTTGCCAGTCCGAGAATTCTTAAGCCCGCGGAACAAAAGGTCGTGCATTTCTTACGCTCGTTGGAATGCGATATATTGGTACGCTCAAGTGGATTATTGCATCAGCTTCTTCAATTGCCTGAGCATTCAAGACCGCTACTTATTGGCGACTTTAGCTTGAATGTTGCTAACGTTGTTTCGGCGCAAACATTGCTGGATCAAGGGCTTGACTTTGTGACTCCCTCCTACGATTTGAATGGTCGACAAATCGAAAAATTGGCCCGAGGTATTGATGTGAATCGACTGGAAACGATTGTCTTCAGTCATTTGCCAGTTTTTCATACGGAGCATTGCGTCTTTTGTCGGTTTCTGTCGCGGGGGACCGACAGTTCAAATTGTGGTCACCCATGTGAATCGCGGCGTCTTTCATTGCAAGACCATAACGGACGCCAACATCCTGTGCTTGCCGATGTTGGTTGCAGAAATACCGTTTTCGGCCACGAAGCGCAGTTCTCAGCACAATACTTGAAACGATGGATTGCTGTCGGCATCTCAAATTTTCGTGTGGAATTTGTACATCAAACTGCCGCAGACGTAATCGAGATCTCGCGTTCCATGAAGCATGCAATAAAGGGCCACGCGATGGATGGTCTGGATGCGAAGGTTCGCCAAATCATGCGAGACGCTGTTACGAGCGGAAGTCTGTATGTACCGCGCGGCAAATCATGAGGTCCAAACTCGTTAATGTCGACGGTACCGTGGTACGTCTAAGCTGGAACTAGGGATCGCAGATAATGCGCGCTTTGCTCAACCAGTTGTTCCACCGGGAGGCTTTCATCAAATACCTCGACCGACAGCCAACCCTGATAACCAATCTCGCGCAGCGTGGCGAGAATGGGCCTGAAGTCAATCTCCCCCATGCCAGGGCCACGCAAATTCGGATCATTGGCGTGAAAATGCACCAGCCAGTCGGCACTCGATTTGATAATCTGTGCGAAGGACATCGATTCCGCCGACATTGCCTTCACGTCCAGATGCAATTTGACATGAGACGACGAAAATCTACGGCAAAACTCGATCGTCTCTGCAGCCGTATTTAGGAAGTTCGTTTCGTTGATCGACAACGGCTCGATCGCCAAAACAACATCGCAGCGCTGCAAATGAGGCAACATGTCGAAAATTACCTGCTCAGCAAACTCGGTCGCGGAATCTTGCTTTACGCCAAACGAAACGTTGCGTTGTTGGGGTGAGCCGAGGACCATAACCTTACCTCCCAGGTTCGCGCACAACTCCACAAGTCGAATGAGGAAATCGGCCGTCCTGCGCCGCGTGACTTTATCGGCACTGGTTATATGCAAGCCATCAGTTCTTGCCAACAACCAATGCAGGCCAACAATTTCCAGCCCGGCTTGTTCGGCTTGATCTTTCAAGATTGACGCCCGCGAAAACCGCGTATCTAAGGAGTCACTTTGCAGGGTGAATGGAGCAACCTCTAGTCCTGTATAACCGTGTTCCCGCGCGTGTGCCATAGCCTTGTCCCAAGGCCAATCACGATAAGTCTCGTTGCAAATCGCTAGTTTCATTCCGATTGCTTGGCAAAAAAGTTGTCAGCCATTTTCCGCCACGCGTTCGGCATCGCCTGCTCGAGCTTGGTCCGCCGAATTCGCTCGCTCCTTGGTGGCACGATCGATGTGAACCGTGCCGGGCACAACCACAGGAACTTTAGAATTTTCGTTGACAATCCGGCAAAGCTCATCGGCATCGATCGATTCGACTTCGATCAGTCGTCTTGTCAATGCGTGTAAGGCATCTCTTCGTACTTCCAGAACATGACGCACTTTCTCAATGGACTCATCGATAATCCGCTTGATCTCGTCATCAATTTCTCGGGCCGTCTTTTCGCTGATGCGGTTCTCGCCGACCTGATCAATGGCACCTGCCAAAAACGCTGAGCGCCGCGCCGATGCATAATGCACACGTCCCAAGCGACTCATACCATACTCAGTAACCATCGCACGCGCAATATCGGTCGCTCGCTGCAAATCGTTTTGCGCTCCGGTCGATATGTCACGGTAGATCATTTCTTCGGTCAACGTCCCCGCCAATAACACATGGATCTGACTCTCGAGTTCGCTTTGCGTCATTAAGAAGCGATCCCCGGTCGGACGTTGCATGGTATAGCCCAGGGCTGCCAAGCCACGGGGAATGATGGAGACCTTATGGACCGGATCGGTATTCGGCAAACTGTGCGCGACCAGCGCGTGCCCGGCTTCATGGTAGGCAACGCGTTGCTTTTCGTCGTCGTCCATGATCCGTTGCTTTTTTTCCAAGCCAGCCGTTACCCGTTCAACCCCCTCGTTGAATTCCTTCATGTTGACGGTCGACATGTCATTGCGGGCAGCCAACAATGCTGCCTCGTTCACCAGATTGGCTAGGTCAGCTCCGACAAATCCTGGCGTGATTGAAGCGATGTGCTTGAGATCAACGTCTGGACCCAATTTGACGTTACGCACATGCACCTTCAGAATATCATGCCTACCATTCAAATCAGGTCGATCCACCAAAACGTGCCGATCGAATCGTCCTGGTCGCATCAATGCCGCGTCAAGGGTTTCCGGGCGATTCGTGGCACCAATCACAATGACTCCGCTATTCGTCGTGAACCCATCCATTTCAACCAAAAGGGCGTTCAATGTTTGCTCGCGCTCGTCATGTCCACCAATATTGTTGTTTCCCCGCGATTTCCCCAGTGCATCCAGTTCGTCAATAAAGATGATGCAAGGTGCCTTCGCCTCAGCTTGTTGGAACATATCGCGGACTCGCGCCGCACCTACGCCGACGAACATTTCGACAAAATCGCTTCCGGACAGACTGAAGAAAGGCACGCCTGCCTCCCCGGCAATCGCTTTGGCCAAAAGTGTTTTACCGGTCCCCGGTGGTCCCACGAGCAAAACTCCACGCGGAATGCGACCGCCTAGACGTTGATACTTTTCGGCAGATTTCAAAAAGTCGACAATCTCGCGCACTTCTTCGACGGCCTCTTCAATACCTGCCGCATCGGCGAAGGTGATGGCCAGATCTTCTTCCGCCAACAACTTGCCGCGACTCCGCCCAAACTGCATTGGCCCCGCAGCCCCACCAAGCCGTCGCAGCATCAAGAAAAACACGAGCAAGATCAAGCCAGTAATGAGAAACAGGGGCCCGTAGCGATCCCAAAAACTCGGTCCAGATGCAAACCCGTGAGGGATTTGCCGGCTTTCAAGATCGAGTTTAAGTCGTGAGATAATATCATCGTTCGATACACTGTTGACCGCAAAGGCGATCTCGCGCGGCGTCGACCAATCCATCTTGGAATAATCTTCCAGCAATCGGTCAGTGCTCGAAGAGACGAACACTTTGCCAGTAATCAATTGTGTACCAATGGTCAGATTGGAGAGCCCAGAAATGCGATCATACTTGCGATTGTCGCTTCGATTGGCAATCACAATCTCTCCGGGATACTGTTCAATTTCTTCCTTGTCTGGACTGAGATTGGTTTTCTCCACCAGCTTCTGAAAGTCACTGTAGTCAATTTGGTAGGTCGGCGTTTGCAAAATAAATATCAGGATGACCGTCAAGGTCGCCGCAACAACAACAAACAACCAAAAGAAATTTGAGCTATTCTTGGAATCGGATGGTTTATTTTTTTGTTCAGGTTCCATGAGCGATGGTCTGCTTGAGGTTTTTACGCAGTAGGTATCTACATTCCAACTGTGGCCTGGATCTTTGTTCTATTATCGGCGATGATTAAACCCCTGACAACTGTGTCTCACCGGTATTATCGATTCGACCTGCGCAACGCTTAGGTTGATTTGGCCGCCAATGATCACAAAACTGCGACGATTGGGGATATCGTGCAGACTCGGGCCAATGAACGAAAATCATTGACATCAGCGTTTGTGCCACATGATATTACGACAAGACAGCCAGCTGAGTTTCAAACATCACACAGAAAAATCGACCAATAGACCAATACTTAGCGATTCTCCAATTGCGACTATTTCGTCGACACACAATCGCAATTTCCAGTCGGCGAACAGCTGTTAAGCCCAAGGTCTTCAGCGGGCGTTGTAACATATGAGTCGATATCACTCATTAACGTGAAATAGGTTCTCTAGACTTGTCCCGAAACTATGCCTCGTTTCGCAGTGGATAGATGTTTGGTTGACCGTCAGCCAAACAACACTGAGATTATTTCCGGACTATTCCTCTGTTCACAGGTGACGTTCAGCGAATGACGCTTGAACAACTATTTTCAATCGTCGTGGTCATCTGACGCCAACTAACTTCTGCTCTATCTTGTCGCCTGACCACCGAATGCACAAATTCTTTTGATCTTTTTCGGCAGCTACTGTTGAGACATACTAAAACGAAAACATGGCGTGGCAAATTGAGGGTCGTGGCTATAAACTAAACCATTCAAAATTGTTCTCAAATATTGAACGACTTATTGGTAGAGGCTCCAAAACTGAATGCGCATTTGTCAACAAGCAGGTCCGTGATGGTAGGTTGCCGTATTGTCCACTACATTCAGGCTCTCGATCCTAGTCGAACCACTTAGCTTGGACAACGCAACGCTTCGAAATAATCGATCTAGAAATTCCACCGAAAAATTTAACCTGAGAACCGAGGCAAGTATCACATGGGTGAAAATAAGCTAAAACGCGAGCGAGGCTTAATTGACGGTTTCCTTGGATTCGTTGAACGAGTGGGCAATTTGCTTCCACACCCGGTGATGTTGTTCGCCTACTTGGCGTTGTTTACGATTCTATTAAGCGGCATTGGTGCCCACTTTGATTGGAGCGTCGTCGACCCGCGTCCAGAGTCAGCTCCCGGGAGGTCGCCCGACGGCATGGTGCGCGTCGAGTCATTGATGTCGGGGGAGGGATTGCGACGCATCACGACCGAACTGGTGAACAACTTTGTCAAATTTGCACCATTAGGCACAGTGTTGGTTGCCTTATTGGGCGTTGGCGTTGCCGAACACAGCGGATTAATTTCGGCGGCAATTCGACTCTTGATCCTCGGGGCGCCCAAGTTCCTTGTCACGGCCGCTCTTGTATTTGCCGGAGTTGTGTCAAATACGGCATCAGAAATTGGCTACGTCGTGATCGTACCGCTGGGAGCCGCGATTTATTTTTCACTGAATCGACATCCACTGGCCGGATTGGCTGCAGCTTTTGCCGGTGTGTCCGGTGGATACAGTGCGAACTTGTTGTTGGGAACCATCGATCCGCTGTTATCGGGTATCACGAGCAAAGCTGCAGAGTCGTTTGACCCGAGCTATGTCACGAATCCTGTCAGTCCTGCCTGCAATTTGTATTTCATGATGGTGAGCACATTCGTTGTCACGGCGTTAGGTACATTCGTTTCGATGTTCATCGTTGAGCCTAGATTGGGAAATTACTCTGCATCAGAAGGAGATCAGAATGAACTCGCGGAACAAAATAAGATGGATGCTTTAACCGACTTGGAAAAACGCGGCCTGATTGCCACCGCTATTTCAATCGCCGGGCTGACATTAGTGCTATTGTATTTGTGCGTTCCCATCGGCGCCTTTGAGCATTGGCTAGGAGTCGAGTTAAAGATATTACCATGGCTTGGCGCATTGGCAGAACCGGTAGCTGGAAAAAGCACCCCCTCTTTTCTTACGGGGATCGTGGCGCTAATCTTCGTCGGCTTCCTCATTCCGGGAATCGTTTACGGGGCCGTTGTCGGTACAATTCGCAAAGATATTGACGTCCTGAATTCCATGTCGAAATCAATGAGCTCGATGGGGATGTATATCGTGCTCGTCTTCTTCGCCGCTCAGTTTGTTGAGTTCTTCAATTGGTCGAATCTCGGTACACTCTTAGCGATCAAAGGTGGCGAACTGGTCCGCTACCTCAAATTAGATAACCCCTTGATCTTTGTATTTTTTATCTTCTTGTGCGCTGTTGTTAATTTGTTCATGGGGAGCGCAAGTGCCAAGTGGACATTCATGGCTCCAATCTTTGTGCCGATGATGATGGATATCGGCTATAGCCCTGAAGTTGTGCAATTGGCGTACCGCATCGGTGATTCATGCACAAATGTTATCGCTCCGGCAATGTCATATTTCGGGATGATCTTCGTTTTTGCACTCAAATACAAGCGAGATTATAGGTTAGGTTCGTTGATCAGCTTGATGCTTCCATACTCGATCGTTTTCTTTATCGGTTGGACGCTTTTTTTCTACTTATGGGTCTTTTTGCTTGGTTTCCCGATCGGCCCCATGGCTCCAATCGTCTACCCGGCAAGCCCCGCAGGCGTCTAAACTGTCGAGTCGCTAATTCGTTGAGTCGGTTCAGAATGAAAGAACAGGGCCGACGGGTCGTGGCACAATGACTTTATTCAAGTAGGTTAAACGCACACAAGGTCCGCGAGGTTTTGAAATGGTCACTCCTCGATCATCGTCAAAAAGCCACTCATCTCGTTGGCAGCATGCTGATCTCCTTGCTTGTTGGCTTGCTCAATTCCTGCTCTCAAAATCTCTCCAGCTTCGATAGCTCGCCCCAATCTAGTTAACATCTGGCCAGCCATAAAATAAGCTGGCACGTAATTGTCTGGGGAGGCCATTAATTCTTTGAATAACGTCAGGGCTGCATCGTGTTCGCCGGCCTTATCAAGTTCCAGCGCCAAAGCATATCGCAGGAATACATCGTGCGGTTGCGCCTTGAGCATCTCTTCGATACGCGTGCGACGCGAATCATGGGTCGGATTCATCAAAGATTAACCTAACACAAAAAACAATTACAAATAAATTACAGCGATGGACGCGGAGTCAGACCCGCCGCGGCAAAAACTAGCTACATGATAAGTTGCCTAAGCTTGGTTAGCGATATCCCCAACAACTTTCATGGCTTGCATTCTCGATGGTTTGATTTGGCGGCCGTTTGAAACGACGTTCCCATGTCTAATTGTCAGGCATGAAAGCTGAGCTTATAATCAGGCGCTCAGAAGCTTTTCATCGATTCTGCAGGTAACTTTTAAGCATTGGATGTGCTGTTTTAACGAAGTTCGCACCGCAGATTGTAAATATCTAACTCAATCCAATTTGTTTTTTTCGCGTCGAGGAGTTCGAACTCATGAGTATTCGAGTCGCCATCAATGGTTTTGGAAGAATTGGCCGGTTGACTTTTCGCCACATGCTAACACGACCGAGCGAATTCGATATCGTTGCCGTTAACGACCTCACCGATAATCGTACTCTGGCGATGTTATTGAAATACGATTCAGTTCATGGCCGGTTCCGAGGCGACGTTGGTTATGACAACGAAAACCTAATCGTGAATGACAAGAAGGTCAGGGTTTTTGAAGAGCGGAATCCTGCAGATCTACCTTGGAAAGATTTGGCCATTGACGTGGTAATTGAAAGCACGGGCGTGTTTACTGCACGGGCCAAAGACGGCAAGGCCGGTTATGATTCCCATATTACCGCCGGTGCCAAACGCGTTGTTTTAAGTGCGCCGGCCAAAGATCAACCTGATCTAACCTGCGTGATGGGTGTCAACGACGATCAACTGACCAAGGATATGAAATGCGTTTCGAACGCGAGTTGCACTACCAACTGTCTGGCGCCAGTTGCTAAGGTGCTGCATGAGAATTTTGGCATCGTTAACGGGCTCATGACAACCGTGCATGCCTATACGAATGACCAACGCATTTTGGATCTTCCGCACTCCGACCTATACCGCGCCCGTGCCGCGGCCGTCAACATAATTCCGACGACGACTGGAGCCGCTAAAGCGGTCGGTTTGGTGATCCCAGAACTCAAGGGAAAGCTAACCGGATTTGCGTTACGTGTTCCCGTAAGCTCAGGCAGCGCCGTCGACCTAACTGCGAATTTGAAGAAGTCTACCGATGTAGCTGCGATCAATGCCGCGATGAAAGAAGCGGCCAATGGCAAGCTGAAAGGCATCCTTTTCTATGCCGAAGATCCCATCGTGTCGAGCGATATCGTGGGAGATCCGCATAGTTCAATTTTTGTTGCCGACTATACGCAAGTGATCGACGGGACGATGGTTAAGATTTTGAGCTGGTACGATAATGAATGGGGTTATAGTTGTCGTACGGCCGACCTGATTGCCAAGTTTTGCAGTCTTTGAAGCGAACACCGTTGACGACGGTTGGGGCAAAATCAGCGATGGCGATGCCTTGAACCTGCCTGCACGCGAATTTCAGAAGATTCTGACGCAACCACAGCAACAACAGCGTTTAGGAAGCAACAGTTCGATTAATCCGAGCGTCGCGATTGATACGAGCAGTCGGATAGGCCAGGGGAGTTTGACTACCTGCCTATGAATTTCGTTGCGCCAACAGGATCTGCAATATTTGACCATAGTGAACTTGCAACTTTGCGATGGAATTCTGAGCCAATCGAATACTCGTGGGTGATGCAAACCGAGCACGAAGCGTCCCGAACTTTTAGATTATTTCGAAGTCTAGGTTAATCTACGCGGCCAGCATTGTTGCTCGGTGATTTTCTTGTTGATGCATCCAATCTATGCCGATTATTCCACCTGTAATGACGCGAGGAGGAAAAGTGCTTGGCCCGCCTTAGCTGCCGAAAATGCTCCGCATCATAGTCAACTTTGCACCGTAAGCAGATTTCGAATCCAACAGCTTCGGTTCGCCGAAAATGGCATGATGGTTCATAACTCTAGAGCAATGCGAATTACCGCTGTTCCAGATCAGATGCGCGAGTTTCGATCACCGCCGGCACCGCATTCGTTGCTGTATGCTTTCGACAATCCGCTGTGAATCCAGGGCTTGCCTGGGGCTTGTTCCTTTTCACAAAGTTGGCCTAAAATGCACCGCGCTGTGAGCGCCCAATTCGGGCCGGCAACAATCGCGTGTGAAGGTCTCGGAGCATCGTAGCCGTTCGAGATCGAGGATCGAATTTTGGGAAATGGGCCAGCAAATGAAAAGTTTCAAGTGGCAGATCGTGCAATACGGTGCCTTTTGTCTGATTGCGATCATCTGCTCGCTTTTGTTGTCTGCGCTTCCGGTTGAATATCCCCACCCGTCGCAAGAGGAATCGCTTCGCGTTACGAGCCTGTTGCCGATCTTGGCATTGGGAGGTTTAGGGGTCTGGTTATTCTCGATGACCTCGATTGGTCGGCGACAAGTAGCGACGGTAAAGTTCGGTGCATATATCCAGGCAATGGTGTGGGGATTAGGCTTTGGGCTAGTCGCTGTCGGATTGGATTATACCCTCGAGATTTCCAAGACCCTGGCGTCCGTGCTCGACATCAAATCGATCCATCTTTCGGCCCCGTATTCAATCTTGGCCTACTTGGCCGCTGCTGTGGTGATTGAAACGATGTTTCGTCTTTTGCCGCTGGGCGTCGTGACGTTTGCGGCTGAAAAGTTCGGAGCAAAAAGTCGCGTTTTGATTTTTGTCTTTGTTGTTTTCGCAATGTTGACAGCTGTGGTGGAACCAATTTCGCAAGCGGGCGTTTTCGCATCGCGACCGGGTGCTATGTTGGCGATTGCAGCGTTCATTTATTTATATGGACTCGTCGCCTCGTGGCAGATGTGGAAGACGGGACCCTCTGCTTGCATACTCATGAGAATCGCATTCTATCTGGTTTGGCACGTGACCTTGGGCCCGAATTTAGCAGCGTAACCAAAGGGTACGGGGGCATTTTACTGCAAGTTCGAGATTGCCGCTTGGATCGAAATCGCTCGTTAGGCGTTCAGCATTCCTTGCGTATCTCGAATTGTTTCTGGTTTCGATTAGTTGACATTTGAAAACGCGGATGTTGTCATTAAATTAACGCAACGTGGATTCTATCTTGCGTGAGAGTGCAACGACTTGTGATCGGAGCGCGGCTCTTGTGCGGACGATAACTTAGTCAATCGCAGTGCTTCGGTTGGTCTCGGCAGCAGGGCCAGCGCATTTGAAAACGTGTATTTAACCGAATAAAACGGCATCCAGGT
>CALMEE010000078.1 GCA_937862885.1 uncultured Planctomycetaceae bacterium
TTCGAAATCTGGAGTTTCTCATCACTGTCAACATGCACTTCCCCGGGCGCTTACGAAAAACCGAAAGATAGCCAAGCGAAAAACAACACATTTCCAGCCACAGGGCGCAGAATTATTCTTCTTCACGCCAACTATCTGAGCGAGATCTGCACGCTACGAAAACGCTACGCCCCTTAAACAGCATGGCACGGATGCAACTGTTGAAGCGTGACCTGTCGCTAACGATTCTTGTACTCGTCTACGGCAGCTGGCTTAGTTACGCACCAGAGTAGAACTCGCATATTTTTCGTACGCACTCTACTTCTTCCAGTCCTGCCAAGTTACCACGGTTTGGGGCTCTCCACATCCCGAGACAAACGCGCCCCCTCCAGAACTAGATCCTACAATTTTTTCACCAAAATCCCAAGAGAATCCCACTTTTTGCATCTTCATTTGCCTGTCCTTTCATCTTCTTTGCATCTTCATTTGCCTGTCCTTTAACACTTATCTAAAGCTCCTTTTCATCTTCATTTGCCTGTCCTTTAAAGCTCTTTAAAGCTTTTATGGCTTAAGTACGTGCTAGCTTTGTGCTCCATTTCATGCGATTGAAGCTATGTGTTCGGAAGCCAAGCTGTCAGGCGTTCGCAATGGCTTTTGTTTAATGTCTTACCACGAGTTGCGTCGCCAAGGATTCGCCATCGAGCATTTGTCAATTGTTTGCGGTAAACGCTATCACAACAGCTCTGACCAACCTCGCCTACAGCAATTGACGCAATCGCTATAACAGATAGCGTTCGTATAACGGTCAAATTGCGTTTTCATATTCTGTTTTCCCCATTTCACATTCCTTAATTCGCCTCGGTAGCGAGAGGTTTGGGATTGTGCGCTAAAGTACGCATTGGTAACCTTCGGAACTTAGGTTTTGCCAAAGCGTGAAATCGAACCACATCGATATCAACTGTATTTCAACATGTATCCTATAATTCGAGGTGCCCTACTTTTGACGCCATGGTTGTGAGTTTAGCTCGTAAAAGGGAATTTGCTATCGTTGTTGCGACTAGGCTTCATGCAAACGAACATCGACTTTAACCAGGCTGAGAATCTTTTTTGAAATGAAAATTGATTCGTTTCAAACCGTGTAAGACGCAATTTGTGCATTGCTCGTAACGTGAGTTTGCATGTCGAATTTCACTTTGTTCAATTTAAACTGCGGACCAGTTTTGAAATGCCGAGAGCGAATTCTGTAGGTCTTGTATGACTTCACTAACGAATGACCGAGCAAAGGAAAAATTCGAACGAGAAGCCAAGTTTTGGTTGGTTTCGATTGCTTTGCTGGCTCTCATTTTTTCCGTTGGTCTATTTCATCGAATCGGCGGTTTTTACCAACGCGAGCCGGACGTCATCGCTACTCCCCAGGCTCTACGCATTGCCGCCGATGATGTCGCTGATTCATGGTACGAGTCTCGGCGGGAGGCCCGCAGGACCATCATATCGGAAAATCGATCAACTAAGAGATTGTTGTCGAAGTCCGCTAACGAGAATCGATTCGTTGGCAACGTCGCGCAACCTATCACAAGTCCTGACGGACATAGGCTTGCAAACTTGCCGCCGGATGCCGAACCATTCCGTGGAACTGGTAGCGAATCCAAACTGACACAACATCAGTCGCCATCGTCGCCTATGGAATTTCCGCAAGCTGCGTCGGTAGCCGGGCAAACTGGAAGAACTTCTTTGCCAGAAAATACCTTCGATCACATTGAACCGAAAGTTCAACAGCCATCGAGTGTCGCAGACGTAAATTCACCGAATCTCTCCGCAGAAATCGTTCGGGAAGTGGAGAAAGATCCAATTAGTCCGTTAGGTCAGCCGCATTCAGAGACTCACTTGGTAGATACTGAGCGAAGATCAACTCCTTCGCAGGACGAGTTAGCTACAGACCCCAACTCCAGCCAGCAATTTGCGTTCGATCGACCTTCTGCATTTCGCCCACGAGAAACGAGTTCATTGCCGTTTGGGGAGCAGCTGCCTCGTCCAGTCGATGAGAGATCTGAGCTTGAATTCGGTAAGAACAAACCGAAAAGCACGACTACAAATCCTCCTTTGCCAAATGCTACAAGAATTCCCGAAGCTGCGAAAAAGACGTCATTATTACCGGACGAAAGAGGTAACAACAATGACGTTGCTACGGCAAGTTTTGACCATGCGATGGCGGAAGCAACGCAATCGATTGGCAACTCGAATCATTATTCCTTGGTGGCACGACATGGCGACACGTTGTGGTCGATTGCCATGCGCGTTTACGGTGATGGCCGTCTGTTTCGTGCGTTGTCTGCCGTCAATCGCGATCGATTGGGCGAGCAAGTGATACTTGAGAAGGGCACATTGATCCTGACGCCGCCTCTGAATGCACTGATTGAAAAGTACCCTGGGCTCGTCCCTCAAGATATTCGTGAATTACACGCCAAGTCAGACGAAAAATAGCGCGCTCATTCACGACTTTACAGTCGGCAGTGTCTTTGTTCCATTGATGGTATGAAGGCGATCTTCGGCGATTCAAATCTAGTCAGGTAAACGACTCAGCGCCTACCTCGCATGACAAAACGCATATTCACGAGTTGACTCAGATCGTGTTGCGATGCTTCATCTTCCCTTACTACCTTTCTCTTTTGGTACTGAGTAAGCGCTTTCAAGACGTCCCGACGACTGACTATCCCAACCAAGGCTTCGTTTTCCACAACGGGAAGATGCCGCATATCATGGCTAATAAATATTGAGACAAGCCCGAAAATGTCCGTTTCTGGGGAAACGCACAGCGGGTGCTTCTTCATTATGTCGGCAGCGGTGTCCGCTTGGCGACGTCCGTAGAAAATGACGTTAGTTAAGTTGTCTAGGCAATCTCTCTCGGAAATGAACCCTACCAACAGCTTTTTCCCCTTTTCTTTGCGTATTACAGGTGCCGTAGAAATTTCGTGCCTCAACAGCTCGCGAATCACTTGATCGACGGACATTTCTTCATGAACGGTGTAGACTTTGCGAGTCATTACGGAATCAGCAGAAGGCAAAACTTCGGTTTTCGCCATGTTTTAAGTCCTGTTGCGATGAGAAGTTGAATGTTAAATCCATCAAGGCAATTGTCGCAAACGTTGTTCCAGACTCGTGGTCGCATCAATTCCAGCTACTAGAGTGCAACGCATTCTGTCATTAGTTGTCGCAACAACCGTTCACGAAGGCCAGTATACCAAACCTCTCAAGTCATTCGTGCTACTCAATTGGGCGAAAATGGGCGCGCGAAACGTGCGGAAATGAACGAAAATATCGGCGATGCGCAAAATAAGAGCACGAAATTCACGGCGATGCCTTTCCATGCCTTCTGTTGATTGCCCTCAACTAGCATTTGCAATGAGCAAGATCACTCAAACGGGCAAAGCTTTAAAAACGTTATAGACGGCCAACTTTTTTGTCTGATCGATAAAAATGAAAATTTTTCAATGTGGCTGGCGAAGGGGATGCCGATATTACGACGGTGAGGTCGCGCGCCCGAATTGATGCCGTTTAGGCAAATCCACAGACCACGTGAAAAAGCACGTTTTTGCAAGATAATTGTGGTGCTGTCACCTTGCAGACTGGAACAACAAAACTTGGCAATCTTGCAGAATTGGTCATTGACTCGACTTTGCAAATTTTGCTAACTAGCCCCCTTCAAGCAACAACACCAACGCTTCACGAAAGCTCAAGGTGAAATTGCTTTTGGGTCGTCACGAGTGAAATGACAGCTCGAACGGACGATCCAGCGAGTATTTTTGTAGTGTGTTAGTTCTTGATTCTGCCTTAGAAGAAGGAACGTAACAGTTTATTTGCCTCAGCAAACCACTCACGGAGGATTGCATGGCGACTACGGTTGCTAATACTGATGAGATTCAACAAGTTTGGGAAGACTACAAGAAGAATCCCTCAGACAAAAGTCTAAGAAATCGACTGATGGAACGTTACTTTCCATTAGTAAAATATAATGGTGAACGGATTTGGCAACGCTTGCCTGATGGCGTCGAGCTAGACGACTTGGTCTCTGCAGGTGTGTTCGGATTGATGGATGCCATCGATGCGTTCGACTTAACCCGCGGAGTGAAGTTTGAAACCTATTGTGTGCCTCGAATACGGGGTGCGATGTTGGATGAGCTTCGCACGATGGACTGGGTTCCTAGGCTTGTTCGTTCGAAGGCCAGCAAACTGTCGGAGGCCACGAAGAAACTCGAGGTTAAGTTTGGCCGCCAACCTACGGTGGAGGAACTGGCCGAGTACATGGAGTTGTCCGTCAACGAACTGGAAAAGATGATGACCGATGCCAGTGCTGTTGGTTTGATCAGCCTCAACAAGAAGTGGTATGAAACCGATAGTTACAAAGACGTTCGAGAAATTGATATTTTGGAAGACAAACGTGGTGAGGATCCGACTCGCCGAATTCAGCGGAACGACTTGATGCGACTTGTTACCAAGGGACTGAATCGTAATGAGAGATTGATAATTATCTTGTATTATTACGAAGAGCTTACCATGAAGGAAATCGGTGCCACACTTGACCTGAGTGAAAGTCGCGTGAGTCAAATGCACACCAGCATCGTCGCTCGACTTCAAGAGCAATTATGCAAGCGACGGCACGAATTCGGCGAAGCAGCTGACGAATAGTCGGCAGCACTACGCTTTGCACAATAATCCTAGATTCGAAGACGCTGAGAAATGGTAACACCTGCTCAGCGTTTTTTATTTGGGAAGTTGAATAAAACGGAGAATGTGTGTTGCACCAAAAACATGAGCCCTGATTTATCTATGGAGTTAACTTGATTCGATTGCCGCAGCCTGAACGCACGGTATAATTGAGTTTGGGAAACTATTGAGGAGTGCTTTCCTTCAAAAGTAAGGTTCGCGCGGCCAGCCAATGGACCACATGGAGCAAGCTATGATAATTCGATCCATTTCGCAAACCATTACCGAGCACCTTTGCCGATTGGCATGCTGGTTTCTTCTAGTAGCATCGGTCAGCCAAGCGTTTGCACAAACTTATGATGAGGTCTTGCCCCAGGACGTCTTGCGATTGCGAAATGGCAGCAAGTTGAGTGGCAAAGTCACTGTGCAAGATTCTGATTCAAAAATTCTCTACCTGATCGAGCTTGCCGATGGGACTGTATTGACCCTCGATAGTAAAATGGTCGAACGGGCAATTGTCGCCAACGACGCTTCGCGAGAGTATTCTAAAAGATTATTGCAACTTCCGGACACCGTTGACGCGCACTGGGAAATGCAAATTTGGTGTCGAGATAACAAGCTTTTGACCCAGCGAGAATTCCATTTGCGAAGGATCGTCGCCCTCGATCCCTCGCATACTGAGGCATGGAATTTGTTAGGCTACCGAGAAGTGGACGGCCGTTGGATTTCTGCCGACCACTTCTACGAATCACGCGGATACATTCGCCATCAGAGCAAATGGATTTTACCGCAAGGTGTAAGCTTCATTGAGCAAAAGACTGACAATCGCCAGTCACGTGGTGACTGGATGCAGACGCTGAAATTAATGCGCCGGCAATATCTTTCTAACAAGCTGTTAGATCAAGAGTTCTTGGCCATTCGAGACCCGGAAGCCGTAACCGCCATTAGCGATCTATACGATTCAGAAAAGGACAATAGTGCATTCCGCCGCCTGTTGATTGAAGTCCTTGGAAACATTGAAACAACTACAGCCCACCGTAAACTGATATCCATCTTTCTAAACGAAACCGATGATTCCAATGTCGAGCGGGCACTCGTCATGCTGAAGCAACCGCATTTTGACCGGGTCGTCTCGATTCGCGCCATGTACCCACTTTTCACACCCGGCGTCGACACTCCAAATCATCAGGTCCAGCGTGCTGGCTTCTTGGTTGGTGAGTTGAGCGACGTGGGTGATGCCGTTGCAATTCGGCACCTGATTGACGGTTTGATTACCACCCACAGATTTGTAAACCCAGATGCGCAATCGGGAAACATGAATGTTGGTAGAACGACGAGTCCATTTGGCAGCGGCTACACCTTTGGTGACAATCAACCCAAAACTAAGACCATTCCTATAGAAAATGATTCCGTTTTGCGGGCGCTGGAACGACTCTCCCGTCAGTCATTCGGATTCAATCAGATCCGATGGCGAGAATGGTACACGCAATACCATACGCTTCAATTCGTCGATCTGAGAAGGGATGAATGATGCTGGAACATGGCCATTAAAATGCAAGGCTCATAGCCGACTTCGTCTCGGTCAAAGATCAGCTCAAGTGGCCAACACGTGGCTGGCTGTGTCTGCCAAAGTTTTTATTCTATCGTAAGACGTCGCGGCCTCGGCGCAATTTTGATATCAACATAACTTCCCTGGCGCAGCAAAGTACTTGAAGTATTTGACCGATGCGGCCTTCCGCCACCTCCGTTACGCGTGGTCATTGCGCAAACTAGGCAATGCTCTGATCGACGGCGTATTTCAAGGTGTTTATTTCTCGCTTTTTGGTGAGATAGACCAAAATTCCAACCGCGGCAACTGCCAATAGAATCAACCGGAATCCCAGTGCAACAACAAATCCGTGTTCGCTCGGAATCTCTTTTTGAGAAAATCCTCGATACAAGAAGTCTAAGGCAAGTTCCATGCCACCTAGCCCACCGGGCAGAGGCGCTGCGTTCGCAACCATGGCAATCGGCGCGATCACAAAATGCGAGACAAAGCTCGGATACGAATCGGATAATCCACGTGCCAATGAGTAAATGGCCACCGCGAACATCGCGACACTGGCGAAGCTCATCACATACGCCCAAAAGATTACCGACTTCTTGGTTCGATATATGCTGATGACCTGGAACAATCGACCGACGATGTTGCCGACTCTTGGTATTGCTACAAATTTTTGGGCCAGATACGACTTCTGCCAACCCTCGAATATGTTCAAGCCAAACATGATAGCGATCATTAATACAGATATAAGGATCGAGAATCGGCAGACAACGTCAACGGATGCTAATGCCGTTGGATTGACGGCCTCCAATTGCGAAAAGTCTGAGAGCAAATAGCCCACTGATGCAAACATAAGCATGGCACTCAGTCCGATGACGCGATCCGCAAACACACTCGCAAATACTTCCGGCACCCTTCCTCGCATCTGCCGAGCGACGAACATGGCCTTGATTGCATCACCGCCAAATACTCCAAAGGACATTAAATTGAACAGGTGCCCCAAAAAACCCAAGCGAACTGCATCGGACAGCCGAAAGGGAAGTTCCAATGCAATCACAAGCTGGTGCCAACGAAAAAAAGCAATCACACAACCAAACATCCCCGCGAAAACCGCCAGCGCGAGCCAAAAGTAGTCCTTGCGAGCGGCTGCAATCGTCGCGAAATGATCATTTTGCCATGCTTGACCGAAAAGATACGCCAGAATGCCCACGGATACAGCGAATTTGAAAACCGTGATTGTCACGCGTCGCAAATTCCAGCTGCTTTTCTTCACGGTCGGTGACTTGTCTTCGATCATAAGTATGCAGATATCCCATTCGGTCCGCGGTGGACCTGATCAGCACGAATACAATATCATCCCTAAACGACTGCACCACCCGATTCAAGAATTATCGAACACTGCATCTGAACAAAGAGCGGCGTAGTTCGCGTGAAGAACTAGCCGCTCACATTTCACTTAGCAGCGTGCAGCTTTGCCAAGGCAAATTTATGTCTTTGGTTTCAAAAACACAAACTCCATAGATTCGGGTGTGCGAAGATTATATCGGGCATCGAATTCCTGATCCGACATAACTAAAAGTAAAATACCCTCGACTAGGCCAATCAGACCTCCTAAGCAGACAAGACTCGCGGCGAGGCATATCAGTCCAGCGCCAACGGAACCCAAATAAAAATGGTGAATTCCTAAAAACCCAAGGAGAATCGCCAGAATACCCGCAACGATTTTTTGTTTACCGCGACCAGTTCCATTCCCCATTTGCTTGTCTTCCTCTCTTTGTAAAAAGAACTTTCGGATCGGTGATCCATGAACTGATGAAATACCGTCGAATATCGTTCAACCAATAATTCAAACAACAACTGTTAAATCCTAATCAGTGTTTAAGAGACTTCTGATGGATTTGATCTAAGTATTGCTGCAAGTTCCTCATCAAATTTGAACTCACACCCGCAATCTCACGTTGATACAACTTTCCTGGCAGTCAAAACCAAGACATTCGATTTAAGTAATTTAGGTCACTTATTCAAAATACGCAAGTGCGTTAACAAAGGGCAATGAAGACAGATGTTTAATATGGATTCGTGACATTCGGACAGCAATTTCCATCCTTTGAAGTCCGATTCTGACATGTCTTCGCTCACCGTTTTTATGAAGCTCTTGTTAAATAGACAAGCTAACAATGTTGATCTTTTGGGACGACATGCTTCGAATTTGCGACGAAGCCAAGCAACAATCCTTATGATCGATCCATCCTATCACCCGACGTTGCCAACAAAACGCGAACTTCAGCAAATGCGTGACCGGACGCCCGAATGAGCTGCGGAAAAATACTAGGGTTTTGCTGGAGCGGATACGTTTAAGGATTGATCATTTGTCGGGGGCAATCATGACGCAGTTGCAGGTCTATAGAATTCGCGAGGTCGTGGAGAGATTGGCGGATGAGGAAATGCGATTCAACTTGCGCGAGCGTCGCAGTTCGATGCGCCGTCCATGTATTCGCCCGGCCAAAATTCGCTTGAGTCATGGCGTCGATTTAGACGCACTATTACGCAATATTTCTGAGAATGGATTGGGAATGGTTCATAACACTCCCATCGAAAATTGTCAAAAGGCATTGGTTGAAATAGCTCGAATTTGGGACGCACCATTGCTTTTAACTTGCCGATTATCCACATGCAAGAAGTGGAGTTCTGGTTGGTACATTAGCGGATGGAAAATCATCTCGTTTGAAAATGACTAATACGCTTCGCAAGTGCCCATTTTGTCTTGTTTCAACGGCAATTGGAATTTCTTTTATTGAGTTAACGCAAAAAAGTAACAAGGTTTATCGAGGGTTTGAGTTTAGGTTTTGCGCATTTTGGCGAGCGTCAAAAGAGAGGCGAGTGGCCTGAAATTGATCCCCGGCTCCTGACGCCAGCATGTGTCTCGACGCTCGGGCTGCTCCTCAGCAGAGCCCTAATCCTCCGGACAAGCAATTACATGGCAGCCTTGACGAGGGCTTAAGCAACCAATTTGTGCAGACGACGTTGTTGGACTCGTCGTTGTCAAGGCTCATCTAGCTTTCGACGACACTCTTTCCCGATAACCTTACTCAGTCCATCCAGCCAATTAGCTGGAGCGACGTACCCAATGGCACTGTATAAACGGACGTGACTGTAATGATCGACGTATTTAGCGACTCGTTGTTCCGCTTCTCCTGTGGTTGCCAGTGAAGTCAAACAGATACATTTTTTTGATCCAGGCGTGACTACGTTCTAACTTTCCATTGCTCTGCAGATAGTACGGACTGGCGCAAACATGAGTCAGATTGTCGGTCCGAATAAACTCCGTGAAGTCTTTGGCCAGAAACGGGGGGCCGGTTTCGCTGATAAAGCGAGGTCGAGCACTGAGATGCCTCTCTGGGACTCGAGCCAACCCAACTCGACACCCGGCTCGCGTAGTGGAAATTCAACGCCTACGCTGGTTTCGCATTTCTAAATTGATCCTGCATGATTCTTCACGATAATAATCGGTAGCGTTGAACATGAAGCCGCTAAATTTATGGGTAATTGGTCACATTACTCGCCGGACCAAGAATGGACTGATTTTCGGAAGTGCCCTTTCTGAGTAAAATACAGCTAGATCGCGATCGCAACATTCTTGCGTTGATCTCATGCAACTTTGTTTTCATTAACTTAGGCAAAGTTGGTTGCACATTTATTTCGCATCGACCACAAGCGTCAAACGTCGAGAGATTCCGCGAAATCTTGCTGCACTGCCGCGATTTAGGTCGAGAAATTGTCCGCGAAACGACTTTTGTGGACACGCCTCACTCAAATAGCGGTAACAAAGTCATTTGCAATAATTCGTAAGCGCAACCAAAAACGTCAAGACTTGAGGTTTACAATGATGTCGGCCAACCATAAACGGCAAATACGCATTTTCGACACTACGCTGCGCGACGGTGAACAGTCGCCCGGTTGCAGTATGAATCTACGCGAAAAGCTAGAAGTAGCCCAAGCCTTAGTTGAATTGGGTGTTGACATTATCGAGGCCGGGTTTCCCATTGCATCGCCCGGCGATTTCGAAGCGGTGCGCGAGATTGCATCATCGATTCGGGGCGCAACGATTTGCGGGTTAGCACGTTCAAATCCGCAAGACATCGACCGTGCTTGGGAGGCCTTGAAATTCTCGAAAAGTCCTCGGATACATGTCTTTTTGGCGACAAGTGCTATTCACCGCCAATTCAAGTTGAAAATGACTCCGGAAGAAATTATCGAACGCGCCGTCGATGGTGTTATACGAGCAAAACGGTTTTGTGATGATATCGAGTTTTCGCCTGAAGACGCAGCTCGCACGGAACTCGATTTTCTCTGTAAAGTCGTAGAAGCAGTTATTGATGCTGGAGCAACTACCGTCAACATTCCAGATACAGTCGGTTACGCGACACCTGCTCAAATGGAACGCGTTATCTCTACGCTTATCAACCGAGTACCTAACATCGATCGCTGTGTGTTGAGCGTGCATTGCCATAATGACTTAGGTTTGGCGGTGGCGAACAGTCTGGCGGCCGTCGAAGCCGGAGCAGGCCAGATCGAATGCACAATTAACGGAATCGGTGAACGCGCTGGTAATTGCGCCTTGGAAGAGGTCGTGATGGCCCTGCGCACCCGGCACGATTTTTACACATGCGATACGAAGATTAATAGCCAACGACTTGTGCCTACCAGTCGACTTGTCTCTTCCATCACGGGAATGCAGGTGCAACGAAATAAAGCAGTTGTCGGAAGAAATGCGTTTGCCCATGAAGCTGGTATTCATCAAGATGGGATGCTTAAAGAACGCACGACATACGAAATCATGCGCCCCGAAGACGTGGGGTTTGCCAAGACAGACTTGGTCTTGGGCAAGCACAGCGGCCGCGCCGCATTGGCTGATCGCGCAAAGCAACTGGGTTATTCGATTACCGGTGAGCAATTGCAAACGGTGTTCGAAAAATTCAAGAAGTTGGCGGACTTGAAGAAAGAAGTCAGTGACGATGATATCGCAGCACTCATTGAGCATCAAATCCATGGTGTCGTCGACGAGGAATGGAAGTTAGTCGATTGCCAGTTGCACGCCCTGTACAAGCAACGTCCAAAATTCATGCTTTCGCTGCGGCGAGGTTCAGAAGAACCAGTCGTTTGCCACGTTGACTCCGCTTATGGACCGATCGATGCTGCGTTCATTGCCGTAGAAGAAATCACTGGCATCAAGCTCAATTGCATCTCGTTGGCGATTCAAAGCGCTTCGCCAGGCCGGAATTCCCCAGCCAATGCCAGTCTGGAGGCTGAATGCGACGGAAAGACTTTTCGAGGCCGCGGCGTATCAACGAATGCCGTTTATGCAGCAATGTTGTCCATACTAAATGCTATGAACAAGGTCGCACTCTCTCGAAAATTAGCCGACAACGGACGACATGAAGAGCAAAATGACCTACGCACCGAGCGAGATCAGCCCGCGAATGAGCCAACCGATGCGGCTTCGGCTTAAAACCGGACAATTTCCGGCATGAGTAGGACCCGGGCGTCGGATGATTCCCCCTAGTGAAAAAGTGATCTGGTCAGTGCCATCAAAACTGACCTGCATCAGAGACGACCGGGTTCGAACATCTGCCGAATTCTCTGGAAAGTCTGAATAAAGTCAACCAAGCGGTGCAGACTCCGGTGCAGTCCGCGATACGTTTGTAATTCACAGCGCCTCCTATGTGGAAACGGTTGTACCAGACCTCATCGCCATCATCGCGGCCTAGCTAAACCTTGCGCCAGCCATGCGGGCGTCCGTCCCACACATAAGTTCGGCCTTTTACCGATCGGCCGTTATGTCGAAGCGGTCCGCCGAGAAATCGCAGCAAACATCAAACTTCGATTCCGTGGCTTCAGCCCGCCACCTTAGCGATGCTAGCCAACCGCTAGGTTAACACCGGCGACCGCGAGCACCGCCGCGAGAAATCCGCCTCGCGCAACAAGAAAGCCGAAGCGCTTCGGAACCGAATCGCTGCCAACGAGAAGTCTCGAGCCGACCTGCTTCGCAAACGGGAACCGGTCGAACAGCGTATGCGAGGAGTTTGATCGCTGAGCGGCAACGCAACCCTGCGTGGCAGGTTAGTCCTGTCCGAATGCCTCTGGCGCTCGTTCTCCCATTGTCAATTTGGTTAAATATAGTGAGTCGTCGGCCCTGACGACCCGGCGGCTCGGGGTGTGAAGATCGATTATTCCCCTTCGGTCCACACCCGCGTCAAAGCCTCAGCTTGTTCCAAGACCGTCTGAGTCGCCTTCTCTTGCTTGTCCGGTGGATAGCCGTACCTGCGCAAGATGCGTTTGATGATCACTCGCATGTGCGCACGAACGTTTTCACGGACTGTCCAATCAATGGACAAATTTTTCCGCACCGCTCGAACAAGCTCTTGAGCGATAATTCGTAGCGTTTGATCGCCCAGCACCTGCACCGCACTGTCGTTGACCTCGAGCGCGTCATAAAACGCCACTTCATCCTCGTTAAGCCCCAATTGTTCTCCACGCTCTTCGGCAGCACGCATCTCCTTGGCGAGCGCGATCAATTCTTCAATGACCTGTGCCGTTTCAATCGCTCGGTTCTGGTAGCGAGCAATCGACTTCTCGAGTAACTCAGCGAACGAGCGTGCTTGAACGACGTTCTTACGACCACGTGTCTTGATTTCCCCTTGTAATAGCTTGCGGAGCATTTCGACAGCCAGGTTCCGATGCGGCATCCCTTGAACTTCTGCCAGGAACTCGTCGGACAAGATCGAAATGTCCGGCTTCTTCAATCCCGCTGCGGCAAAGATATCGAT
>CALMEE010000079.1 GCA_937862885.1 uncultured Planctomycetaceae bacterium
AGCCGATATTACGGCAAGCGTCGGATGGCGAGATTTTGTATTATCATCGCAACCAGCAGTACAGCACGACTGCCTTGACAAACAGTTCTGGTTTGGTTGTCGAGCGTTACGCCTACACAGCGTATGGCGAAGTCAAGGTAATGACGCACACCGGCGGGTCAAAATCCTGGACAGACAATTCGAACCGCTACCTCTACACAGGCCGCGAGTGGGACAACGACACCCAACTCTACCACTTCCGCGCCCGCTGGTACTCCCCCCACCTCGGCCGCTTCGTCTCCAGAGACACCCTCGGCTACGTCGATGGCATGAGCTTGTATGCCGGGTACTTCGCGGTGAGAGGACGAGACCCATGGGGATTACAGGAAAGGGACGATAAGCTGAAGTTAACCGTCACGCCAAACGATCCTCAACTCGATGGTAGGTTTGGATATCTTCTAAAACTATCAATGGAATTGTCAACTGGCAACCGTACAAGTGATGCCGCGCTACACAGTTCCCAACTTTGGCAAATAACAACTGAATCGACAACCGACAACGATTGCATTAGTTGATAAAGCAACCAAAAGGCTGACTGGTCCCGCAACCTACCCAACTAGAAGAATTGGAGATGTGATTACGATTTCACAATTTCCTTGGAGCGGTCATGATTTCCAAGCCCTAAACTATGAAATGCGAGACGATCAACCAATACTAGTCGAAGATCCGTTCCCTGGCGAGGAAGTGATTCTTGCAATTAGCATAAAGTCAATAAAAACAGGGCTGAGTTCTGGTCGACGCATAGAGCCACGTGTCAATTTTGAGCTAGATACTGATGAGTTGGAAACGCTCGATACGATGAAAACTCTCAAAACTGCAAAGCTGGTCTACGTTTTTTACAATGCCGAACACTGCATTGATCATGAATTGAACAAACGCATAAAGGAGTTGGCAGCGAAGTTAGGCATTCCTAACAAAGCCTTATCTCGAACAGGAAACTTTGAGTACTTGAAGTATGAAGACAAGGAGTGGTTTTGGCCCGCCTACACGCCTGAAGAATCGAGTAAATCGCCGAAGTAATGATATGATAAAATTTAAACACCTCTTGATTGTGCCTGTTTTCGTTGCCATTGCCTTAACATTGTTGCGACAGGCGGATTTATTAGCTTCAATTGTCAGCATCCTATTTTGGTTACTAATGATTGTGTGGGCAGCATACAGTGCGTTCAAGGCATCGGATTTCGCGAAAAGAGTAGGTGCGGTTCTTTTCCTAACGGCGCTTTCAGTGTATACAGCACTTGCAATGATTCCAGACGAAGAAGGGAATAGCCCACGAATAGCCGGACGTGAATGGACAACAAGAGGAATTCGAATGAGCTACGGATCATTAACTGGAAGGTACGATCTCGAACGTCACATTGTATCGAGTGAGACTAGTTCCTCCTCCGAGCCAGACTATTCGAATTCCAATTTTCCTGCAAAAGAACATTTCGATAACAAGGAAGATGAGTTTGAGCATCTCGTAGAATTGGTTGAAAAAATATTTGAAACCAGCAATACTGAACCACTTCAAAAGCCTTTTGTTAAGAACTTATCTGGGTTTGGGCCTTGGATTGAATACAGAAGCAGGATTCAAATGTACATGTTGAAGGGACATATTTTCATGGGCATTCTCTTGGGATTTGTCATGCGTTTAATCGGCGAGTCCGTGATTCGAGCTTCAGCAAAGTGGCGCCCAGAAGAAGGAACACACACGAAGGACAAAAGGACATGCAAGTAAAACAATAATGCGGTCGCAGAAGTTATTAAGCGCCAAATGAATATGCAAGACGCTGTTGCGTTGGAGTAACACAGAAATCGACCGCTGAATTTGCTATTCTTCTCTTCGGATAGGCGCAGTCGCTTGTACGGATACAAACCTCAAGACAGGCCTAACGAATATAGGCCATTGCAGAATTGGTTCAGCCATAGAAAAAGCGTGGCCGAGCAGTACAGACTACTGCTGCCCGCTATGAACTGGAGGCCAACTGCGGTGACAGGTTGGCTGTGCGCTTGCCGCGATGAACGGACACCCGCTCGACGGATTCCGCTCGACAACCAAAGAAACATCCGCGTAAGTCTCGACTGCCAAGCATCTTTTTGATCCGGTCTTGCCAGAAATCAACGCTCGTGCCCAATCGGTCTAGCACTTCCTCGACCCCAGCCTTGATCTGCGCTTTGCCTTCGCGAAATAGTCGACCTGTGTAATCGACTAACAACAAATAACTCCCCAGTGAAAACGACTCCACCATCCCCTCTCGGGACGACGAACGAGACCTGCCTCGAACTTCACCTGGATTCTCCAGCGGTACCAACCAATGGGCTTGCTCTAATTAAATAATTTTAAAGGACAGGCATTTAAGATTGACGACGGGTTGATGTTTTGGGTGCAGTCGGGTTGATATTAAGTTTTTTCAGGCAACGGCGCGTGTGAATTCTGAAATAGTTTGGTTTATCGGTGGAAGGTTCGTTTGAGAGTCCTGCCAGCAACGCCAGATGCGATCCCATAAATGGCTTCGGCAGGCCGTTCGCAAATCGACAATCGACTGTCCACCAGCCTTGCTCCAACGCATCCCCGCTTGCTTCATCCGCTGGTTGAAGATCACTTTGCAGCCTGCCTCTGTCACTCCGCTGCCGATCGGATCACCTGCTTTGCGACGCTCCGCGAAGTCCATGAACTGACGATAGCGGGCAAGGTAGCCGACCGCCTTGCGATACTCGTCTTCGCTACCCTGGCAGCCATGGCGACGCCGTTGTTGAGCGGCACGCCGCATGACACTTTGAACTCCACACCCGTGGTGCCGAAGCGTATGCCGTTGTGCGCGAAACCACGTTTGCGACTGGCTGGTGCCGGTTCCAAACAACGCACCGGACAGCGCGCTGAGGTACTCGCAGACGTGATAGAAATCGACGCCCCAACTCCAGTTCATGGCTTCACCCGTTTGCGGATGTTTCATCTTCGAAAGGACTTGGCGAAAATACTTTCGAGGAAGGCTGCCGGCATCGGTGACATAACGCAGCTTCAGCGATCGTTCCCCCGAGCCTTGGATCGCACCGCGAATCACTTTGGTCAAGCGATCTGTCATTCGCTGCTGGTCCTTTTGCGGCATCTCACCAAGGTACACCGTCCCCAGCCGCTGGCGGTTGCGATCATACACCGTCAGCGTCGCACAAACCGCTTCCTTCCAGCAACCACGCATCGGCACATGCACTCCGTCCCGGCCAACGAGCAACAAAACCTCGTGTTTTCCCTGGATTGGGTCGGCTTCTTCGATCCACTCAACCAACTGTTCGACGGCCTGTTCGACGGCCTGTTCGTCGTGCCTGTTGCCGACTTCGATACTCAATCGCTCGACGATTCGACGATAAGCAGTGACCGACAAGCGGACATTGAACTGCTCTCGAAGTTGCTGCAAAGATGGCTGCTGAGGCAAGTCGGTTGCCAGTCGGCCAAGTTGGTGTGCCAGACCCGGGCTGACCCGTTCCGCGAGAATTCCTAATCGCAGATCCAGCGGTGCAATCCCCCGAACAAAAAGACTCAGTTCTGCTGTGAAGATCCAGCGTTGATAACCCACGGTTCCTAAACGCGTTTCGATCGTATGAAACGACCTGCGATTGGGAAAAAACGTCCGGTGTTCCCAGTTCAACGCCGTCGGCCGTCGATCGGACTCAATCCCATTGAGCGTCCTCTCCAGAATGATCCTGGCCAACTCCCGAGCGTGGCGTTCAAGTCGACGCTCGAACTGCTCGAACGAGCGTGGCGTGATTTCTTTATTCCGAAATGACTCCACCGACGCCAGGATACGGCGGAAAATCCCCAGCAGCGGGACGAGCCAGGTCTTGTCGAGTCCATGCAGAAGGGATGTCAAAAAACGTGTAGCGAGAGTAAACTGTTTCATGGCGTCGTTCCATCTTTAAGAGCTATGTGTCGTTACTAACTCTTCAATTTGGCTCAGACGCCACCTTTTCCCAATAGCAAACAGTCACAACTTCTTTGCTCCCTTTGCTCCACTCAAATAGCCCCTCAAAAGCCATTACCAGACCGACTGCACCCGATGTTTTGGGGGAAATTAAAGGGACAGGCACTTTTAGCCAAGGAAACGTATCCCGATCATACGGGAGGAAACCCCGGCGACGCAACTTACGGC
>CALMEE010000080.1 GCA_937862885.1 uncultured Planctomycetaceae bacterium
GATAACTCAAATATGTACCCGAACTAACTGCTGACACAGAAATATTTACAGGCCCCATCAGCAATCTGCGCGACCAGACTGGCGGATTGGTCGAAGGTCATCGATTTCTGTTTGACGTACTCCGCCAGATCGGTGCCGTCGATCAGTTTGGACACCACATAGCAGGAGCCTTCATTGGTACGGCCGACGTCATAGACGGGGACGATGTGCGGGTGATCAAGACTGGCCAGGACGCGGGCTTCGGCCAGGTAGATCTCGATGTCGGCGACGTCTTTTAGGCGTTCGGGGCGGGGTTCTTTGAGGGCGACTTGGCGTTTCAGTTCGAGGTCTTCGGCCAACCAGACTGCGCCATAAGCGCCTTCGCCCAGCTTGCGGACTTTGCGGTAGCGAGCGAAAGATGACGGTTGGTGTTTTACGGAAGCCTGGGCAGCGCTGACAGATTGGGTTTCCAAATCAAATGAGCGAGCCAGACCGAATGTGGAATCGACATCCACCGAATGATCGGTTTGGGAGAAGGCCTGAACCACCGTTTCGCGATCTTCGGGAAAGCGAGACAGGTATCGTTCGATGGTGAGACTCTCTCCTGCCTGGCGACGAAGCGACAGCTCGATGGAGAGGAGTTTTCGCAGGAGCAGGTTTCGCTCAGCCGCTGAGGCACTTTTCAGGTAGTCCTCGATGCGAGGTTTCTGTCCACTTCGCCAAACCTGGATGAATTGTTGGCAAATGGAGTCAATCTCGCTCGCTGACGCGGGGGAACAAGCGGAGCGGGTTTTATCAAGAGTTCGATCGTGATCACGTCTGTCTGTGGGCATTATTTGAATTCCAACTAAAGCAGCGTGGAGGGTTATCTCAGGATCGAAGCACTTCCGATACCGTGCACAGGAACCATGTTGGGATGCTCAAGGCTGGCGACGGTACGGGCTTCGGCCAAATACAATTCCGCATATTCGGTTCTTGAAACAAGTCGAGCATGAAGCACTTTGACCGCCACCGGGCGGTCAAGCGTTTCATCCTGGGCCAGATAGACGAGTCCAAAGCCTCCCGGCCCCAAGATTTTTTCGATGCGATAGCGACCGACTCGCTGGGGGAGTTTCTCCAGCATGCTGTCATCGCGCGGCGGGAGAACCGTATCGCCGTCCTCAGTCGCATGGGGATCAAATTCGGTCATAGGCGTAAGTTTCTATAATTCGCTTCGGATTGCATCTCGTTCGGAATTCATTCTCTCATTCACGCGTTAGGTAAACAAGTACGGAAATGCGTGGCCTGCAATCTGTTATCGCGACGGCTCCGCTGGTTGCCAGTTCTCAACCCTGGCGAATGATCGCAAACTTGCTGACCAAAGAGTTGTTTTCGAAGCGTAACGGCATAGATAACCCATGGGCGAGCTGAACTGTTTTTAGCTCGCGAAATCATCGGCCAGGGGAGCGATCTATGTCAAACCGTCCTGTCTCCGAACTCTCGCTAGATGAGCGTCGCGAGCGCATCGCCACGCTGCTGGGAATCGGCGTCCGACGCGTGCTCGAACAAAAACGGAAAAACTCTCTGAACTCTGGCGGAATATGCCTTGATGTTTCCTCCGATCCAAGGCTCTCTGTGTCTCAACCCGATGGTTTCGTCGAAAGTGACCACGGCGACGAAGATTGATCGCCAGCGGGTTTTTTCAACACGTCAAACAAGCACATTGGGAGGAGATTATGGATTCAGTGATCGCAGCCGAAATTGCGCGGCTCGAAAACATGACGGTTACAAAACTGGCCGAGAAATTCGAAACGCTGATCGGCGAGAAATGCCGCAGCAGAAACAAGCGGTATCTGATCCGGCGAATCGCCTGGCGGCTGCAGGCCAACGCGGAAGGTGGACTTTCTGAACGAGCATTGAAGCGAGCCGCAGAGTTAGCCCTGGATTCCGAGGTTCGAGTCACCCCCCCGAAGCACTCGAAAAGTTCGCAGGCCATCATCGCGGCCGCGGCTTCTTCCCCAGTCCGAGACAGGCGGCTGCCACCCAACGGTTCGCTCCTGCATCGCGACTACAAAGGAAAGCCGATCCGGGTGCTCGTAATGGAAGACACATTCGAATACGACGGCCAAGTCTTCAAGACCCTGACCGAAGTGGCGAATGCAATCACAGGCTCCCACGTCAATGGACTCCAGTTCTTTAAGCTCCGGAGCAGCAAATGAAGTACTCGCCCCAGAAAAACGAAGTCGGAGGCTGAACTAATCAGAATCGTTTCGTCTCTCGATGAACTGGAGGGCGAAGTGACCAAACACGGAGACATTGCCGAAACGCTGCTGAACTTCGACCCGATTTGGGAATCGCTCACCAGTCGGGAGCGTTGCCGGTTGATTCGTCTATTGATTTCGCGTGTCGAATTCAATGCTAAAGACACTTCGATTTCCGTTTCGTTTTACCCTGGCGCGATTCGAGCGCTGCCAACTGAGAAAAAGGATGACGCCGCATGATTACGGTCCACAAGAAACTATCCATAGCCAACGCCAACAAAGGGCGGAAGAAGCTGAAGCCAAAACGCGAAGCTGCTTCTAAGCCCTTAGCCAAGGTTCCCCGCATTTCCCGCCTGATGGCATTGGCCATCAAATACCAGGGTATGCTGGATCGAGGCGAAGTGTCCGGCGTCACCGAGCTGGCGAGGCTTTGCCATGTAACCCAGCCAAGGATGTCACAGATACTCAACCTGAATCTTCTTTCCTCGGAAATTCAGGAAGATCTCTTGTTCATTCCACATTCAAAAACGGCCAAACAAGCGATTCACGAAAAGAACCTTCGAGCAGTTTGTGCGCAATCGGATTGGAGCGTGCAGCGTCGAGAATTTTATCAAAGCCAACTGGGCGGTCGGAAAGTTCCAATTGTCAACAGCGAGAACCTTTAGCATCAAAGCGATGGTGCGAATTCAGACAATCGGTTCACTGTCTGTGGCAAACCTTGTTGATGCAGGGTCTTTAGGAAATCGTCGACTGTTTTGGGTGGGTTTCGCAGCCTTCCCCGCATTTCGCGTACAGCCAAAATCACACGTGGGGTGTAAAGCGTGATCATGTTCGATACGAACTCATCGGGGTGCTCTGTATAGATGTCATACTTTGCTAATTCCGTCTCATCAAAATCACGTTGATTGAAGGTGATTATCGCATCCGCATCGGAGCGAATTGCTACCGCGAGGACATGGCGGTCGTCTGGATCAGGCAGATGCAGCGACTCGACCAAATCCTCGTAACCAATCACGAGGCTATCGACCACTGCAACGTTCATTTTTAAACACGTAGCCTGCAATTGTTCCATAGAAAGATCAGGCCGTTTCTCAAGTAGATTGCGAGTCCATTCGTCATGAATTTGCTGTGACCATTTCGCCCGATAGAGACCTGCTGCTGCCAAGCTCAACAGCAGGTCGCGAAGTGGCGCTGGATAGAGGACGCACGCATCAAGCACAGCCGTAAAACTAGACAAGGCTCAATACCCCATATTCAGGTCTTGTGCTTGGTCCGCCAATTCTTGGAGCGCGTCTTTGCTCCTTCGTTCCTGTTGTTTCTTGTACTCAAGCAAATCACAGAATCTGATTCGCCGATTTCGTCCAACTTTACGATGGGGAATTTCACCCAAGTCCAAGACTTTATTCAGGTACGGCCTCGAAACGTTCAAGATGTCTGCGGCTTGCTGAGTCGTTAGCTCTTCATCCATCGGAATCAACGTGAACGGTTTGCCTTCCGACATTACCGAGAGAACCTTCATGAGCACGTTGAACACGGTTCTTGGAATCTCGATTTCCTCGCCGTCACCTTCGCGTTGGATCGTTACGCGCGACTCCGGAGCAATCTGGCGAGCCAGTGTACGGCTAAACGCTTTCGCCTTCTCAGTGTCTATCTCAGATGGCACAAATGTCTCGTCGAGAACTGCCATTTTCAATCTCCTTTGTGGTCATTGGGTCAATTCCGTGACCATCAATCTCCTCTTGTAAACAGTAGGTTATTATCGAAACAAAGGCAATAGACGAATTAGTCGAAACGCTCGAATTGGTCGAATCGCTCTGGGTAGGGTCCGGAAAATGACCGTTCTTCCTATTTGAATTGGCGCTGGGCATCCAAAAACGCCCCAGTTTAGAAATTTTTTGGGATTCCTTGCCACCCTCTTGACCGCCGGGTTATGTGGCGTCATGCTTAGTAAGCATTAAGCAAGCAGTGCGAAAAAATACGGTTCCCCGTCAAAAAAAACATGAGTTCCCCAGCAAAATCCTTCGGCAAAATGCTCCGCGAGAGGCGACTCGCCCGCGGTTTTGGCCTGCGCGAATTTGCTGGTCTGGTCGGCGTCAGTTCCACCTACATCTCCCAATTAGAGCAGGAAAACATCGACCCGCCAACCGCCGAACGAGCCGCCAAAATGGCTGAGATTCTGGGGGAGAATTCCGACGAGTGGATCGCTCATGCCGGACGCGTCCCCAACGACCTGGAGGGAATCATCCAGAACCAACCGATCGTGATCCCTGCCTTACTTCGGGAGGCCAGCGGTTTGACGGTGGATCAACTGCGGGAACTTGCTGATCAAGCCAAGAAGATGAAGGAGGCCAATCAATGAGCAACCGGTTTTCGGTCGTTGACCGCGAAGTCCCCTACCTTCACGAAAAACAAATCGAGCGGGAAACTCGAGTCCTGCTCGAAGAATACGAAATCAAGTTTGGGCACAAGCCAACCGCGCCCATCCCTATCGAGAAAATCACGGAAATCCAGTTGCAGCTGACACTGGAGTTCAAGGACATGAAATCGCTGTTTCCGTTCGCGGACGTCCATGGAGCTATTTGGTTTGACGAGGGGATTATCGGGATCGACCAAAGTCTTGATCCGGACATCAACCCGCCCATGCTCGGGCGATACCACTTCACGTTGGCGCACGAGATCGGACACTGGTGTCTGCATCGCCAACTGTACAAAGATAATCCGAATCAATTGCGACTGTTCGAAGTCGGATTCTGTAAGCCGGTCGTCGTCCCCGCGAACAGGCTCGAACAAACCAGCTCGGCGCTAAAGTTGTCATTTGCCCGATGTTGGCGAATTTGTTGAATGACTCCGGATGGATTGCTCAAATCTGTGGCGGGCATCCTCAGAGAGACAGGCTGATTCAATGTCCAGCTGTTTCTCCAAAATCCGATAACGGCTGATCGCTTGGTTGATAAATCGAATCTGGCGACGGAATTGGCGGCAGAGTCCACACATAAGCAAATGCATCCAGATTTGGACAGCTTGCCAACTAGTCAATTTGTGATCTTGAGATTCGGATAATAAGCGACTGACTTCTTTGCATGATAGCATGACTATTCCTCTTGTTCGGCGTGGCCGAACCAATGAACTTCCAAACAGCGACGTAATCCCATGCGGGCACGGTACAGCAGAACGCTGAGGTTTCCTGCCGAGATATCCAAGTCGCGGCGCAACTCGCTCATTGGCAATTCATCTAATTCTCGCAGAGTAAACACCGCTCTCAACCGAGACGGCAGGTCGTCCAGGCATCTCCGTAGAACTTCCCAAAATTCTTCTCGCTCGATTGTTCGACTCGACCCAGCGAACCAGCGATTAGGAGCATTGCGCCAGCGGCCTGTTTCATCGAACGGATCGGCAGCTTCATCTTCCAACACTTGACGGCTCTTTTGGTCGCGAGAATGCTTTCTCAAGTAATCAATGATTTTGTGTTTTAAGACGCCGATAAACCAGGTTCGCTCGGAAGAGTGAAGGGAATAGGTGTTAGCGCGAAGGGCGGCTAAAAACGTCTCTTGCACCAAGTCCTCGGCGACCTCGCGTTGACCAACTCGCTGGATGGCGAATCGATACAAGGCGTCACCGTGTTCATGGACCCAAGTTTCGGGAGATGTCAGGCCAGAGTGGTTGTTGAGCGATGAGTTGTTCATGCGGCATTAATTGCGTTCGAGTCTTACGTGAAAGCCCGGCGCAATCGCGCCGGGCTGGGTCGACATTCCATTCCCGAAGTAGCATTAGCGTAACGCTCGCTCCAACTTACTGGGTTCGACCCAAATAAACTGTCCTTCCTGTTTCTTGATTGTTCCCGCCAACTCGATCTTCAAACCGTCGTAGCGCGATGCGTAGAGATCGGCAAAACGTCTTTCTGCGTCCTCCACGATATAGACTTTATCATTGGCAACCACCGCCATCCCCAGGCTATTGGAGTCCCCCAGCGGCCGCACGCCGTAGCTGCAACCTGAACATGCGGACTTGCCGACTACATGGACTTGCTGGGATTGATCGATGCTCGTGTTAGTCTGTCCCACGTATTTGCTGGGATCAGCATCGAACATTTTTCGCTCATTCGCCGAGGGGAATAGATAGCGTTGACCTTTATAGACGGATGCCACTTTGCTGGTTCCCTTTATGTTCTTTTTTCCAGCTTGTTCGCAAACTACACAATGACCATCGTTTGCCAAATCCACATTCACGAACGTTGCGGGATTTGCCAAAAACGTTTGGCGGGCCGCGTCTTCAGGGAACAAGTAAATTCGCCCGTCGTGCAAGGCTGAAAACTTCACGGAGCCGGCGACTCGCTTCTGGCCGTTTTTTAGGCAAACTACACAATCTCCTTCGAGTGCGGGAGCAAAGGCAGCGGGATCACTTTCAAACGTTTGTCGTTCATCAGCACTCGGAAAATAGTACCGCTTGCCATCGTAAACGCTGACATGTTGTGGTTTGCCTGGCACCCATTTGCCGGCATTCACAACACAAACAGAACAATGACCATCCAAGGCCAGATCGACATTTTCATACTTGCGGGGATCAGACTTGAATACTCTCAATTCTTGCTCCGACGGAAACAAGTACAGTCGGTTGTTGTGAACCGCTGGATATTTGGCATCTCCCGGTACACGAGCACCCATATTGGCGCGGCAGACCACACAATCTCCGCCCAACACGGGAGCGTATTTCAGAGGATTGCTGAGAAACATTTTCTTTTCCGCTTCCGATGGAAAATAGTAGACCTGACGATCGAACATCACGGAGTGGTCTTTCGAGCCCGGCATGAGCTTGCCCCCTTCGACCAAACACACGGCACAATTACCTTCCAAAGCAACGGTTTGAGCCGTTGCGCTTGCAGGCAGTGCCCACCACGGCAGGCCTAACGCAGCGATGGCGACGAGTAACAGCGATTTCATAGTTTCTCCCTTTCGATTATTCAACGATGAAATTTACAATCCGATTTCTTAACGCCCCAACGGAGCGGGGATCGCAGAACCTTGATACTGTTGGCATGATTTGCAGCCGCCCGAGAACATCCCGGTTCCATGGTTTCCATTTCCTGAATGGCATCCCGTGAAAATCAACGACGCAAGTGACAAGACCAACAACCAACGAAACCTCGACATCCAAGTCTCCTTTCTTCGAATCCTTCGATCTAAACAAACTCAACGAGATCGATTGATAAACCAGTACCTAACTTCCGGTTTGCGCGGAGTGTGGCTCGATCTGAGGGCGTTTGCCTCTATCTCCCTCATCTGACGATTCGTCATTCTGCAGGCTACATGCCCGCATGATTGCATTCGTCAGTCCCTCTCTCGTTCTGTAAATTAGTCGAGCGATCTCGGCTGTCCTTACAGTGGACAGAGAATTTTTTTCCATGCGGTATTTCATGATGGCGTTTGTTTGCCCCTCATTCGCTAGCGGATTGCAATTCGAATGGATATACTTGATGGATCGTCGGTTGAAAAAATCTATAATGAACCGTGTCAAGAATTTCGAATCCGATGTCGCGAGCTGGAAAGGCCACGCGCCCTGTCGGGATCGGCTACTAAAAAGACGAACGAGGAAATCTTGGAATCACCACCGAACAAGTATGATCCGAGTCGCTGGGTATCCGAACATGGGGAAGTACTCTATGCCTATGCCTTTTCGCGTTTGAAGAATGCGGACGCGGCTGAAGACGTCGTTCAGGAAGCATTGTTGGGAGGTCTAAAGAGCATTGGCAACTCACCGCCGCAGGGCGATGTTGGGCCGTGGCTGATGGGAATCTTGAAAAAGAAAGTCGTCGATCGCCAGCGTCAAGATGCGAAGTCTGCCAAAAGCAATTTCGAGGACGATTCGATTCTGGAATCGCTTTTTGACGAAAATGGATATTGGAGAGAGGCGATAAAAAAGAATCACCCACTTTCGCTGGATTCTTTAGAACAAGCGGAGTTCATGGGTATTTTGGAGCGATGTTTGGCGGGACTTCCGGCGACCCAAGCGGCAGTGTTTGTCGGTCGTGAAATCAGGGAGCAAAATCCGGTTGAGCTTTGTAAGGAACTGGGAATTAGCTCGACAAATTTTTGGGTGCTGATGCATCGAGCCCGGCTTCGCCTCGCCGAGTGCATACGTTCGCGTTGGGCGATGGGGGAGAAGTAACATGTTAAATTGCAAAGAGACGACCAAGCTGATTTCCGATTCGTTAGATCGCAAGCTAACGTTTCGTGAGCGGATGGGATTGTGGTTGCATATGATGATGTGCAGCCTGTGCCGTCGCTTCCGATCAAACATCATCGCCCTGCGCCGACGATTGCGCGCGATCATCGATCCCCAAAAGCTGGTCGATGCTAACACCCCAGCGATGTCCGAAGCCGCCCGAGCACGACTCGAAGCCGCCATCAAGCAGCGAATGGACGATTCAGTTTGAACTTTATGGAATGCATTTGTTTGGCAATGCTCCAGATTTATAATTAACAACGTTGTGGAACCCCATCGACCAAACTCAGCCCGACACCTACGATTCGACTTGCAACATGAGTTCGGACAATGACCGAGACAACGCATCTTTAATTGTACGAGTTGGCAGCGGCCTGATCGTCGGGATGTTGAGTGGCGTTACCATGCTGATTGCTGTTGCACTGCCGGTGGCGTTCATCGCTCGCTTTGTGTTTGGGCCAAGAGTATGGGCCCGGCAAGAATTCTGGCAATGCTTAAGATTTTGATATGTCTAGCCAGCGGGCTAAGGGCTAGTTTCTTATATGCACGCTCAAACTCAACGAAATCGACCGTACCAAAACCGAATACCGGTGTTCATCCAAAGAACGATTGAAACTACCGTCATTGGAATTAGTGGCCAATCGACCGACGTGGCTACTACAAAGCCGCAACGCTGCCAGAAATAATCTTTGGACCAGGCACCGGACTGCGGCAACCAGACTAACCACTGCCAAACGATAATGCCGGCAGTTCCAATCAGACTACCCAAGAACAGACTCAGCGAAAGCCAGCGGATTGCCCGCATTGACCAACGAAGTCGCCAAGGAAAATAAACCAAGGGGGGCCGATCATAGCCAACCAATCCGCATGTGCAGTGACCAAAGCTCCTGTCGGAGGCCCGCATCCCCAAGGCCCGCAAACCGAATGAGTCGATTCGGTGAACAACAACTTGGTCTGCAATGACGCTATTACAAGGGCCGCCCATATCGTCGGAAACAGAATAATCTGGCTGAGCCTGGATATCATGATCATGCGATGCCTCGTTTAACCGCGAGCTCAGCGGGCCGCGCTTTTGTAATGGAAAATCGAATTGACTACGCGGGGCGTCGCCCACGCGGTTGAACGATTTATCGGTTCCATCGCAGCCAAGTATTAAACAGTGACTTCACACTTGGAGTGAGTCGCGTTCGAGTGAACTGGTCGCCAAGCTTACGGATCGCTTCCGCTTGCGTTGGATACGGATGAATCACAGAGGCGATTTTGCCGAGGCCAATGCGATGCTTCATCGCCATGACGATTTCCCCGATCATATCCCCAGCACGTGCCGCCACAATGGTTGCTCCAACAATCCGGTCCGAACCCTTGCGGCAATGCACTCGAACAAAGCCCTCGGTTTCTCCATCGAGCACGGCGCGGTCGACATTTGACAGCGGTTGATCAAACGTGTTCATTTGAATCGCTTTCTCGGCAGCTTCGCTGGGATAAACTCCCACATGGGCGATTTCCGGTGATGTGTAGGTGCACCAAGGAATGATCAACTTGCTGGCCCTGGACCGCCCCATAAACAACGCATTCTGAATAACGATCCGGGCAAGGAAGTCGGCCGCATGTGTAAATTTGTATTTCGAGCATACGTCACCGGCGGCGAAGATATTGCGGTTAGTGGTTCTTAACCGATCGTCAACTTCGACCCCCTGCTGCGGATGATAGGCGACGCCTACCGTTTCAAGGCCCAGACCATCCAGGTTTGGAGTTCGCCCGACACTGACTAGAATTTCGTCGCCGCTGATCCGCCGTTCATCGTTATCTCGCGAGACGACGACCACTCGATCTTCACCCTGACGCTCGACTCGCAAGATTTTAGCTCCCAGCACCAATTCGACACCATCGTTTTGCATGGCTTGCTGCACGATCAACGCGGCGTCGGGTTCTTCTCGCGCCAAGACACGCGATGCCAATTCGATCAGAGTGACTTTGGATCCAAAACGTGCAAAGCTTTGGGCCATTTCACAGCCAATCGGGCCACCTCCGATGACGATTAACCGTTCGGGCAGTTTCGTCAAAGAAAATAAGGACTCGTTATTGAGATAACCTGCCTCCTTGAGCCCAGGAATCGGCAATTCAGCAGCCCGCGCGCCGGTGGCGATTACAGCCTTCTTGAAATGCAGTGTTTGATCTCCTACGGCAACCGTGTTGCTGCAGGTGAAAGCTCCCAGCCCAAAGAAAACATCGATCCCGAGTTCGCTAAACCGTTTGGCGGAATCATGAGGGCTGATCGCTGCTCGTAAACGTCGCATGCGCTGCATGATTTCGGCAAAGTCAACCTGGGGCTTGCTCGCCTGAATACCATATTGATCGGCATCGCGAATCGCGGCCGCTTGCCGTGCGGCTGCAATGATCGCCTTGGATGGCACGCAACCGACGTTCAAGCAATCGCCTCCCATCAAGCCACGTTCGACGAGGGCAACATTCGCTCCCAACCCTGCCGCACCCGCGGCCGTGACCAGTCCAGCAGTGCCGGCTCCAATCACCACGAGGTTGTAGCGCCCAGTTGGAACGGGATTTATCCAATCGATCGGGCGAACGTTCGACTGCAACGCTTGGTTGTACTCATCAGTTGGATGTAGTAGTTCGAGATAGGTCATAGACTTAAGTCGTTTTTGGAGGATATTAAATGTCTCACTCAATCACGCAAAGCTCGTGAAGTACCGCGTGAACGGCAGCGATCTCTTCTTTGCGCCTCAGCGCCTTTGCGTGAATCCCTTTGCTCTTGATCTGTTAGTTTATTGACGACTCGCGATGCGCCATCTTTGAACAGTTCGGTTCCGAAATTGAACAAAAGTCCGAGCCTTCGGTCCGCGATTCGCAAATAGGTCAAAAGAATCTTCTTGTGGACTGGATGTATATTCTCAATCGACTTCAGCTCAACAATTACCTTTGCTCTACGATTAAATCTGCACGAAAGCCGACATCCATCTTCTTTCCATCCCATACGACAGGAACCGGGACTTGATTCACGACACGCAATCCGCGTTTCCGCAATTCGTGCATCATAATGGCCTCATACACGGATTCGAGTAACCCCGGTCCAATTTGCTGATGAATGTCAAACCCAACGTCAACAATGATTTTTGCAATTTCGTTTTCATGCATAGCCATTTCCTTGAATGTGAGTATTGGGATTATTTCACGCAAAGGCGCGAAGCTCGCCAAGTCTAAGGCTCGAATAATGGAAACGCATGTCTTCTTTGCGCCTCAGCGACTTTGCGTGAACTCGTTCGATTTTAAGGTTGTGGACGGACTCCATGAAGCCATTATCCGTTTGATCACCAGCGGTAGCAGCCCCAGAATCGCAAACGCGAGTAACAACTGCCAACTGATCACTGTTCCGACACCTTTTTCCGCCAGTTGCCTAAGACTGGGAATGGTCGAACCGGCGTAAACATAAGCTGCCGTTCCCGGCAACATGCCAAGTTGACTAACCCACCAAAATGTGATTGCTCGAATTTTGGTTAATCCCATGACTGCGTTGATCACAAAAAATGGCACGGCTGGAATTAACCGAAGAGTAAACAAGTAGAATGCCCCCTCGCGTTCGAACGCATTATCGATGGCAGTAAATCGATGCGCAAATTTTTGCCGAGCCCAGTCTCGCAAAAAATATCGCGTCAACAAAAACGATAGTGTCGCCCCACCCGTGGAACCAAAACTCACTACGACCAAACCTAGCCAAAAGCCGAAGTACCAACCACTGGCCAGCGTGAGAGCTGCAGCTGCAGGAAGGGACAACCCAGCGACGACAACGTAGATCGAAATGGCGGCAATCAAGGTCAACATTGGGTAGTCGATGCGATACGCAACCAGAACGGATTCGTATCTAGCCAGTGACTCAAGCGACAGTCGATCACCAAACAGCCAAAACCCGCAACCCGCCGCAACCACCACCAACGCGAGAGTAACAAGTTTGCGGCGATTCAATGGTGGTTGAGCTTGGCTTTCAGTATCTGATGGCATTTGATACGCTTGATCTTTTGGCTTGGTTCAAGCCCCCGGCTGTGCGAAATTCAATCTTAATTTGGCAGACTGTTCCAAGTTGTCGGAAGGCTTTCTGTTGCAAAATTACGCTGTCAATTGCTTGTCGGCAGATTAGCGATACGATTACAGGTCGACTGATGATTTTTTCGGCACACGTGTAAGTTAATACTATTATCTTCGACAAACAATTACTCGGATGGCACACTTGCTTTTTTCCGGTTTCGGGAGCAGGGTAAAAAGCAATCGCTAGCGTTTGATTTCAATGAATGATAGTTACCAATGCTAACTTCGTTTTGAACTTTGGATGCGGCGTAACGAACGCCTTCTAAGCTTACGGAGCCGCGAGCTAGTTGCGAAACTCTTAACGACTACCGCTACGCGATTTGTTAACGAATTCGAAATTAAGGAGGATTTTGTGTTATTTAGATCAATGCAGGTTGTTTCACTTACCTTGGTGAGCTGGATTCCGCTCATGGGGTACGCTTATGCACAGGACATCACCCTTGGTTCACGTACAAATGCTGTCGATCAGATTCAAATTTCCAAAGTAGATCATTCATCGTGGAATGAATTGTTGAACAAGTATGTCGATTCCGACGGGATGGTGAATTATACGGCATGGAAAGCAAATGCGGAGGACACACGAATGTTGGATCAGTATTTGCTTCGATTGTCAAAGGTCAATCCACGCGGTACCCAGGAGGACATGCTGGCCTTCTGGATCAATGCCTACAATGCGGTCACGATTAAAGGTATTCTCCGGGAATATCCAACGTCCAGCATTCGAAATCACACGGCCAGATTCGTCGGTTACAACATTTGGAAAAACCTGAAACTGACCGTCGCCAATAAGCAATACTCGCTGGATGACATTGAGCATCAAGTGCTCAGAAAGATGGGTGAACCCCGAATCCACTTTGCGATTGTCTGTGCCTCGATTGGCTGCCCGCGATTATTAAACGAAGCTTATGTACCCGATCGTCTTGATCATCAATTGACGAAAAACGCCAAATCGTTTTTTGCTGATCAGACCAAGTTCCAGTTCGACGCAAAACGTCAACGATTCCACATCTCGCCGATATTGAAATGGTTTGCCGAAGACTTTGGTAGCTCTCAATCAGCGCAGTTAAAAGCGATCAGTACTTACCTTCCCGACGCCGCAGCCATGGAGATGGCATCAATGGGCAAAGGTTCCGTGTCGTATTTGGAATATGATTGGGGTTTGAATGATCAGAAGAAGTAACCCGATTCCAAATGTATCGAATTCCGCTATCTACGACTCTGCATGGTAGCGATTAGCGAAAACTCGCGTCTTATTAGGAGATTTTACTGGTGAAGAGGATGCATCAATCAATTGCTGCGGTTGCAGAATCAAACGTCTACGGTCGGTACGCAGCGGCCGCAAAACAACGAGAGGTCGCATTGTGTTGTCCGGTGGAATATGCTGCCGACTTTCTGGACGTCATTCCCGACGAGGTGATCCAGCGGGATTATGGATGTGGAGATCCGACACCCTACGTCAGACCAGGCGATACAGTGCTCGATCTGGGATCAGGTGGAGGCAAGCTCTGCTTCATCGCGGCTCAAGTTGTCGGCCCGAAAGGGCGCGTGATCGGAGTCGACTACAATCGAGAGATGTTGGCTTTGGCAAACAGGCATGCTCCTACGGTGGCCGAGCGTTTGGGCTACGCGAATGTCGAATTTCGATACGGCATGATTCAAGATCTGCGGCTGGATTGAGCTCGGCTTGAGCGAGAATTATCGACTCAGCCCGTCGACAACGTCGAGGGCTATTTGAAGCTGCGATTTCTTCAAGATCAAATGCGACAGGAGCAGCCCCTGGTTGATTCCGACTCAGTGGACTGCGTCGTTTCAAACTGTGTCCTAAATTTGGTTCGCCAGGAAGATCGTCAGACGTTGTTCGCGGAAATTTTTCGGGTGCTGAAACGGGGTGGTCGAGCGGCAATCAGCGATATTGTGTCCGATGAAATTGTCCCGGAAGAGATGAAGCGCGATCCGGAGTTGTGGTCTGGATGTCTGTCGGGTGCATTTCGCGAAGACGAATTCGTCAAAGCGTTTGAGGAAGCAGGCTTCTACGGCATTGAAATCGCCAAACGGGCCAAGGATCCCTGGAAAACAGTCAATGGAATCGAGTTTCGATCGGTCACAATTGTGGCCTACAAAGGAAAGCAAGGGCCGTGCATAGAGCGAAACCAGGCAGTGATCTACCGCGGCCCATTCAAGAAAGTCGAAGACGACGACGGCCATGCCTATCGTCGCGGTGAAAGGATCGCTGTTTGTGATAAAACGTTTCAGCTGCTGCAACAAGCTCCCTACGAGGGCTTGTTTGAGACGGTTGAACCCCGTGTCTCGATTCCTGTTGAGCAAGCAAAAGAGTTCAATTGCAAAATAACCATCATCCGCGACCCGCGCGAAACCAAGGGACGTGATTACGCCGCGACATCTGATTCAGCGGGTTCCTGCTGTGGCCCTGACACGGATTGTTGCTGATGAATAAAACCGAAAATCACGCAAAGGCGCAAATCTCGCAAAGAATGAAATCGGATTTGCCATATATCGTTTGCGTCTTCGCGACTTTGTGTGAGAATGTACAAAACCAACTATGAAGCTGCAAACACTAATTAGAGCGGGTAACCCGCTGGCGTCGCCTGCCGAACAGCTGAGGATACTACAGGATCACTCGGTTTTGAATGTCTCTCCGTTCAGCAAAAAACTTGAAGAACAAGGTGCCTCGCCGCTGCTCCGTCAGCAACTGACCACATTGCAAATCAATGTTGGCAAGGTCTGCAATCAAACTTGTACCCATTGCCATGTCGATGCGGGGCCAGATCGTCGCGAGAGCATGAACCATGAAACGGCCAAGCAGGTCGTTGACTTTCTTGCTCGGTCTGGGGTGGTAACGTTGGATATTACTGGCGGCGCCCCTGAGATGAATCCGAATTTTCGGCTGCTGGTTCAGGAAGCACGATCGCTTGACAAACAAGTGATCGATCGCTGCAACCTTACGATTCTTCTTGCCAGAGGTTTCACGGATTTACCAGCATTCCTGGCGGAGCATCAGGTGCATATCATCGCGTCGCTGCCATGTTACTTGGAAGAAAACTGCGATTCCCAGCGTGGCAGTGGCGTGTTCGTCAAGTCGATCGAAGCGATTCGAAAATTAAACAAACTCGGTTACGGACAGCCCGGGTCGAACCTGCGTCTCGATCTGGTTTACAATCCAACGGGATTAGGTTTGCCGCCCGAGCAAACACAACTGGAGGCAGCCTTTAAGGGCGAACTTGATACCCGATTTCGAATCCAGTTCAATCGTTTATTAACCATTACCAACATGCCGATCAGTCGTTTCTTGGATGATTTATTGCGGCGGGGCAAATACGAAGCATACCTGACGAAGTTGGCGAACAGTTTTAACTCGGAGACAATCGACCAATTGATGTGTCGCTCAATGCTGTCGGTGGACTGGAACGGATTTATCTACGATTGCGATTTCAATCAAATGCTCGACTTGGCGGTCAATGATGGAGATGGCAGGCTTCACATTTCTAACCTGACCGACGAGTTGCTGGCGGATCGTGCCATTCGAACCGCCAACCATTGTTATGGATGCACGGCCGGTTGTGGATCAAGTTGTGGTGGCAGTTTAATTGCTTGATGTAATCATTATCTAGTGCATCGCAATCCTTGTGTAAAGGTTCCATGCTCGAAAAAAAGCCCACGATTTTTTGCGTGTTTTGCGTTGTCGCGCGAGTACGCCTAAACCATGAACTTTGCTAATCACTTACTTGTTTTTGCCAGGCTGCCGAAAGTAGGTATCAACAAGACAAGGTTGATCTCTGCAATCGGAGCAGAAAATGCCACCCTAGTCTATCGTCAATTGGTTGATCGAACCCTTTGCCAAGTACGACAACTTGTCAGCGAGCAAGGTGTTCGGGTTACCGTATGCTACACAGGTGGATCCGCCTCCGACATCGAGAATGCATTGGGTGATGACTTAGAGTTTCACGAACAGATCGGACAATCGTTGGGGGACCGACTGCAATTGGCAACGAAAACGGCTTTTGAAGCTGGAGCCAACCGCGTGATTGTGATCGGAACCGATTGTCCCAGTTTAACCTCGCAGGATTTGAGTTCCGCTTTCCAGCAACTTGAAGCACATGACATGGTCATCGGCCCAGCACTGGATGGTGGCTATTATTTGATTGGGCTCAATGCTGAATGTGGCTCTCTGTTTACCGATATCGACTGGAGTACATCAAAGGTCTTGGAGCAAACGGTGCACAAGAGTCGGGAGTTAAACCTGCGTGTACATCAACTGCGAATATTGGCGGATGTTGACTATCCAGAAGATTTGTTACCGCTACGAGCAAGCGGGGAAGGCCAGCTGCTTCCGTTCCATTCGGAATCAGAAAAGCTTTCCGTCATCATTCCAACGATCAACGAAGAGCAGAACCTGCCGGCCACGCTCCGCTCGATTGGCCCGATCGTAGATGACTTGGAAGTGATCGTTGTGGATGCCGGCAGCACCGACCAAACGCGATCCATTGCGGAGCAATCAGGTTGCAAGGTGTTTGTGGGCAATCGCGGCCGAGCCAAACAAATGAATGCCGGCGCGGCGGTCGCTACCGGCGAACATTTACTTTTCCTACATGCTGACACGCTTCTTCCTGAAGGCTATCGCTGCGAGATTCGACGCGTGCTGGACGATTCGGTTGTCTGCGGAGCATTCCCCTTAACCATCGATACACGGAGATTCACCTATCGACTGCTCGAATGTTGTATTGCATTCCGATCTCGAGTCCTGCAGATGCCGTATGGAGATCAGGCAATATTCTTTCGAGCAGCTGATTTTTACCAGCAAGGCGGTTTCCGAACACTGAAAATCATGGAGGATTATGAGTTAGTCGCCAGGACGAGAAAGCTGGGACGAATCGGTTTCGCGACTCATCCCGTGACCACTTCAGGACGCAGATGGCTTAAAAAAGGAATTCTGAAGACGACGATCATCAATCAAATGTGCATCCTCGCCTATCGACTCGGATTTTCCGACGAACAAATTGCCAAGTTCTATTCATCTAATCGAGCGAATACTGTCCAATCTAATTTGACTAGTCGCAATAAATGATTTCGCCGAAGTTGCACGTAATGCTGTGATTCTTTGCCAACTATTGCAGCTTCTTCAGTTCAGACAAAATATCATCTACCTTAAGCCGCTTTCGATAATCGGGGTCGCTATGAGCAAAGACGACTTTGCCTTCCCGGTTGACGATGTAAACCGCTGGGATCGGTAAAGCATGATGCGTTTTTTCGGAAGCTTTTTCCAAATCAATTCCGTATCCCTTGTACTTCTTGACCGTATCATCGTCGACGACAAAAGCTAAACCAAACGCTTGAGCAGCTTCGACATCTGCGTCCGATAAAACCTGAAACGGAATAGAATTCTTATCAATGTTGCTTTTTGTGCTATTCGGACTATCCGGACTAATGGCAACGACATCCGCTCCCAATTCCTTGATCTGCGGATAGGCAGCGATTAATTCGCTGGTATGCGGCGTGCAAATTGGACACCAGCCGCCACGAAAAAATACTAAAACAACTGGCTTGTCCTGACACAGCGTCGAAAGCATGACTTCCTGGCCTTCCGCATCTTTCAGGGAGACCTCCGGCAACTCGGCGTCGACCTCAATCGGTTTGGTCTCAGACGCAACCTTGGGGATTTCAGCTTTAGCAGCAGTTCGAGTTTTTTCGTCAGCGTCCTGAGCCAAGCCGCAAGCACCAAACGTCATACTAACCACAAATGCAACGACGAAATGCAAAACGTTTTTCATTTCATTTCTCCAAAATAATTACCAAAGTGGACGATCCAATACGACTATTCCAATCCGCGAATTAACTCGATCAATTGGTCGGGGCTCGGGCGATCATTGAATGTTTCCGCTCGTTGTGCGAAACGCAAGATGCCGGATTTGTCGATCACAAAGGTCGCTGGACGATTGCTCCACTCTGTGTGGATTCGCATCTGAAACGAAACACCGTACTGCGAACTGGCGACAAATGCCGGATCGAGCAGCAGCGAAAAATCTAGGTCGTCCGTCGTGGCACCGGCCTCCTTCAAAAGGTATCTGGCTGAAACGCCGTCATGCGGATCGACTGCTAATAGCACCGTGTTCAAATCACTAAATTGTTTTAGTTTTGAGCGCAACTGCCCGAGTTGCATGTGGCAGACCGGTCAGGTATCCCCGTAAATAAACACCAAAATGACATGCGACTTGTCGCGAAAATCCTGTAACGAAATCGTCTCGCCGGTTACCGACACCAGAGTGAATTCCGGGGCAGGCTGATTGATGACTGCGGAGTCGATATCAGCCGAGTCCATTTCGCCAAGTCGTGCAATCCATTCGTCCGAAAATCTTTCGCCGTTACGCTCCAAAGCGTATTTGATGTGCATTTTCACATCGCGATTGGTCTCGACATCGGCCAGCGGTTTGATCGATTCCGCTGACCCCCCCAACATACCGTAGGAATCGATGGCGTACAGCCGAACGGTAGCATTTGCATCACTTTTCGCCGAATGAAGCAACGCTTCCAACGTCGCTGCGTCGGTTTCGTGATTCCCCAGGAAGCCGATGGTCTGAGCTGCCAAGATTCGTACCGGTGCTTGATCGGAATTTAGGGCCTCCAACAAATCGGGGACGGCGTGTTCCCCAAGCGATACCAATTGCCGGAAAGCCGAGAATCTTTGCTGCCACTGTTTGTCATCGGTGGCTCGCATGTATTTTTCAGGCGTAACTCGAAACTCTTTTTCCCACTTGTTCTCGACCCACTCATTCTGAAAACGCGCGATGATCTCGCGAGCGGTTAATTCGGTTTGGTTGTCGTCGTCCGAACGATCCTGGGCTACCGTATGCTGCGGGATAGGTAACGTCATGATTAGGCTTGTCCATACGGCCATCAAAATTACGTGAATGCTTGCCCAGCGTTGCAAAACTCGCCTTTGTCTCGATTGAACGCCCATCGGTCTCACCTGTGAGGTAAAGTTAATTGTTCGATTACCTAGAATCAGTTTATCACGTATGAACACCTTGTGTGATCCGGTTGAAGATAAATACCGTCTGGTAAATGGGTCAGGAGTCAATTGCCGGTACGGCCCTTCGGGTGCTTCGCACAATTGACTCCTGCCCCTTTACCAGACCGATTTGATCCTCTGGCAAGAAGAGCTGGAAACTCATGCCATTAGTGAACTACGCCCTGAGCCTGCGAGTGCCTTGCTATTTGTCTGCAAAAGTAGCAAATCCTGACAGGAATTTTTCAAAAAAAGAAACGTGTAAGTTTCGCGTCCTTGTCTCGACTAATCAGGAGTGCGTCGAAAATCATCATCTGAAAAACCAAGGAGGAAATAAACATGCTCGTCCTTTCAAGAAAACTTGGTGAAATGGTCCATGTCGACAACGTCGAGATCATCATTTTGAAAATCAAGGGTTCTCAAGTTCGTTTGGGATTTGTCGCACCGGAGGAAAAACGCATTCGCCGCAGCGAAATCCTAGAATCGAAAGTGTCTGACAAGCTCGGGCCGCATCGAAAGCATTCCAAATGATTTTTCAAACGAATGATTTTTTGACTAATCTGACCATATCCAAACAATGCACATGGGAATAAATCAATGACCACAACATCCGACATTAGCAGTCAAACCGATCTGAATCAAAAGCCACTTAATTCCGCGACAATCCAGTCCAGCTCGATCAAACGAGTATCCCCTGCGACTATCCCCCTGTTTCCTGCCGTAATGGGAGGACTTATGGGTACAGTCGTCATGACGATGATGATGTACTTTGTCGCCCCAATGATGTTGGGCCAACCGATGGATGTGGCTGGAATGTTAGGGTCGCTGTTGGGGGGCAACTGGTGGGCCGGCATGGCATTGCATTTTATCAACGGAGCCGTAATCTTCCCGTTGATCTTTGCCGCGTTGTTGTACCGCCGAATCCCTGGACGACCGGCGATTAAGGGGCTGGCTTGGGGAGTTGCCTTGTGGTTGCTCGCTCAGGTTGTCGTCATGCCGATGATGGGGGCTGGATTGTTTAGCGGCAGTCTGATGGCAGCAATGGCGTCACTGCTGGGGCATATATTGTACGGGGTTGTTTTGGGAGTCATGTCGTCCATCTGCACGTCGTTACATTGCCCGAATCATTAATACACATTATTCATTTTCAGAAAGGAAACCCAAATGTCACATTTTTCAGAAACCACCCAACGATTATCGTCCGTCAGTGCTGAGACCGCTGAAGGGCGAGCCAAGGAGCTGCTCGCGAAAGTGCAGCAGACCTTTGGGATGATCCCCAATACGGCCAAATTGATGGCGAATTCTCCGGCCGTTTTGGAGAGCTTTCTCGGCTTTAGTTCAGCGATGAGCAACGCCGAAATCGGCTCCAAACTGCACAACCAGATTAAATTGGCGACCAGTGAGTCGAACGCCTGCGAATACTGCACTTCGATCTTGTCGGCGGTCGCTCCATCAGCAGGGCTGTCGGTGGAGGACATCCTGAACGCTCGAGCGGCGAACTCGGAAGAACCTCGCGTCAGAGCAGCATTGGCGTTCGCCAACGACGTGTTGGAGAAACGAGGCAAAGTAAACGACCGACAAATTGAGTCGTTACGCGAGCATGGATTCCGTGATTCGGAGATTGTGGAAATTGTTGCCAGTGTTGTATTGGGCTGCTTCACAAACTTCCTGAACAATGTCGCAGATACAGAACTCGACATTCCCAGAGCCGAACCGATCGAGACCTGTACTGCCTCGACGTGCAGCAGCCAGGGTTGTTAAGCCTAAGGCACCTATTCTCAGACGCGAGGGCGTCCTGCTTAGCGGGACGCCCTCGCGATGCCACGAAGTTGAATGCAATAGAATTCGGAATGAACTAGACTATGAATCATCCTCCCAGCGACATCGCCTTTACTCCTGCCGTCAAATCGATACAGTCCCGAAAAGGGTCTCGCCAAATCTACGAACGCAAGGAGCGAGGTGGGGGATGGCAGACCAAGATTACAACCGAGTTAGCATCATTTATTAACGGTTTGGACATGTTCTACTTCGGAACGGCAAATCGTTTGGGTCAACCCTACATTCAATATCGTGGCGGTGCTCCGGGCTTTCTACGAGTGTTGGATGAATCGACCTTAGGATTTGCCGATTTTCGTGGCAACCGCCAATATATCTCGCTGGGTAATCTCTCCGAAAATCCGCAAGCATTTATCTTCCTGATGGATTACATGAATTCCAAGCGAATCAAGATCTGGGGAACCGCCCGAGTCGTCGAAGACGACTCGGAGCTCTTAGAACGACTTCGGGACGAAAATTATCCGGGCAAGATCGAGCGAGCAATTACCTTCACCATAACAACCTGGGACGTCAATTGCCCACAGCATATCCATCGCCGATATCCTCATGAGCATGTGGAGAATCTCGTGCGAACCTTACAAGATCGAATTATTGAGCTAGAGGCAAAACTAGGCACTTGTCGATGATCAACAGGTCATAAAGGGGACATTCTACTTTTATTGTTTCTTTGGCTTGCCTCGAGTTCGCAGCGAGAATTGAAGACGGAGTATTGCAGCAGTTTTTGTCTGGCAATGAGTATCGCCGAAAGAAGTGCCGCGAGCAAAG
>CALMEE010000081.1 GCA_937862885.1 uncultured Planctomycetaceae bacterium
GTAAACATGCGCTCTTGAGTGAACTTGGTAGCGGTATTGGACACAAGCCACCCACCAGCCCGCCCATCCTGCGAACAATGCCAGAAACATCTCTGGTTTGGTGAGGAATGCCAGCCCCCCAAGCAAGCCACTCAGCAAGATCCGACCGTAACGGAGCCTATTGGTTTGCAGCGGTGTACCCAAGGCAACCAAGGAAAGCAAACAAAGAAGCAACCCATGTGTCATTTCGTGGGAATAGGGCGCTACGTATGAAAAAATACCTGCCGGCAAGAAATGATTGAAGACAAAAATCCCGGTGAACGCACAGCCGGCGACAAAGGCAGCGGCTAACCCAGCGAAACGCTTGACCACAAAAAAAACAACGATGAGAATCACGTAAGCGATCACTAAGTTCATCAAGAACAAAGCCTGGCAATGGATGCCGGCAAGACGAAATATCGTTGCGTTTAACAGAGGTGAAAACGGACCGTTAAAGTAGGCAATGTCGCGATACAGCAAATCGCCATCTGCAAGTCGCCACGCCACGTATAGCTCTCGCCCGAAATCGATCAGATGGTGATTTAGGCGCCTCCAAGAAAGTACTGCGAGCAGCCAAAAGAAAAGGCTGTTCGTTAGAAACAACCATCGCCAATTGGCACCGGGATCACGACACACAAGCTCGGGTAGGCGAGTTTCCGTGGATTGCGGCAGCATAGGGCGATGGCAAACTGCGGTGAACGATCGGCGGTTTTCGCAGCGTTATACACTACGCTGTGGCAAGAGTCCATGACGATTCAAGTGCGATAGTTGTCGGCAATAACACGAAACCCGGCGATTATGGATTTCAGATTTCCGTAATATCGCAAATTGTGCTCAAGACCATGCAGATATTTGCAATCTGGGTACCTTGGAGGTACAATTTGGGTTGTCCACTGGCACTCGCCCGAACCCCCAACTTTTCCATCTCGTCTTTTCAGGAGCCTTTGTCGATGTCAGGTGCAAATCGAATCTTCGAAACCAAGGTCTTTACTTCTGGCTTGGTTTGTATTTTGATGCTGTCCACGTTGGTATTCTCCCAGTTTGAATCCGTTGTACTAGGTCAGGATCAACTGGTTGACATCATCGAAAAAGCTGAAAAAAGTGTTATTCGCATCGAAGTGGAAGGAGTCGGCGGAGGCGGCATCGGAAGTGGTTATGTGATTTCAGAAGGCGGCATGTTGGTAACGAACGTCCATGTACTGGCTGGAGCAAGGCGAGCCGTCGGCGTTTTTGAAGATGGCCGCAAATTTGAAATTCGCGGCACGTACGTCATCGACGCCAACCGTGATATCTGTGTTGCTCAATTGGATGGCAATGGGTTTACAACCATTCCGCTGGCAAGCACGTTGCCGCGTAAAGGTGAAGCGGTCATCGCATTAGGCGCGCCTCGCGGGCTATCGTTCTCCGCAACCCGTGGAATTGTGAGTGCAATTCGCCCCGAAAAAGAAGTTCGCGAAATGATCGGCAACCCTAAAATGGAAGGGACTTGGATTCAAACCGATGCAGCGATTTCCGGTGGTAACAGCGGCGGACCCCTAATTGACTCAAACGGACAAGTCGTCGGCATGTCGACGTTGGGTTCCGTCGGTGATGCGCAGAATCTGAATTTTGGAATCTCAATCACTGACATTCGCAGCGCCGTCGAAATCGCTAAGAACGCCCGTCTAATCGATTTGTCCAGCGGTGTTGGCAAGGTTGAAATGGCCGAAGTTCAGCCCGAAGCAACCGAAAGCTTGATCACGCGCAGCGAAATTCCATTGCATGCTTTGGAGGACTATATTGAGCGAGGCCGTTTAGAGTATCGTGACCTATCGCGCGATCTGAAAAAGGCCGCGACCGACGCCAAAAAACAGTTGGAAAAAATGCGCAACGGCGAGTTGGGAAATACGAATGGTGCCGAAATGCTGGTCGTGCAACGAGGAAACTTTGAGCGTTACTACTTCCCCAGCGAAGTCGCCAAACGGCGGCGCATTGCAGAGCAACAGAGCTATACGGCACAACTCGATCGAGTAAAAAATCAACTCGGCCGGGATCCAGATAACGATTCGCTGTACGCCCTGTTGTCGCATGGGGGCCCGTGGCTTGACCCACGGAATCTACATTCGGTAGGCTTCATGCGTGATGCGATTGTTTTGCAGGCCTTCGGTGACCATGATGTGATTGTCGTTTATGACGGCCTCCCCTATTTGATGTGGGTTAAGTCGACAGCTGGACTTTCATCCGGACAACCACTCAAACCTGCGCCCGTCTTCGTTGCTGGCACGCAAACGATGGTGGTACCGGGTCAAGGTCCGCAGTCGGTTACGATTTTGAATAGCGTGACGGATTCAGAACTTAAGGAAGCCATCTATGGCAAATCCGCCGTGGCCGAAATGAAGGACGACAATGACTTCGCTACTGGTCCCGAATATTCGATGTGGACGGATAGTACTGGCAAATTCCAGATCGAAGCCAAACTGGTGGATAGCGATGAACGCACAGTGACTTTGGAAGAGCCCTCGGGACGCCAAGTGACTCTGGCCATCAGTAAACTGTCGAAAGAAGATCAACGTCGCGTGAGAAATCGCTGAGAACTTTCACCTCGTTGGCAAGTTGCAGCGGAATAGCTGTATAGCCGATCTCACCGCGCCGGCCAACGACTCTTTGTCCATTAAAACTGCTTGTCTGGAAAGTCGCTAGGGCTCGGTCATGGCTTGACATTAGAGTCGCGCAGGTTGTCAATCCTGCGTTCGTCAGGACAATCGTACTCGTACTCAATGCAATGGTACTCGTAATCGACAGGGTCGCTGATGGCAGAACCCACTTTCGACCACGAACGGCTGGACGAGTAGACTGATCCAACGAACAGAAACGATTGCGGAGGATCGGATCGAGTACGAGTACCACGATGCCGAGTACGAGTACGAGACCAACGCCGAATCCTGACGGACTAGGCGGTGCACCGAAGCGGAATTGGCGTTCCGGTTTTTAACTGATGTCAACGTCGCTCGCGCCAATTCTGTCCCGTGTCCTTGGTCATTAGCTTCGTTGAACTTTATTAAATTTCATTTCGGCCAATCTAGATTTCAAGACTTGGCATAGCATAAATTTGGTGACGCAGGGGGGCCGCATTCTGTTTTTTCGGGACTGCCGCAAGCCACGCCCGCATACAATGTCAACGCAATACGGTTGAGTCGCGTGTTGGTCAGATTCTACCTGCTATCGACGGCGAAGTTGCCAGATGAGACGTTTTGAACAACATTCGTACGCTCATTGATTGTGAACAATCCCCAAACTGGGACATGATCAGAGACTTGCAGCGCTTGTTCCATCGTAAGGTTGTAGCTGTGGATCATATCGAACACTCCACCACCAACAAACTCGGTCGTGCGAAGTCGATCGAATACGATATTGTCCAGATTCCTACTTCCTCGGGTGTTCGTGGGGCGATGTGGCGGAACAGCGAAGGCAATTTCAGGTCGGCTGCCCATGGGACCAAACTTGTTCGGTGGCGCGTTGAAGTCACCCAATAAAATAATATCGTCCTCGTAGGGATGATATTGTCGCAATTGATCGTAAAAAGAATTTAGCGCAACTAGCTCACCAGTAACTTCATCGGGATCGGTATGCACATTGGCCAAGATAAACGAGAATGGTTGATATCCGTTGTTAACCCTGGTTCGGAAAATCGAAACCATCGGTTCGCGATGCATGGAGTCTTGAGGGTCGGGAACAATGTAGCCTGGATGAGTAAGCTCGATTCGATCCGTGTCAAAAATAAAACAATACTGCTCTTTGCTATTGGTTCTTCCTTGCCGCGGACCGATGACATAGTTGTAACGCGTGCCATACCTTTGATTAATGAAGGCAACGAAATCAGCGATATGGTTTTGATTCGTGGTGCGAATCTCTTGGATAGCCAAGACATCAAATTGGCGCACAATGTCCGCTAATATCGCGACAACTTCGGGCTTGCTCATTTTTGAGTCGCCGAATACCTGGATATTAAAACTCCCGATCGCAATCAGATTTTGAGTGCGTTGAAACTCAACCGTAACTTGTGTCGGCGTTGTTTGGGGCTGGTTTGTTGTCGGCAAGCTATTGGGAAAGCCCCACGAGCCGGTGGGAGTCGTCTCTCCATTGATTTGAATAGGCCATTGCTGTTGTAACAAGGAACCGACATCAAAAAAGTCGACGCCTAGCATGGCGAAGACCCACAACAAAAATGCGGCAACAAGCGATCTTTTTCCTTTTTTGAACATTCGCACCTCCTTGTGCCAAAGATGAAGCTGGGGAACAGTAGCGAAACCTCGATTTGCCAACTAGGCCGAGTAGCAGCTGCTAGCAGCAAAAAACGCCAAGCAAACATGCTTGGCGTGTCCGATCTGTTCTACTCAGTCATCGAGTCGTAATCGCTTACCAACCGATAGTCGGTGGGTTCTTCATCAAGAAGTCACGAGGACCTCGGGTTGTGTAGTAAGGGTAAGCATATTGAGGAGCTGGATTTCCATGTGGGCCTTGGAAGTCAGGTGTGTGTGGTTTGGCACCACCGTAGGGATGTGCACGTCTTCCTAATAATCCACCTCTTCCCCAACCGTGCGCATGGCCACCGTGTCCGCAACCATTTGGTCCGCATCCATTCCAGCCACCGACTAGACCGATGCCGCTTCCATGTCCCGAGTGGTCGCCATGGTCGCCAATGTAGCAGTCACCACAGTCGGATCCGTAATTGTCCGAGGACATTCCACCTGCATGTCGATAGCCGAACAACCCAGCAGACTGCGAAGATCCAAATGCTCCACTATTGTCACAACCGCATCCGCAGTCGCTTCCGCAAGAGCCGCTCTTGCAGCCAGCACCGCCGAAAATTCCGGTGCCGCAGCCGCAACTTGCGCCAAGCAAACCGCATCCCGGTTTACGACATGGAACGCCTAATCCGCAACCTCGGGTGCCACAGGGTGCTCCAAAACCGCCACACAGCCCGTGAGACGACCGACATCCTCCGCTTCCTTCCGCGCAGAGATTCAGTTGTCGCGGAATTGGAAACATTGGAACTGCACAGTCACCTCGACCCTCGCATGAGGCCAAGTCGCGCAGCAAACCCCCGCGGAAGCCGGCTGGTCCGCAACCAGTCGAACAAGTAGTGCAACAACCTGCTAAACAACAGGTCATGAAGATGGCGGCGCAAGCCAACAATTGAGTACGCATTTTTGATTCCCTTATTTTAGAACTGGGTCCGTCCATTGAATTGATAACGGTGCGGGCTTCATTGTTTTGGGGGAATGCATGAGAAGCCGTGCCACATCACGCAACATAACGATATGCGGCTAAATTCGTTAATCGACCTACAAGGCGGCAAAATTAAAAGAAAACGCACAGTTGATACGGCAAAAACAAAAGGGAAAGCGTGAAAAATCGGCAAGCCCGTCAAACTCAACTTATCCTATGCAAATTATCTGACTGCATGCCTCAAAAAACCTCCCGCATCGGTGACCCGGATTTTCCGTTTTTGCCTGACATTTCAGCAAAACAACTTTTCCCAGGAAACTCTTTCAACGCTCCCGCAGCTACTGCATATAGCCCACGCGGAAAAGTCGGCCACGAAATGACCTGAGCCCACAAATTGCCTCATCGGGGGATCAAATTTGAGGTGACCATTCTCGAGAAAAATTGATGGTGTTTACTGCCGATAGGCTCTTAACTTGCAGCCGCATGGGACGTAGGAACCAGAATAAATCGAGAATAGAGTTCTATCATTGCGGAATAACGCCCGCGGATCGATAATCTGACCGGACAGATTGCTGCTTTGGAATTGGTTTTGGCCGAAATGACAAAAGTCACATCGTATGCCTCAATCACAGATGCCCGAATACAGGTTGAGTTCGAGATTGTTCCAGACCAGCAGTCGCACAATGACCCCCATCCCCTTTTTTTTATGACTGCACGTATCGAAAAGGACATGATTGGCGAAAAAGAGTTGCCAATCGAAGCCTATTATGGAATTCAAACTCTCCGCGCATTAGAAAACTTTCCGATTAGCGGCGTGCCGATCAACTTTCATCCAGAGCTGATACGGGCCTTGGCAATGGTCAAGCAGGCGGCGGCACTGGCGAATGAAGAACTCGGTTTGCTCCCCTCGCCGCTTGCTGGTGCGATTGTCGCAGCCTGCCGAGAAATTATGGCTGGTCAACTGCACGACCAATTTGTCGTCGATCGTATCCAAGGAGGTGCGGGCACGTCGACAAATATGAACGCCAATGAAGTGATCGCCAACCGCGCGTTGGAACTCTTGGGACATCGGAAAGGAGAATACCGCTATTGTCATCCAAACAACCATGTCAACGAATCGCAGTCGACCAATGACGTGTATCCCACAGCCGTGCGCTTGGCCCTCGTGTTCAAATCAGCACAACTTGCCAATGAGTTACAGGCGCTCATAACATCGTTCGAACTGAAAGCCCGCGAGTTTCAGCACATCTTAAAGATCGGGCGGACCCAGTTACAAGATGCTGTGCCCATGACTTTAGGCCAAGCCTTTGAGGCGTATGCCGTCACTCTGTCCGAAGAAATTGCTAGGCTCGATCAAAACACGCAGCTGTTTTTGGAAGTCAACATGGGGGCTACCGCAATCGGCACCGGCATCAACACGGATCCCGAATATGCCGACAAGGTCATCGGTCATTTGGCGAAAATAAGCGGTCTCAAAGTAGTACGCGCGGCCAATCTAGTTGAAGCGACTCAAGATACCGGTGCCTTCATTATGTTCTCGTCGGCCGTCAAACGACTCGCCGTTAAACTTTCAAAAATCTGCAATGACTTGCGGTTGCTTTCTTCTGGACCACGCGCAGGGTTTAATGAAATAAATTTGCCGGCCGTACAACCGGGTTCGACGATTATGCCCGGTAAAGTCAACCCGGTTATCCCAGAAGTCGTCAATCAAATCGCGTTCAAAGTGATTGGTAATGACTTGGCTTTAAATCTGGCGGTTGAAGCAGGGCAATTAGAGCTCAATGCCTTCGAGCCGATCATGGCGCAGTGCCTATTTGAGTCGATCGGATTCTTGATAAACGGCATGAACACACTTAACCACCGCTGCATTGTTGGTATTACTGCCAATGAAGATCGATGCCGTGAATTAGTGGAGAACAGCATCAGCTTGGTTACGGCTTTGAGTCCACTGCTCGGGTATGAGGTTTGTTCGATGCTGGCCAAAGAAGCCCTGCAGAGTGGCAATTCCGTCTACCAACTCGTGCTCACCAAGGGCCTGATGTCCGCAGCGGAGCTGCAACAAGCATTAAGTCCCGAGAATATGATTCACCCCCGCCGCCGCGTATCCCATGATCAAAAAGAACCAAAAAATTGACCAGACGATGGGACGTAGAAGTCAAGTCGATGAAACCTCCAATTTGGGTCGAGGACAACGATGCCAAAGTAAAAGGATGAGAAAGGCAAAAGCCATGATCGGCCCACCTTCGGCAGCCGTCCAATACCAAGGCATGCCTGCAGACAAATCGACGACTAACAAGCCAGTTCCGAGAGCCACGTGTGCCAACATGATTGGACCAATCAAGTCCCAATAGCGCTCTGGTTTTAATGAGATTAATAACAGCACGAAGCCATGTAAGCCATACAGCAATGAGCATGATCGAGCCAAATATTCGGTTATTGGCGCATGCGGGAATTCGCCCAAACCGATGAACTCATGAGTCTTGGCCATCGTCGACACTGACAGAAAAGCCGTGGGGATCGCAAGACAAAGAATCAAGGCATTAAACCGCAACAACAAGATCAATAGTTTCTGTGGATTCATAATTGTTAGTGGTGATGTTGGTTTTTCGCAAGCGGATCGATTTTCATCAGCTTACGAACTTGGGACAGTTAGTTAGACATTTGCCTGACGTGCTTAATGACAAGACGAAACCATTGTCATTCGAGCCCAGTTAATTTGGATTTGCAAAATGCCTCCAACACGATAGCGGTTGTCAGTGAATGCGAAATCCATACGAAATTGGCAGAAGGCCATAATGTATCCATGTTTCACTCCAAGACAACACGATCATTGGCCAAAACTAATCTTAACTCTTGATTTTTGGCTTGCGGGTTTTCCGCCAAATAGTGGGCGATGGGGGTAACAATATGGGCTTCAATTGTTCTTTGCAACGGGCGCGCACCTAAGCGACGATCATAGCCGCGATTTGCCAGCCAAGTGATAACTTTGTCGGAGCAACTCAACCGAATGTTGCGTTTTTCTAGTCCTTCACGCTGCGCGACTTTTTGTACGTCCAACAACGTGATTCGCTCGATGTCGCGCATTGTCAAGTGATTGAAATTCAGGACGCCATCCAAGCGATTAAAAAATTCTGGGCGGAAAAATCTGCGCACTTCTCGCGCATAAAGATCCGTAGATTGACTCTCAAAGCCAATCGAGTCCGCAGTCTGCGCACCGAGATTGCTGGTCAGCACAAAAACGCTGCTGCAAAAATTCGTTTCTCGCCCTAAAGGATCGAGCATGTACCCTTCGTCAAACACATTCATCAATGCATCGAATACTTCGAAAGCTGCCTTTTCAATTTCATCCAACAGCACTACCGAAAAGGGATTGAGCCGAATTTGCTCAACCAGTTCGCTGGTCGTGCCGTCGGGTTTGGTCAGCAGACGTTGCGCCGAGCCGACGCCAGAATACTCACTCATATCCAACCGAATTAAACTCGAACGCAGGGCTTCCAATTCACTAGCCACAGAACTTGGCGTGCCACCAGAGTTGGCCTTCGCCCCAAACAGATAACGCGATAGGGTCTTTGCCATTTCTGTTTTCCCGACGCCCGTAGGTCCACAGAAAAGATAGACGCCCAGCGGTCGCCCCGGGTCATTCATGGCAGCTTTGATCCGCATGATAAGTTGAGTCATCGCATCACAGGCTATAGGCTGTCCGATAATTTGAGCAGCGAAGAACTCGCGGACTTCTGAAGTGGTGAGGAGCATCTCATCGCGAATCAGAAACTCAGGCAAACCCATTTCACGTGAGAACGCAAGTACAACATCGTCAACCTGAAGTCGAGGAGCAGTATCGTTAGCCTTTGCCTCTTGAATCATTCTCTTGTTGAGGCGCCGCCAGAATCCAACACATTTTCCCGGAAAGGGACTATAGGGCAAGAACCGTCGGTACAACTGTACGGCAAGGGAAGCCGCTGCTCTTGTAGTCTGAAGTTTTTGGTTTTGTTCGAAAACTTTTGCAATCGAAGCCAGAACTTCAATCGAGTCGGATTCGTTCATTTGACGCACATCGACTAGCTCAAACAAACTATCGAAGCCGGGTAAGAGTCGACGAATGGTTTCCAATTCGCGGGGACTGGCTTCGGCAACCATTCGCAATTCATTGCTGAGCAAGAAGTTTCTGAAAAACGCAGCGATGCTGGAGCTAGGTTCACGATCTGTCATGATCAGATCCAGCAAATTTTCGATACATAAGATGCCACGAGTCTCGGCCAGTTCAGTCACGATATCTTCACACCGCTTTTCCCATTGGCCTAAGTATTGCATTCCGGAAATCAAGCGGGAGGCGTTAGTCAGCCAACAATCTCCCGTGGGTTCTTCCAAGGCTCCCTCTTCGTCATCCGTTGCATTCTTTTGAAGCCGTTTTTTCGCTTTTTTCAGCGACTTGACGGCTTCTGCCAAAACGGTCGTCTTACCGACGCCTGCTTTTCCGACTAAGAGAATGTTCTTCGAGCGTTCGTCCAGCAGCATGGCAAGTCGCTTCACCAAGTTAGTTCGGTTCCAAGCCGTCTCAAACGAATTGAATGCGTTGCGCGAGCCAAGATTAATGGCAACTTGACTCAGCGTTTCCGTCCACGCCGAATTTGCTTGCTCATGCTTGTTGTAGTCGACGCGTACATTGACATAGTCGATCTCAATGGGGGAAATCGAAACAGCTCTGGCGATTTGATTGGGATGTCTGTTAGCGAAAAATTCTTTGATATACTCTTCGCCGAGGGACTTGACCATGCCGGCCCGATTACAGCTAAAACTTGTGCCAAGCTTCGGGAAAACACAACGGAATGTGCCTTCGGAGCTCTCCCCCAGCACGTACTGCATCTGGACGAGCGAAACCGTAGGATTGGGAAAATACTCGCCATTTTCCATATAGCGACCGCGAAGTTTGACCCGCAGCGTGCCGAGTGTTGGATTCAAAAATTCTCGGAGGGAATCGCACGACGTTTTTTTGTGACGCCAGCTCAAAAATTTCTCCAAGTAATTTTTTGCATCGCGCAAATCCGCCGCAACAGCAACTCCTTCCAAGCCGCTCAGTGTGCGCACGGTAAAATTACCATAGTAGTCTTGCCAGAAAACGATTGGATATTTGATATTTGGCATTTTCGAGCGCGGTTGGATTTTCGTTTAACCGTTCTGTGTTTCTATGAACTCAACGGGAAGAGGTAACCCTTGCAGAATCGCTTGATACCACTGCGGAGCACATTTTGCGAACTTGAAGCTCTTTCCCGATCGCAGGTCGGTACAAACGTAATTCGAATTAATTGTTTGAACGATGCTCCAAGCATTGGTGGATGTCGATAGATCCACCGCCTTGGCGAATTGTCTGGCAGCATTCACTGATCCCAACGGGCTTGACTGCGCCGCTTGCAAGGACGATTCAGGAACCTGTACAACCTGATAGAGGACGATCTGGCCAGTCGGCAAATTGCATTCATAAATACCGTCGACGAAAGGCAAAATACTTTGCAAGCAAGGCCCACTCACACATGACAATGTGGCGGGCGGATTGCCAGTCGTGTCCTGATAGAAGTGATCGACTTGGTAACCAAAGGCTCTGAACAACTCGAGCAAATTCGCTTGGAGAGTGTTGTATTCATCGACAAGCGTCGGATTTACTCCCAATCTCTGTAACGGCTGAACCAGTAACCAGGCGCGTGATTGCTCTCCCGCGTCGAGCATCGCCTGTAACAGACAACAATCGTTAATGAGTTGCGCCGACTGCTCCTCCAGCGTTCGCGCTCCAGGACTTGACGGCTCAAAAAAGTCCAAAACATCTTTACGTAACGATGCCTGTCGATGGAAGTCTCGTGCATCTGGGTCCGACTTCATTCCTTTGCGAGTCGTTTTAGAAACATTTTCAGGTTTACTCGGTATTTTAGTTTCGGCAATGACCGCCTCCATTTTATCCAGCAAGGCCTTCACACGATGGGTTTGTTCGTCCAGCGAAAAGTACCGCAACATTTCATCCGTCAAATGTCCGGCAGTGATCCCTTGATTGGGTCTTGGAGGTCGGGCAACGCGAGCTAAGAACTTTTGAGTTTGCTCAATCACTTGTGTCGCTGAGGTCGCGACAACTTTGGGACGCGTAACCGCGACTCGGTCCACGCGTTGCACATTGACCTGCAGTCGATCGCTTGGCTCGTGCGCCGGCGCGCGGAATACTCTTACAATGGTGGTTGAATCGAACGGGAGTGTGGCTAGGCGTTCCGCGACCGGAGACGTCAGTGCGTCTTCCAAAGCTCGTTTCATCGCCCGAGCACCAAGTTCAGGATGGTATCCAAGCTCCACAGCGACATCAATCGCCTCTGGTTCGATCACCAGCGTGCATTGTCGGCGCACTAAACCTTGGCGGGCCACAATATTTCCGATGAGACGTTGCGCGATCTTGCGAATTTCACGCTGTTTTAGTGACGTGAATGGGATAATTTCATCAATGCGATTAAAAAACTCAGGACGAAAGAATTGCCGTGCCGCTTCGATATAGCGTCGTTGCAGATCGCGAGAATTGAAACCGATTCCGGCTGCGCTGCGCTGCGTTCCCAAGTTCGAAGTGAGAATGATCAGGCAATGCGAGAAGTCGGTTGTTCTACCCAAGGAGTCCGTCAATCTGGCTTCCCCCAACACCTGCAACAGAATCTCGTGAACGTCAGGATGTGCCTTTTCGATCTCGTCCAACAGAAGCACACAATGCGGTCGTTGGCGAACGGCCGATGTGAGCAGCCCTTCGGGTTCAGCCAGCGTGCCAACCAAGGTGCTGGCGGCATAGGCGGTTTTAAATTGATTCAGATCAAAACGAATCAAATGTTCCGACGAGTTAAACATCACGGTGGCTGCCGCCTTGGCTGTCTCAGTTTTGCCAACGCCAGTCGGTCCCAAAAATAACAGACTCCCTAACGGCCGGTTGGGTTCATTCAGGTTGGCGCGTGCAATGCTTACAATTTGAGCCACGGAGTCCAGCGCTCGACGCTGGCCGACAACAAGCGCCTTCAATTCCGCCGCGACTTGTTGATGATCCAATGGCAAAGAGCGATCGAGGAGGGTCCGCGACAATCCCGAAGAGATTTGGAAGTATTCCACAACGTCCCGCGATACGACCTTTTGCCGTTGATTGCGGATCGCCAGCGCCTTCAGATTCCGCACGAGGCGGCCGGGCATCGCCTCAGATCGCGAATTCAAATGCATGAACTGTTGCATCGTGGCGAGTACATTGTGGTGAAAAATCGTTTTGTATTTCAGTTCAAGATTCTGTAACGCCGTAACCGCGATGCGCAGCGTTTGTTCCTGATTCGTTGGATGGACGTGAATGACATGAAACATGTCAGCGAATCCGCGATCTCGCGACGCAAATACTTGGTATGCTTCGGGAGTTATCTCGGCAATAAACCGGACGGTGTGATTTCGTAACGCATTCTTGATTAGATTGGCGACACACAATCTCGAGCCACGCGATTGGCCTGCCCGAAACATCGATAATAGGTCATCAAAGTAGAGCACGTGATTCTGTTTTTTTGCCTCTTCCAAAATCGCCAACAAGCGGTTTTCCCACTGGCCCACATACATCATCCCAGAAATGAGTCGCTGAGGAGATAGCCACCAAAAATTGGCTTTCGCTTTGCGGGCCCGCTTTTGTTGCGCGGCCACATGCCGGTAAACTAATTCGTGAACCAAACAGGTCTTTCCAACGGAATTGGGCCCTACCAACAAGATTGGGCGGCGTTGACGATCATTCAGCTTGGCTTCCGCGTCCTGCAATTCTTGTTCGCGGAAGAGCGTGCGATCGAGATCATCTGGGTAGAGATGATCGAGGCAATGGCCGACCTGCGATAATTCATCAGCCCCATCCAACAGTCCGCCGCCGAACAAAGACAAAAGGTTTGCCGCAACCTCTTCCTTGTTCAACAGATCGGTACGGACATTGACGCGGCACCAGGAAATCCATGCGTCACGCGGATTGGAAATCGATTCTGGCGTAACACTAAAATCTTCTTGGCGTTCCAGGGCTCGAAAATGTTGTTCATAAACCTGTTTGGCTCGCACCTCCAACTTCTCCGGGTGTTCCAATTCAAACCATAGTTCGGGCAAGCGTGGCGCGAAAGCCACGTATCGATCGAGGAGGGGAAACACCACGAACAAGAGTGTGGTCTTGGCAATACGATGTTTTAAGCTCAATGCTAGTTTCTGGCGAGAAAACGTGAGTTCTGGGTCGAAGATTAAACGTGTTAACGCTTCATGACTGGCTGAGCGCCCGGCTAGGTTAAGGGTCTTTTGCAACCGGACCAACATGCGATTGGTGGCCCGCTGAAGGCTAACATCATTAGCGATGATTGCCGGAGAGAACAGCGGAAACACCCGATGCAATAATTCCGTGCTTCCCGGTCCTTTAATCAGTTCGTTGTATACAGGTATCGTTACGTCCATAGGTTGACGAAGTTGTTCAGATGTTGTGAAAATGCCTCCTCGATCGAGCTGCCAATCTCGACTTCCCAATTCTGAATGTCTCGAACCCGCTTTTTGAGCACTTCATCGTTCATTGTTGCTTCGCGAAAATCATAGCGGCGGCGGATTGGTCCAGCCGTAAAAAGAGGTAGTTTGTCCAATTCGGCAGGCACCACATACTCGCTTAGCTGCCCACCAAAAATGGCGACCAAGACAGATTCATGATCCACACTATTGAAACGATGAACCCCTCGCTCCAACGCCAACATGTGGTAGGCGAGCTTTCCTCGCGCGGAGAGAACACAGCCAATTTGATCCTTATGACCAAACATCGCTTCATCGGCTACGTGAATTTTGAGGTCGACGGTCGGTTGCGGCTTCGAGCCTGATCCCGCGCTATCACCAAGTGTGCTGAGTGTAAGCTTTACGTCTCTCGCAGTTTTGTTGTAGCGGTGCATAGAATAGAGACCCAGCGTGAACGACCGTTGTTCACAGAATTTGAGATAGCCGTCCAATAGGAACTGCATGTTCTTATGGCTACGGCTGAACATGATCAAATGCACAAGTTCTATAGCTGGTTGTTCGCTCAAGAATAGGCTGAGGATTTGTTCAAAAATCTGATTTTCAATACGTTTGGTTTGTCGAGACAAATCCTCCCACAAGATGTCCTGATGCTTGAGGAGTTTAAGCAAGACCTCTTGTTCGTAATTCAAGACTCTGTTTTGCAGATCGCCGATTTCATCAATCACTTTTCTTAGTTGGCGAAGTTCTGATTCATGTTGGTCGACGGATAGCTTGATTTGCCTGCGGCGTCGTTTTGTGGCTTCGTCATTGATTTGCAGTTTTTTTGTCTTGTCCTCGATCAACTGCTCAAGCCGAAAAATCTTGTTGTGAATCCGCAACGTTCCTGGACAATTTGCCAATGCTTGCGCCCTACGCCGCTGTAAGGCCAGAGTTTCCATGGAGCTGCTAAGTCCGTGGCGAGACGAAGACGGTTTAGCCACGTCGTCATCCTTCTCGATCTGCACATGCAAGCCGCTCGCTTGGCCAGCGACATGCACGACTAAAGGCACTTCGACAGGGATGTTATTCAATTTTGCAGCCATCGGCCGCACGAGATTTCTGGTAATTGCTCGTTTAAGTGGGCGAGCGCCGTAACGAGTCTCATGACCTGAATTGGCCAGCTGTTCAATCGCTGATTGTTCAAACTCAAGCGATATTCGGCGATTGACGATTCCAGGCCGTTTCTGCAACTCTTTCAGTTCTCGTTGTGTGATGAGCAACATTGCTTCGCGACTTAGCGGAGCAAACGGCACAATCTTGTCGATGCGATTAAAAAACTCGGGGCGTACAAATTTTTCTAGCTGTTGCGTGAAGTGCGCACGCCACGTCGGTTGCTCGCCTTCAGAGAAGCCCAACGCCTGTTCTCGAAACGACTCGACGCCCAAATTCGAAGTCAGGACAATTATTGAAGTTGTAAAATCAGCGTTTTGGCCGCGCCCATCGGTCAACCGTCCTTCCCCTAACACCTGCAACAAAACATCAAAAACAGCCGGATCTGCTTTTTCGAACTCATCGAGTAACAAAACGGTAAACGGTTGTTCGCGCACTTTGCTGGTGAGCACACCATCTCCGCTGCCGAAACCGCCAATCAGTCGCGAGGCACTGTGTGGCGCGTTGTATTCGCTCATATCGATTCGAATGAGTCGATTTGGATCGCCATACATAAACTCAGCGATGGCTTTCGCCATTTCGGTCTTGCCAACGCCCGTCGGACCAATAAACAGAAAGGAACTAATCGGGCGTCCAGGGCGATTCAAATTGGCTTTGATGGCGGCCACGACATCAATCACCAATTCGACCGGTTCTTGTTGTCCAATTAGACGGCTCGCGAAATGCGCGCGAATCGACTTGAGGTGCAATGGTTCAGTTTCGCTCAACAGGAAACGCGGCAGACCAGTTTGCCTTGAAAACGCCGTGAAGATCGTTTCGCCGTCGATGCTTGAGCCTCTTTCCGCCGCATCGATAATGCCTTTCAGAAACTGGATCACGCGACCCGGTGCGGGAGAGTAAAGGGCAAAACGACGATGGAGTAGTTCCGCGGAAGCGACTGCTGAAGGATCGACGGCAACGCTACCCGCACGCGTTTCGTGCGCCACGAGGTTCAACAAAATCTCCCGGCATGTTTCAGCCGAAGGTGGTGCGATATCGATCCGCTGAAATGCATCCAATGTTCTCGGCGATTGTTTTTCGGCAATGGCAACTTGTTCAGTCGTGCATTCGACGACGGCCAACAACTTTCGTCGCAAAATGAATGGCACCAAAAAATCGGCGATACCCAGTTGCATTCCTCCGCCACGACCGACTTCAATCAATTCAATCAAGTTGCCAAAATGCACAACGATCCTGCGCTTTTCAACTTCTTCCACAAGCTGATTACAGCGTTCCTGCCACTCACCGAATCCCGACATTCCGGCGATGAGTCGCGAGCCATCGGTTTCCCAAAATTCGAATTCACCCATGCCAAATCGCTGGGCTTTGCGTGCCAATTCACGAAACACACTTGATTTTCCAACGCCAGGAGGCCCGATCAACAACACGCTTTGGGGCTCCGCACTATTCAATAACTCAGCCAGCGCGTTAGCCGCATCGTCGAGCAACCATGCGGGCGAAAGCTCTTTTCGATGGAGTTGAGATGCAACCTGTTTCAGCGTCGATGCTTTCTCAGCTTCACGTTGACCGAGTTCGAAGACTTTGCGCGGCGTTGATATCGTGATGAACTTGTCCGCAATTTCAACTCTAAGATCGCCCAAGATGGTATGCTGCTGCAATAATCTAAGATCGCTGGCTGCATGGTGCCGTTGAAGGAATAAGGTGACCTCCGCTCGAACCAATTGCTCCAAATCGTTTCGTGAACCAGCGCAGATTTCGGAAGCAATCATCGGAATGTAACCCAGATACGTTCCGTCGCCGACTTCCCAATACACATAGCTGATGGGAAGGGTTAACGCATGTTCCCAGGAGCTTTGCCTTTTTGGCGCTGGGATTTCGATTTTAGTCTGGCCAACCGTGGCGTTCGGATGTGCGGCGAACGCATGGAGTGCTTCGAATGGCAAGTTGCGGACAGCATTCTCAAACTGAAGATGCAGCTGTTCTATTTCATGGGCGTCGTCAGCGATGATTAGTCGCGAAATGTGTTCAAATTTTAGAATGCGATAGAGCTCCGCATTCCGCTGGAACGCTTCGCGAATCACGGCAATCGGGAATCGGATCTCGGGCAAGGCACTCTCGCAATAACGGAAGTGGATGTGTAGACTGCGCCGTTACGAGGCTGCCTGGAGTTAAAACGCTACGCTGAGCTGCCAGGTTTGCGGCGATTAGAAGTACAGATCAAGCCTACGCAATATAACGGGCTTCGATTGGTTAAGCTAGTTCGCTGGCGTAAAACGATTTGTTCCCGCCCACATAGTTTATTAGAGCATGCCGATGTGGGCTGGACCTACGCCAGATTCGATGAGTCGAATGACTTCCCGCCGATGAATGAGGCCAATGACCTGATGTTGCGAAATTACGGGAATGCACCGTACACGATGCAAGATGAATTGGTCAAGCACTGCCTCCAGTGGCGCGCTCTCCTGCACGGAAACAAAATGCCGCTTCGTATACAGACTGACTGGGTCATTGCGACGATGTGAATCGACGGCCACAGCTAAGAGATCTGCCTCGCTGATGATTCCAATTACGTTTTGTTGTGAGTTCGTCACCAACAAAAGCTCCGCACCTTCGCTCAAAAATCGGAGCACCGCCTTATCCATGGTTGAATCGACGGGCACCGTTACGAAATGCGAACTCATGAAGTCTTTGGCACGCACAGGGTCTCCTCAAACAGGTACTGCGACGGGTATCCAATGAACAAAAATGGCCTTCCACAAACAGAAAGCCTTCGCCCTTCATCATATCGCAAACGGGCTTATGAGAGAATAATCCCGTTGCGGCTTAGCAAAGCTAGCCGTGATTCACTGCAAACTTGTGCGGTGATAAACAGCGCGGTGGACTCAAAAGGCGCGAATACGGTGTAAGATAAAACGATCACAAAGAGGACAGTTTGCTCGGTCAACCTGTCACACCGGAAATCACTCCGCAGTCTACGACCATGCTGGGCAGTTCGTTCAGTTCAGCAAATTCGCGTACTGGTCGTCTAGCCCGAGCCGTTTCATCTTTTTGTAAAGCGTCGTGCGATTGATACCCAATTGTTCGGCGGTGAGGTTGCGATTCCAACTATTTTCTTTGAGCACCCGCATGATAATTTGTCGCTCCGGCTCCTCCAATGCTTCCTTGAGCGTCTGTTTTGTGCCGACGTTTGCCCGAATTGCGATACCAGCTCCGGCTGCGATATGGGTGGGCAAATCGTTCACTCCCAGGCACTCTCCTTTGCAGAGGAGTACGGCCCGCTCAACCGCATTCTGTAGCTCGCGCACGTTGCCTGGCCAATGGTAGCTTTGCAATGCCTGCAGCGCTTGCAGATCGAAACCACGAACCTCACGACCAGTTTCTTTACAGACGTTGATCAAGAAGTTGTCGGCCAAAGCTTCGATATCGCTCACCCGTTGGCGTAGCGGAGGAATTTCAAGATTGATGACGTTGATGCGATAATATAAATCCTGACGGAACCGGCCCTGGGCAACTGCGGTCGCCAAGTCTTCGTTGGTCGCCAAGATTACCCGCGTATCGACGCTAAACGTCTTGGTCCCGCCAACTTGTTCAAATTGAAACTCTTGTAAAACGCGCAACAGCTTGACCTGCAAGCCGGGAGTTGCCGTTCCAATTTCGTCAAGAAAGATTGTGCCACCGTGGGCCTGTTTAAACTTCCCTTCCTTGTTGCCGATTGCGCCGGTAAAAGCACCAGCCACGTGCCCAAAAAGTTCGCTTTCCAAGAGTGTCTCGGAAAGTGCACCGCAATCAACCTCGACAAAAGGACCATCCTTGCGATCGGATTGTCGATGAATGGCCCGCGCAATTAACGATTTTCCAGTACCACTTTCGCCAGTGATCAAGACCGTTGCCTTGGTATCGGCGATACAGCCTATCGTCTCGAAAACTTTTTGCATTTGTCGGTCATTACCGACAATGTTCTTCATGCCGAAACGGTTTTCCAGTTGTGTCTTCAGTTGCCGGTTTTCTTGCAAGATCTCGCGTTGGCTGAGTGCTCGACGCAACGATATCAACAACTCTTCGTCGATGAGGGGTTTCGTAAGCAAGTCGAATGCTCCGGCACGCATCGCCTCAATGCCTGTCTCGACGGTAGCATAACCCGTCATCAACAAGATGGTCGTTGGCAGCTTTTGCTGGCGACAAAACTGCAGCACTTCGAATCCATCGCCATCGGGCAGTCGCAGGTCGACCAGAGCCAAATCAAAGGCATGCTGATGCAGGAGCGAAAGTGCTTGCCGTTTGGAGACGGCCAAGTAGACTTCAAATCCTTGACTGGCCAGCCATTGTCCCATGGACTGCGCCAAATGTTGGTCATCATCGACCAATAACAAATTCAAAGGGCGAGATTTCGTCTGCATCTTCTGTGGGTCTCGGTAAAAGCTGTCTATTAACTTTGGTAGTTTCTTGTTTGGTAGGGTGGCGAGCTATCGCGGCTAATGAATTCGATCTACTTCGATTGCTGGGCGGCGCGGGTTATCCGGTGTTCGATCCGATTAGGAATGCGACTCGACGAAAATTGCAAAAAGGCAACGTAAATTGCTGTCAGTATGTAGGTCACGCCTAATGAGAAGTCAACGAAAACAATCCAATACGCGTTAAATCCCGGACAAAATAGGAATTTAAGGGCAGGAGGATGCGGCGCTCGCGTTGCTTAAGCATGTGCCGAAAATGCGATTTTGCGATCCTTGTCGATTTTTACGTCGCGGCCAGTTTGGCCGTATTTTGTGACCAACGGATACTTCGGAAATCGCGACAGTGAGTTACCGTACGGCCCCGATCGCTGTCGTAGACAGCGATGGCGGTGGCATGTTTTTGACAGGTTATGTGGTTCGAGGAGCCCAGCCGTGTTTCGGCCGCACGACTACCAGTCGACGAATGTTATGTGGACCAATGCATTTGTCGCACAACGTAGGCCCTCTTGGGCGAAACAACGCCGACCTGCCGCGATATCCACCCGTGCACCGTTCAAAAACTTCTTCAAAAATCCAGAACAGGTAATTTCCACTTGGCAGATAACGGTTATTATAGATACGGGGCTTGATCAACGAGAACTTGCGAAGAGGTAAAGCGCCCCGCGGGTCTCGTCGTCTTTTTATCAATAGCTTTGCTCCTTAGAAATCATTGTGTGCAGCGAAACCTCGGTTTGGATGCGCGTAACCTCTATCGAGCTAGACGGTCGTCATGTAGCAGCGTGGCACCGCGAGATCCCGGGTTTAGGGCTTTCAACACTCGCAAAAATGAGATGCTATGATTTTGATGATTAATAAACTGCCGATTTGTCTCGGCCGATTTATTTTAGGTTTAACGGTTGTTATTGCTGTTATTCAGACGAGCCAGCCGAACCTCCACGCTCAAAAGGAATTTGGCCCGACTCACGAAGTTGTGCAAGAGATGATGGAGAAGGCCATTCGATATTTGGAACGGGTTCCTGCATCTGAATTTCAGGATTCGGTTCTGTTTGGGCTTGCCGCGTACAAAGCAATGGTTTGGACGGCACCCACCGAGGCCGATGCCAAAAAGCATCCTCTGGTGGTTGCAGGATTGAACCGAGTCAAAAAGCTCTTCGCTGATGGAGACATGGAACGCGAGTCTTCATTCGAGGCGAATTACGCGGCCGCGATTCTCATTATCTTTTTGCTGGACATTGACGCTGAAGGTTATCAACGCGAAGTACAATACCTACTTGATCTATTGCTGCGGAACCAACAGCGCTCGGGGGCGTGGGGTTACGTCTCAAGTCCAGATCATGGCGATACGTCTCAAATGCAATATGTTGGCTTAGCGCTCTGGTTGGCGGATCGAAGTGGATACAATATTCGACCAGAGGTAGGGAAGCGGGCCCTGGAATGGATGATACAGACCCAGGGATCCTCTGGCGGATGGATCTACAATATCCCGCCGATGGCACGATCCGATCCGAGTGGATTGGTTGAGCGCCCTTCATTGGCCGCTTCGGGTGCCGGCACGGTCTATGTGTTAGCTGAATGGTTGCAATTAGCCACCAGACAAAGTGCGCAAGCACGACAGGCGCGCGAGATGGCGGAATTAGCCTTTGAATTGCAATTGCGGCTCCCCCCCGCAGTCACCGAATATAATCCCGATCGCCCGGAGGAAGTGTTGGGCAATGCGAAAGTCGCGTTCGATATCTCCAAGTTGCGAGAATCGATGGCACGATCGAATGCATATTTTAACTCAAACTTCCGACCTGACCCTATAGATTACACATATTATTACTTGTATGCGTTTGAACGTTATGCCAGTTTGCGCGAGATAGTCGACGGTGATGTGGGGCGGAATTTCCAGGACTGGTACGATCAAGGCGTCCGTTATTTGCGGGGGGTACAAAATGCAAATGGCAGTTTCCCACAGGCACGTGGCATGCATGTAACCCAGGCCCGCAGTACGGCTCTGGCGGTGTTATTTCTGACCCGCAGCATGCAGCAATCTTTGCGTCGCAAACTCGAGTCGACATTAGTTGGTAACGAAGGCTTCGGTGATGGTGTGCTCGAAGAGCGTCGCGGAGGTGGAGTGTTCAGCCAAGAGGTTCAGCGAGACGTCGATGAGATGCTCGAACTATTGGATGGTCAAAGCGACGATGAATTGCGAGAACGTTTGATTAAGTCGATTGAAGAAACCGACTTTGCCTCTGGTTCGTTGGCATCGCAACTTGGAAAGTTGCGGGAATATCTAAACCATCGCGACGCCGATATCCGCTTGGTTGTCGTGAAAAAGATCGGCAAAGTTCGCGATTTGGACAGTGTGCCGGGGTTGATTTTTGCCTTAACCGACCCAGACGAGCGCGTTGGTGTAGCGGCACATGATGGCTTAAGATTCATCAGTCGCAAGGTTGACTCATTTGCCCTTTCTCCTGATCCGACGTTAGGTGAGTTGGCGGAAATGAAGAAACGGTGGATTGATTGGTACTTTTCGGTGCGACCGGATGGACGGCTAATCGACGAACCAGATGGTTAATGTCGAAGGACTTGAGGTCGCTCGGTTGGCTTGAGTTCCGACAGAGGGCGAAGGAATGTTTCGGTCGGCAAAAATGACCTGATGTCGATCGATGCCTGTCGAGGTTGTCAAGCAACGGATTAAGGAATTTTTGAAGGTATTGCGGAAAACAGAGACTTTTGTGTTGGAGCAGTATTATGAGTAACCAGCCGAACAAGACAGCGTCATCTGGCGCGAATCCGGTCGTGCATTCGAGTGCAATGCTGGAGGTTCAACGTAATCTTCAAGGAGAATACGAGCCGGATACACGAGTATCCAGTTACGAGCGAGTTTCGTCATTCTTGATCTCTGCTATCACGGTTACCGGAATTCTGACCGCCATTGGCTTCATGACTTGGCTCACACTGTTTGAGTGGGGCTCGCGGCCATTCATTGCCGAACTTTATGAAGAGTTTGGAAACGAGGATCGCCCAGAAGGGGTTGCTGACGATTGGCAAGAGCCAGGTGTTGAAGAGTTTCCGGAAGTTGAGCAGCCTCAACTGGCTGACGCGCTTGAAGCCATGACGGATGCCGTCTCATCGGTGCGAGCCCAGCTGGAAAAAGTCGACGGCAATGCAGCGGAAATGGGGCGCGGCAAAGGTTTGGGGGACATTCGCCAGCGCGGCAAAGGAAAAGGCAATTCCAAACTGGTGCCGGAGGCGCAACGCTGGAGAATCGAGTATTCCACGACATCGATGGGAGACTATCGAACGCAGTTGAACTTCTTCGATATTGAGTTGGGTGCCTTGAGCAAAACCACCGGGCGTATTGACCTGATTCGAAACTTGACGAGTGCTAAACCCGCGCGTGAAATTTCATCCCGCGCTCAAGAGAAGCGACTCTATTTTTCTCATACTCAGCAAACGCTTAAGCAATGGGACCAGCGAATAGCCCGAGACGCTGGCGTGAACGATGTCAATGAGCGTATTTTAGTCCAATTCTACAGCCAGCCGACGCGTCAGTTATTGCGGGACGCTGAAGCTGCTTTTTTAGAAAAGGAGCGACGCCAACTTCTTGAGGTTCAGCGCACCTACTTCCGAATTCGTCCTAAAGGGAATGGCTTCGAATTCTACGTTAACAAAATGGACTATCGCCAAGTGCCTAAAGATTAGCTTTTGGTTTGACTGTTAGCCGAATGTTTGTCGCAGGCATTTACATCACCGGCCTAAAACACCGGCTGGTCTTGTTTTCGGCCGAATTGATCCGGCGAAGATTTCGTAAGGCGTCCAACAATGGGTTTTTGAATTGTTGGCCGTGACCGCGCGACGAATTAACTGGGCCGCGTTTTAACGTTTTTTTGCGGATTCAGGCGGAAAGAGGGGGTCGAATTATTTGCAATTAGTTTACAATTCAGTAGGATACGCGATGCATGTGGTTGTCCGCCCTGTGGATCCACGAGGCCTGCTGTTTTTCTAAGGAAACGCTGTGATTCTTGAGGGTCTGGCCGTTCCTTTTCGTTTCTCTGGGCCTATCTTGCGTCAATTTATCGGAGTGTGTCGCAAATCATAAAATCGGTACATCTCTCGATCTATTTCGGGCTGAATTCAGTTTAGACAAATCCATCATTATCAATTAACACGACCATCGAAAAAAGAAGAGTCACATGTTTCTAATCCTCAGTAACTTAATGTATTTGGTGTTGTTGGGAATCGCCTTGTGGGGCGGTTTCTGCGTTTCGTTGGTTTGGATGCGCGTGAAACAAAAACAATTTGAATCGGAAGAGTTGCAAGGCGAATTCTTGGAGGCAATTGAGGAACAGTTGTCCCGCGGCGAATTTGAAACGGCCAGTCAAGTCTGCGTCGGAGATCGCCGCGCTATGGCTCAGTTGTCTCAATTGGCAATCGATAACCGCAAAATCGGTTACAACAAAGTGAAGCAACTCGTGGCCGACCGATTCCAGCGAGACATCTTGGCGGACTTGGAAAACTGGTTGAGTTGGGTGCATACTGTGATCAAGGCAGCGCCGATGGTGGGATTGCTGGGAACGGTGATGGGGATGATGGGCGCGTTCTCCAAGTTGGCCGTGCCAGACACTCAACCCGATCCGGCGGCTTTGGCTCAAGACATTCAATTTGCACTTATCACCACGGCTTGCGGATTAGCCATCGCGATTCCGCTAGTTCTTTGCGTCGCAGCGATTAACATCCGCATAAAGAAATTGGAGGATTTAGTAACGTACGGACTAAACCAATTCCTCGAAGTTTTCAAAGAAGCCCTGATTCGATTTCCGGGAAAATAAGTGATAGCCACAGTTTTCGCGAATAGGCAATACAGAACACGGGTTTGGAAATAAAGCTATGTCAGACAAAGGCGAATCGGCTGCCACGATTGCACCGCGAAAACGGCGACCTTCCGACGCGGATATCGACATCACGCCAATGATCGATATCGTGTTCTTGTTGTTGGCATTTTTCGTGATCGTTTCGAAAATGGATTCGGCAACGCCCATAAAAATGCCTAATTCAAAGTTTGGAATTTCGCAACGAGATGCCACACTTGTCGTGATTCTGGTTAAGGAATCGAAAACGGAAACACCGCTTGTCTATTTGGGAAAGACGTCGGGGCCGGGTCAAGAGTTACGTGGTTCGACGGAAGAAATCAGTGATCAAATTAAAACCTACGTTGAAAATGAATTGAGGTCGAATGCCGAAAAAACTGGCGTACTCATCAAAGCTGAGCGCACCGCGAAGTCGCGTGACGTGGCCATGGTAAAATTGGCCGCCGGGTCGGTCATTGATGAAGGTGCTGGTCAGGCAGTCCACGTCGGAATCGATGAAAAATGAGCCTGGGTTCGACATCCGTTTTCTGGCAATGCTCCAATTGTGCATGTTGTCGAAAAATTAGTCGAGCTGTGCTGGGGAGAAAGATTCGCTGCCCACAGTGTCTTGCGTTCACCGAGGCTGTTGCGGCAGAAATAGGTGGGGAGCGAAGCGCTGGAGAGCAGCAACTGCCCGCTCCCCATCGCTTCATCGGGCCTTCGCGCGGCTTTGATTCCGCTCGTGATAGCAACTCATCGCAGGAAAATGCAGGTCATGAACATGGAGCCGAATATAATATAGGAGAAAGGTGAATGCCTGCATGAAAATTTCAAGAGGCAAGAACCTTGATCAAGACGACCGCCCAGTTTGTTGGAGGTTGACGTAATTGATTCCGATGATGAGGCAACGGAAAGTCGATCCGTGGATAACTTCATTTTCGTTTTTTAGTCAGTAGTAATTTGCTGAAGGTCCCAGTTGAAGCGTGCTTTAGATGTCAAAAGATCCTCAAGATAAGAACTCGCCAGGCCAACCCGACGATGATGCAGGTTTTGGTTTAACGCGACCGACGGGTGAGTTCGCAAATATCCAGGGGGCTAAAGGCCGTTCGTCAGAGCGAGCCCCAAGCCGATCAGCTCAAACTTCGCAAGCGAGTTTGGAGAGCGTCGAACGATCGGGGGCAGCCACGACTGCTTGGAGAGGATTCGAGGAAGAGGAAGAGTTTGAACATGAAGTTGAATTCCACAGAGAAAAAGATACTGGTAACGAAGAGATGGACATGACGCCGATGGTGGACGTGACGTTTCTTCTCCTGATCTTCTTTATGGTCACCGCCAGCTTTACGTTACAAAAAACGATCCCGCAGCCTCCGATTAAATCCGAAGACCCATCGCTGATTTTTAAGGAACAGGAAGATGAAGATGAATTCGTGCAAATCATCATCGACCAGTTTAATACGTATCGCCTGACGTCTCGTGATGCTGAAGAAATTGAAGCCGCCAGCGATAATGAAATGCGACGTCGCTTGAAGGACATGGTTCAACAACATCGCGCTAAGCGATTGATTATTATCCACCACGGCGACGCCATCCATGATAAAGTCATAACGGCTTGGGACGCCGGAGTCTCCAACAACATCGGTACGATTATTACGCAGCTAACCGAAGTCGACTTTTGACCGAACAATTAGACGCATAAAAAATTTTAGAGTGAGAAAACAAGCATGAAGGCAGAGGATTTCCTAACATTTCTGCGAACAGAAAAGCTGGTTTCGGACAGCGTAATGAAAAAGTTGCAGGAAAAAGTGGATACTGCGGGGAGGTCCATTAGCGGGCAAGCCATCGCCAGCTATCTCATTAAGAAGCAGATCATTGATCAAGCCAAGGCACAGGAGTGGATTAGCCGCTGCCAGGCCATTTTCGCGCCACAAGAGGAACTGGTCGCAAACGCCGCCGGACAACGCGAGTCGCACGACACAATGGACCTTATCGGTTCAATGGCTGGTCCTCCCACCCAGCAGCCGCTGGCTACCCGGGACTTGGCTGACGACGGCGAAGGAAGTGGCGGCGATGACCTGCATGAAAATCAGCCGAATACATCACACTCCAGACAGCGATCGGCCAGCGACAAGGTCACTTCAAAACGAAAAGCGAAATCCGTGGCGATCGAACGGGTTGAAGACGTTGATGACGTGGTCGAGTTGGGAGCGGACCAATTGGTTGCGGATGATGTGTTGAATAATGCCGGGTTTGACCCATTTGCTGAACCGGGAGAGCAACAAGGGGAAAAGGAGGAGGCTGCCGCTATCGATACAGCCTCGATGCTTTACTCGTTTGGGAGAAAGAAGCGGTATAACCAGTGGGTATCCAAATGGCCATTGATTGGATCGGGTGTATTGCTCTTCCTGATTATCACTGGTGCCATTATCTGGAGATATTTGTTTAGCATTTCCGCTGATCAGCTATTCGAAATGGCCAACGACCATTACTCAAATCTGAGCTACGCAGCGGCGCTAAAGGACTACAACCGGTTTATTGAGGGCTTTCCGAAAGATGACCGTGTCTCGATAGCAAAAGTGCGCGTCGTCAATTGTGAGTTGCGGATGCCATTCGATGGCCGCGACTGGGATACCGTGCTGGAGCGAGTCAAAACCCGAGTGCCCACGGTCGTTGATGAACCATCTTTCAGTGACATGCATGAAGAATTGGCGGTGATTTTGCCCGGCACGGCTGATGGCTATGCGCTCAAGGGGCGCGGAGAGTCGTCCGTTGAAGGGAAACAGCGATATCTGGCATTGACCGATGAGGTTCTTGGATTGGTTAATCGACCGGAATATATTCCCTCGTCGCAACGTCAACGAGACGTGGTCGCGAATATAATAGAGTCGGCCGAGAACAACAAGAAAATCTTGGCGCGCGAAATCAGAATGGAGTTGACCTACGCCGACTTACTCAACAAGGTAGATGAACTGGTTGCGCAACGTAAGACCAATGATGCGTTTGAACTAATTCGAACTACGGCGAGAGATTTTCCAGAAATCGAAGTAAGGGAACCCTTATTGCTGGCTCGCAAAAAAATCGGCGATAAAGAATCGGAATTAGTGGCCTCATTTGAGTCCGACGTACGTGTGCTGACTTCGGAACCGAAATCGTTCATCGATGCATCTATTGTGTTAGCCACGAAATCTGGCCAGGGAATCGAGGATACTGATGAGTTGATCACGTATCTGGTGGACGGGACCGTCTATGGATTATCCGCGAGAGACGGAGAAATCAGGTGGCAGCGATTCATAAGCTTGCCATCTTTAATGCAACCGCAATGGTTGAATACGGAAAAATCGGACTTGATCGTGGTCGACCAGTTGGAGCACAGTATTTTGCGTTTGTCGTCGCGCGACGGAAGTATCATTTGGCGCTCGGTGATTGGCAAGCCTTTTTCCGAGCCATTAATTGATAACCAGGTCTTAGCGGTAACAACCTTCGACGGCGAACTCATCCAGGTCGACGTGAATTCGGGATCGGCCGAGAAGGGTGTGAAACTTCCGCAGCGACTCGAGACATCGGCCGCATCAGCTGATCGATATCCATACTACTATCAAGCTGGGAGCCACTCCAACCTTTACGTAATTTCTAAGCAATCCTTGCAATGCGAGGAAGTGGTCTATTTTGGCCACAAACCAGGCAATATCAAGGCCGCTCCATTTTTCTTCTCCGAGCATTTGTTGGTGCCGATCAATGGTGATGGTTATTGCAATTTGCATGTATTGCGCACGACGGATAACGGTTTGCGATTAGAAGTGGCCCAGGCACCGATTCGGCTAAATGGGCGAGTGGTCAGTCCTATTTTTCGCTATCGTCGCTGGGCGATCGTGATGACCGATCGCGGTGACCTACGCATGCTGGAGGTCAATCTAAGTGAAGAGGATATGCCAATCTCCACGGTTGCTAGTGCGAATATTGAAATCAGCCGCGACCTGAAAAATTACATCTACGGCAGTGAGAACCATTTGTACGTCACGGGCAAAGGTATTGTGCGTTATCGGATTCAACGTACCAGCGCACGATTTGATCGGCAGGATATTGCCAATACATTGGATGAGTTCATCGCAAGCCCGCTTCAAGTTGGCGATTCGCTGTATCACATGCGGCGACGCATGGATTCTGCAATGGTGTCGGTGTCCTGTGTCGATCCGGTTTCTATGGAGGAGAAATGGCGTCGTGATTTCTCAGCTCCGCTCGCTGGAAAGTTGGTTGAGCGTGACGGTCGATTATATGGCCTGAATTCTCAAGGGGACCTGTTTGAGTTCGATGACGCAACCAGTTCAGTGGACGGTGCAACGCAAGTAATGCGCGCCAGTAACCAAGTGCAAGATTTGCTATTTAACCAATTTGTGAGTCTTGCTGATGGCACGTACGCTGGATTCAGCCCTGAAAACCGACGTGCGTTGGTGAGTATCGATTTTGGGAAACGTGTGCCGGCCAACTTGTTACGTTGGGAGGAATCCATCACCGCGCCGACAAGTGAAATTATTCCCATGGGCAAACACGTTTTGGTTCCTACGGAGCGTGGACAGGTATACCGGGTCGACCCAGCAACAGGGCGATCGGTGGGAGCACCTTTCCAGCCGGCGCTTACCGCTCAGGCACGACTCCAGTGGCGTCGCCCAGTTGTCCTTGATGGTTCTGACAAATTCTTCATCGCGGAATCTACGGGTCGTATGTTCTTGATTCAAGCCGAAGCTGATCGCGCACTGAAGAAGCTGTCCGAAATGGAGTACAGCTTGCCGATTGTCTCTCAGGCCATGCATATCGACCAGAATGTTTACGTGGTCGCTCGAGGTGAAGTTGATGATCGGATCTTGGTGGTTTCGGTCGATTCAGACCTGCGCGTGGTCAACGAGTTTAATCTATCCGGCAAAATGGTTAGTGGTCCATTCCAAGTTGGTGACTTCGTGATGATCAAAATGGAGGATGGTAACCTCTATTGCTTCTCGAAAGAACTGCGGCAGCTTTGGAGTTACGAGATTACTGACGATAAGTTGGCCGGCGCGCCAGTCTATGCCAACGAGCGTATAATGTTTGTGTTTGAAAGCGGCGAGATCAAAATGTTGGATGCCAATTCCGGGCAAACAATTAACCAAGTTTCCGTTGGCCGACCTTTGTCCGGGACACCCGTGCTCTTCAAGGGGAAATGGTACGTGAATGGTTTGGATGGAATCGTCTTTAGGCTTACTGAGTCACTAGATTGATGCGTTTCGCAACGTGACTTTGGAATGATGTTGAAATGATCTTCAGCGATATTTGTGTTAAACCGTGTTAGTGAATGGCATGCTCAGATCAAAAGTGAATATTGGCGAAAATTGTGACAGGCTACTGGGCCTAAGGGCATCGGTCAGTGTTTTCCGTCGATGGCTAATCTTGGCTGCCTGTATTGCTTTGGTCATTCGTTGTGACGTGAGCGGGCAGGATAACGTACCTATGTTTCGTCCTGGGCAAGAGCGCCCCGCACAACCACAAATCGTTGACAACCGACCGCTCGTTGATCAGGAACCCTTTGATCTCTTGCGGCTAAACGAAGCCAACGAATTTGCGGAACTCAAGGTGACGCCGCTAAAGGACGCAGCGATCGCGTTGAACTTGCCGGTTCCCCAAAAACCATTCGATTTTCAACAGGAAGGAACGGTTAAATTTAAGCTGGTCGAGTTCGATGCGAAATATTGGCAAACTCCCTGGAAGAGTTTAGTCGAAATCAAGTTGTTCGAGGATCTCCTGCTGGATGAAGCCAAACGACTCTTGAATGAAGGCGACTTTGATCTTTGTTTTCGCACGTTGTTGTATTTGAAGAACAATACCGAATTGGCCTCGTCGATTGAGTTGCGGCAGCTATTTGATCGATGTTTGTCGGAAGATGGAAAGCGGGCATTGGCCCAAGGTCGATTTGATGATGCGCTCTCGATTTATGAAGAGTTGTATTTTCGCAATCCGCGGTTTCAATCTTCCGGGAAATCGGCTTTGGAGATCGTTACCGAGTGTTATGATCGTCTGATTGAAGTAGACATTGACCGACGAGACTTCTTACGCGCTCAGAATCTGGTCGAATCCGTACGCAAGAAGTACGGCGATCGTATGCGAGACCCTTTAGTAAAATGGGAAAGGCAAATTGATGAAGGGGCCTTGGCGGAGTTGGCCAGAGTCCGCGAGGTGATGGCCCGCAACGAATCGGATGCGGCCCACATGGCTGTACGCAGACTAGTGCATGTGCTTCCTAAGTTACGCGAAGGCCATGATATGTACGAGCAGTTGGACACGCAGTTCCCACACGTGTACGTGGGGGTGACGCAACCTGCCATAGATATTCGGGCAAATGTTGTCTTCGATTGGGCTTCGCGACGCGTCGGACGATTAACGCATCGCTGGTTGTTTGAGTTCAATGGTCTCACGGATGAAGGGGGAGATTATCTCTTTCCAAACGGAGCATTCTATCAGGCTGATGAGTTGGGGTTGAAATATCGCTTCGAGATCAAGGATGACGTGCCGTTTGGCGTCCCACCGATTACGACGTACCAGATTTCCAATCGACTTCTGGAAATTGCCGAAATTGATCATCCGGATTATTACATTCCCTGGGCGCGCATTTTGAAGTCGGTCGAAATCGAAGATGACCGACGGGTCTTGGTGCAATTGAATACACCTTATATCAAGCCACAGGCAATGCTGCAGGTCTCGTTCATGCAGACGACAAGCGAGACGTATCGAGAGCCAAACGGAAAATATCGACCCATTCAACAAACTGCGCTGGATACGATTTTCGAGCGTAATGAGATTCACGATCCGATCCCGGGTAACCAACATCCGCGCATCATTGAGCGAATCTATCCCACTGCTTCAGCGGCTGATGAAGCCCTGATTCGCGGCGAGGTCGACATCGTCGATCGCATTTATCCAGCCAATTACAATCGTTTAAGCCGAAATCCGAACATTGTTGTGCGTCCCTACGGCGTTCCGACGCTGCATGTGCTGATCCCCAATCCAACTCGCGAAGAGACGCAACTTCACATGAAAAGTGTGAACTTCCGCCGCGCATTGACCTATTGCCTCGATCGAAACTCCATGTTGCGTGACTACGTTTCAATGGGCCGAACCATCGATGGTTATGTGCCGGTCAGCGGGCCGTTCCCCGTCGGCTCGGATAAAACGGAAGATATCTCCTATGCCGTTAACCACACCATTCGTCCGCGCCCGCTCAGTTTTAAGCTCGGATTGGTGCTCACGTCATTGGTGGAGGCCCAAGAGAAAAAACGTATACGTGCCGAACGCGACCGAAAAAAACAGGAGGAAATGGCCGGGTTGATTGAGCCAGAGGCAAACGGAGATGAAGACGCAGCACAGGAAATCGAAGTCGACGATGATGGAAATCCTAAAGAACCGGAAATTGTTGTTCCCCGCCCGACTTTTATCCTAGCGCACCCGGATAACGAACTGGTAGAAAACCTGTGCAAGTCCATGGCGGAGCGTTGGGCAATCATTGATGTTAAAGTCGAGTTGAGAAAACTTCCGCCAGGCGTTGTCATCCCAGATAAGGACTTTGAATACGACCTGTTGTTCATGGAGATTTTCATGCAGGAACCCATGGTCGACGTTTATCAACTATTCGGCAACACCGGAATCGTTTCCGGCGTGGATGCCACGATTAAGCAATCCCTCTGGATGCTCGACCGGGCCAACTCTTGGGGGGGAGTCGCAGTTGCGCTCCGACGAATTCACCAACAGACATTTAGTGGCATGACCATCCTTCCGTTGTGGCAAATTATGGATCACTACGCGTATCGAACGCATCTCTCGAATGTCGGTTCGAACATTGTCCATTTGTACCAAAATGTGGAAAATTGGCATTTTAAGCCGGTCAAACCGAAGCAGGACTGAACATGTATTTTGAAATTCGCTTTGACGAAAATCGATGTGGCAGCGGGCCGGGAGCCAAAGCGCGAGTCATATCGGTGTGCATTGTGACCTGGCAGCTACTGCCGTGCCGCCTCAATTCTTAGAAAATATTTCAAGCGCAGGTTAACATGAGATTTTTTGACCGAAATGGGATAATCGGGAGGTGGAAATCACCTTTGGTCTTGGCTAGTGTTTTTGCCCTAGCGCTCGGTGCCGTCGTGTGCCACAATTCCGGCATGGCTCGTCAACAGGAGAGCAGCTTCGTTATTGACGAGAACGACGAAGAAGCCAGTCCACCTCCCCAGCGATTGAGTGAATTCGAGTCAAGCGAATTTGCTTGGGAATTCGATCCGTACCAGATCAAAGTGTGGATTTGCAGCGATCAATCCAGCTTCTTGAATGCACAAGCGAGGCGGTTGTGCGATCAGGTGCGTGAGGAATTGGAGTCAATGGATCCAAGCGGATGGAGGATTTCTGTCGAAACTGCTCCCCATCCTTGGAACTGGCGATTGCTGTTGAGCCATGACTTGGAAGCACACACGCGCACATTGGTTGAGCTGCCTGAGATTTACGCGTTCGACAAATTCATCTGCGTGCGCGTGCGCCATGAATTCGGACGATTTTCCATCCAGACTCAGGAACTCGATTTCCGAACTCAACAATGGGGCGCCAAGGACATCCGTACGGTAAGCAACCGAGAGGTCCTTGCTCATAGTCTGTCAGACTCAGTCGCTAAAGCATTCATGCCTTTGGCACGAATCGATAAAGTCTGGGATAAGGTAATCAGCGAGACGAAACGTATCCCTAATGTGGTAAAATTGCGTGCTCGTGCGGCTGGCTTAAATCAAGTATTGCAGCAGGATGAAAGCGGAAATTGGGTAATTGTAACGAATCGATTTACACCGGTCGCGGTTCGGGACGAGGATGTGTTTATGCCCGTCATTCGTCGACTTGATCGGGACAATCGATTGGAGGCCATTAATCGCATTCACTGGACTTTCTTACACATCACCGATATTTCGGGAACATCCATTGAATGCAATACGTTGGCTACCGGTCGTGCGCCCTTGTCTGGCCGTGAAGGACGGAGAACACAACGATTCGCCCTAGTAATTCGCGCTCCCCAGCGCCCGACCTATTTGAAATTAACGTCAAGGGACCGCGATAATCCCCGGCCGATTCCTGACTTGGAGATCTACTCGCGACCTCCGAATGCGGACACGGAAGAAGCTTCGGAGTTCTTGGGTACGACCGATTGGCGTGGCATTATCAAAATCCCACCAAATCAAGATCCAATGCGCGTGTTGTATGTGAAGAGCGGGGCGCGCCCCTTGGCGCGACTGCCGATAATCCCCGGGTTATACGAGACCATTTCGTCCCCCCTGCCAGATGACCAACTACGTCTGTATGCCGAGGGAATCACGCAGGGGTTGGGGTTTGATTTGATTGATATTGCCATCCAACGCAAAGTGTTGGGTTTTGAAATCGAACGATCATTGCGGGCCGGTAATTTTGAAGCCGCCCAGGCCGCTATTTCTGAACTGCGGAGTCTTCCGAATTCGATGTTGTTCAACAACCGGTTGAATAATGAATTGAAACGACTCAATGCATTGGATCCTACCGAAGCCGAAAAGATTGCAAAGATGTTCAATCAGTTGTTGGAAGCATCGAATAAGGAACTTTCAACTAGCGAAATCACCCTTTATCAACGAAAGTTAGCCGTTGCCCGGGATGGTGGCGATTGGCAAAAGGAAACCCTGGATGGCATTTTGCGCGAACAGGTTGCAATTGAAGGTGTTGAAGGAGTCATCCAATAGCCCCCATGGTTCTTGCTAAGGCTCGTTTGTTGAGTTCAATCGCCATTTGACTAAAATTTGGGGCTGACCGTCGAGCGCGAGCACCATCGACATGTTGGCACTTAATCCCGGCAAACCATTTTCGATCTGGGGAACACCAACTCCTCGTTGATACCTTGTTTGCAAAGAGGCATCTCAGCGGCACGAAAGCCAATTTCTCATCGAGTGTAAATTCCCTCCGCGCGACCCTCGAATTCTTGTATCGCGAATAGTAGTTCACACAGCGATTGCTATCGACTGCTCCCTTTCCTCCATAAACGCTTACCATATCGCAGCAACAACACGCGGATGAACACCAAAATGTAAGCGCCCGGGGAAGTGCATGTTGACAGTGATGAGAAACTCCAGATTTCGAAC
>CALMEE010000082.1 GCA_937862885.1 uncultured Planctomycetaceae bacterium
CCTGGAGGTCACCAGCCGCGAGGGTCTCACCTACGACGAGTTCTTTGGTCATTCGGATTAGCATACGTTTCGCAGCTACCTCGTGATCGGCCACGTTGCTGGTGAGTTGTGTCTAGGCGGAACAAAAAAGGGAATTAAAGGGTTAAAAAAACCTTGAAGGACGAACCATATTGCGGCTAATCTGACCAGTTTCCCTGGTCCGCAGGCCCCGATTCCAGACGGTAGCCACAACTCAAACGATCGGCGTGACCCCGGTTCATCCGTTTTGGAGCGTCACGCGGGACGATTTTGTTCCTGCGGGCGAGTTGGTTTTGGGGGAGGAGGTTGTCACAATCGACGGCCAAATCTGGCGTTTAACGTCGATCACCCCCCGCGCCGGCCCGGAAACCGTCTATAATTTTGAAGTCGCCGGCGAGCACGTGTACTACGTGACCAGCGACGGACTGCTGGTTCATAATTCATGTGGATCGTGGGTTTATGCTGTTGTAAACAGTGCTGGCAAGCCCATTTACATCGGAACCGGCACGTGGGCGCGTACCCAAACCGTACTCGCTAGAGTCGCAAAAAGATTGGGATATAAAGACGCGAAAGCTTTGAAAAATGCGGGATATAAGCTGGTTAGCGCGGATATGAACAGTAAAGCTGCGGCTCGAGCAGCAGAGAACTGGTTACAGCTTCAAGCATTGAAAAACGGTATGCGATTTCGCCGCCTTGGCGAAAAAGTTGTTGAAAATGGAAATGTCCTTATCAACAGAAACTGGGGCTTTAATTGGTTACGTAGGGATAAAGACGCGATGTCATACATTGATGAATTTGCCCGCCGAACCGATTGGTCGAAAATTAAAAACTGGTTGCGGTTCTAATGGCATTGAGTAAACCAAACGAATTGCCGAGTTACCTTCGGACTTTTCGAGCATTTCAATTTGGGGAGAGAATAGCCGATGACACCGGTGGCTGTCTAGATGAACGTCTTGGCACGCTACTAACAAATCCCCAAAATGAATCGACTATGAAACTGGTCGCCTGTGAACTCATTGCAAGTTCAATAGGCAGATCGTGCTTGCAAGACACTTCATGGAACGTATTCATATCATTGTTGTTGTTTAAAACGAAGTATGTGGCGAGTGCGGCATCGATTGGTCTAGCAAAATCGTATTTGGAGGAATTACTGCAAACTGAGCCAAGCGGCGAATATCTTGACTGCCTTGCGAGTCTTCATAAGCGCCTTTGTTCAGCGGTAAAAGAAGAAAAACGGACCAATCCCTTGTTGTCCAAGAAGCAGTTGAACAATTTGCTAAAATCATTTCGAGACAATGCGGGTGAGTTGGTGGTTGCTGGCTCAGATTTGATCTGCCTCGATCCAAGTGTTTCCGAATGTCTTCGAATAACACACCTTCGCCCCCGTGCGATCACGTCTATCAACATTGGTTTTGGCACTGAGCCAACTGCTGAAAATATTGAAGCTGTTCGAATCCTTTTTTACCGATTTTCAGATACAATCTCGTCAGTTCGTTGCGATTGCTTTCCGTCGGAATCAACGTCGCCAGACCAACTTTCCGTATTGTCCACAAATTTCTGGGAAAGAGTTAACCCGGAACTGAAAAGGCTGAATAGACTTAAATATTTCGAGTCGTACAATTTTCCAATCAGCGATGATCTTGCGGCGACAATACTGAGTCGGTCACACTTGACAGTATTTCGCTTAGCCACATACGGCAGGCTAACATCGACTCTTGCAGTTGGTAAAAATCTCGTAAATGCTATAGAACAATCGGCTGACTTAAAGGTTTTAGAGGTTCAGAATGAAGCCTTTTGGAATAAATTTGGTCATGAATTAAAACCTTTATCATCACGTATCATCATGCAAAATGTTGGTTTGGTATTCGCAGCGGATTGACGAAAACGAAATACCTCGATGATTCCGAACCATGCGTCTCCCCGTGATCTGCCTTTTCGACAAGGTGGGAATCAGATCACATCAGCTAATCAATAAACGTACCCCCTTTTTTGGAACCGTCCTGATTGAAATCGTGTTCGTGTCGATGAGTGGGGTGATGCGGGCGGTTTTGGGGTTGTTGCTGATTAGTTTGGGGTTGAGTTGCTGGTCGCTGCTCAATTCGCTGCACCAGGCCTCCTCGCCACATCCCGATACTCGATCGAGTGCTGCCGTCGCGTTTCATCAAACCAGCGTGGAGTCGTCTCCCGCTGGGATCGATCTGCGTGGGGTGCCGCCACGGCTGGATGTGGATCGATTGCGCTTATTGGGGATCGAGTCTCCCGAACGAATCCGCGCTGTGCCGATTCGCGAGATCGAGGTCGGGATGCGTGTTCCCGCTCATAACCCACAACGCAGTGACGCTGAACGCGCAGCGGATGATCTAGGGATCGATCCGGCAACATGGCGCAAATTTACGCTGGATGTCGAAAAGTCTGATGGCTCAGGGATCGTGACGGTGACGCTGCTGCGCCCTGCGACTTGGCTCGTGGCTGAGCGCGAGGCGACCGAGTTGGCTTTGCTGGAATTGGCGATTGAACACGAGGTCACGGAACTGATCGAGCACTGGGCATCGCTGCCGTATTGGGCGCGCACCTGGTATCAACTGCACGAATGGGTTTCGGTAGATTCTTGGTTGGACTCCGTGGCGGAGACGCTGGTCCAAACCTGGAGTTGGGGCGACCGGTGCTGGCGCGTGTTGGCGTCGGGGGATTTGGCAAGCGGATTCATTCGGCTGGGTGCCGGGGAATGGATTCAATCGGTTCATGAGGAAATCGTTGCCGACTGGGAATACGAGCAATCGTTTGTGTCGGCAGTAGGCGAGGTTCAATCGGGCGCGGGGGTCGATTCGTATGTGTGGGTCGATTTACCGGAACTGGGCGCGGAGGGATTAGGCCGCGTGGTGGCCAATGAGGCTTGTCCGTTGGTTCTGCCGGGGCCGGGGCAAGTGGTTACCGGGACATTTGTTCATCGGTCGGCGGATGTTTTGGATTTGGTGTTTGCACCGTCCAGCCAATTTTCCACCGATTCACGATTGTTCCCCGGTGGTTCATTGGCAGTTGCTGGGTTTGAATCAGACCGGCCCCGATTCCAAACGGCAGCTACAACTCAAACGATCGGCGTGACCCCGGTTCATCCGTTTTGGAGCGTGACGCGGGACGAATTTGTTCCTGCGGGCGAGTTGGTTTTAGGGGAGGAAGGCGTCACGATCGACGGCCAAATCTGGCGTTTAACGTCGATCACCCCCCGCGCCGGCCCGGAAACCGTCTATAATTTTGAAGTCGCCGGCGAACATGTGTACTATGTCACCAGCGACGGGTTGCTGGTGCATAATAGTTGTCTTGGGAAAGCAATTAAAAATGCTCGGGGATTCATCAGGAGTCAATGGAGTGTAGTAAAAGGGGTTGTCGCTAAGAGGTTCGGGCGATGGCTTTCGGGAGACCATGTCTTGCCCTTGAAGGTAATAAAAGATGCTCTCGTGCGAGCAGGAGTTAGCAAAAACTCCAAGTTGTACCAAGAGGTCATGGCATTTGCACATAGCCCGAAAAATCTTCGATTGATGGACAGGAGTTTAAATAGTTCTAAAGGCGCGTTAAATGCGGTGCGTTGGTCAAAGACGCCTCAGGGATCGCTGGTACCTCGAAAATACATTCAGAATGTTCTTCGTAAACAATATAAAAATGCTCAAGAACTAAACGATATCCTCAATAAGGGACTTGGGACAAATAAAGATTGGTTTCAGGGTTTCTTCAAGTGAGCGAGTAAAACACAAGCATGAATAAGGAACGTTTGGAGGCAGCTAAGACTGCGTTATTAAATCACGACTGGCGTAAAGTTAGCGTGTACTTTAAGGCCGGTGTCGTTCCGAACGCCCTTTTTGGCATTGCCATTATAAAGGGAGACGTGGAAGCCGTTGAGTTTTTGATTGCTTCGGGTGGCGAACCCGAGAGCGATGAGAGCAATTTGTGGGTTGGCGTCAGAAATAACCAGTTTGCTTGTATCGAATTAATTCTAACTAAAGGAGATTTTTCTCAGCGGGCACTTTCCATTGCCCTACAAGAAGCAGCGGCCTATAACCGCCCTGAACTGTGCGACCTCTTTATCGCGCACGGTGCCGAGCCCGAAAATGAAACCGAAGGGATCACACCACTGATGGTCGCAATAGAAAGTAAATCGGAGCAAGCAGCGATTCATTTGGCGATGGCCGGTAAAACAATTGACTGTGACAAAAAAATTCCATTAATGGATGATTGGACGTGTTCGAGGCTGACGATTCGTGACGCTGCGGAGAGACAAGGAATGCTAGAGTTCCTCAAACAATTCTGCTCTTCCAGCAACAGCGTAGCAGGAAAGGCCAATAAATTCAGTAACATCATTACCTGGTCTGAGGTATTGAAGGCAATCGAATCAGCAATCAGCGAACTCCCGCTTGGTCGAGAAATTACCGATTTGCAATATCCGTACGATGCAGGAGCATGTAAAGATTACATTGAGTTTCTACGAGAGCATGATGGTAGCGGTTCGCTGGGAATTATCCCCATGCCCACAAGTCATTCCTTGGTGTTATATTCACTTGCCGAATCGCAGGAAACCAGGGAAATGATGATCGAGCTGTGGGTGTCCGAGACCAACCAACAATCGGATTCTTGGTGGGCAAGAGAATGGGTGCCAATCGGTGACAACGGAATTGGAGATTTGCTATACATTGAAACAGTTAGCGGGGCCGTTAGATTCTTTTCTCATGAAGCTCGAACCTCATCATTCCGTGCAGGCTCATTTTCTGAACTTCTGAAGGAACTTGCGACCGGATTAACCAATGCATACTATTGTTACTGCCAGCAGAAGAGAGCTGTCGTATAGCACTCGATCACCCACAGACGTTTAGGGATTATCAGACTGTTACCTTAGAATAGTGCTAAGCCCCAATTTCTTTGGCCGTGTTTTTCCCGTTTTAAATGGCCAAACGGTCAAAGGATTGCGAACCCCGCTACACAATCTAAACACAAGACCCCGATGGACTGGCGCACACTTTAGCATGGGTATTGTCCTGATTCGAAATGGAGAATTTTGCGACCAATCAGTGTGGGACTTAGCAGCGATTTCACTACATACTTCTTCACATCAAACAGTTACTCAACCGTAAAATTCAGCGGTAAAGCATTTTCCGCCATACGATTTCCGCCCAGATTTTGATCTCGCTCGCTTCAACCTCGTAATCGACCGGCTGTGTCAACTCCGTATCGAATAGCCCGAACGTATTCGTTCGATCCCGGTTCGGGATGTGCGCGTCGGGATGCGGGTTCCGGCCCATAATCCGCAAGTCACCGATGCTCAGCGAGCGGGTATGCAGTTGGGAATTTATTGTGCTGGATTCAAGTTGGAAACTTACCCGCGAGAATGTCGGCTGGGGAGTAGGTTCGAATATTGCTGAACCGCTGAAAGTCTTGAGTATTGAAAGTTAAAAGAGAGGGAATCGAGTGCTTGACCATTGCGGCAACCAAGCGTGCATCATGCGCATTTTTTCCGCTTGTCTGAGACTGTTGGACAATTTCTGACCAGCGGTCATATATTCCCCGTTCATCGCGTAGCAGCTTGAATTGATCAACACACATTTGTTGTAGCAATGCGGCGTCAACTACATTCATTCCTAGGCCATTCTGCAGTTTAGGGCGAGTGGCAACAACCCAAAATTCATACAAGTTTTGCGGAACAATTAATAGCTCTTGCTTACGTTCCCTGAGCTTGCGAATTGCCTCAACCGCAGATGTCGAATCAACATGGGACGCCTGAAGGACTCGAATCACGATATTGGTGTCTAAGAGGACACTCATTCACCGCGCCCTGCATAGATGGATTCCCGGGTATCATCGACATATCCACTTGAATCGGGCACCAGTTGACGAGCTTTTTCCAACCAAGCTTCGAAATCAAAGACCCGTTTCGATTCCGGATGGCTTAGTGAGCCACCAATTTCAGAGTAAATCGTGTCTAAAATGTAAGCCTCGATATTCTTTCCACTTGCGGCAGCTCGTTCTTCCAAAATTGCTTTTACGTTATCCGGCAAGTTAATCGAAATATTCATCTGTTTTCTCCTTCATCCTATTTTACCAAATATGTACCACTATGGTCTACATTCGGGTGGACAACACAAATAAAAAGCGAGGAATTCCCTAGCCAATCGGTTTCTGGCCGATAGTCGGTTATTTTCGACTGGAACCGATCCGTTTCGCTCGTTAAATGTGTCGGTTCTGCACAGCCATAACCCGTTGTCAGCGGCAGGTCAGACATTGAGTGTGACCGCCGAGCACCCGTTTTGGAGCGTAACGCGGGACGAATTTGTTCCTGCGGGCGAGTTGGTTTTGGGGGAGGAGGTTGTCACAATCGACGGCCAAATCTGGCGTTTAACGTCGATCACCCCCCGCGCCGGCCCGGAAACCGTCTATAATTTTGAAGTCGCCGGCGAACATGTGTACTATGTCACCAGCGACGGGTTGCTGGTGCATAATAGTTGTCTTGGGAAAGCAATTAAAAATGCTCGGGGATTCATCAGGAGTCAATGGAGTGTAGTAAAAGGGGTTGTCGCTAAGAGGTTCGGGCGATGGCTTTCGGGAGACCATGTCTTGCCCTTGCAAGCAATCAAGACTGCGCTGAGAAACGCCGGGATCAAGCCAGGTAGCGAAGCCTGGAAATGGGCGATGAAATGGGCTGACAATCCGAAGAACCTACGATTGATGAATGAATCCTTAAACAAATCGAAAGGAGCACTAAACGCTGTTGCTTGGTCGAAGACTCCCTTAGGCAGCTTAGTACCGCGAAGGTACCTCCAAAACGTTTTGCGCAAACAATACAAAAACGCAAATGAACTTTCGCACAAGTTCAAGGAGCAATTTGGTGTTGATTTGGATTTCTCATTCTTTTTCCGGTAGCTGCCATGGTTAGTCCTGATCGAGTAAGAAAGATGGCGGAAGCCGTTTCGGAAAACAATCTCAAGAAAGTACAGCTTTTGTTGAAGGCAGGCGTACCCGCTGAATCGCCAGATTATAACTTCTTAGCCATTGCTGCGTCCCGAGGAAATTTTGACGTCTTTGCTGCTTTACTTGAGGCCGGTGCAAACATAAATCGGCGCGATAGCGTAGGGGACAGCCTTTTACCGTCCGCCATTAGGGGGCAATCCGCGTCGATTGTGAAAAGTGTTCTTGACCACGCGCAACTGTCACAAAACGACTTGGATGAAGCCTTTCTCTATCCGCCTGACAACCTTGAAATTGTCCATATGTTGCTCGCAGCCGGAGCAAAACCTGAATACGTATCGGAGGACGGCTCCAATTGTTTGCTTTACTCAATTTTGTTTAATGAAAACGAAGCATTAGCTCTTTTGTTGTTAGATTTCGGGGCAAAAGATGACATTCGGGTGCCAAGTAACTATGAAGATGAATCGATAGGTAATATTTATAAAATGCGACTTCGCGATCTGGCCGCTCTCAAGGGAATGAGACGTTTAGTCTCGGCTATTGATCATCAAACGGAAAAGGTGACGTTAAAGCAGAGTGAATCTTCGAGGGACTACGACACGATTACTGATTGTTGGTTATCTATTGAAGCTGCAATCAGGTTGACTGATCCGTCGATTTTGTTTCCGCGCCCGGCTCCGGTGAGCAAATTGGATCGGCTTTTAGGCAATGGCCTGCCGATGCCGATCGCTGAATCTTTGCATGAGATGTACGCCTGCTTAGACGGCACAGGCGATATTGCGATCTTTCCAATGTCCGATGATGTTTCTTATACGTTGTTGGATATCGAAAAGGCGTTTTTAACAACTAGCGAATCCAATAGTCTATATTCAATCGAGTATCCCGGTTTGGAAGAAGACAATCCTTGGCGACACGATTGGTTAGTATTTGCCGAGAATGGTGCTGGAGATTGTTTGGTCCTAAACTCAAGTGGGAGGTGCTTGCGATTTTCGCACGAAACCTGTCTGACATCAGAACGTAGTCCAAGTTTACTGGAACTTTTCAGGGAAATCGCGAACGGGCTAACATCAAACAAATTTCGATTTATAAGGCAGTCAAAGGCGGTGATCTAACCTGGACTGCTAGAGCGAATAGACGGGGAATCGTTCAAAGGGAAGAATTGCTTATCAGGTTGATAAAAAACGTCAAAATGGAAACGATAACGTCAAAGTTTTCGGAATTGCTTCGAAAGCCCACCAGGGCCAATCGGTTTGTTAAACCATTGGATCAGATGGAGTGAATTTGTCGCAGGTCTCAACTCAGGTAAGTATCGTATTTCTCGGTGATTAACTGCTGTTATTTAGCAGGGACGAGTGGAACTCCAATTTCAAAGGCGTGGTCATTTCTTAGGTGCGACAACTTGTTCCGGAGTTAAAACCGAAATTCCTGTGTATCGTGCAAAGTCTTGTCCATTGAAAGTTAACAAATGGGATATTGAATGGCGCTGCATGGCGGCGACCAGCCGCGCGTCGTGCGCTCGTTTCCCCTGAACATCACATGCTAAAACAAGTTGCATCCAAGCTTTGAATTTCAAACGCTCATCACTTAGAAGCGGAAACAATGAAATCATGTCCTCGATGAAACTATTGGCCTGTGGAGTCGAAAACCCGAGACCATTGTTTTGCACCGGCCGAGTTGCAACAACCCAGTATTCATAAATAATTTGAGGTATCAATTGAAGCTCGTGATTTTGCTGTGCGAGACGATCGAGGGCTTGTACGGCAATCCCATGCTGTTGGTCATTTGGATCAGAAAATCGAACGAGCAGATTCGTGTCGATAAGTATTCTCATTGATCAGCATCATCATAGATCGTATCACGACTGCAATCGACTCGCGATTCAGCTTGCCGAGCCGGGAATCTCGCAAGCAAACGGGCAAACTTTTTTTCCCATACATCCCGAGCCAGTTTCGTATCCGGTGGGGAAGCAATCGTGTTGGCTAAACCCTTCTGCAGAGTGTAAATGGCGAATTGTTCGACATCCATACCAACAGCCGCTGCTTGTTGCCGTAAACTGTGCTCAATGCTTTGAGGCAAATTTAAATTCATAACGTCATTCTAACGTGGACGAGGTTAAATGTCATCACGGTTTTAGTCCATTTTTGACACTTACTACGAAGAATTTGTTCAAGAAATTCTGTTCGCTTTTGGCAGTTTGGTAACGCAGTCCATTGAGCCGTGCTCGCCATTCGAGTCGGGGCCGGGGCAAGTGGTTACCGGGACTTTCGTTCATCGGTCGGCGGAAGTTTTGGATTTGGTGTTTGCACCGTCCAGCCAATTTTCCACCGATTCACGTTTGTTCCCCGGTGGATCATTGGCAGTTGCTGGGTTTGAAACAGACCGGCCCCGATTCCAGACGGTAGCCACAACTCAAACGATCGGCGTGACTGCGGTTCATCCGTTTTGGAGCGTCACGCGGGACGATTTTGTTCCTGCGGGCGAGTTGGTTTTGGGGGAGGAGGTTGTCACGATCGACGGCCAAATCTGGCGACTGACGTCGATCACCCCCCGCGCCGGCCCAGAAACCGTCTATAATTTTGAAGTCGCCCGCGAGCATGTGTACTATGTCACCAGCGACGGGCTGCTGGTTCATAATGCATGTGGCACATACGTGTACACCGTGGTGAAAAACGGTCGCCCCGTTTATATCGGAATGGGAATAGCTAAGCGCGTGGATACCGCTTTATCCAAAGTCGCAAAAAAACTTGGAACATCTGTCGACGATCTAGTAAAGCAAGGCTACAAAATTCGTTGGGAGAATATGGGTAGCAAGGCAGCTGCTCGAGGAATGGAGCAATATCTCATCAAGAAAGCGATGGATCAAGGTATGAAAATGACCTCTCGAGGCTTAAAGAACGGTCAGTTCATGGTTGATAAAAGCACTCTAGTAAACAAAGTTTGGTCGTATGCGACTTCGCGAATTGTTCGTGGCAATAGTGGGTTTGATTATCAAAAGGAGTATTTAAGAGGCGCAAATCGATCTCTTGTTGATTGGTGGTTTC
>CALMEE010000083.1 GCA_937862885.1 uncultured Planctomycetaceae bacterium
GCTCTATCGTGACTATCTGATTCGTGCGCTTAACGACGATGTGCCCTTCGATCAACTCGTGCGTGAACATGTTGCCGGTGACCTGTTGGAGGAACCGCGCCTCAACCGGCAGCTGGGAATTGTCGAATCAGCCATCGGCACGGCACAATGGCGGATGGTATTCCATGGATTCGCCCCCACCGACGCATTGGATGAACGAGTGCGGTTTATCGATGACCAGATCAATGTATTCTCCAAAGCATTTATGGGGCTGACGGTTTCCTGTGCGCGTTGCCACGACCACAAGTTCGATCCGATTGGACAAGATGACTATTACGCGCTGTTTGGTGTGATGGCCTCGAATCGCGCCAGCCGCCATGCGATCGATCATTGGCCAAACCTGCCACAGCAAACAGCAACCCTCGAATCACTGCGCGAGTCCATTCGCCGTACTTTAGCCACGGAGTGGCTGGACAAGATTGATGATTTGACGAGTCGCATGCAAACCTCCGTCGAAAACTTGCATGGGTCTGAGTCCCCCGCTGTCGCTTTGTTAGCCCGATTGCACCAAGCGCACGTGTCGGGGGAATCGATCGAAGCTGTGTGGAAGGCTGAAGAAACCCGCTGGCGGAAAGCCGTCGGGGCCAGCGAAGATGACAAAGACTCGGCGAACGAAACCGATCTCGGATGGCGATGGAATTTGTCGCAAATTGAGGATTATGCCCAATGGTTCCGCACCGGTTCAGGCCTACCCGAAATACCCTCTCTCGCTGGCCAGTTCGCCATCTCGACCGATGGGGATCAGGCTGTTGTCGGCATTTATCCGGCGGGTGCTTACAGTCATCAGCTTTCCGACAAACTCCCCGCGCGGCTGACTTCACCCGATATTCAACTAGAAGACGAATACGAACTATGGATTGAAGCGATTGGCAGCGGCGATTCCTCCATCCGCTATGTCGTTCAAGACTACCCACGTGATGGAACCGTTTATCCAGTTGTTCGCTTGAACGACAACCAATGGCGCTGGCATCGATTCGATATTTCATACTGGAATGGCGATCAAGTTCATGTTGAGTTAGCGCACGCGAAAGATGCGCCGTTACTGGTAGTGCCTCGAGATCGGTCCTGGTTTGGAGTGCGGCAAGTGCGAGTGGTTCGCCAGGGAACTTGGCAACCACACGCACAAAGCGAGTCGCTAGGACCCCTGTTTGAATTGGCGGCCAAGGAATTTTCAAGCGATTTACCCTCTGTATTATCCGTCTTTCGACAAGCCGTTTCGCAAGCCGTTGACGCTTGGCTCAACGACCGCATCAATGATTGGCAGGCACTTTTGCTTGACGAGGCCATTCGAAACGGCTGGTTAGAAAATCGGTTGTCGCAACTTACCAAGACCGCCTCGTTAGTAAACGAATATCGAACTCTAGAAGCTGCGATTCCCGTTGCGACACGGGTTCCAGGCTTGAGCGAAGCTCAAATCGTGGACCAGCCTTTGTATGTACGTGGCGATCATCGACAGCCCGCTGAACCAATCGCGCGGCGTTTTCCATCATTTGTTCCGGGTGAAGATTATCCGTCCGACGTAAGCGGTCGCCGCGAGTTGGCTGAAGATTTGTTACGCGCCGACAATCCGCTGACGCGCCGCGTGATCGTTAATCGGTTGTGGCATCACGTATTTGGTCGGGGAATCGTGGCGACACCGGATAATTTTGGGCTGCTTGGATCCGAACCGACGCATCCGGACCTCCTGGATTGGCTGGCTGACACTTTCTCACAGGAACACGGTTGGTCGCTGAAAAGCTTGATTCGAGAACTTGTGCTGTCCGAGACTTGGCAACAGGATTCGCGTCCGTCACCTTTGTCGCAGCACTCGGACCCCGACAACCGCCATTGGTCCCACACCATTGCCGGGCGATTGGAAGCGGAAATCATTCGTGATCAGCTGCTGGCGGTTGCCCCAACCCTGGGTCAAAGTGGTTTCGGGCCGCCGCCATCTAACGACCAAAATCGACGCCGCGGTTTTCTTTCGGTGGGGCGCAACTCACTCGATCCGCTGTTAAGAGTTTTTGATTTTCCCGAGCCATTTAGCTCTGTCGGCAAACGCGATGCGACGAACGTTCCGGCCCAATCGCTGGCGTTGCTCAACAACCCTTTGGTTGTCGAGAGTTCCCTGGCCGTTTCTCGTCATCTGGCAAATGACGGCGAGCCGGCATCAGACAGCGAGAAAATCAAGCGATTGTTTTGGTTATGCTTCAGTCGTGAGGCAACCGACAGCGAAGAGCAAGAGTTGCTGCGGTTTCTGGCGGAAGCTCGCGAGGTTCAAGCAACACTTGTACGCAGCCGTCACAAACTGCGAACCGAGCTTGCAGAAAGCCAACGAAAGTCGGAAAAATTATTGGCCGAATTGCGTCGACGAACAGGCGTTGCCAGCGACTCCGATTCGTCGCCCATCGGCACTTTAGTCGCACCTCCAATCGTCGCATGGGAATTCGACCAGGAAATAGACACGGCGAATTCAACTAATGGACTGAAGTTGATCAACGGTGCACAAATCACGCAAGGTCGGTTGATCATGCGGGACGGCGGCTATGCGATATCGTCGCCAATGGAAAAGGAGATTTCCGAAAAGACCTTAGAGGCGTGGGTAGTCCTAGATGACCTGGACCAACGTGGCGGCGGTGTGGTTTCGCTGCAAACGGCTGACGGAAATGTGTTTGACAGCATTGTTTTTGGCGAGCAAACTCCGGGTGCCTGGTTGGCGGGTAGCGAATTCTTCAATCGCTCCCAGCAAGTGGCCGGGCCGGTCGAAACGTCCTGCGGCGATGAACCGATCCATGTTGCCATTACCTATCGCGCCGACGGCGAAATCTCTGTCTTTCGCAACGGCCAACTTTACGGCAAATCCTACCGTACGAGTGGGCTTGTCAAGTTCCCCGCTGATTCGGTTGTAACTTTGGGTCTGAGACATTTGCCAGCGGGAGACAATCGTGGTTTGACCGGTCAGATTGTGCGTGCGCGACTTTATGATTTTGCTCTGTCAACGGAGCAGATAGCGGCCAGCTACCAACAAGCCGCGGCGATGGTGCCGCTGTGGAAGGTGATTGAGAAAATGACCGACGAGGAACGTCAGCTTTGGGAGTCAGAGATCGCCTTGCGCGAGCGAATCCACAACGAGCTTGAATTGCTGGGTCAAATGGCCCTGGAGCCTGAAGTCGAAGTTTGGCAGCAGTTGGTCCACGCATTATTCATGATGCAGGAATTCATTTACGTTCGATAAAGGGGAGACCAAAAGCATGTTGAGCCGACGAGATTTACTGCAGCGATTTTCGGTTGGCTTTGGCGGGCTGACGCTCTCCGGTTTGCTGCACGAGCAAACTCTCGCCGATGACTTACCCGTTGGAGCGGCTCTCAAGGCGACGCATCATCTGCCACGTGCCAAGCGGGTTATCTTTTGTTACATGTCTGGGGGCGTTTCCCATCTGGACAGCTTTGATCCTAAACCCGAACTCAAAAAATGGCATGGCCAGCCGATGCCGATGAAAGTCGCACGAACTCAGTTCAATGACAACGGCAACGTGATGGCTAGCCCGTTCAAGTTCTCCCCCGCTGGTGAGAGTCAGATACCGATCAGCAGCCTGTTTCCAAATATTGCCAAGGTAGCCGACGAGTTGGCCGTGATTCGCTCAATGACAACCCCCTTCAACGAGCACGCACAGGGGAATTTGTTCATGCACACCGGATTTCCCATCATGGGGCACCCCAGTGCGGGTGCTTGGTGCGCTTATGGGCTGGGATCGACGAATCGGGACTTACCTGCTTACGTTGTGCTGCAAAGTGGCGGTGCTGTACCACCGCATGGAGGCGTGACGTTGTTTACGAACGGATTCCTGCTAGGTCATACGCAGGGCTCGATTCTACAAGCGGATCGTACGGATGCGCTACCTAACTTGAAACCAGCAAGTGACCGACTGGTCCAGCGGCGGCAAATGGAATTGGCGAAGGCTTTTGATGCGAAGCTGTCTCGCGCTTTAGGCGAAGATAACCATATCGAAGCAGCGATCGCCAATTTCGAAACGGCGTTCCGTATGCAGACAGCGGTCCCCGATTTGTGCGACATTTCTGGTGAGACATCGGCGACGCGCGAGCTTTACGGTATCGATCATGCCAACCCGACGCTGGCGGCCTACGCGCGACAGTGTTTGTTGGCCCGGCGGTTGGTTGAACAGGGGGTACGGTTTGTTGAGTTGAGTTGTCTTTCGGTCGGTATCGGCGCTGGAAACGCCCCCAACCCCTGGGACCAACACGGCGAATTGGAACGCGGGCACAAAGCGATGGCCGAACAAGTCGATCAGCCGATCGCGGCCTTGCTTACCGACTTGAAACAACGGGGCTTATTGGATGACACGCTCGTTATTTGGACGGGTGAGTTCGGGCGAACACCCTTTTCACAGGGGAGCAACGGCCGCGATCATAACCCATTCGGATTTTCCATGTGGCTGGCCGGCGGGGGCGTTCGCGGCGGAACCATTTATGGGGCCACCGACGAGTTTGGCTATCATGCGGTTGAAGGCATTTCCACAATTTACGACCTCTGGGCCACCGTGCTCCACCTGCTGGGCATTGATCACGAAAAGCTAACTTATCGATACGGCGGCCGAGATATTCGCCTGACAGATGTTCACGGACGAGTGATAAAAGAAATCTTTTGAAGTGCGGCTAGTCGACAAAGTTTCACCTCGGTACAACTGAGATGTGGGACATGCTCACCGCCCCTTCAGCCATTTGGCGACGCCATCTAACTTGCTGATTTGATCTGCTGCACGCGCGAACGCCTACGCCAGTTGGCTGGATTGGCACGTCGGTTCAAAATTCAAACTGCGAATACTCGTCCCAATAGTCTCGACGGATGAGCCAGTTTCTGTCAACTTTGATGAACGTCACGACGTATCGTTCCTGTCGTCCAAATGTATTGATACCCGTAGCGATGATCGTCGCGATATCACGATTGACGTATCCTGACTTAACACTCCAATTTCGAGGCCGTGTATTCGCATACAACCCCCGTCCAACCGAAGCAAAATAATCGTCTGGCCATGCGTCACACAATTCGCGTAGTCTTTCCACATTGGATGTACTTAAACTGTGGCTGTAGTCGGTCAGCAATTGTTTAAACGTTTCGGCTGTTCCTGCATCGAGTTCCCTGCCTGTTTCTGGTGTGACAAAGTCACCACTCGCATTTCGTTCTTGCAACAGCTTGACAATTTGGTGTTGGCCACGCACCCAGGCAGCCTCAAGCGGCTTGCGTCGCCAGCCCACTTGGGCGCCGTCAACATCCGCACCTGCTTGAATAAGCTTTGCGGATAATGACTCCCGATTCTTATCGATCGACGCCAACAATAATGGGCGTCCGACGGAATCCTTTGCTTCCAAATCCAGACCTGATTGAATAAACACATCCTGCAACTCGGGCTGTTCGACACTCAAAAACACTGGTGTTCCGCGGTCATCGACTAGATTCGGAGAAGCGCCACGTTGAAATGCGATCTTCAGTGCCTCTGGGTCTTGATCGCGAATTGCATTCATTAGCGATTCATTGACTACAGCCAACCGTTCCTGTTTGATTTCCTGACTATTCTCACGTAAGGTCAACAACCCGTAGGCGCCCGCAAGGCCCAAAATGACCCAGAAAGCGGCGAACACGATGCGCGTTTTCATCAGCGATCTGAGGGCTTTCAAGGCATCCTCGGCATCACCAGGGATCGCATGGAGTCCGCACACGCTCCAATCGTTCACCAGCCCGCCCTTGGATTTGTCGTAGCGGCCGAGCACACAAATCGGGTCGCCAACTGGAATATACTGTTCGGTCAAATTGCAGCTTTTGAGCCCATGCGGTGACTTGAGCAGATCTTCCGCTTCGGAGAATTTTAGGTCTTGGCGCAATTCACCAGAACCTTCTGCAAACAGCGATTGAGCATGGTTCCACAATTTGCTTATATCCCACTTACCAATCGATGTCGAAGCAACGTTATCCGCCATATCGCGGAGGCGATTGGCATGTTGTTCGGCGTTTATTGCGTCCTCGGGAAATTCAAAGGGCAAAGGGAAGCCGACAATCGTGACTTCGCCGGTTTTTGTACGAACGGCCCAAGGCACCATGGCGACACCACTTAAGAAGACGATCCGCTGCGTCTCAGTAGTGGTTCGACCGCCTCGGCGCACGCTATACCTATCGGTGCGCGCCAGTTCGTATGAGTAGAGAACGCAAGGTCGTTTTTGAAAAGGCGTTTCTAGAGATTGGCTTAGGGTAATCGTTGGCCCAATCGCCGCGAAAGCCTCGCCATCTCTGGGCCATTCACCAGCTAAAGCACGCCGAATCAGGTTCCCTTGCCAGCGCGCTTGCATTGCATTGCGAAGCAGGCCCCATCCTGCAGCCACCAAAAAACTTCCGATGATCGCTCCCACCAGCGGACCCGGATGGGTGAATCGACTCTGGAAAAAATAATACATTCCTAAACAGGCTACGGCCCAAACCAGCAAAAACTCTATACATCCACGAGCGATTGCTTTCATTGCTTAAGCCTACCATTCTTTTTTGCCATCGGAAGAATCACCACATACCATGAACCTGAATGCCGTCTCAATGTTTCACCACTCAACGACCTGCCATTTCAACCCAAGGGAGCCGCGACAGATCAAGCCGATACATGATTTGATTGTAGTCGTAGCGCGGGGTGGCTGTTGGGTTTCCCGAAAACATCTGGGTATAGGTCCCTTCGAAGTAAATGATACGGCCGCCGGCTTGGTCAAAAAGGCGATGGTGTCGAGGATTATAGAACGAATAATTGGGGTGTGTGGCCACTTTAATCGCTTTAAGCCAAGGACCTGCGATCGAGGCACTTTCTGCACACCAAACTTCTCCCAACATGGACGGCTGACCCTGCCGATTTATTTCACTGGCCACCAAGATCCAACGTTGCCGAAATTCGTTCCAGTGAATGGAACCGCGATGCAACTCGACTTCCTCACCAATATCCCATGCGACCACTTTATATCTGGCAGAAGCAGCAGGTAGAATACCCTCATCAATCATCTTTGATTCCTCGGGCTGAGTCGTTGGCTCTCGCTCCCTTTGCCAGCGATATTGTTTGGTTTCCAAGTCCCATGCCAATGCTTCATACCGCGCTGGATCCAGAACGGCGGCGCGAGTTGCAGGCACGCGAGTTGTCGCAAACGGTTCCGCGAAATACATGAAATCGCCCTGCTCATCATTGACTTGCACCGCCTGCCCACGCGGCACTTGCCAAGTATTGGTTAGTGGTAGTTCGCGCACCTTGACGAATTGTTGCTTGGTACGATCCCATTCGGCAATCCCTTGTTCAACCATTTCACCCAATTTCAAGTGCCGAGAATAATGAGCCAGCAACGTTTCTTTCTCGTGCTCATCGGGAACATTGCAAAGCCCCCATAGCCACACAACTCCTGGTTGCGTGTCGGGCAACATTTTAGCCACCATCCCCGTTGTACGGTTGATGAAATATTCCAGCGGAACTCCTTGCTCCGGCTCAAAACCGTCTCGACCTGGAAGTGGCGTCAGCGCCGCAGTCACATGGAAGTTTCCCAATGGGTAGTTGGCCAACGAGGTGTCGCCCCATAGCCATAAACACTGTCCGCCATATTCGACCATCTGTACAGAATCTTGCCCCACAACTCCGCCGGGGTAAGTTGGTCGTTGAACTGGAATCGACATATCGAGTAACTCGCTATCCCGATAGATGCCCGACCCCGTGACACGGTAGATGCGTTCGGCAAGTTGCGTTCGTTGGAGCTTGACTTCGACGCGATCTCCTGGTGTCGTCTTCAATCGAACACCGTGAAATCCAAAGCCATCAGCCGGATGTTCGTAGCCTGGCGACTCGATTCCAAAATAGATTTCTTGATCCATCAAGCCTGGCTCGAAGAAGGCAATCCATCCATTGCTGTCAGTCCAAAAGTCGACTTGTGCTGTTGTGCGAAATCGGACCAAAGGGACACCTCGCCCAGTTTCGCTATCGACGACTCGTATCCCGAACCACTCAGTTTTTGGTGTAAGCTCCGACTCAGGCTGTACCGCGCGGGCTTGGCCGAGACATGCACCGAGAAACTGGCCGTAAGCTATTGCGACAAGAGCCAACCTTAGATTCATGACCTTTGCCGAGTTTCTCCTTATGATCCTACGTTTATACGCGCATTTAGAATAGACGATCTCGTCAACGATACGCTTTGTGTTTTTCGACAATTTGTAAGCCCGTGAATCGAGTTGTGTGAAGTCAAAACTGTTGTGCTTTCCAGCCATCATATTTAGTTTGCCGCATAATTCTTTGGATCGATGCAAGCTAATACCGTCATTATAACTTCCGACTTTGTTCATCCGCGATGTAACCTCGCGAGCGTCTAAACCTAGAAGTTTTTCTCTCATGCCAAGAAGTTTGATGCGACTTTGGTATGCTAATTGCTAAGTTCCACATGGTGACATCTATTGGAATGCATCGTGCCCGTTGGTGTAACGCATTTTCCAGTTTCAAGGAACTAGAACGTTGCGTCTTCTGTCACCTTGTCGAATGGAATGCTCGCGTTCAGAATAAAAGCAGTATCTCAACTCCCGCAAAGGAAATTTAGACTATGAAACACTTCGTTATTATTGCATTTTCATTGATCACTTTAAGTGGGTTAGCCTTGGTAAGTTCTGTCCCGGTATCGAACGCACGGGTAATACAAGATCAAGATCGCCCGTTGGACCGCGCTGAATTCATGCGGCGCAAAACGGAAGACTCGCAACGGATCGTCAAAGCTTTGGTCTTGGAGGACTATGACGAAGTCCGGCGCTATGCACAAGATCTCTTGCTATTGAGTAATGAGTCAATTTGGAATGCCGTACAAACATCCGAGTACATTGACCTTAGCCGCGAATTTCGCAAGAGTGCCTCGCGTTTGCGCGATGTTGCCGAAACTCACAACGTTGACTCGGTCACTTTGGCCTATTTTGAAGTGACGATGAACTGCGTGCGCTGTCACAAGTATCTGCGAGAAGTAGCAAACTAACCTAGTTCGCTCGTTGACACCGAACTTACGGTGTCCAGAGCGATTTGTGAAGACAAACAAAATCGCCATGATCGGCACGGACAAACGAGGCTTATTTGATGAACAAGTTGCTTGATTGCTGCTGCAGTTCACTGTTAATGGTCTTTTTGGCTACGTTGTACACCTTACCGCCATTAACGGCGTTGGCGCAACTTGAACAATCGAGTCAACGCCTCTCTATTACCGACGTCCACAATCGTTTAATCCCGCAAGTCTTGCTCCCCTGTATCCACGCAGCTGAGGTACAACATGAACTCGGCTTGTCGCCTGAGCAAATCGACAAACTGGAAACCCTATTATTTGAACTGGACCAGCGCTGGTGGCCAGCGCGGAATCTCGACGCACAACAGCAACGGGCCACGATTGCCCAGCTCGAATCGGAATTGTTAGAACACATGGTTAAGGAGTTCCCGCTGGCAGTCGTTCAACGTTTACAGCAAATCGAATTGCAGGCCCAAGGCCCGCGCATGATGTTGCGGCGGGATGTCGCCAGCCTCCTCGGGTTGACGCCCGCTCAACAGCAAAAATTCTTGGGCTTGGCTGAAACAACAGAACGAAACATCGCAGAGATGGAAAAACGCAACCAGCAAGGTCGCAGCCAAGACTATTCGAATCAACTAGCTGCTGCAAAACAAGCGGAAACAGCATCCGGCTACGCGTTATTGAACGAAGAGCAAAAGCAAGCATTGAACGTTGCATTGGGTACCCTGCTCGATTTCTCCAAGATGCAACGGACCTACGCGATGGCCCCGGAACTTGTGGCATCGACGGAGTGGATCGGTGACCCGATTGGCTCGATTCTAGACCTTCGTGGCAAAGTCGTTGTGGTGCACTTTTACGCCTTTCAATGCATAAACTGCCGCAACAATTTCGATCGCTACGACGAATGGGTCGAGAAATTCAAAGACAGCGATGTCGTCTTCTTGGGAATTCAAACGCCTGAGACCAAGGCGGAAGCTGACGCTGACCAAGTACGCAATGCGGCTGAACGCGACCGCCTGCGGTTCCCTGTTTTGATCGACCTAGAGCACAAGAATTGGAAGGCGTGGGGCAACACCATGTGGCCAACCGTTTACGTGATCGACAAGCGCGGTTACATCCGCATGTGGTGGCTGGGGGAGCTAAATTGGCAAGGCGCCACCGGCGACAAAACCGTAGCTGAAGCGATCGAAAAATTGCTTAATGAATCCAAAGATTGACGCTACTCTAATTCATTTGAGTCAAGGGTCGCGCGTTCAATTCCTCGCCCTACTTGCGACGACGACGCGTCAACAAGAACAATCCGGCAAGACAACTTAATCCGGCAGAAGCTGGTTCAGGAACCACGTGAAACGTTATTTGGTAGTTTCTTGATTCGCCTGGCGTTAATTCTTGAAATACATAGCTATAGGTTCCCTCTCCGAGCGGGATAGCAAAGCCGATGCTTCCGTAGTCTCCGAGAGATAATCCAAGCAACATGTTTGTTCCGACCATGCTATCTGATACGAAATCGAGGCCAAGAAAATTGCCTGCCGTTCCAAAGTCGGGTATATAGCTCGTATTGCCAGCGTTGATCCCCTGAAAGCTAAAACCATTTGGGCTGAAAGCGTCGAGTGTCAAACTAGTCAAAAACTGATTTGGCCCAATCGAAAACGTGATGTAATCGCGCAAGTCGCCGTCTGGTTCGGATACCGAAGCAATGATCGTATTGGCACCGATCCCATAGGTTAAGGGCGTAGGGCCGAGTGGATCGCCGGACAAATCGCCGTTGACCGATTCGTCCCACACGATATCCGCGTGCAGATGTTGATTGCCGCATAACAGAATCATGCAAGCCAGCGGAACGATAGACGCACAAATAAAAAACTTCATAGGAGCTGCTCTTTGATGAGGATTAATATTGTAAGTTTCGGGGCAGTTGACGCCATCAATGTACGCCGAATTGCCGCCTGAATTCGTTTCGGCTCGCCCAACACATGGCTTTGGGTCTCAATCCCAACCTCGTATTGAACCAGCACGTTAAACGTGTTTTGTAAAATTGTGATCGCTTTCCAGGAACTTTTCGGGCATTGAGTAGCTGCCAAGCGCAAGGATCTGAAATGAAATACCTCGCGAAACACCAGCGCTCGGAACACGTTGTTGATGGCGTTTTCCGCAAAATGACATCCGCCACCGATCAATGCGAATGCAACGCCAAACTTAATGGCGGCGACGTACCATAATCTGGCTAAACGCAAGGCCAAACAGCAAGAACAAACCCGATGAGGGCTCAGGGACAGCGGTGTAGCTGACCAAATCGATTCCGATAAAGTCGCTGTTAATGCCGTCTGGACCACCATCGGTAACATTGTAGTTGAATGCGAACCGGCCAAACGTGGGCGCTAGTAGTCCAGAGATGGTGATATTGAAGGCTGTCCAATCCGTGGGATACCCACCTATCTGTAAATTTTCATTGATGCTCAACAGAACCGTGTCGAAGTCGTCGATGCTCGTACTGTTGCCCTGCCCGCTCCACATGACCCGCAATCGATCAGGGAAATCGTCACTTGCACTTCGCGTGAAAAAGTTAATCGTATCACCGTTATTGAAAAAAACGACTGGTGACATGAAGAAGCTATTGATCGTATTCGACCCAGTTGTCGCGTTGAAGTTAGCCGCCAGAAACTGTCCATCAATCAGGGGCGTCAATTCTGTCGAATGACCAAACCAGCCCGTAATTCCCAGCGGCACGCTGGCGTTGACTGCGTGCCAATTTCCGGAAGGCAGGGCAACAGTCTCTCCTCCTGGAACCAGCCCAGTTTGTGCCGTAGTCATTGTCGTAAAGTCTTCAAAAAAACTTTGGGCGACAACCCCAGGCGCAAACAGCATGCTGCAGAAAGCTGTCGCGATGCCAACATAAACTAAAGTCTTCGTCATGATGTTCTCTCAATGCAGACAATGTCGTCGAGGCGCTTAACCTTGGAACCTTTCCACTTTAATCAAAAATTTCTCAATTCCAAATGTTTATTGGGTTTTTATCAACCCCGAAAACGTCTAATTCGCACGCCTGCTTGTGTTGCCAAGCAGCACGATGTGATTGGCTTCAACTTAATAACCGCCAAATTGATACAACTAGCATTAATCAGCAACTAGCCAACCCGCCTCATCGACGTCGATGGTCCAAGTAAATCGAGCCGGACCAGCACTGTGTTTCCATTCGACCCTGGCAAGCACATCTCCCGTAGTACTGTGGACAAATCGACTCAAATCACCAGAAGGCGTAATCTCTAAAGCCACGTCGACGTTCTGGACAGGTCGTACATCGACTATCTCATAGTCACTCGTCACGTAATTGTACAGTTCGATTGTCTGCGTGATCGTACTGTCCGTCGCGCCAACCTTTTTTGACTCAAGCCGGAAAGCAAAATCGCTTGGCGATACAACCGGGCTGACGGCAGCGATCAACAAATCAATTTTTGGTTGATTAGACTTGGTAGCTAAGCTGAGCGAGTAGTAGTTGTCATCGCTTTGGAGTAACTGTGCCGGCGAACCCCCAAACACAACACCCTGTCTCAACTTCACACCTTCGGGCAATATCGGTTCCACCAAATCAATCGTCATTTCGGAAACAGCCCCCGGCCGGAACGTTCCCAAGGTCAGTTTTCGCGGTGGCAATTCTGAATCACACCAAAATGAATACAGGGTATTCCAACGAATCGCATTAGCATTTTGGTTTTCGGCAAACGTCTCGGTCGACCATTCAATGGTATTACCAGCCAACTGCGGCATCCAATCATCCCCTGAGTAAGGTTCAAACTGGTAGTCGACGTCCCGGAACCCCGGATTTGCAATTTGATCCGAACCAAAGCGCACCCCCAAAGAACGTACGGATTGATGCGAATTCAGGTTCTCAATCGCGATGGCCGTGTGATACCCCCCTGCGGTCTGCGTTGTACGTAAACCGACGATAACTCGACCATCCCCAGGAATATCAACTTCAAATAGTTGAACGTCGGGATGCACGGCCTTCCAGGCATTGATGGCTGGATGCATACGAACCGTTTGTGCAGCCACGGACGTAGAAACCGTCCATCCGCCGGAAACCGCCGAAACAAACACTTCCCGATAAGAGGCATTATTTAGGCCATTGCCTGCCGCAGCATCCTGAGGATGAACATACATTGATTCGACAAAATATCGTGCACCGGTGTTTAACGAGGGATTGATATCCGTCGTTAACACACGAAGACGTCCATCAAGTACGCCTGAGGAAGGCAAGCCACGCTTGGGCCAGGCAAAGGCTCCAGTCAACGCGTTGACTTCGCTTCGCGGGCCAAGACCTCCTTGTTGTCCATTTAGATTCGCCCCGTAAGGATCGGAACAACCGACTCCAAGATAATTCCATGCGGGGTCCGTGCATTGGTTGCACAGGCTACCGGCCGCCACAGAAAATCCATGCTTTAGCCAAGACATGCCAAGCTGTTCAATTCGACCATCCTTTACGCGGTATAAATTTTGTGAAATCACTGGATGCAACGTAGAGTTTTGAATCCAATCCATCCGCTGTGTCCCGATGTTGCAGGATGTCGTGCCGATTGAAAAGGATGTTTCCGACGTGGTTGCTCCCCAGCGCATGACGCTCGGAATATCTCCAACGATAACATCAGGTCCTGGATTGCTGCCAGGATGGCTGTTGCGCGCTTTTGAGTTAATCGAAATTCGGTACTCGCAAATTGCCCAGGTGCAGGCTACCGCCACTAAGTTGAGTAATATGATGAACCGTGAAATAACCATGATCAGCCCTCGTTCCTAAAATGATTTGCGAACCGAAGTTTCGGCCCGATTCGAATCTTCGAATGTAGGGTGTAAAGCGAGATTTACTCAAGCGATCAGCAGCATTGCCGCTCCTCTTATCCCTGGCGTTTCACCGATGCAGGTGGCAGAGTTGAGGATTTTCCGTTGCTCGCGTCGCTTGCCCATAACAATTGCTTCAAAACCCCAGTTTAATGAATCTCAAATTGATATCTACCGCTTACCTTCGAAAATTTGGTTTTTTGAGACCAACTATACCGTAAGGATCATTACAAAACCGCCGGATCGCGTTGATTCCCATTCCGTATTTTGGCGACGGTAGTTTTTTGAGTGGTTATGCTCGTCTGAACGTGGCAGAATATGGCAGACTTCAAGACAGCGCGACCTCAGCGACGGCATTTCGATACTTTTTTGATGATGCTCGATTTTCTCAGCGTCAATTTACGGTTATTTCGGTCCGCCACTGATTCTTGATCTTTGATTGGCTGTGGGAATGCAAAAATGCCCAAAAAGACGGCGGGCCAAGAGGGCATCGAATTACCGATCCTTCAGCCCAACAAAAATATCGACAACGACACATGCCTACCTAAACGAGGGCGCGGTCGCGTCCGCGCCTTAGTATTGATTGGCGTCCACTTGCTAATTCTCGCGCACATAACGCATTTCTGGATGGCAGGCAGAAGCCTTTCCGCTGTTGAGCCATCCGAGGCGATGGCCACCCTTGAGTTGGGGCAGGTCAATGCGGGGGCAATCTTTTTTGGTTTGGCAATTGTGAGCACGGCGATTTTTGGGAGGTTTTTTTGCGGCTGGGGCTGTCACATCGTTGCGTTGCAAGACTTGAGTGGACATCTGTTGCGACGTATCGGCTTACGTCCCAAGCCTTTGCGAAGCCGACTGTTAATCCTCGTGCCGTTTGTATTGGCTTTCTATATGTTCATCTGGCCTACTGTACAACGGCTGTGGCTCGGTAACCCGCACCCCGGCCTTTCAAACCATCTGATCACGATCGACTTTTGGCAAACTTTTCCCGGTCCTGTTGTCTCCATATTGACCTTTGTGGTATGCGGCAGCTTGATCGTTTATCTGCTGGGTAATAAAGGCTTCTGTACGTATGCTTGTCCCTACGGCGCTTTCTTTTCGGTGGCTGATCGGTTGGCTCTGGGCCGCATTCGTGTAACCGATGCTTGCCATCAATGCGGACAATGCACGGCCCATTGCACATCCAACGTTCAAGTCCATGCCGAAGTCCGCGATTTTGGTATGGTCGTCAATCCTGGCTGCATGAAATGTATGGATTGCGTCAGCGTTTGCCCCAACGAAGCTCTCTATTTTGGACTGACAACCCGTTCTGGCGCCAATAATACAACTCACACATTGCCGATCTTGAGCAAACCAACGCGCAGCAAAAGAGTCTATGATTATTCGCTTGCCGAAGAGTTCACTGGCTTGCTCGTGACCGGCGTTACCGTATACGCAATTCGCGGGTTGTACGATTTCACACCGCTCCTATTGTCAGTTGCGGTCGGCGTGATTACCGCTTATCTAATCCTGCAGTTCTTCCGCCTCTTCCGCAAACGTGACCTCCGGACTCAAAATATTCAACTTAAACGCGGTGGTCGCATCACCCAGGTTGGTTGGTGGGCCGCCATCTTCGTTGTCGTGTGGGCCGCGTTCTTAGTCCACAGTTGTTTTGTGCAATACCATCGATATCAAGGTCGCGAGTACTTGACTCGCATCACCGCGACTTGGACTGATCTGTTCAGCGGAGTAGCCCAATCCAAACTGACTACCGAAGATCACGCGAACATCGACAAGGGGCTAAGGAGTTATGAATTGACAGACCGGTTTGGGATCGTGCACGTTGTGGAAGTTAAACTCGGGCTGGCCCTGGGTTACTTGGCAAAAGGTGATCTGGAGGCCGCCGAAAATCATTTTCGACAAGCATACGCCTGCAATCCACCTCAGGTGCGCGAACTCCTGCGTGAGTTTCTGGCGTACCAGAACCGCCCCGAAGACGCCGCCGCAATTCACTGAAACATTGACGCCCCCTAAGCTCGCAAAAATCGTTAACGACCTTAAACAGACCTGGTGTTATGGGTCTTTGCAGGACAGGTATCTGAACTTTGGTCAAGCCGTTTTCGGGATTTTTGGTTTGAGAAAATTGAGTATTTCGGTGTTTTTCCAATCCCTGTTCGCGTCGTGACCGAGGGCCCGAGTTGCTGTCCTGAGTGCTTGGATCGACCTGGTACGCCATGACTGCCAAAGGCTGCGTATTGCGTGGACATGTTGTTCGCATGTCAGGACAGGTTGGGCTGATTCTGGCGCTGACGATGATCCCTGCCGTCGCATTTCTCCCATCCTGCGACACTCCTAATTTTCCTGGCGGGCGATGCGAAGTAAGATAAATCGCCTGACCTGGCCTTGAATTCTTCACGGGATGTCAGGTCCCGCACGCTTTTCATGTAGATGCCAATGTTAATTGCTTTGATTATTTTGTTCATGGGGCTTGTTCCCATGATGGTTTATGCCTTGGCTGCATGGTGGCTCGACCATTGGGAACGCGAGCCTTTGCCTTTAGTCATGGCTGCATTTCTGTGGGGGGCAGTTCCCGCGATTGTGCTTTCGCTAATCTTCCAATTGACGATCGGCTTTGTCTTGGTCGTTGGGTTCTCCGCCTCCGAGGCCGGCGGATCTGCTTTTTTAGCCATCGTGGTGGCACCGTTGACTGAAGAATTGTTCAAGGCCTTGGCGCTGGGCTTGCTTGTGCTTTTCTTCAGACATGAAATTGACTCGATTATGGATGGATTAGTCTACGGTGCCGTTATCGGCTTTGGCTTCGCCGCGGTTGAGAACTGTTTTTACTTTATCCAGATGGCGATCGAAAACCCGTCCGGCTTGCCTCTATTAATTTTTCTACGCGCATTTTTATTGGGTCTAATGCATGGCGTGTGGACCAGCTTAACGGGCTTGGGAATCGCCTTGGGTCGACATCAGTCCAAGCCACTGCTGATGATCGCCTACCCGTTCCTGGGGTTGGCCGCTGCAATTCTTCTGCATGCCATCCACAATACGCTTGCGCATTTTGGAATTTTGGGAGTTGGACTGGCTTTGTTATTGCTGTGGTTCGTCGTATTTTGGATTGTTGTTGTCGGTTATTTCTCCTTGCGCCGACAGGGTGAACTGATCCGCAACTCGCTCAACGAAGAAATTGCGTTGGGAACATTGACTCCGGACCAAGCGGCTGCCGCAGTGACCCTACGCAATCGAGCTTCGTACGGCTTTGGACTTTGGTGGCGCAGCGATCATCGTTCGCAAACGATTAAGGGCTTGTACCAGCTAGCCGCCGAACTGGCTTTCCAAAAATTTCATCAACAACGGCGACCGACACACGTCAAACAGCAACGTGTGTTAAGCACCCGGCAAACTCTGGCCAATTTGAGCCGCAAGCTTTGCGGTTAGGAGTTGGACGCGCGCTTAGCACTAACGGGTGCGGTACTTCTCCCCCGCCTCGATCCGCAGTTTCAACACGTTCTGCTCGGGCGCCTTGGGGCAAGTGGTAAAATCCGACACGGCACAGGGTGGGTTATAAGCTTTGTTAAAATCTAGCGTGAAGGTGGCGTGATCCTGCGGGCGTTGCTCAACCGTGAGGAATCGCGCTGGTGGGTACGTCGTGTCGCCAGATGTTGCGTCACGAAAAATGAAGAACAACCCTTCACCTTCAGCGATCGCATCTAACCGTTGGATTTCGCCGCCCAACTCAAATTCAGCGTATCCAACGCAGACCTGTTCAACGGCTTGATCGAGAATGTTTACGATGCGAGTCGTCTTACCTTCCGGGTACGCAATGAACGTCGCTTCGATTTTGTACCGCTCGTCAGCGGGATACCAAATGCAACCTGGAAATTTCTTTCGTACCTCAGATTCGTTGTCAGCCAACCGGAGAAAGTAGCTGCCCTCTCGCACGATAACGTGAAAGCGGATTCTGCCCAACCCCACCCAATCTGGCTTCTCTGTGTCAAAGGTGCGGTTTTCTGAGAATGTTTGGTCTCCTGCGACAAATTCGACGCCTGCGGTCGGCTGAAAGGTAACCTGCTCGGCAACTAGATCGACCTGAATGACGCCCAAACATGCAGGGCCGGTCCCACTTAACTCGGAGGGGAATACCACGTCATTTTCATTGCCGGTTCCAATCGAATTAGCGCCTGGTTTGAGCGGAAACCGTCCGGCCAGGGTCAACCAGCCGTTATCGGCTCGAAGCTTTTGCTCGCGGGTATCCCGCCAAGCTTGCAATTCCTTTTTATAGGCTGTGTCATCGATCATTGGCAAATCGTCAGCGTCTCTTGGAATCCTTGTCGGAACAGAATCTGCCGTAACAGAATCCGCTGAGTCGTTCACTGTATTTTTCTGTTCGTGCCCTACAACCAAGCACGTGAATAGGTAAATCATCGTCAAAACCATTGATCCACTCATCATGCATCGCATATTCATAGAACATTCGTCTGTTTTTTCTCAGCTTCGAACTCGATCCCGCCTGACCTTGAAATCGAGGTAATCGCTAGGACTTCAGAATTACCTTTGATTTATGGCTTTATAGATGGCCGTAGAAATTTGGCCCGGATCGCAACTTTGCGTATTACACATCACGACAATCCCATGTTTTTGATTCGGATAGATGACCATTCGCGTCTTGGTTTCGTCCTGGCTGCCGCCATGCGAAATCTTCAAGCTTTTGCCTTTTCCCTCAACGCTTACACCGAGTCCAAAAGTCGATGTTTCACCAGTGGAGGTCTTTTGCAGGGTCCACATTATTTTTGACGTGTCAGCTGAAATGAGTTCGTAGTTCATCAATGCCTGAGCAAAGCGGGCAAAGTCTTTGACATCGGATTTATAACCTCCAGCGCCGTGCTTCCAGAAGTGGGCATAGTCAGGAACCTCCTGGGGCTGACCTTCAGCCGATCGATACGCACTAACCCAATTTTTCTGTCCGTCGAAAGGTACATCGAGTTGCATCGACTTCAGGTTCAGCGGTTTTCCGATTCTCATGAGTAGTTGCCGGTCAATTGGTTCTTTTCCTGCAGACTGAACAACCGCGGACAACAGAACATACGCGTGTGAGGAGTAATCTGTTTTTGTGCCTGGCTCGAAAATCAGCGGTGACATCACAAAACGATTGATTGCATTTAGCGGATCCAACTCTTGATGCACATCAACCTTTTTTCCTGATGAAACAATCTTGCCGTTGGTATAGTGTGGAATGCCGCTTTGGTGACAAAGTAATTGTCGTGTGGTAATGGGCTTCACGTGATCTGGCAAATCGGGAATATAAGTTTCAATTGGCTTATCAAGTTCCAGTTGGCCATTCTGTATCAACTGCATCGCAGCAACTGCCATAAATGGCTTCGAATTCGATGCCCAATTGAAAATACTATTGTCATCGACGGGCACGCGTGTCTTCAGATTCGCAAATCCGTAGCCTTGAGTATAAACGACTCGGGAATTTTGGATGATTCCAACCGAAACGCCAACAAGTTTTTGCCTTTCCATTTCGGCCAGTACGGCTCCGTCGACAATCCGTGCCAAGTCGCCTGAGTTCGCTTGACCATGGAGCTCGCTCCCTGTCCACAGAAACTGGAGTATTATTAACCCATACAATGCGCGGCGCGCAGAATCAAAGGGGTCAGGACTCATTGATTTCGCCTTGCTGAACAAAATGGACACGTGGGCGACCGCGCGGGCGCAGTGATGATTCCAAGTTCAACCGTTTTGCTGTTGATTCTATCCAATTCTCATCGCCAAAGGGACTTCCACGCTGCGCAGAAGTTCGAATGGCCTGGAGTTCAGTGTCAGACAATGCTTGATTCACTCGCTCAACCCAATTGGGCGAACGAGATATCGGCCAAGCTGTCAAGAGTTTCGGTTCAGGTTCGGGCCGCTGAAGCCAGCGAAACAGCGATCCCCACCGCCAAGCCTCAGCGCGCTTGACTAATCCAGCACGCAGAGCGTTCCTTTCAACATAGCGGCAAACCGTCAAGAAGTGTTCATCGTCCTGAATTGGAAAGCTCTTGAACCGTCCTTGATAGACGTGCCCTTGACCAGAAGTGTGGTAATGAGCGTGATAACGCATGGTGTGAGTTGCCGTGACCCACCGCAGGAAATCGCTCATCGCATCGTCCCGATTGGGCCTCAGAACGAAATGCCAATGATTGGGCATCAACTGAAACGAAAACAGAGAAACATCATAGCGTTCCAGCCCCTCGGAGAGAATTTTCTCGAAGGCTTCGTAGTCTGCGTCTTTTCGAAAGATGGACTGCCGGGCATTACCGCGATTCAAAGCATGGTAAAGCCCACCAGCTTCATCAGCTCGTGGTCGTCTTGGCATATTAATAGCTTATCACAGACACTTGTACCGATCAATGAGTCCTGACCCCTTTGACCGCCCCTGATACTTAGGCAACTTAGCTATGCAGACTCTGCCCGGCGACTTCGAAATTCTTCGAGAGCCTGTCCGTTGAGTTCTTTCCTGGTCTTTTGCTTGACTTGTGCGATGCGATAATCGAAAATGATGGTTGTGCTCGTGCGCGCGATTCAATCTGTCTCTTCGACAAACACAATGCCTCACATACGATATGGTCTGGTTCCGCGAATCATCTCGGTTGTCTTAACTGCCGTCGGATTGTTGACCGTCACGTGCGATTTCGGTTTTGTCTCGGAGACTATCTCCGACAATAACGTTCGGTTTGAGCGAGACATTCGGCCAATCCTCTCCGAAAACTGCTTTGCCTGTCACGGCTTTGACCAGGAATCTCGCGAAGCCGACTTGAGATTGGACATTGCCGAAGATGGACTGTCGCGTGTAGTCGTGGCTGGCAAGCCGGAGCAGAGCCTCCTATTTCAGCGGATTGTTGCTGCTGATCGTTACACGCGAATGCCTCCTCCTGGGTCACATCGGGAACTGAAACCGGAGCAAATCGAGCTGATCCGCCGCTGGATTGTTGAAGGAGGAGAATTTGGTGCGCACTGGTCACTTATCCCGCCACGCCGCCCTGCCCTACCCCGACTTCCGGCTGAGCTGGTTCCGGAAAGCGGCAACGAAATCGATCTGTTCATCCGAGAACCGCTGCTGAAACTCGGAATTGCACCGGCGGCCGAGGCGGATCGGTTTACGCTGATTCGGCGAGCTTACCTCGACTTGCTTGGTTTACCGCCCAGTGCTGATGAGATCCTGCAGTTTGTAAACGATCCCGATCCGCAAGCGTACGAGAATCTGATTAAGCGTATTCTGGACAGCCCGCATTTCGGTGAACGGATGGCCCTTGATTGGTTGGATGCCGCGCGTTATGCCGACACAAACGGCTATTCGATCGATGGCGGTCGCCATATCTGGTTGTGGCGCGATTGGGTGATTCAGGCCTTCAATGATAACCTCCCCTACGATCAATTTCTGCGCGAACAATTGGCGGGAGATTTGCTGCCCGATCCTAGCGTATCCCAGTTGGTCGCGACAGGATTCCAGCGCAATGCGATGGTGACTCATGAAGGCGGCACGATTCCGGAAGAGAACTTGGCGAATTATAACGCCGATCGGCTCAAGACTTTCGGTGAAGCTATGTTGGGGCTAACTTTGGCTTGTGCTCAATGCCACGATCACAAGTACGATCCGATCACGCAAGAGGAATACTATCAGTTGACGGCTTATTTCAATACACTCGACGATCGAGGGCTCGACGGTGATGGTGGCGTAAATCCTGTGCCGAGCATCCACGCGCCGACGGTGCTAAAAACAGACGAGTTGCCGCAAATTCAAGCTCGAATAAACGAACTCGAGTCAAAGCTCGCGACCATTGACGAACTATTGTTGTTTCGCTGGGAAGAACTCCAGCAAAAACGACTTGAGCTGCGCGGGCGTGATTTCCAGCTATACCCAGTTGAAGTACTGAATGTGACTACGCCCAACATGGGAAGCGGTTTCGACATTGAGGGACAAAAAGGTGTACGAATTTCGGCTGGAGCGTGGATGTCGGCTTTTGACATGGCACTGAAATTGCCAGAAGTTACCGAACCAATACAAGGCATTCGCGTAACTTTTTATCCGGTCGACGGAATGGCGAATAACGGTTGGGGACACGGCACTCGCAAGCAAACGGTGGTCGCGGGTGAGCATGAATCCGAGATCGCTAAAGGAACGTTTATCTTGACGGGGTTCTCCGTGACCGCTGATCAAACTCGTTCCGATCAAGTAAACCTTCATCAATTGGCGCGCATCAAAACGGTAACGGCCAGTTGTTGGGATGATGCTTTTCCGCCTAGAGCGACCCTCGATCCACGAAATCCTACTGGCTGGTCACCTGAATTAATTACGGAAGGCCCCGTCCATTTTACGATAACCCTGGACGAGCCTATCAATGTTGCGCAGACACCCTATTTGGTTTTGCAACTCAACTTTGGTTTCGGCCAGTCAATGCTACCAGCCAAGTTTGACCTCGAAGTATTTACCGGAAATGATGTGGACACGGATTTGCCCAGACACATCGAGCAACTACTTTCAAATCCGGCTGAAACGAGAAGTGGCGACGAACGCCAGTTGCTTTGGCAATACTGTGCCGCAGATTCGATGGAACTTTGGCACGCTCGCATCGAGTTAGAGAACTTGCGCGAACGTCAACGAGTGTTGACCGAGGCTTTCCCCACGATGGTGATGCGGGAGAACGAAAAACCACGGCAGACTTTTGTCTTCAATCGAGGCGACTATTCTCAGCCGTTGCATCAAGTATCGGTTGGAGTACCTTCATCGCTACCTGCGTTACCGGCGGACAGTGCGGCGAATCGGTTAGGCTTGGCGGATTGGGTGACCATGGATTCGAACCCATTGACCGCTCGCGTTGCCGTAAATCGTTTTTGGTTGTTGCTGTTTGGTCGCGGAATCGTGTCCACCCCAGCCGATTTCGGCTCCCAAGGGTCCTGGCCAAGCCACCCGGAGCTACTTGATTGGTTGGCTGTTGAGTTTCGCGAGTCTGGCTGGGACGTGAAGCGGTTAATGTATTTGCTGACGACCAGTGCCACCTATCGTCAAAGTTCGGCTAGCGACGCGGTGGATCTCGAACAGGATGCTCAAAACGAAAGGCTTGCGCGCGGGGCTCGTTTTCGCCTCCCCGCTGAATTGATTCGCGATGCCGCGCTCAAGACCAGCGGCTTGTTAGTCGCTCGATTGGGGGGGCCTAGTGTCAATCCTTACACGCCCGGTGATCCATGGCGGGAAGTCAGTCATTACGGTAGCACACCTGCGACGGCACAAATTTTTGTGCAAGATCATGGTGAAAAGCTCTATCGCCGGTCGCTTTACACTTATTGGAAACGCACTGCGCCACCGACAAATATGACCATTTTTGATGCTCCCAATCGCGAGGTTTGTGTCATTGGTCGGCCGGCAACTACGACACCGCTGCAAGCGTTGGTACTGCTCAATGATGTGCAGTTTGTCGAAGCGACTCGGGCCTTTGCTGAACGCATCATCAAGCGAGATGGCAATGACCACACACGATTAGCCTGGGCATGCTTGGAGTGTCTTGGCCGTCCGGCCAGCGAACGAGAGTTGATCATTTTGCACGCCGCGCTGACAAGAGAACGTGACCGATATCAACGGAATCCCGAGTCAGCCGAACTCTACTTGAGCAACGGAGAATCACCACGCGACGCATCGATCGAGGTTGGTGAGCACGCTGCTTGGGCAATGATTGCATCACTGTTATTCAATCATAGCGAGTTCATCACTCGACACTGACTAATTTTCAACGGTCGCGCGAAACCACTTATCTTGTAATTTTTTTTGGCTACTTGAATCAACCAACATGAACCCTCTGATCAAGCAAATACATCGTCGGGCATTCTTGATGAATCCGTTGCACAGTTTCGGGGCAATGGCATTAGGGACGCTGTTGGCCAAAACGGGATTCGCAGCTGACAGAGCCTTTGGCACGGCAACCGACGAGCGCTCGACGCCTCAATTACAGCCGCGGTTCGGTGGGCTGGCTGAGCTTCCTCATTTCTCACCTCGCGCCAAACGAGTCGTTTGCCTTTTTCAATCAGGAGGTTTATCTCATGTCGATTTATTCGATGATAAACCGAGTCTGCATCAGCGCGCCGGCGAAAACTTGCCGGACTCGGTTCGTGGAGGACAACGACTGACGGGCATGACGGCTGGCCAAGCCGAGTTTCCGGTCGTTCCTGCTTTGTGGCCCGGTAAACAGTGTGGACAGCAGGGAATCTGGATCAGCAATTTATTACCGCATTTGCAGTCGGTGGCTGATGAACTGTGTATGATCAAATCCGTTCACTCGGAGGCCATCAATCACGACCCCGCCATCACGTTGTTCAATACTGGCAACCAACAGCCGGGTTACGCCAGCATGGGAGCTTGGTTGAGCTACGGGCTCGGCAGCGAAAACGAGGACTTGCCAGCGTTCATTGCCATGGTCTCCCAAGGTCGAGGTAAGAACCCAGGACAACCTATTTTTTCGCGCCTATGGGGGAGCGGTTTTTTGCCTTCGTCTCATCAGGGTGTAGGTTTGCGTCCGGGCGTTAATGCTGTTCCATTTCTCCAGGATCCACAAGGCACCAGTCGTGAACAGAGGCGGCAGTTGCTGGACGACTTGAACAAGCTCAATTCAGATTTTGCTGAGCGAAACGGTGATCCGGAAACGTTGGCTCGGATCGACGCCTACGAAATGGCCTATCGCATGCAAGTGTCCGTGCCTGAACTTACCGATCTGCGAGATGAGCCTCCAGAAGCGTTGGCGGCATACGGTCCTGATGTACACCGACCCGGTAGTTATGCCGCCAATTGTTTTCTTGCGCGGCGACTGTTGGAGCGCGGCGTGCGGTTTGTGCAACTATTCCATCGCGGCTGGGACCAACACATTGCGATTCAGCGTCAGCTACCCATGCAGTGCCAGGATATCGATCAGCCCTCGGCTGCTTTGATTCGTGATTTAAAGACTCGCGGACTGTTGGATGATACACTCGTCTTGTTCTTTACGGAGTTTGGGCGGACTGTTTATGGTCAAGGTAGACTGAATGACCCTGGCTTGGGCAGAGACCATCACGGTCGTTGCTTCACGGTGTGGATGGCCGGTGGCGGAGTTAAGCCGGGTTTCGAATTCGGCGCAACGGATGAGTTCGGTTACAACATCGTCGAAAACCCCATTCACTTACGCGATTTGCATGCCACGGTCTTGCACTGTTTGGGAATCGACCACGCCCGCTTCTCCTATCCATTCCGCGGGCTGAATGTTAGGTTAACTGGCGTTGAAGAAGCGCACGTCATTCAGGATGTGTTGAGTTGAGTTGGCCAAGCAAGATACTAACCCTACGCCCAACATTGAACATGCACGAGTCATGCGCGCGTTGATCTCTTGCATGAATGTTTTCACAACTGCTGAGCAGCTTGCTTTTTTTGTGGAAGATCATTCTGCATCGCAGGCCGTGGCAAGTCGAGGATTAGTCTCGGCAGGCAAACTCCGTTAAGTACAAGCCTTACAACAGCATGAAATCCATCCGATGAGGGTGTTTGGGTGAGCAATTTTGAGTGGATTACGTTGGGGAAAGATCATCTGTGGATGCCCTACACCCAAATGAAGACGGCACCAGCACCGTTACCTGTCATCGGCACCGAGGGCTGTGAAATTCTTTTAGCCGACGGACGAAGATTGTTGGACGCCATCTCCTCATGGTGGACCGCAGTGCACGGTTACAACCATCCTTATATCTTGGCGAAGATTAGCGAACAATTGCAACGGATGCCGCACGTGATGTTGGGCGGCTTGATTCATGAACCGGCTTGCCAGTTGGCTGGACGAATCGCACAACTGTTACCCGGCGACCTCAATCGAGTCTTTTTTGCGGATTCCGGTTCGGTGGCGATTGAGGTCGCATTAAAGATCGCGGTCCAATATTGGCTCAATCAGGGCAAGCCAAACAAAAAACGTTTCGTTTGTTTTAAACACGCTTATCATGGCGATACTTCCGGAGCGATGTCGGTTGGCGATCCGGATGATGGCATGCATGCGCATTTCAAAGGCTTTTTGTTAGAGCAGTTCCCCGCTTCCATTCCGCAAGACGATGTCGATTGGCTTGAGTTTGAACGGTTTTTACAAGCTTGCCAAGATATTGCGGCTGGTGTCATTATTGAGCCGTTGGTGCAGGCTGCTGGCGGAATGCTGTTTCACTCGTCTGAACAACTGCGGCGTCTGTGCGACGTCGTGCACAAGTTTGATTTGCTATTGATCGCCGACGAGATTGCCACAGGATTCGGGCGCACGGGTGCCCTGTTTGCGATTGAACACGCTTCAATTGTGCCCGACCTAATCTGTCTCGGCAAAGGCTTGACCGGAGGAACGATTGGGCTTGCGGCGACCATCGCCACGGACCGTGTGTTTGCAAGATTTTACGTTGAAGACCAACACGCCGCGTTAATGCATGGCCCGACGTATATGGGGAATGCTTTGGCTTGCTCGGCTGCTTTGGCGTCCCTCGATCTGTTTGCGCAGGAACTGCGATTAGCTCAAGCGAAAAATCTAGAACGACAATTTCGCGATGGGTTAAAAGCTTTAATCGACCATCCCGCAATAAAAGATGTTCGCTGCTTGGGAGCCATTGCTGCAATTCAGTTCCGCAGATGTCTCAATAAACGTGCGATTATGGAACTGGCAATTCAAAACGGTGTTTGGCTTCGCCCGATTAACGACGTGATCTATTTTATGCCCGCATTCGTCATTACGGACGATCAGATACAGCATCTCTGCGACGTGGCAAAGTTGCTGGTTGAGGCGACGGCGGCGCACGATCTTTATGCGCCGGCCGATTTAAACATCTAGATTTTTTACTTCTAATGCGTGTTTCTCAATGAATTCCCGTCTGGGCTCGACTTTGTCTCCCATAAGGATTTTGAATAAGTCATCCGCTTCGGCAGCATTGATCATACTGACTTGGATCAAATTACGATTCGCCGGATCGAGGGTTGTCTCCCTCAATTCTTCAGCGTTCATTTCACCCAAGCCCTTAAAGCGTGTGATTTGCAGACCTTTTTCACCCACTTCGCGGATTGCTGGTGGCAGAGCTCGCAAGTCTTCGATGCCCGTTTCCGAGTCACCCCGACGAATCACATACCGCGCATTCTCTTGGCCCGTACGCTCGATCGGAAACAGCGAGTCAATCGCAAAACCAAACTCATTCAAGACGGAAAGGCCGCTATTGATGGTTCTAAATTCATGGAATTCGGTGATGTGTATCGCACCAGTCTTCCCGTTGTTTGCGGACGGCGACGCGTCTTTTTCGGCACTAGGTGAACCCGTATCGATGGCCAGGTCGTCACCGGTTTCCTCGCGGCGTTGATCCAGGTACGCCTGAAGTTCATCGCGTCCAAAAAACCAAAAGTCTTGCGATCCTTCAATCACATGGATCATGGGAAGTTTTCCCGTTTGCGGGTTGATCCGTTCCGCGTGATTCTTCAGGTTGACTCCGCGTCGCTCCAGGGCTTTGATGGCCTCTTCCATACTTCCCATGGTGGCGCAGAGCCGACGCATGGCCTCTCCATCGATAACGCGGCCCTGATTATCATCCAAGCATACGCCATCGAGGCCGCGTTCCATCAGCTGCTCACGCATTTCTTCATCGGATTGAACATAGTACGTTTCCTTTTTCGTTTTGACGCGGTAAAGAGGTGGCTGTGCCACATAAACGTGACCTTGTTCAATCAGCTGGTACATCTGGCGGTAGAAGAAACAAAGCAGCAGTGTTCGAATGTGGGAACCATCGACATCTGCGTCCGTCATAATGATAATTTTGTTATAGCGTCGACGGCTGATATCTTGATCATAGCCTACACCAATGCGGATTGCGTTGATGATGCTTTGTACTTCTTCGTTGGCCAACACCTTGTCTTCCCGCGCTTTGTACGCGTTAATGATTTTGCCTCGTAGTGGTAAAATTGCTTGAAACTCTTTCAGTCGACCACCTTCGGCGCTCCCACCTGCCGAGTCACCTTCGACCAGGTAAAGTTCGCATTTCTCCATGTCGTTGCTCAGGCAGTCTCGCAATTTTCCGGGGAGTCCGCCGCCACCCAAGGCTGATTTGCGTCGCACTAGTTCACGTGCTTTTCTAGCGGCTTCTCGCGCCATCGCGGCCTGAACACCTTTTTGCAATATGATCTTGGCCGATCGCGGATTTTCCTCCAAATATTTGCTTAAGAACTCGCCGAAAGCCGACGATACCAGTCCATCGATTTCGCTGTTTCCTAATTTCGTTTTTGTCTGCCCCTCGAATTGAGGTTCCGGAACCCGCATAGAAATTACGGCGGCCAGCCCTTCTCGAAAGTCTTCACCAGTCACGGCAACTTCTTTAAACAGATTGTTCTTTTTGCCGTATTGATTCAATGAACGAGTTAAAGCGGTGCGAAAACCGGAAACGTGTGTACCTCCTTCGTGTGTGTTGATGTTGTTGACATAGGAATGAACATTTTCAGTCAAGTCAGTGGTGTATTGCAAAGCAATTTCGTAGCCGACGCCGTTGTCCTCTCCTTGCAAATAAATGACATCGGAATGCAACGCGTCACTGGAACGATTCAAATACTCAACGAACTCAATGATGCCGCGTTCATAAAAGAACTCGTCTCCTTCACCGATGCGTTCGTCACGGAAAATGATGCGGACGCCACTATTCAGAAACGCCAGTTCTTGCAGACGCTTTTGTAATATGCTGTAGTCAAACTTCGTCGTCGTGAAGATCTGTGCGTCTGGTTTAAACGTCGTCTTTGTTCCTAACAAATCCGTTTTACCAACCTTTTTAACGTCACCAGAGGGAACGCCACGCTCGTAAGCTTGTTGATAAACGGCTCCCCCGCGATAAACTTCGACCTCGCACCACTCGGATAGAAAATTCACGACCGTCACGCCAACGCCATGCAATCCACCAGAAGTTTGGTATACACCTTTCTCGAATTTTCCACCAAACTTAAGGACCGTCATTACGCCTTCTAGCGTCGACACGTCCCGATCCATCTCTTGACTGAGTTGTTCATGCCGGTCCACGGGAATTCCCCGTCCATCATCAATGACCGTGCAAGATCCATCACTATTGATGGTGACATGGATTTTGGTCGCGAAACCCGCCATCGCTTCATCGATCGAGTTGTCGACGACCTCGTACACCAAGTGGTGGAGGCCGCGCGAAGTTCTGTCGCCAATGTACATACTGGGACGTTCGCGCACGTGTTCTAAGTCAGACAAGTGCTGAATGTCTTCTGGCCGATAATCGGATTTGGCCTCTTTAGAAACCTTATGTTTTTTCGCAGAGGCCTGTGATGGTTCTTGCGATTTTGATTCGCCGTTGTCTGTTTGATCGTTATTTCCAACGTTTTGTTCGTCTGAATTACTCATACCGTGTAAGGTTAAATAAAATGTATTGAAATTTGACGCGCTTTATTGGTTTAACGCACGTTCAATTGAATGTCGGTTACGCCTGGAATACGCTGTTTCAGCGCGCTGATCAATTCCGATTTGATCATGGTTAAGTGCTGTTTTACGGAAGCGTTCTGTAAATAGACTTGAAGCTTGCCTTTGCGAATCGAACCCAAACGGGTGTTTTTCGCTATCTTTTCACCAACCACCTCGAACCAAGCCTGCTCGATCTGTTCGTTTTGTTTCGTCGCAGCAAACCCACTGCTGGCAATCAGTGCATTGATGAGTTGACCCGCGGTTTTAGGACGACGTTGAAAACGCTGGTTTCTGATGATTTCAGCTGCTCGGTATTCGAACTCCAATTCCGGTTTGGTCTTACGCATCTATTCACTCAAGCAGGATGCAAAATTCATAAACGATTTCTATCTCAGTCGCGTGACAATGGCATAATCACGTAACCATAACTGTCATCGGTTTGGCAATATGCGGCCGATTCCTCATCTTCGACGTCGAAAGTAAACGATCTTTCTGGCTGCAATACTTTTAAGAAATCAGCAAAATAGCGATGATCCAAAGAAACCGTCATCTCCGCCTTGTCGTATGCAATAGGCATTTCGACTCTTGATTTACCAATTTCTGCCGTTCGGCTTGATAGAACCAAGGTTCCATCATTAAACGTCAAGTTAATGCCTCGACTTTCATCGCTCGCTACGATTGCAGCTTGTCGAATGGCGGAATACATCGGACCTACTTGCAAATCGATTTTGATAGAATCGGTACGATTTGGCAAAACGTCACGCCATTTCGGAAAACGACCTTCCAACAATCGACTAAACAAATAACCATGAGAAAAACTCAAGACCAAGTCATTTGTTCGAGGAGACAACTTAACGCTACCATCATCACCTGCCAAAATCCGTTCAATCATTTGCATCGAACGCGTTGGCACAATCACGTCTGAATTTCCGGTATTAGGTTTTCCGACGACTTGAATCGGACCATCCATCTTGGCCAATCTCCGGCCATCTGTGCCCACTGCTGTTACAGTATCCTCCGCAAACTCCAACAATATTCCACCCAACGCAAATCGTCCGCTATCTGTGTCCGTAGCAAATAATGTTCGGTGGATGAGTTCCTTAAAGACTTTGGAGTCAATTTCAAAATAGTCCTTTTCATCAAACTTGATAGTTTCCGGAAACTCATCTGGATTTTGGCTGTCCAGTTCAAATCGAACGTGATTTCCAGTAATAACCACTTGTCGATCAGCTGATTCCAAAGTCATGAATTCGTCGTTAGATTCCTTCAAAATCATGCCCATTCGAGATACGGAAACAACCACTCGACCTGGGTTGAAGATCTCAACATTTGCAACATTCAAACGGACACCGAGGTCCATGTCTGTGGCCATGATTTCTAAACCATCGTCATTCGCGCACAGCAAGACATTTTGCAATATCGTTTTCGGACTCCGTTGCGGGGCAACAGCTGCTGCAATCTGATAGACACTTAAGAGGCTTTCTCTCGCAAATTTGATTTTCACGTTTTATCCTTTGGTTTCTGAATCCGTTTGGCTTGTTGCCCTGTTTCTATATATTAAATTTTTTCTTTTACAGTATTTATTAGCACTAGCAAAACACTGACCGAAACTGTTTCTGATCTGCCTTAAACCATTCACTGAACACGATTTAAGTCATTAACATTTCTGGTGAAAACATGTTGGTAAAATGTACGTAGAAAGTAGAGTTTCTATCGAAATTGTTATTAATTTGGATGACCAACAATCGATGGTTTACATCAAGTGAATTTATTGACCGCCATTTACACTTTTATACACACGTTTTCCTCAGGGCAGACATCCTGAATATGGTTGATAGTTAATCGACCCATCAACTCTTTGACTTGCTCAGCAAACTTGATGTCATCCATTTTCTTGGAAACTTGTTGTATGGCATGGCGAACAGTTGAATGATCGCGTTTGCCAAAGTAATCACCGATCCGTTGAAAACTCAAGCCCAGCAGATGTCGGCTCAAGTACATGGCAATTGAACGAGCATCGACAACGGCTTGGCGACGAGTTTTTCCGCGAATTTCCGCCAGTTGAAGATGATATGCGTTGCATACAAGCTTGACAATTTCGTCGATTCTTAATGGTGACGTTGACGGTGGATAAAGTTCGTTTACGTATTGGTCATCCATCACTTTGTTTGCGTGCTCTTGTTTGAAATCACAAAGTCGTTGATAGATGGCAAGTGCCGTAGGTCGAGTTCGGTCAACGAAAAGTTCTACTCCAGCATCTGTCGATGTCAGACCAAGTTTTGCAATCAATGCTTCTGTAATTGTGCGTCTTACCAACCTCGTAGGAGTCGTTAAAGGCAAGACCAAACCAGACGAGAGTCTCGATGCTAATTGCGAGGAAAACTGAAATTCGGATTGAGGACTGCCTACCGAGGTGACGATCAAAAATTTGTCATTTCGAGAAAAAAAATCGATTAACTTGATCAGTTCTGAACAGGTCTGTTCACTGTTTTTTAGCAGTTCGATCCCATCAATTATCAGGACTTTGTGACGATTGATGCGATGCCGAAAATCATCGATGGATCCTGTCTTGATTGCGGTGACATATCGCCTGCGGAACTCGGTTGCTGAAGTCATCAATAATGAGTCGGCAGGGAGTTGAAAATTTGTCAGGACTCGGTTCGCGATTGTTTCAGCTAGAACAGTTTTTCCCGAGTCATTTGGACCGTAGAGGACAAGCGGAAAGAAATGTCGATTCAGATCGGATAACTTCGCAAACAATCCGGACAAAAGCACACTACTTCGATCAAAGCAATAAAAGTCAAGTGGCAAGTCGGGTGTTTTAGCGGCTGTATTTGCCAATTGCGCACGATGATCGGGCCAACGTTGTTTGTTGGAAATCCGTTTGATTGGCGCGTAAATAATCGATGATTGGCTAATGAGGATGATTCGAGTGAAGCAAACAAGTTAACAACGTAAACCAAGTTGAAAAGTGACGTCGATCAACGTGGCAATTCATTAGGAAATTGTAGCAAAAAAGCCGTTTTTTAGGGAGTATAGTGGCTGGTTCGCGAAAAAGTCGAGTATCACGGGAAAGCGGTGGTTTTCTCGACAGCGGCTTTGACACCGTGACGGCAACAAGCCCGCCAACATCCTCCGAGTTTCGTGCTTTGTCGAAGCTAGAATCCAGACAACGATCCCCGTTTGTCAGGCATTGTCCATGGGTGATCATTGGCCCCAAGAGTCGCGTACTGATGCGAGGCACGGAAATTAGATGGCCTTTTTGCCGAGCAAACGAACAACGACAGCAATGATTTTTTGCACTGCCTCTCGAACCAGCGATTCATCTTGCAAGAAGTTGAAACTGAATCGAACCGAGCTGTCGATTTCGGCTTTGGAACGACCCATGGCTTTGAGTACCAGCGAAGGTTCGCTGCTACCACTCGTGCAAGCGGAACCTGTTGAACAGCGGATACCAACCATATCAGCCGCCATAACGACAGCTTGCCGATTACATCCCAAGAAGGCAATGTTGCTTGTGTGGGGCGCGCGCGGGGAATTTTGGCCCATGATGCGAATGGAATCTCCAAAATACGCGAGAAGTTGTTCTTCAAATCGATTTCTGATTCGAGTCAGATGTTCTGTTCGAGTTTCTAGTTCTTCAATTGCCAATTCGATCGATCTGGCAAAGCCACTCGACAAGGCCACGTCTTCTGTACCTGGCCGAGCACCCAATTGTTGTGATCCTCCGAACAGGATCGGTTCGATTTCAGTGCCGTGGGCGATCACCAATCCGCCGATGCCCCGTGGACCATGCACCTTGTGGGCAGTGACCGTCAAAGCCGTTATTGAATTATCGCTGAAATGAACCGGGACTTTCCCGACTGCTTGGACGGCATCGGTATGAAAAAGAGTTTCGGAATCAGCACACAGTTGGGCGATTGTGGGAATTGGTTGGCAAACGCCCGTTTCGTGGTTCACGCTTGTGACGGAGACTAGGGCTGCTGGCTCAGCCAGCAACTCCTCTAAATGTTGCAAAGAAGCGACGCCATCGTGCTCGACATGAAGATAGTCAATCCGCCACCCCTCCCTGGCCAAGCTCGCCGCCGTTTCAGCAATACTCGGATGTTCAATTGCTGAAATGATTATGCGTCTTGCGGTTCGCGATGTTCGTTGCCGAGCGGTTGCCAAGCCGCGCAAAGCGAGGTTGTTGGATTCCGTACCCCCACTCGTAAAAATCAAGCGACAGGAATGCATTCCTGACGTTACTGCTCCTAGTTGTTGTAAGATACTCTCGCGCATCCGCTGCAACTCTCGTAATGCAATTTGTCCATCTTGATGAGCGCTAGCTGGATTAGCAAATCGGCGTTGCAACGCAGTGTTGATCGTTTGTAATACGCGATCGTCCAAGGGAGTTGTTGCATTATTGTCTAAATAGATCGAATTCATTACACCAGGGAGTCGGTACAAGAACGAGACGAACCTGAAAGTTCAACAGAGATCGGACGCACCAGACCACATAATACATGCCGAGACCATTCAAAATACATGGCTAGTCAAAAGGGGTACATCCAAACAGTTTTTGGCGAACGATGCCGGGAGATACGCATGGCTTGCAAATGGATTTTCAGATCACGAACGCTCCGAAAACTTCAACCAATTGTACTGTTTTGTCAAACGAATTATTTTGAAAACCGCACAAATTTGGGGGAAATTGCTCAAGAGAAAGCGCCTATCTTGCACGATAAGCACTTTGTTGAAAATTTCTGGTTGCTCCCAGTTAATTTCGGCGTATTTGAAGCGTGGAAAATGCTGGTTCAAGACACCGCATTCAAGAAAGCGGACGGTTATCCTTTACGCAACGTGTGAAAAATAACTTCTGTTGTAAGAAGTTGCTGCATGGTAGCCATTTGACGGGTGGCTGTAGCCTTAGATAAAAAATCTTGATAAAAAGCCAGAATTGAACGGAGATGCCGAGCGCATGCGGCCGACCGATAGTTGATGAAACACGGCCCATATTGATTTCTTGATCCCGAGTACTTTTTTGCAAAACCGCTAGTAGCATGGAACACCCCGAAAACGAGCGGCACGATAGCTGGCCGGACGATGACGCCAATCGCATGCAGCGGGTCGAGGCGGTTCTTTTCTTGTCCAAGGAACCCATGAATAGCCGAAAACTTAGTGAACTTGCTGATTTGGAAGATGGTACACAAGCGAGAACCCTAATTCAGAAGTTGAATCAGCGATATGATCGGACGGGTAAGGCTTTTCAAGTAAAACAGGTGGCCGGAGGTTACCAATTGATGACCCGCCCTCAGTTTGCTCCCTGGCTGCGACAAATTGAATACACTGGTACTTCGTTACGCTTGAGTCCGCCAGCTCTCGAGACGTTGGCCGTCGTAGCATATCGGCAGCCGGTGCTTAAAGCCGAAATAGAATCCATTCGCGGCGTTGGATGTGGCGAACTATTGCGACAATTGATGGAACGTAATTTAGTAAAAATCGCTGGCCGCAGCTCGGAATTGGGAAATCCTTTTCTTTACGCCACGACCAGAAATTTCTTGAAAACTTTTGGACTTGGCACGCTAGACCAGCTACCCAGAGCGGCTAAATTACGAGGTAGGGAAATTCTCGGTGAATCGCAAAAAAATCAACCCCCCAATGGACTTTCCAGCGAATCGTTGAGTACTATATCCGAAACAGCACACTACATTGAGCAGGAGTAAATCGTGAAAATTTCATCGTCGACTTTGTTAGACAGCCTAAACAACTATCTTACCAATCAGGTAACTGGTCCAGCCGGCGCATTGACTGAATCGACATGCTTTGGCGACTCGATTGTTATGATCGACGATGACGAAGACGACTTCGAAGACGATTTCGAAGAGGACGACTTAGAAGATGAAGACGATGACGAAGACTGGGAAGACGACGATGTCGAGGAAGAGGATGAAGAACTAGAGGACGTTGACGAAGATTTCGATGACGACTACGAAGAAGAAGAGGAAGACTTCGAAGACGAAGAGTGGGAAGAAGTCGAAGACGATGACTTCGAGGACGACGAAGAGGACGATGAGGACTGGGAAGACGACGATGTCGAAGACGAATTCGAAGACGACGATGAAGAGTGGGACTAAGTAGTCCGCACAGGGATTGTGAAGTCCGCACAACCCATGACCAGTTTGAAATTTCTTGCGCAGCGATCATCGTCCTTACAATAACCTTAAAATCTTTTTGTGCCGCTGAACGAATTCCAAGTCACGAGCCTGGATCAAAGGTCATCGTGAATGGCGGAGCCGAGCAACCCTTCTTGGCTAGGTTTCCAAACCATACTGTTTAAGTTTCTTATGCAGCGTATTGCGATTGATGCCAAGACGCTTCGCGGCAACTGATTGATTACCGCGACACGATTCCATCAGCTGGCTGAGTAATTCGCGTTCGACGGGGTTGACGATGGCCTCGTGCAGGCCTCCCTCGCCGCCGTTTTGGGATGCAATCCGGTTGAACACGAACTCACGAATCAGATTTTGTGGATCGGCTGGATGCAGATCCCTTGGATCACTCGTTCGCTGGCCAGTGACCACATCCGGCAAAAGCTTCGTTGTAATCAGGGGTTCTTCGGCTAAGATCACCGCCCGCTCGATGTGGTTCTGCAATTCCCGGACATTGCCAGGCCAGGAATAATCCCGCATCGCCCGCATCGCCTCGTTATCGATTTTAAAATCTTCGTTTTGCCGATGTTGTTGTCCGTACAAACGCACAAAATGTTCGGCAAGTGGCCCGATATCGTCTCTGCGAGAGCGCAGCGGCGGAAGAAAGATGGGAAAGACGTTGAGTCGCCAATAAAGGTCTTCACGAAATCGTTGGTCCGCAACTTCGCGAAACAGATCCCGGTTGCTGGCGGCGATCACTCGAACGTCGACGCGATGCGTGACACTATCGCCGACCCGTTCAAATTCTCGCTCCTGCAAAACACGCAACAGCTTGACCTGGAGCATGGAACTCGTCGAATTAATCTCGTCGAGGAAAATCGAGCCCGTATGAGCGGCCGCAAAACGGCCAGCTCGATCTCGATCCGCTCCAGTGAATGAACCGCGAACGTGGCCAAACAACTCGCTTTCTAATAAGGTTTCGGACAGAGCGCCACAGTTCACCTTGACCAATGGACCGCTGGAGCGTTGGCTCAGCTTATGGAGCGCTCTGGCAATCAATTCTTTACCAGTTCCCGATTCTCCCTGAAGCAACACGGTAACGTCGCAGCGCGCGGCCTTTTCCGTGAGGCCATACACTTTGCGCATCGCATCGCTGAGCCCAATCAGCTCAGGGATCGGGGAGAGGTAACGGATTGGTCTTTGCTTGTTAACCGACATGCCAATATCGTAACAGCTTCAACACGAATCCAAAAGAATCCATGCAACACAGATGGTAAGCTGCGCGGATGCAAACGCCCGATTTCTGAAAAGTGAACCGGCTTTTACCGAGGGATCCAAGACATTCAATCCCCATCAAGCTGTGATCAACGGACCGCACCGCCTCAGCTATTTGTTTTCTATGAGGTCCAGTACCGTCGCATAAATTTGACGTGATTCGTCGGGTTCGTTCGCACTGTTGTTATAGTAATCGTATTGCCACAATATCTCTTGTTTTGTCAACAAGATCCCGTTTTTGCGGACCGCATACGACAACGCGGCGAGTGCGGCTTCGCGAGCCTCTAACGCCATGTTCGATTGATTGACAATGCTCAATAGCTGGCGCTGCGCGAAAGGTGTCCCAATTCGACCGAGCACCTTCGTTGCCGCTGCCCCAGCAATCTGACTATGCAAATTTTCTGCCAGTTGTTCCTGGTACTCAGCAAAATCAAAAACCGCGGTAATGGATTCAGTTTCGGTCAAAGTTGCAAGCTGCGAATTGGCCCACTGAGCGAATTCAATGCGCGTGATCGGCTCCAGCCGATCCAGACCACGTCGTAAGCTGAGATTGTAAAGTTGACGAGCCACAACACCCGTTTCCACCGTTATCGGTAACGGAACAGCCAATGGATCTTCATTGCAATAGCTTTGGATTCTCGGCGCGTCCCATTCCAAGTAGGAAAGGCCGATCGGAATTTGCTTCGAACGCGGATCGCGACGTAACATCTGCACCAATTCAAGATAGTCTGGTTGGCTGATTGTATCGGAGAGGACGATCAATTCGATGTCTGGGTTGGTGGTAGCGAGCTGAAAGACTTGGCGGGCATTGGTGGCGGTCACCGGTACATATCCAGAAGTTAGCGCGGCGTCTGCCAAATTGCGCACCACCGCAGGATCTCGATGAGCGATCAAGACATTGCGATGGCCCTGTGCTCGTGCCAAGTACACAAGTGAGCGGAGGTAATAACTCGTGCCGGCGAAAGGTCGGTCGACCCCCAAAGCCGAAATGGCCCGGCACGCTGCATAAGTGACTCGCTGATCGCCGAATTGAAGTGCCCGGGCGAGTGAACTAGGCTGTCCGTTCTGAGCAGACAAAACACTTGGATCGCCGCACCGTTCCAGCAATTCGCAAGCGCCGCATGCCGCTCCAGCCAATCGTCGACTGATGGCGTTATCGAGGGCCTGATTCAAGTCGACCGACGTGAATCTGCGAAGCAACGAATCCGCGAAGCCCTCGTCGAGCGGGCGATCAATTCCTTTTTCAGACTTCATTGCCTGCAACGCAGAAACTAGATACAAACCTCGGTATTCGGCCTCTTCAGGTCGCATGAACAACAGTGCTTCAGCAAGCGGAGCAGCCAACAGTTGGCGTCGCAGGTCATTTCGAATGCGTTGGGGAACCAATTTTCCTTGCCATTTCCAAAAGGTTGAGAAAACTTCTGGCTCAAAGGGATCGACGGGAAGTGACCGTCCATTGTTAAACGCGGCGAAATACAAATTTCGCTCCACATCGGCGAGCGAAGGAGGGCCGCCCAGTTGGCGTGTTAATGCGTGTCGAGCCAACGAGCGAAGTTGCGTTGTTTGTCCAGTTGCCAACGCATGATACAAGGCCCATTCAGCCCTGTCCGAAGCGACATTCCCCAAAGCCTGTGCCGCTTCCATTCGCAACTCCACGTGATCGCTAAAAATCGCGCCAAGGAGAGGCTCGGTCGCATCATTCCCGAAATTGTTCAATGCGGTTCTCAGATGAGGAAATTGCTCACTCCGCGATTTGTCAGCCAACGCGTTGAGAATGGCGGCAGCTCCGGATTCACCGGCAATTTTAAGTTGTGCCAACGCATCACTTCTGACGTAAATGTTTTCATGGTTGAGGTCACGCGTCAACGAATCAAGACGAGAAGGATCGTAGGCAAAACGCCAAGCCGCATCCAAGACTTGGTCAGCAAACGATTTGCCCTCGGGCTGCAAGTCATCTCGTGATGCGAGGTCAATAAAAAAGGGTGAACCAGCGGCACGGTGTAACGCAAACATTTGTGCGTCGTCGGTGACCAAAGCAGCCAACCGATTGATGAATGACTTTGCCTCAATGTCCGCGTCGACTTCCAACAACGTACTAATCGCGGCCACCAATTGCTCGGCGGATTGAGGATTCGAGTTCAATACGGCCTGAATCACAACGCGACGTGTCGGATCCGTGAACTGAAGCTGACCGTCGAGAACTTCTCCGCTCGTTAGCGTAGGTTGTACTGGTCTGGGCACGCGCCGGTCCACGTCGCCGCCCGCAAACGGATCATCTTGACTAAAAGCGAGCGAATGATAGCCAATAAGGCATAAAACGCAGGCAATCTTCCATGGAAAAAGAGGCATTTGAAGCCCGAACACACCGCTGCGTTTGCAAGATCGGGCGCGCTGAAAAACACCACTTGTCTTCATAGAGAAATCCCAGTCACAAAATCGTTGCATGTTACGATTCACCAGATGTTTATCGATTGTTTCACACCTAGGCTCCAACATCTTGCCGAACACCGGCCTACATCGTCTTATCTGTCCAACTGCTATTGCTGCAGGAGATCGTGGCAAACGGAATACCGAACCGAGCCACGCCCGGAGTCCAATTGCTCGTGTTTTGACGATTATCCGGACCGGCTTGCCTTTTTCAGATCGTTACATTGTAGATTCAAGCCGAACCGACTCCGCGCGATCAGGCGGCACAAATCAACGTTTCGCCGTTCATGCTTGATGGCAGCCTGCCAAAATTCTGCAAGATTTAGATCCTCTTCAGATCAATCAACAGGATGACGTTGTGTCGCCAATCGGCCACGCCATGCTTGGACTTGAAATTGAACCTGCTCAAGGCCCGTCGAGCCAAAGCTACAAAATGCCTTGACTGCATTTTCTACTCCCAATACATCATAAACAGAAACGTCAATAGTTGGATCAATCTGTTGAAAAACTTCCAGTTTTAATTGGCTGAGCGAGCAATTGGATTGGCGGGCTAGGTGGACTAACTCCCCCACACGATGGTGGGCAGTACGCATGGATTCTCCACGCTTTATTAAGTATTCCATCAATGTCGTGGCGTCGACGAAGCCATTTCCCAGGCGAGACGCCAATTTTTCCGTTTTCAGGCGAGTTTCGCGTACGATAGGTATCGCAATCTCCAAACAGGCCAAAATCGTGTCTGCCGCGCGAAATAAATGGATCTTGTCTTCCTGCAGGTCGCGGTTATAGGCCGTTGGCAACCCTTTCACGAGGATCATCAATGCCTGCAACGAGCTGATCAGTGTGCTCGATTTGCCACGAATCAATTCTAAAACGTCCGGATTAATCTTCTGCGGCATCATCGAAGATCCGGTACAAAACGCGCTTGGCAGTTCGAGCATGCTGTACTCGTCCGATGCCCAAATAATCCATTCCTCCGCCCACCCGCTTAAATGAATGCCCAAGTGAGCCCAACAGTACAATGCTTCGATTACAAAATCCCGGTCACCGGACGAGTCGATACTATTTCGCATGACTTGATCGAACCCGAGCTGTGTAGCCGTGTATTGTCGATCGATGGGCAGACTAGTACCCGCAACAGCTCCGCAACCCAACGGTGACGTATTGACGCGCAGCCGACAACCAACGAGTCGCTCGCGATCCCGCTGGAATTTCTCACAATAAGCTAACCAATAGTGGGGTGCGAGTACGGGTTGAGCGCGTTGCAAATGCGTGTATGCAGGGAGGATGATCTGGGCATCGCGTTCACAGCGTTCCACAAAAGCGGATTGCAATTCATGCAACAACTCCAGCGATCGATCGATTTGGTCTCTTAACCACAAGCGCATGGCTGTTGAGACCTGATCATTGCGGCTGCGGGCCGTATGCAACTTTCGCCCGGCTTCGCCAATTCGTTCGATCAACGCCTGCTCGATGTGCATGTGGATATCTTCCAAGTTGATCGAGAACGGAAAGTTGTTGTTGTCGATATCTGCCTCAATGGATTTCAGCCCCTGCTCAATTTGCTCACATTCGGCTCGGCTAATCAGGCCAATCTCTGCCAGCATTTTGGCATGCGCGATCGAGCCAAGAATGTCATGGCGATACAGTCGCGAATCGACGTCGATACTTTGCGTAAATCGCTCGGCTAACGGACTGGCCGCTTGATCAAAGGCCCCCGATCGACTCGGGCTTTGTTTGGTGTTGCTCAACGTATTACCTCGCCGCGTAGGCTTTTCCACAAGATTCTAGGCCATCTCACTAACCAGGAGTCGCCATATTCGCCCTGGTTCATCGCATCATGCGAGCTAGCAAACCAGCTGAAACGAAAAACTCATCTGTTGAGAGTGGCTAGCGAAACCTATAATCCGTGCATTGTAACGGATTTTTGTTCGAGTGCGACTTGATCTTGTCGGGTTAAAGCGATTGAGTGCGAGAAACGCACGTGACTGGGAAAGGGAGTTTCCAACATGCGGTCCATTGCCATTATCAATCAAAAGGGGGGAGTCGGCAAAACCACGACAGCCGTCAATTTGGCGGCGGCATTGGCAGACTTTGGCCAACGAGTCTGGTTGATCGACCTGGACCCGCAAGCGCATGCTTCGTTACATTTGGGCTTGGTGCCGGACGAGCGGCAACCCACAGTCTACAATGCGTTGACCGAGCGAACTCCGCTGGGAACTGTGCGGCATCACGTGAGCACCAATTTGTGGGTGACGCCCTCGCATCTTGATTTGGCTGCTGCAGAATTGGAATTGGCCAATGAAGTTGGTCGGGAGATGATTCTACGGGATTTAATTGAACAGGATCCTGCAGAATTCGACACAGTCATTATCGATTGTCCCCCGTCTTTGGGCGTGTTGACGCTCAATGCGTTAACTGCTTGCCGTGAAGTTATCCTCCCGTTGCAACCGCACTTCTTGGCATTGCACGGCGTGAGCAAGCTCCTGCAAACGGTCGAGATCGTCGCGAAACGCCTTAACCGAGAACTTCGCTTGTCGGGTGTCGTGTTCTGCATGTGCGAAGGGACGACGCGCCTTGCCAACGAAGTCATTGGTGACGTTGAAGCCTTTTTCAATACGGAACGCGAAAAGGGCAGCCTTTGGTCAGATGCTGCCATTTATGAAACCCGAATCCGCAAAAATGTGCGGCTGGCCGAGGCACCAAGTTTCGGCCAATCGATTTTCGAATATGCTCCAAACTCAAATGGCGCAATTGACTATCTTGCTTTAGCCACCGAAGTAATGGCTGGAGACCGAATTAGAAATCCAGCCGTCGGTTTGATGGGATTCAAAAACGATTTGTCCAAATCGAGCCCGCCAATTTCCTCATCCAGCTATCATACGACTGGCTCTATGGAACAAAACGGGATTCGATCAGCCAAATTTATGCCTTGATCTTCCGTTTGCACACGGCCAGGAAACACTCGGCCATCGCTTGATTGGCAGGCGTTGTCAAGACCACGCCAGCAGGTTGACCGTGATTGAAGGGGGAACGCGTACCGGAATTCTGATTGAAGAATTGTACCTCTTGGAAATACTTGCTGAGGAGTTCCTTGAACGTCGCGTAGTCATAAACGCGATAATGATGGGGAGCAATGTCCAACGGCCACTGATTGGGCGTGGAACAGATTAACAGTCCATCAGGTTTCAGAATTCGCGCAAGTTCCCGTAGAAACGCTTGGTCATCCACCAGATGCTCGATGGTCTCGAATGATACGGCGACGTCGAACTCGTCGGAAGAGAGGCCGGTATCCTCGGCAGTGCCAATACGATAATCAGTGTTATTGAGTGAATGCTTCCTCTGAGCGTATGCGATGGCCTCAGGGCAACAATCGATACCCAAGACACTTGCGGCATGCCCAAGTTCGACTAGAGCACGAACGCCGTAACCCGTACCACACGCGATATCAACGACGTGTTTGCCAGTTGTGAATTGAGCCGCAAATCGATAGCGGGCGAGATGAAATTCCGCGCGGCCTTCATCGAAGATCGGAACGGTTGCATCCATGCGTTCGCTGCGATTTTCGTAAAGCCAGCGGATTTCCGGATCATCGATCGAAAATGCCCACACCTTTTCCAAGCGAGCAACACGATCACGCAAACGCTGAAGTTGCTGCGCTTGCCTGCGGACCAAAGCCTGAAGTTGTTTGATACGTTCGGACTCAGCAGATGTCATTACTTGTTTTTATAGGTTCTATCACGATTGCTGGTCTTGTATTAAAAACCCGAACGAAAATAATTCGAGATCTTTGCAAACGAAATAATAGCTCGCAAAATCTCAACATTCTGTGCCAATCGCTTTGCATGTTGGCAGAAAGCGACACGCGATGCAATGCTGCCCGGACCGAAATATCATCAGCCAAAAAGAGACCATCCGGCTTTAAGGCCCTAAACGAGTCACTTGACTCCTAAAGGCCACAAAACAAAGAGACATTCTTCGGTAAATGAAGGAACGTGGGCTCATCAGGAAGTCGCAACATTTTGTTCAAAAAAGCTTTGAACATTTAAAATGCTCAATCGCAAAAAACGGGCCAGAGGAATTGACTCGGCTATGTCGAACGAGAGGTTTGTGCGATTTGAAGTGTTTCGTTTTGATACACTGTATTATTTTGCAACACACACCAAAAGAAAAGCGATCAATCGAACTTCAATAAATGTTCGACTGATCGCTCATAGAATAAGATCAAAAGAATGGAAGTAAAGTAGTAAGAAAATAATTGAATAATTGCTGGCCCGAACAGCCAAAGTTAATTGAACTGCTCGGACACTGCCTCGTCTCGGTTCCACCCCCACCGATTCGACTTTCGTCGAACGGGGGTTTGCACCACTTCCAATCTACCCTTAAAGCAATTATCGTGCCAACCGATTCAAAGCGCAGCGACCGACCATGGAAAGGCCACCTGAGGCAAACGCCTTCTGGGCCAGAATCGTTAGTCTACCGCAACGGAGAAGTTCCGAGCGAATGAACGAAGAGCTTGGGTTACTCAGAACACCGACTCAAACGAAATCGCCATCCAACAGCCTCAAAACGAAAGAATTTGCTGGGAACGCCGTCCTTGATAGACTCTCGTTGTCGTGGCATCTCATGCTCGATTCAAATCCCATAATGCCAGCGTTCGACAGAGCAGGCAAGTTGCCATCTAATTTCAGCCAAGCCCTTCAGCCTCGTGCAATAGCAATTCCCCAGGCCAACGACAACAACAAGGGAACGAACAAGAGCAGGCCAATGCTCCAGGCATAGCCGCCAGCCAAAGCTTGATCGAATGCTTCTTTGCAATTTGGACAGGCAAGTAGATTTAGCATGGCATGATCCCACAAGTTCGGGTGGCTTCTGCGACTTTCTCTAACGGAGTGAACCACCAATAGAGCATGAAATAGACCAACACACCAGTGATTGACACGTACAACCAAATCGGGAAAGTCCACCGCGCCAGCTTGCGGTGGGTGTTCCGCCGGTTCAACAGGCCCAACACGATGGTGCCTATGGCCAAGAATGGAACCAGAGCAGCCAACAAAACATGGCTTATCAAGACGGCAAAATACACGTAACTCCAAAATGGTTGATAATCACCGCGAGGAAAAGGTTTACTCGGAACGTTGAGATGGTAGATTACGTAGCAAACCAAAAATAGGCAACTGACCCCGAAGCAGGCCAGCATCGTCCAACGGTGCGCGACTTCCTTATGTGCCTTGATTAAAATGTATCCGATCAGCAACAAGATGCTTGCCAGTCCATTCAAAGATGCGTTCACATGAGGCAAGTCAAGAACAGACATTCTTTCTCCTATCTTAGGTCGTATTGCGAATTCAGGGATAAAGAAAAACAGGGCCCCAGTGCGCGTTCGTATTTTGAGATGTTGACCTTTAATCTGTAGGTGGGACAGACTCACGAGCGAGCCCATCGATTAGCCGCAGCATTTCAGCTTCACTTCCAGCCTTTTGCCAATCAAACTTGCCGCGCACATTACCCCAGCGATCCACGACAAAGAGTTCGGTCGAGTGGTGCGCGCTTCCCATCAATGGCGTGCCAAAAAATTCCGCACATATTCGGCGAATGTAACTCGACTCGCCGGTCAAAAATCGCCATTCCGCATGCTCGATGCCCAAGTTTTGTCGATACTGGCGCAACACGGAAGGCGTGTCCGTGCTAGGGTCGGTGGAAATACTAACGTACTTAACACCAGGCGTTGCCACACGATCGATCAGCGATTTTATGTATTCCGTCTGGGTTTTGCAGGTCAGAGGGCAATTCGTAAAGAAGAGGTTAGCGATCCACACGTTACCTGTAAAGTCTCTTGAGTAACAAATCCGATCGTCGTGATCTACCAAGAAGAATTCGTCTAGCCAGCTTTTCTTGCGTTGTTCATGTGGGACGCCCGCTAACGCATTTCTAGTTTCAAACGACAGACCGATCGGGGGCTCCGTTTCGGCCAACAGGCCTTTGGCAACCACTTCGAACCGAGCCAACTCCAGCGGGTCGTCCCATTTAAAACGGTCTCGATATCGTCCCCATTTGTCGACGAGCAAAATATCATCGGTATGCGAACTCAAGTCCAAGACGATTTCGAAACTGCGTCCCAGGTCCTGAATTTTATGCATGTCATCGGTCAAGAATCTCCATTGATGCGGTTTCGCCTCCAGGCTGTTGGCGTAACGTTCAAGCACCTCAGGGGAGTCATGCTTTGGATCAAGGGTGACGCTGACAAACATCAAGTCCGTTTTGCGAAAGTTTTCGCTTAACGTCTGCAAACGGCGATTGAGTTGTGCACAATGTGTCGGGCAATAGGAAAAGAAGAAGCTAATGGCATACGGTTTGCCGGCCAATTCACGCGAATGAAAAACGTCACCTGTTTGGGCAACCATTTCAAACGGTTTCACTTGAGGAAAATAGTTCCACGAGGTTGTCGAAAAGACTCGGCCGTCCTGTTGATTTTCATTTTCCTCGGCTAACGGGTTGCGACCAGCGCGGGAATTGATCAATAGATATCCTAAAGCCAATAGCACCGTTGCCCAAAGAATACAAGGAATTGCTTTTCGCATTTTGCCGGTCAATACTTGATTTAGATTCTCAGTTGGCGTCGCCAAATAGGTTATGGGCGACGACATTTCCTGTTTCGTGCCTACCAATAGAATACCGCAAACAGGAGAAGCCACACAACGTCCACAAAATGCCAATACAACACAGAATTGTGGACAACCTCGGCCCCAATCCCTGATCCGACTAGGCATAAGCAACCAAGGAAGGCGATGATTCCGACAAGCAAATGGATCGCATGGATACCCGTCATCAAATAATACATATTCATCCAACTACCGCCCCCCGGTATGACCAGCGGCAGTCCGAGTCGAGTTGGACCGGCGTTGATTCCACGCGCGTCGGCAAGTTTTTCCAAAAAAGCGAGGCGATCTTCTAATGGAACCATGGCTGCACGCAAATTGCTAACTTCCGTTGTTAGGATGCTCACAGATTTCTTGAGCTGTTCAATCTCCAAGTTAATCTGGCCGATTTCCAGCTTGAGTGAATCGGAAATCCCATCGTTCTGTTGTTCGAGGCTGCGTCGTTTTGATTCAAGCTCATTGATGCTTTTGTTTACGGCTTGCACCTTTGCCGATTCGCGTTGATAGGCAGCATCTTTTAGCGACCATGAATCACGTACGGCATGCAGGTCATCTTGCAGCCAATTCTTCAAGCTCGAATGGGTCGCATTGTCATAGCAATAGATCTGCTGAGCAAACCGTTGCAGGATTTCCTGTTGAACTGCGGGATCATTCGTCGTCGTAAGTTGCGACTCGGTCCAACCAATCAGACCCGAACGTACCGTATACAGGCGGTCCAGTTCTTCCTGCGCCTCGGCGTTCAGCGATTGACTTGCTCCATTGGCTGCGCTTTTTAAAGATTCAATGCGGTTGATTCGAGTCTCTACAACTTGCCGCGTGGCGGATACGTAATGGATATCAGGCCAGTCATAAACTTGTCGCATTTGGGGCATGGGATGAATTCCGAGATGAAATTTTGCCCTGTATTCAAGTCCTTTGACGAACAAAAACGCAAACCCCAATGTGATGGTCAGGCTGAGCCAGAAAACGGATTTACTTTTTGATTTCTTGAGGAAGCCGCGCAGGGCGAGAAACGCTGTGCCGCTCGAAATGGTGAGCAATGCGGTGTTGAGTAAGCCGATGTTAAATTTGACGTGCACCCATTCATTTTCAGGCCACATACCGCCTGGCATGGCTGACTTGAGCACGATGAAGCTCGCGAATAATCCGGCAAAAAACATGACTTCCGTCGACAAGAAAAGCCACATCGCAAACCGCCCATTGCTGATAGGCAAAACTCGTTCATTGCAAAGCGGCGTGCTAGTTGAGGACATGTTTTGCTGGGGAAGATGCGCCCTGAAATGCTTTACCAAACCGGTCACGCTAAGAGTTTTGCTGCCAGAATGGTTAACAGCATGGCGGGCAAATGAATCAACGAAGACAACAACAATATCCGACTGGTCTTTTCATTGCGGTCGCGAAAAAAATTCCATGAAGGAATCAAGTACGTCAACCCCCAAAAGATGGTCGCGGCGATCATGGGCCAAGAGAATCCGGCGACCAACACGATTGCCCACAAGCTTACCGGAATCATTAGCGTGGCAAACACCAGTGCATGCCAGCCGGTGGATCGGCCTGTCGGGTCCGAAACCGGAAACATGATTACACCCGCATTGGCATAATCCTTGCGAAATTTCCAAGCGATCGCCATGAAATGCGGAAACTGCCAGATGTACAAAATCGCGAAAATCGCCCAGCCGATCGTTGGGATAAGTGGCTCTTGTCCAGCCACGCCAATCAACACTGGGAATGCCCCGGCTAATGCCCCTACATACGTGTTCAGGCTGGTCACAACCTTCAACGGAGTGTAAATCAAAACATACACGGCCCAAGTCAAACCGGCCCATGCCGCTGCCTGGAAGTTGACCAATGTCGCCAGATACGCGATCCCCATCCCGAGGGTTACCGCACAGAAAAAACCAACGGCATTCGCCGAAATGCGCTGTGCCGGCAGTGGTCGGTTCGCCGTCCGGGGCATGAGCCAGTCCGTGTAACGTTCGATGAATTGGTTCGCCGCGCAGCCGCTGGCCGACACCAAAAAAACGCCTATCAACGAGTGCAAAATCAGCCAAGGATCAGCCATGCTGGCACTCACGAATGCGCTAATTCCTACACATATCAGCACCATCACGGAGATTCGCGGTTTGGTCAGCTCGACAAAGTCGGCCAGGCGAGGGCGTACGTGTGTGGGAGCAGCTGTCACGGTGTCAAATGGAACGGTCATTCTGTTGGTGCTAACGGTTACGTCGATTGGGGTTCGTGCGACAAAGTTGATTTGGTGAAAAGGTTTTTTGAGCGTGCCTTTTCCCAAGGCATCAACATCAAGATCGGCCAAAATACGCGCAAGCAGCGAACGCTAAGACAGGTCGACATCGCCAATATCAACGAGCCCACAGCCACATGAGCCGTAATGATGGTGGTTTGCACAAAAGTGCGCTCGACGATCAAAAACTGTTCCGCCTGTTCAGGCATATTGAATAAGGCAGGAACGCCAAATTTGACGATCCAGGTGCTAACCCCCAAGCAGATTTGCGCAACCACCAAGCCCGCCAAGCTGCCCGCAAGCCATCGTACCCCACAATCACCAAATCCACGATTGCGAGAAACGAAGAAAATTAGTATAGCCAATATCAAGACCAATGTCGCCATCCAAACATGAGAAAGCACCAAAGTGTAGTACCAGTTTGGCTCGGCGCTTTCCAATACATGCCGCATGTTGGCTCCGATTAGGAGTTGTAAGTAGCTGGCGATCAGCAACGTCAGACTGAGTCTCGTGAAAATTGTCGGCAGATACGGCTTCGAAACGGTTCGTTGGCATTCAAGCGACGCGGTTTCGATACTGAAGTAGCCACCCATGGAATGCCACCAGCGTGACGACATGATGGCGATAGCCGAGATCAACGCGAAAAATAGTGGCCCCACCGAGCCGTGCACTAACGCCAGTGTCCGCTGATCGAGCAATACCCGCGCGCCGCCCAAAAGACCTTGTACGATAATTAACAGCAGCGCGAGCACAGTCAGTCGTCGAAACCAACGCCGTTGATCTTGCCAATAACTGGCCACGACCAAGAGTATTGCCACAAAACCTGCCAATGCCCCCAAAAGACGATGGCCGTGCTCCACGAACAAATCCCAAGGTCCAAAAAACCAATCGTAGTATGGGTACAACAACAAGTTGTAACCGTACGTGTTGGGCCAATCAGGAACCGCCATGCCGGCCGCATGAGTCGTCACCAGCCCTCCCATCCAAATCAAGGGAAAGACAATTAGAGCACACAGCACGGCAAGAACATGCGGCAAACGTCGATAGGCAATCGCGTGCAGTTTTTCGTCCAAACGTACGGGATCGCGTTTTGCTTCGTCTCCTTGAGTTGCCCGTGCTCTTTCAATCATGCGACAACCCCCTGAGGTCTAAAATCATGCTCACATTCAGGGTCGCTGTATTCATGCGGGCCGCAAATGACGTTTGGGATCGCCACAAAATTTCCATGCGGTGGAGGGCTGCTGGTCATCCATTCCAGCGTACACGCGCGCCAGGGATTTTCCGTCGCACGCCTGCCCCAACACAAACTGAAAACAAAGTTGATCAAAAAGAGAACTTGCACCGCTCCCATCACCAAGGCAGAGTAGGTGATGAACTGGTTCAGAGGCTGCAAATGGGCGAACGCTTCACCATACGGGTCGGCCGTACGCCGCAAGAAGCCGCTGTGCCCCAACAAATGCATGGGGAAAAAGGTGCAGTTGAGCGACACAAAGGTCAAAACAAAATGGACTTTGCCCAAGAGTTCGTGCATGTGCCGTCCAAACATTTTGGGGAACCAGAAGTAAATGCAGCCGAACACAGCCATGATTGTTCCCGCAAATAATACGTAATGGAAATGAGCGACGATGTAATGGGTGTCGTGCAGGTGCTCATCGACTGAACTCGAGGCCAGCATCACGCCCGAGAGACCACCAATTACAAACATCACGATAAAGCTGATGCAGAACAACATGGAGGTTGTGAAGTGGATTTGGCCACCCCACAACGTCGCCAACCAATTGAACACCTTGACTCCACTCGGCAGAGCAATCAAGGTCGTTGAAATCATGAAGGCCATGCCTAAATAGGGGCTCATTCCGGAGACGAACATGTGATGCCCCCAAACCACAAAGCTCAAGACAGCAATCGCCATCACTGAATAGACCATGGGTCGATAGCCGAATAAGGGCTTGCGGGCGAAACAGCAAATGATGTCTGAGACCATCCCCATCGCTGGCAGGATCATTATGTAGACTGCGGGATGTGAATAAAACCAAAACAAGTGTTGCCACAACAAGGGTTGTCCCCAAGCACCGGAGTAGTCGTTGCTATTGACGGCGATCGAGACAGGGATGAAAAAACTTGTGCCGACGAGCCGGTCAGCGAGTTGCATAACCAGGGCGACCGTCAGAACGGGTAACGTGAAAGCCTGCAAGATTGCGGTTACTAACAACGTCCAAATCGTCATCGGCATGCGAAAAAGTGTCAGCCCAGGAGCCCGCATTTGAAAGATGGTGGTGATATAATTGATGGCTCCTAACATCGATGAAATACCTACCAACAATAGCGATAACAACCAGAGAGTTTGCGCGCCATGACTACCTGGAGCAGCCTCATAAATTACGCTCAAAGGCGGGTATGCGGTCCAGCCTGCTGCCGGGCCATGTCCGGGTGCCAAGAACGCAAGAACCATCAACGCAAAAGCAGGCCACATGAGCCAATAGCTCAACATATTCAAGGTGGGAAACGCCATGTCTCGCGCCCCGATCATTAGCGGAATCAAATAATTCCCAAACGCGCCGGATAGAATGGGAATCACCACAAAGAAAATCATGATCGTGCCGTGCATGGTGAACAGGACCGTATAGAATTCCGGTGTGATTTGTCCACCCTGCTCTGCGAACAGCCAAGAGCCGACGATGGGCATGTCGCTCCATGGCCAAGCCAATTGCCAGCGGATACCTAACGCAAGCAACCCGCCCAGTACCATCCAGAGCAGCGTCGAGAAAAGAAACTGAATACCAATAACCTTGTGATCGCGCGAAAAAACGTACCGCCGCAACAGTCCCTTGGGCCGGTTTTCATGCTCGATCGAGTTATCGTAGCTTACATTCATTTTTGAGATTACGCCAAAAATCACTGGCCTTCGCCGCTTGTCGTCGCCCGTAATTCACCTATCCAGCGTTCATATTCATCAGGGCTTACAATCGACAACGTCGCGCGCATGTTATAGTGCCCCCAACCACACAACTCCGCACAGACAATTTCCAAGTCTCCAATTTGGGTGGGCCTAAACCAAACGCGGTGCACGGTACCCGGAACGATATCCTGTTTCAAACGCAATTTAGGAACAGAAAAACTGTGGATGACGTCGTCGCTCGACAACTCCAATACGACTTGGCGATTCACGGGCACCACGAGTCGATTGATCGAGTACAGATCATCCGCAGTAGCCAAAAGGCCATCCGGTCCAGGGTAATAAAAATCCCATTCGAATTGGCGGGCGATGACGCGTGCAACAGGAGTTTCAACCGGCCGCTCCATTTTATTCGTTCGCCAAGTATTCGCTTGATACATGGCCAGAAACACTAGAACGCCTGCCGGTACCAATGTCCACCCAAGCTCCAACCCAACATGGCCGCGCACAAACTTGGCGGGTTTATTGAGATCAGTCCGCAACAACGCAATAAAGAGAATCACCCCCGTTACGCCCAAAACCACCGCCAAAATGAGATTGAAAACATTAAACAAATGGTCGATTTGATGCGCGTGTTCACTCATCGCAGGCGGCATCCATGTCGACTCCAAAGGCCCCACGTTGAACGCAGAGCCAACATAGATGACGACAGCCGCTACAGGCATGCTCAAAAATAAAACCGCCCAAAACCACTTCACTATCGCTTCTCCCCAACCGTTGATAGGCGATGATTGCTGGAAAGCGGATCATCCTTCAATCGCAACACGTAGGCCACAAGAGCCCAAACTTCATCGGGTTCAAGCGTGCTGGCGGCAGGCATCGGCGTGCCGTCAATCCCATTGGCGATTCGTCGATAGATGTCCGCAGGTCGATTCCCACCACGAAAAACGCCAAGTCGCAGATTCCGCGGTTTCATCGTCCTTGCCGGAAACGCCCCCGCGCGAATGAAGTCTTGATGCGTCCGCACATCAACGGCTTTCACTCCCGGTGTTTCCAGCCAATTGGTTGTCCATAAGTCAAAATTGGTTGTTTGGCCATCGCCGATTCCGGTCGCGCCATGGCACTGTACACAGTTCGCTTTGCCCAAGTACAACGCTTTCCCTGCCAGACGTAGCTCGTCATCGCTCCAAAGTGTTTCAGGTGGTGCAGGGACTTCGGAAATGGATGTTTCAGCTTCAATCCAGTTGACGAAATAGGGATAGTAGACTTCGTCCATGTAATAGTTGAGTTGATCTTCGAGTTCATCGTCGTTTTCGCGATTAGTACTGTTTACAGCCGACACGCTGTCGGGCGAAGTAGTGTTGGCTGCTTCAGTTGGCCAGTCAATTAACCGAACATCGTCCGCGAAAACGTCATCGATTTGGTAGATCATGCCGCGTTCGACTTGACCGCGCATGCTCAGGTATTTCACATAATCGACCAAAGCATCCAGTTGCTCTTCACCCAGCAATTTGAAGGAGGGCATCGCTGTACCAGGAATTCCCTCGACCAGAATCCGCCGCAGGTCCTCTTCGGTCGGCGGTGTCCTCCCGGTCGTCGATTTAAATTTGAACCGCCCCAACCGGAAATCGCGAGGATACGGATTCAAAAACGCGGAAGTTGGCCCGCGGCCATCGCCGGAAATTCCGTGGCACTGGGCACAATGTTCCCGATACAAGCCAAATTTTGTCCCCGTGCGATCGCTGCGAACCGGCCCAGCAGCCAATTGCAGTCGCTCCGTTGAAAGCAGGCCTTGTGGATTGCCCTCATCATCTAATTCAGGGAAACGCGGCTCATCTGGCGAACCAAATAGTTCACTGAGAAAACGCGAAATGTCAGCGCGATATTGGTCGTCGAATTGTTCGTCTTTGTCCAACAGCTTTTTTCGTCGGATCTCCAACTCAACTTCGTTAAAGCGAAATTCTGGAGCAGGCGTGCAGCCGACCGACAACAGGCCAAAGACGGCCACCAATAAGACTGTTGGCGATAAACGGATGTTGCAAAGAACTCGAAATATCCTGTTTGGACGACAATTCTCCTTCCAACTTGTTTCAGTGTGAACCATACCAACTAATCGCTTCAAAACTACTCCCCTCCGCCAACATCCTCTTGCGAATTTTCTAAGAGTACTCAGTGATCATACCGAATCCTCATCAAGGTCGGTAACAATAAAAAGGGGAATGGCCGATCAGCGCTTACCTCGTGACAGCCTCTCCGGGAACGTCGAATACGTGTATGTCAGCAAATTCTCTTGCTTCCTTCTCTTCAGCGGGTTTGGCGGCTAAAACCGCGATGCAGCTACGATTTTAACATTGGAATCAGACTGCACCAATGTGCCCAAAGGCAAGTGCAGATAGCCCTTTCGAATGTCGTGTAATTTACTGAATTCGCCCGGTCCAATGTAACTGCGTCAGAATGTCCCGTTTTACCAGGACAGCAGTGCTCGAAGTGCCGCTCTGCTCACGCGTTGTGAACGGTTGCATGAGGCACGAGTCGTCATCAGTCTCAGACACCGCAACCACTGACTTTCAATGTCCTGTCGTTAGTTCGACTTTGCCGACCAACCGAGACATCAGTTCACCGCGCGAGCGTACCCCCAATTTAGCATAGATCGCACGAATATGGTTGTGGATGGTATGGTGACTACAACCTAGAATCCAAGCGATGTTCTTTTCAGACTCACCGCGCAGTAGATATTTCAAGACGCGACGTTGGGCGCGACTGAGTCGCTGAACCAATTCTTCAGAGGTGCTGTCCAAGGAAGACGTTTCGGGTTCAGTCAGTTCACTGGCAGCTTGAAACACCAAGTTTACGTCGCCGAATCGAACCGTTTGGTCGAGTTTGGCAACAGCTTCAGAAATCCGCACGGAGTCGACAAACGTTCCATTTGTGCTATCGAGGTCCCTCACAACCAGTAACTCATTGTCCAAACGGATCTGGGCATGACGGCGTGATACCGTCTCATTAAGGATGACAAGATCGCAACTCGTGTCTCTTCCCAATAGCCCATCGCCGTTCCTTAAACGAAATACAAGAGAACGATTCGCCAATACAAATTGCGAGTACATTGCAACCTCCGCCGATAGCCTCCACATCACTCAATTGTATTTGATGAGATCGACTGTCAATAGTCTGTTCCACCAACGGACGCGTTAATTTGATCTTTGGTTTCTGGACTCCTGGGTCGAAATTCGGTTGCCAGCCGACGAATAAAAAGAATGTTTCGTGGCCGATTTGCGTGAGAAATATTGAGTTAAACTGAGAAATTGGACGTGATGGGGAAGTTCGAGGTTTACTGCTGTGCAAGCAAGTTCTGCTATCTAGAGGCATAAATCGACAGACCAGGGACTTTTGACAACAAATGATATTTCGCACAGCCATGATCTTTTGCTAATGCCTCTACCGGGTTAGGTAATCGTTGCGGCCACGAATATCGGCATTGGGAGAATGGCTGAATCGGATCCAAAGCGGACCAGTCTTGCCTCTGTGGCCAAGGCCCCGTCAACCCGGAGAAGTCGAACACTGACTCTCACCTAAAAAACGGCCAACAGGAACATTGGATCAGCGAAAAGGAACGTACTAATGAACTTTACTCCTCCATCTCGTTGGACAGGTATGCGTGATTTTTTCGCGGCTATCCGAGAGTTATTAGTGATTTTGGCAATCTTGACGTTCGTGATCATGCCAGCCCGGATCAAGCAGTTTCTGTATGATTCCGACATTCGTTCCGTCGCGGGAATCGAGTTTAATTGGGAAAAATACAATGAAGCAAAACGCGAGATCCAATTTGCCCAATCCGAGATGCAGGAAATACAAAGACAACTTGATCTTGCCCAGCAGGTACTTGCCCAAGACACGACGCCCCAATTGATCAATAACCTTGAATCTAATCGCAACGCTGGCATGATGCTGTCGAATCCAGATAAAACAGTCGATGTCCATGGCTTGGTCAACGCCATCAACTCGGCCCGACAGCGTAGCGATGGCATTGGCCATCGACTAGATCGGGCTGAGCAAAGTCTGATTCCCCCAGAACAGTTGTTTGGCAGAGGTGCGGAAAATGTGGGTGACACCACCCGCCGCTAATCACGGATTTCCCCAGTAGCGTTTCCGCGTAGGTTGACTCAGTCGTTTCGTCACGAGATGATGATAGATGAGCCACCGTAATTTCGACCTCAAGATGCGAAATCGCCGACGAGAGGCCCTGTAGATTTCGTAACACAACCGCATGCGCTCTTGGCTGGCGGTTTGGAATGGATCGGGCGCTAGCGGCCATAATGCTATTTGTCAGCCGTCCAAACATTTATCAGCGCAAAAAATTCGCGGGGGCTCAAGCCTAAACCTAATTTTTTGCTGAACATTTTAAGTTGCTCGATACTAAGTTGCGCATATCCGAAATCTATTGTTCGCTTCAGGGTGAGGGCTTTCTGACGGAAACGCCGAGTTGGTTCATCCGCACGAGTGGTTGCAACCTACGTTGTTGGTTCTGCGACACGCCCTTTGCTTCCTGGCACCCAGAAGGTGAGCAATTAAGCCATCAAGAGATCTTGGATAAACTCGATGTGCATCAAGCACAACACGTGGTTTTAACGGGGGGTGAGCCGCTATTGCCAAATTCGGTTGTCCGGTTGACTGAACAATTGCGCGAGAGGGGTTTTCATATCACGATCGAGACCGCTGGGACGGTGTTTAAACCAGTAGCGTGCGACCTCATTTCCATCAGCCCAAAACTTGCATCTTCCACACCTTTGTTGGACCGGTTGCCGATTTGGGTTGATGCGTCGGAACACACGCTTTCGCGGAGTGAGCTGGATGCGTGGTCGATCCGTCATGAACGACTTCGCTTTAGGCCGGACGTCATTCGTAATTGGATTGCCGAGTACACTTATCAAATCAAATTTGTCGTCGATGACTTGGCTGATTGTCGAGAGATCGAAGCGTACTTGTCTTTTTTTCCTGAAATCGATCGGCGACGAGTATTGATGATGCCGCAAGGAATCGACTTCGCAGCACTCAGCGAAAAACAGACTTGGTTAGAACCGTATTGTGAAGCGCATGGTCTACGGTTTTGCCCACGAAAACAGATTGAATGGTACGGTAATAAGCGAGGCACCTGAGGAAGTGCATTTGCCTAACGGTTTCTGCAAACAAAGCGCGAAGCGGTTAAGTTCGATTACAGCATGGAAAACTTACCGATAACTTCACTTAGCGAAGTTGCGAATCACGGCCAATGGTCGGATCCCTCGATTGCGTAAGCGCAACATGGCTAATTCGACTTCGGGAGCAGTTGCTTCAGAATCTCGATGAACCAAGATTACTCCGTCAACGGGAATGGACTCCCCATTAACGGTTGAGTTTAAGGTCGCGACATCGCCTAAGTCGACCAGCGTGCAATCGAAATGTTTTCTGGTTGTTTCTGTTATGCGGCCCAATAACTCATGCACTCGTTTAGCGATATCTGGATTAGCAGGTCGTTGCAGGGCCGCCAAAGTTAGATTTTCGGTCTCCGCCATGATCATGCCTTCGTGGCTCGGGCGTGAATTGGCCATTTCGTCGAGCCAGCTAATTCGTTGGTCAACGCCGGCGAAAGAGGTTAAGTTTGCGGAATCAATATCCGCGTCGACGACCATCACACGCTGCAGTCGCTTCGCTAACCACCGCGCCAAGCAAATCGTCAGCATACTCTTTCCGCTCTGACGTCCGACACCGCAAACTCCCAAACAATTGCCCACATCCAGCATTCTCGACATCAATGTCGAACCGATGTCGGCCAATAGAGCCGACTGTTCCTCAAGAAACCGATTGGTGATCTGAGGCCAATGAAAAGAATGCGTCCGCCAACTCGGTTGTATTGGATTGCGCTGCTGTCTGGCTGACGCACTGCCCGGCAGCGCTGAGAGCGCATTCAGGACTTGCAAGGCTGGTGAACAAGCGACAATTGACAATTCCGGAAGTGAGGAAACGGATGCCGTCATCCATGCAGCCACGGATAGGGAACCAGCAAGGGAGGAGTCCAGGTCGGTGGTTGTTTGCAAGTCCAATCGGCTGATCAGACCGCGTTGCAATTCAAAATGGTGTGGGGGTAGGCCGAAATGATCCTCAAGAATCGGCTTACTGATGGTCTGCGCATGGCGGCCCAGTTTCCGTTCCACTCCTGTATCAACGCGGGTATGAATGCCATTATACCCCGTTAATCCATCCGTACCGCTTATTGATCTATCGACAACGGACCCAGCAGCCAGATGCAGCGTGTGTGGTGCTGGGACACCCGAGCGCTGAGACCGCCTGCACTTTGAGGGGAGGATCAGCAATTTGGGTGCGACAGACTCATACAATTCGCTCACGCTCATCGTGTAACTCGCAAAAAATGGCAGCTATTATTATATTAGTAATCTCGGCAATGATTATTGGACAACTGGCGATCGGCCAATACTCGCTGGAACCGCGTACCGGGTCGCAGAAGTAGGTTGTTCACGAAAAGGCCGACTCGAAAGGTCGTGAGATGGGATTTCAAAGAATCGAATTCATCTGAGAACACCGGGTCAACCGGCGACTTTTCGCAAAACGATCATTTCGCGGTACTCGCGCAAGGTATCGGAAAGTACAGCGCTTCAAATCCATAAGTGCCTTTGAAGCAACGATGATTTGTATTGTCGCGAGTCGGCGGCCACTTCACTTGCGATAAGACGCGTGTGATGCGAACAATTGCTTCAACTCCGAAATATTTTATAACCGGCACGTTTTCTCAACTTCTCGATAAATGGCAACTTTAGATAAGACGCAGACAAGCACTGAAATAGAAACCCGACTGCGGAATGAGATCCTGGTGTTAGATGGTGCGACCGGGACCATGGTGCAGGCGCTGGGCTTGGACGAGTCCGACATTCGCGGGATGCGTTTTGCGAATCACACCAAAGAGTTGAAGAACTGTGTCGATGTGCTCCCGCTGACTCGGCCCGAAGACCAAATTGCCATTCATACGGAATACCTCAAGGCGGGCGCGGACATCATTTCCACAAACACATTCAATGCCAGCCCAATTGGTTTAATCGAGTTCGAACTCCCTGAAGAAATTGTCGAGGAGATTAACACGGAGGCAGTTCGTTGCGCAAGAATCGCCATCGAGCGATTCTGTTTGGATGCCGGAATCGACTCGGGCTCGCGATTTATTGCTGGCTCAATCGGCCCCACAGCGCGGCAAATGGCTATCTCGACCAACGTCGCAGATGCCGGTGTGCGCGGCGTTGAATTTGACGAAATGGTTGCGTCATATCGCAAGCAAGTCGAGGCACTTATTCGAGCGGGCGTTGATATTCTGCTCCCCGAAACCGTGATTGATACACTCAACCTCAAAGCATGCCTATTTGCCATGGAGCAGGCATTCGATGAGTTTGGTTTTCGCGTACCAGTGATGATCTCGGGCACGTTCGACAAAGGTGGAGCAACCTTTGTGTCGGGACAAAGCGTTGCCGCATTTTGGAATTCGATTTCGCATTTTCCGATGCTGAGTTGCGGAATTAACTGTGCTCTCGGGCCAGATATTATGCGCGCTCACTTGCAGGAACTCGCGCAAATCGCCGACACCCATATCAGTTGCCATCCGAATGCCGGCCTGCCGAATGAGATGGGGCAATTTGATCTTGGACCGGTCCAGATGGCGGAAATCGTTAGCGAATTTGCGGCAAATGGCTGGGTCAACATTATTGGTGGCTGCTGCGGTACCACGCCTGACCATATCTATGAAATCCAGAAGCGCGTAAAATCGTTCACACCACACAAAAAGACGCAAGTCGCTGCATGGACTCGCCTCAGCGGTACACAGCCTTTAACGTTGCGCCCGGATTCAAATTTTTTGATGATTGGCGAGCGTACGAACGTGACCGGTTCACGCAGGTTTGCTGAACTTATTCGCGGAGATAAATTTGAAGAGGCGATCGAGGTTGCGCGGCAACAAGTTGAAAATGGTGCCGCCGTGATCGACATCAACATGGATGATGCGCTCCTCGATGGTGAAGCTGCCATGCGACGGTTCCTGCGGTTAATCGCGGGCGAGTCGGACGTCAGTAAAGTCCCGGTAATGATCGATAGTTCCAAGTGGTCCGTGCTTGAGGCAGGATTGAAGTGCTGCCAAGGAAAGAGCATTGTGAATTCGATCAGCCTAAAAGATGGTCAAGAGTTGTTCCTAGAACGCGCCACACTGTGCCGTCGATATGGTGCAGCCGTCGTGGTGATGGCTTTTGACGAAGAAGGGCAAGCCGTCGAGATTGATGATAAGGTCAGAATCTGTCGGCGGGCCTTTCAGCTACTTACCGAGCAAGTCGGCTTTCCCCCCCAGGATATTATTTTCGATCCCAATATCTTGACCGTGGCCACCGGTATCGAAGAACACAACGATTACGCGATCAACTTCATCGAAGCAGTCAAACAGATCAAACAGCAATGTCCTGGTGCCAAGACGAGCGGCGGCGTCAGCAATATCTCATTTTCGTTTCGCGGAAATGATGTCGTGCGCGAAGCCATGCATGCCGGGTTCCTGTATCACGCAATTAAGGCTGGCCTTGATATGGGCATCGTCAACGCGGGACAGTTAGCCATTTATGAGCAGATCCCCGCTGCGTTATTGGAGTTAGTGGAAGACGTGCTCTTTAACCGTCGCCCCGATGCAACCGAAAGATTGGTCGAGTACGCGGATTCCTTCAAGGGCAAAACAAAGAAAACACAAAGCGAAGACTTGGCCTGGCGCGAGGAACCGCTGGAAAAACGTATCGGCCACGCCATCATCAAGGGGATCGAAAAATACATCGAATTGGATATGGAGGAAGCGCGACAGAAGTACACGCGATGTTTGCAAATTATCGAAGGTCCGATGATGGAAGGCATGAGCGTCGTCGGTGATTTGTTCGGTGCGGGCAAAATGTTTCTTCCGCAAGTCGTGAAGTCCGCCCGCGTTATGAAAAAGGCAGTCGCCTATCTCATGCCGTTCATGGAGCAGGAAAAAGTCGCGGACGGTCTCACCGGACAAGAATTTCGGGGCACGATTTTGCTGGCGACCGTCAAAGGCGATGTGCACGATATCGGCAAAAATATTGTAGGTGTTGTTCTCGGCTGCAATAACTACAAGATTATCGACCTGGGCGTGATGGTGCCGGCTGAACGGATTTTGGAGGTGGCAAAAACCGAAGGCGTCGACATGATCGGCTTGTCCGGACTGATCACTCCTAGCCTCGACGAGATGGTGCATGTCGCTAGCGAGATGCAACGTCAAGGTTTCAACATCCCTCTGCTGATCGGAGGTGCGACCACCAGCGAAAAGCATACGGCGGTAAAGATCGCGCCCAAGTACGACCATCCCACGATCCATGTCCTGGACGCTTCGCGCAGCGTCGGAGTTGTCGACCGCTTGATGAGCCAGGAACTTCGCGAGGAAATCGTTCGCGATAACCATGCCAAACAAGTGAAACTCAAGAAGGCTTACGAAAAGCGGCAAGTGAAACTTGTGCCCTACGCCGAGGCATTAGAAAAAAGATTTGAAACCGATTGGAAAACGGTGCAGTTGGCCAAGCCCTTGTTTACAGGAACACGCGAGCTGAAAAATTTCCCATTGCGCCGCCTAGCCGACTTCATCGATTGGACCCCATTCTTTTGGACTTGGGATTTGAAAGGGAAGTTCCCGGGCATCTTGGACGACCCGCACTGTGGCGAGGAAGCGCGCAAGGTATATGAAGACGCATTGGACTTGATCGAGCTTATTATCTCGCAAAAACGGTTGGTCGCCAATGGTATCTATGGCTTCTGGCATGCCTACCGAGATGGTGATGATGTGATTGTATATGCCAACAGCAAACGAGAAACAGAATTGGCTCGATTTCACATGTTGCGACAACAATGGCAAAGACAGGGTCAAGACGTCTATCGTTCGCTGGCCGATTACGTCGCCCCGATCACCAGCGGTCGCGAAGACTTTATCGGTGCGTTCGCCGTCACGGCCGGTCTGGGTTGTGACGATTTCGCCGCCGAATTCGACCGCCAAAATGACGATTACAATTCCATCATGGTCAAAGCGATTGCCGATCGAATGGCAGAAGCCTTTGCCGAACTGTTGCATGAACAGGCTCGCCGTGATTGGGGATATGGCCGCGCGGAATTGTTATCAACGCAAGAGTTGATTCAAGAGAAATATCGTGGTATACGCCCAGCACCTGGCTACCCAGCCTGCCCTGACCATACGGAAAAACTGACGATCTGGGAACTGATGGATGTCGAGCAAAAAACCGGCATTCAGCTGACCGAGTCTTTGGCCATGTGGCCAGCGGCCAGTGTCTGCGGTCTTTATTTCGCTCATCCGGAAGCACGGTATTTTGCGGTCGACCGCATCAGCCGCGACCAAGTGGAAGACTACGCCAAGAGAAAACACTTGAGTGTCGAAGAGGTTCAACAATGGCTGGCTCCCAATCTCGGATACGATCCCTAACCTAAAAGATTTCGGGTGCGAGTCGAGCGAGACCTTTGACGAATGACGAACCCTAAAAGAGCGCCAGGCGTCTCGCTCGCTGCTTCTGCCTGAACGCCAAACGGTTGTGGCCTGAAGATCGTGCTCGTAATCGTACTCAATGAAGTGGTCCGCGTACTCGAAAGTTTCGCGGCCTCAGCGAACGCGCATCGCCAAAGCTATATACGAGGAGTAAAAGAACCGTATTTCATGGTAATTTAGTGATCATCATCGCAGGGCCTTCAGTGAGAACTGTCTAAAATTTCTTGTTTTTTGGCGATTCAGAAAGAAATTTGGGTTTCTTGAATTTACCAGTGGCCATTTGGGACTCCGTTTGCCATTACTCAAGCAGAGAGTAATCGAAAACAAGGAGAACAGAAATGGAATCCCGCAACCAAACCAGCTTAACCCAAGCCGCATTGATGACCGAACATCGGTCGGAATTCGCATTCGCACCAATAAACGAATCTTGCGCCTTGCAGACATGGCTTGCAGAACAACTTACGGATTTGGAGCAGCGGCTGGCTGACTTCATCACGGCACGCTCATTGAACCAGTCGCTTTCCCAAGGTCGTTAAGCAGCATTTCGTTTAGCCCATCCATTTTTCGCCGCGCGAGGAATTAGCCGCAACTCAGAAAAGCGGCAATAACATACGACGCGCTTTCTCTACCATTGCACAAACCCATCTCGTTGCTACGACAAAACGACGCCACGTTGAATATACGAGTACGCACAGGCGTAAAGACGACATGAACTACGCCGGCAAAAGAGCGTCAAACAAGCTGTCAACGACTCAAGCTCAAAAATTCTGTTTCACGATAATGGCGAAAACCCGCCGGAACTACTCGTCCTGGGCGGACGGGCAGTTCGGCGGGTGGTTTCAGCCTTATTGATTAAGCTACTTCACTTGCTTAGGGAACTCGGTACCAGGCGAAACCAAGGTAACCGGGAGTCATATCCATTCTGTGCTTGCGAGCACGGATGACGTAGTTTCCAGACACGGCTGGTATGAAATCTACGATCTCATAGGTGTTATCCCAGCTGTTAGACGAAGCAACCACCTGGCCGCTTGGATTCAAGACCTGAAGATCGACATCCGCACTTGGGCGATTAGCGTAGGAAGCATAGTTTGGATTGTTATTCCAAGCGATCACCACTCGCGTTCGCTTTCCTGCTACCAACGGAATGGTGCGTAGGTTGACGCTGGCAGCGGTATTGGTATTGTAGGGTATGCCACCCCAACCACCATTCACGCCACGAGCCACATCATCCGCCAGATGAGCTTGCACGCCACCGGCTCCATCGCGATTGCTCAGGCGAGCCGCACCTTCCAAGTTTTGCAGTGCCGTTGCCATGATGATGGCTTTCACGGACTCAGGCCAACTTTGCAGCACAGGGGCACGTTGCATGAGGAGTGCAGCCACCCCTGATACTGCTGGTGCGGCGAAGCTGGTTCCATTCGAGCCATTGTTCAACCATGGTGAAGCGTTGGTTAGAGTAATGATGCTCGAACCTGGAGCAACAACCTCAGGCTTGATCCGGTCACTATTTGCCGAGGTCGGATTCAGATAACTCGAAAAACCTGACATGACGTCGTCCGATGTGAACAATGTGTTGCGGTCATCGAACGCACCTACCGTGATCCCGTTATAGAAGTTTCCAGGATTGGTAATGTTGGGAATGCTTTGTGTGCCGCGATTTCCAGCTGACTTGACAACGGTCAAATTGTGCGAGAACACCAGCGTATCAAGGTAGCGCGCCATGGCGTTTGGTACACGCGACGTGTTGTCGGTACCCCAACTATTGTTGAGCACTCGGGCACCCCAAGTTCTGGCCCAGGTCATGCTTTGTTGAAGTTCGGAGTCCCAACCGCCGCTGGACCCTCCGATGTACAATTGGGAGAACGGGGCAATTCCACGATGCGTGCTGTGGCGACTGGCGATAACACCGACGACACCTGCCGCATGCGCATGTAGGCTAGTGTATGTGTTTTGTTGTGTGATGCCGGCCAGGAACGGATTGTTAATGTTCACTCGGCCACCGACTTCGATCACACCGACGCGCACTCCGGTACCAGTGATACCACGATTATTGACAATATCCGCACCCATGACTCGCCGTGAAATATTTAATTCCGGGATGTTGATCGAGTCCAAGTAGACTTCCATAACATCTTTGTCCGCTGCGATTTCACTGATCATATCAGGAGTTAGACTTGCCTGGATCAATGGAGCGTCTTCCAGCATCAAGGGGTCCGCTCCGCGACCGATCAATTTTTCGACGACAGGATCGCCGTAGACTTTGTTTCTCATCATGGTGATGGAGGCAAAATCACGTTGCATTTTTTCGACGGCTTTCTCATCGAATGTGCCGTCGGGACTGGGCCGATCTGGAACGAGAACGTCGTCGGGCACACGGACCCAGATAAGCACGGGAATTTGCTCGTCTCCACGGGCAAACCGCATGCGATCCTGCAAATCAGGATGCAATCGGCCACCTTTCGCGGAAGCCAGATCTGCTTCTCGGGCCAGTGTGTCATTGGCAACAGCACGTCCTTGGCTATCCAATACGATTTCGTGAACTTCGCCTTGCTCATCAAGGACTTTGAACGAAAAGATCAGCTGGTTGGTGTTGGCCGACATGGTCATGCTACTGGCAACAATTTCCGGGTTCTCTAACTTGAGGTCCTCGGCGGCGAGTTGCTTGGCCATCGACTCGGCAGCCTTCAATATGGCGGCTGTTTCGTCGTCTTCAGATTGTCTTTTTTCGGACCCTTTGTCGGATTGTTCGTCGAAGGAGCGCGAATCCTGAACAGGGGCCGCATTCACGTTTTGTTGCCACACTTGTCCGTAACCCATGGGTAACGTGACAGCCAGGACCAGGGCAACTCGAGTAATCAGATTTCTAACTTTCATGGTACTTTCCTATCAAAATTTACGTAGTTGTTGACCGTTACGTCATCCGAGCAAACACCGCTTCGCGTACGTAATTTTGAAATGAAGGCCAAGAGGCAAACCGCTAAAATATTCTGGAGAGAATCCAGCTCTCCAGAAAAAGCGATTTGAATGCCTATCCAAATGCCTGCAAACTCCTAACTCGCCGCATCAGAGGTAGTTGTCGAACTCGTAACCCAACCAGTTAGCGAGGGACGGATCGGGGATGGGCCACGGAAATCCAGAAGAGAAGAAAATACATGCAGAGTTGATGAAATCGTTGTCAAGCATAAGAGCATTAAGATTTCCCAACTTGCCAGTCAAGGCGTCGTTCTCGGCCATTTTCGTACAGCGACAGTATTTGGGTCACTTGGAGCACGGATTTTGGAGGCACGTGAGATGCAGAGGCAAGTATTGTTCTTGTTTAGTCGAACTTCGGGAGTTTGAGGAACGCAATGGAATCCGCCAGGACGAATGGTTTGTTCCAGGGTTAAAGCGAAAACCCGCCGGAACTACTCGTCCTTGGGGGGACTGGTAGTTCGGCGGGTTGTTTCAGCCTTAGTGATTGAGCTACTTCACTTGTTTAGGGAACTCGGTACCAGGCGTAACCAAGGTAACCGGGAGTCATGTCCATGCGGTGCTTGCGAGCACGGATGGTGTAGTTGCCAGTCACCGAAGGTACAAAGTCGACGATTTCGTACGTGTTGTCAAAACTGTACGACCCAATGACTACCTGGCCGTTTGGACCCAAGATTTGCAGGTCAACGTCCGCACTGGGACGACTGGCGTAGGACGCGTAGTTCGGATTGTTGTTCCAAGCGATCACGACTCGCGTACGCTTGCCTGCCACCAAGGAGATTGTGCGTAGGTTGGTGGTGAACGCAGCATTGGTGTTGTAGTTAGTACCGCCCCAACCGCCATTCACTCCCCGAGTTACGTCATCCGCTAAATGAGCTTGAACGCCACCGGCTCCATCGCGAGTGCTCAGGCGAGCCGCACCTTCCAAGTTTTGCAGTGCCGTTGCCATGATAATGGCTTTGACGACCTCTGGCCACTGTTGCAGGCTAGGAGCACGCTGCATGATAAGTGCGGCGATTCCAGAAACCGCGGGGGCCGAAAAACTGGTTCCGTTCACACCACCGTGCAACCAAGGCGAAGCGTTGGTCAGGTTGATGATGGCCGTTCCAGGTGCGACAACTTCAGGCTTGATCCGGTCGCCACTGGTTGATGTCGGATTCAAATAGCTCGAAAAGGTCGACATTACGTCGTCAGCAGTTAACAACGTGTTGCGGTCATCGAAGGAGCCTACCGTGATGATGTTGTATGCGGTCGCCGGATTGGTAACGTTGGGTACAGTTTGAGCACCGCGATTCCCGGCTGAATTGACAACCGTCATCCGATGCGTAAAGACCAAGTTATCAAGGTAGCGCGCCATGGCGTTAGGTACACGCGACGTGTCGTCGTAACCCCAACTATTGTTGATTACTCGGGCACCCCATGTTCTGGCCCAAGTCATGCTTTGTTGCAGCTCGGAATCCCAGCCAGCATGTGAGCCTCCGACATACAACTGAACGAATGGTGCGATACCTCGATGGGTACTGTGACGGCTGGCAATGACTCCAGCTACCGAAGCAGCATGCCAGTGTAAGCTGGTATAAGTCATTTGCTGCTGAGCGACATTGAGGTATGGATTGTTGAGGTTCACTCGTCCATAGCGCTCAATTACGGCAACACGAATTCCATTACCGGTAATTCCGCGATTATTCACAATATCTGCTCCAACCACTCTTCGCGCAACGTTGGACTGTTGCTCGTTGATCGAATCCAAATAGATCTCTAAGACATCTTTGTCCGCTGCGAGGTCAAAAATCTGGTCTTTGGTTAGTGCCGTTGCGATCATAGGCGCATCCTCAGCGAGAACCGCATCCGCACCATCATCGATCAGTTTTTCAAGCACAGAATCGGCGTAAGCTTTGTTGCGAATCATTGCAACGCCTGCAAAGTCGCGTTGTAATTTTTCAGCTGTCTTTTCGTCGTACGCGTCGTCGGGACTAGGTAGGGTTGGCAAAGGAACTTCGTTGGGAACGCGAATCCAAATCAACACTGGAATCTCCTCGTCATTGTCACGAGAGAAACTCAAGCGATCCTGCAAAGAAGGATGGATTCGTCCACTCTTTCCATAAATCAAATCTTCTTTGTCAAAAAGAGCCTCTCTTGTCTGGGATCGGCCTTGGCCGTCCAGCACGATATCATGGACCATACCAAGTTCATCCAAGATTTTGAACGCAAAAATGGGTTGCTCCGATGGCAAAAGAACCATCGAGCGGGAGACGATTTCCGACTTGCCCAATTTAAGTTCCTGCTCGGCGAATGACAAAGCCAATGCTTCAGCAGCTTTCAAGATGGGGGCGATTTCATCATCTTGAGATTCCTTCTTTGCTTCAGACCCTTTGTCGGACTGTTCGTCGAGGGAGCGCGAATCCTGAACAGGGGCCGCATTCACGTTTTGTTGCCACACTTGTCCGTAACCCATGGGTAACGTAACAGCCAGGACCAAGGCAACTCGAGTAATCAGATTTCTAACTTTCATGATACTTTCCTATCAAATTTACTGGTTTCTTTGATTGTTGAATCATTCGAGAGAATCCCTCTCTACATCAGTAATGGTGAAAGGTAGGGCCAAGAGGCTAGCCGCAGGGATGATTTTTTTAAAACTTTGGTTTCTCGAGAAAAATGCCGTTGATGCGTCTTTTCGAAAGCTTGCAAACGTTCAACTCGGAGTGGAGGAGAAGGTCGTCAGACACTTCACGCAGCCCGCAAGCGAGGGATGGATTCGAAATGAGCCTCGAAAAACGACAGGCCAAATACCGAAGTTCGCGGAGCTGAGGCAATCAATGTGAAGGCGTAATCCACGAAAACTATGTAAACGCACCTTGCACCTTGCTGGGAAGAGGCCGATGGCTCAGGCGAGGGCTGCATTGATGAGCTGAGCAAACGCGAACATGTCTACCGCGCGAGGAGCAAGCAACGAGTTTTCGCCGCTTCCATTGCGAGGTGAAAATTTGAGTCACTTCATTTCAAGTGGAATTCGCTTATCCACCCTTCTTGTCTTTAAGTGAGACAGTGCGGTTAAAGACCAAGCGACCATTTTCCTTCTCAACACTGTCGACACAGAAGTATCCGAGCCGCTCAAACTGAAATGCTTGGCCTATCTGAGCTTCCGCTAGTGCCGGCTCCAATTTAGCGTTCGTCACAATATGCAAAGAGTGGGGATTGAGATAATCGAGCCAGTTCTTGCCTTCTTCAATTCGCGATGGGAACTCGGCGGTGACCAACGCATCGTACAGCCTGATTTCCGCCTCGATCGCCTCGTTTGCAGGGACCCAGTGAATGGTTCCTTTAACTTTCCGCCCGTCAGGTGCTTGTCCGCCCGCCGTTTCCGGGTCGTAGGAGCATCGCAACTCGACGATATTTCCCGCCGCGTCTTTAACCACCGATTCGCACTTCAGAAAGTATGCATAACGCAGTCGAACTTCACGGCCGGGAGCCAGTCGGAAAAAGTCCTTGGGTGGATTTTCCATAAAGTCCTCGCGCTCAATGTAAATTTCACGCGAGAATGGGACTTCGCGCGTCCCCGCTGTTGCATCTTCAGGATTGTTAATGCAAGTGCGCAGTTCGTGTTGTTGTTCTGCAAAGTTTTCGATCACCACCTTAAGCGGATCGAGTACCGCCATGCGGCGCAGGGCGACTGAATTTAAGTGTTCGCGTACGCTGCGCTCCAATACAACCATTTCCGAAGTGCTGTTGAACTTCGTTAAGCCGAGTCCATCGCAAAAGTTCCGAATCGATTCCGGCGTATAACCTCGACGGCGCATCCCGCGTAGCGTGGGCATGCGGGGATCATCCCAGCCGTCGACATAACCTTGTTCAACCAAGAACCGCAAATTGCGCTTGGATAAAATGGTGTAGGTCAAATTCAATTTGGCGAATTCGATCTGCCTTGACGGGAAGATGCCCAACTTTTCAATGAACCACTCGTACAAAGGCCGATGATGTTCAAATTCAAGCGTACAAAGTGAATGCGTAATTCCCTCTAACGAATCGCTTTGACCGTGTGCCCAATCATACGTCGGATAAATACACCATTGATCGCCAGTGCGATGATGATGTGCATGGCGTATCCGATACATGGCCGGATCCCGCAAATTCATATTTGATGAGTTCATGTCGATCTTGGCACGCAACGTATAGGTGCCATCGGGAAACTCACCTGCTTTCATGCGTTGGAACAGCTCGAGGTTTTCGGCTATCGGGCGGTCCCGGTCAGGGCTGGCTCGGCCTGGTTCGTCCCAGCGCCCACGAAATTCGCTGACCTTGTCTGCCGGCAGACTGCACACGTACGCATCCCCCTGCTGAATCAATTGCAGTGCGTATTCATACAGCCGTTCGAAATAGTCAGACGCAAAAAATAGCCGGTCTTCCCAATCAAACCCCAGCCAGCGCACGTCCGCCTGAATCGAATCGACAAACTCCTGGTCTTCGGCAGTCGGGTTGGTATCGTCAAATCGCAAGTTGCATTTCCCGCCAAATTCGCGGGCGATGCCAAAGTTCACGCAAATCGATTTTGCATGGCCGATGTGCAAATATCCATTTGGCTCGGGTGGGAACCGAGTATGGACGCGCCCGGCATGCTTCCCCGAGGCCTGATCTTCGTTGATGATTTGTCGTACAAAGTCGACGGATTCTGTTTTATTTTCGTTCATAGAAAGTTAGTTACTTACGATTTGATTTGGCTTTTTTTCTCAACCAGTGCATGGAGTCGGGCCAGACATTCTTGTTTACCCAAAATTGCCAGCGTGTCAAACATACCAAAGCCAGCGGGTTGGCCGGTGACGGCTATCCGCAATGCATGAATAATGTGCGATATTTTGAGCTGTCTCACATCGACAAATTGCTGGAGAAAAAGTTCAAGGGATGCCGCGGAAAAATCTTCGTGAGCTTCCAACTCCACCATCAATTCTTCCAATAGATCGAGGGCTTGACTCTCGTTTTTGATCCTTTTTTCAAAGGCTTTTTCGTCGATGCGCATGCGGTCATGCGATACAAAGAAGTAATCGAAGTCGAAAATATCTCCGGCCATGCTTAGACGATCTGCCGCGCTGACCACGACCTGTCGCACTTTATACAAGTCTTGCTCGGAAACCGGATCCGCGACCAAGCCCGCCTGCTGCAGAAAGGGCAACACGAGATTTGCGCGAGTTTCCACGTCCAGTTGATTAAAATAATGTTGTTGAAAGGCCAATAACTTGGCAGGATCAAAACTTGCCGGACTCTTGATCACGCGATCCAGCGAAAATGCACGGGTCATTTCTTCAACGTTGAAGTGCTCGGTTTTGTCGTCCAGCGACCAACCCAGCAACAACAGGTAGTTCAAAACAGCTTCCGAGCAAAAGCCGATTTTTTGATAGAAATCCGTGAGCACCGGATTAAACGATTCTGGTGTCGTGACCAAGCCGATGCGTTCCGAAATTGCTAAACCACGATCGTACAGTTTTTTGAAGTCAGGATTTTTAAGGTACTGTGCGATTTTTCGCTTGCTCAATTTGCTCTGCGACCCAGGTTCTGCGACAAAGGGGATATGTGCGAACTGAGGGAGCGGATAGCCCAGCGACTCAAAAATAAAAACCTGACGAGGCGTATTGGACAGATGCTCAATGGCCCTCACCACATGCGTGATCTGAAAGTCATAATCATCAACCACGCTGGCCAAGTGGTAAATAAAACTCCCGTCATCCCGTTGAATCACGTGGTCTTGTTCGCCCTTCCAGGCAAAACTCATTTCGCCACGGATACCGTCCTGAAAGCGGCATTCACCTTCGCGCGGCATCTTAAGACGCACAACCGACTTCCGCCCTTCCGACTGGAATTTGGCGTGATCAGTTGCATTCGTTGCCATCCAGCGGCGATCGTAGATGAAATCTGTTTTGTTTTCACGTGCGGCTTCGCGCAATTGAGCGAACTCTTCTGGCTTCGCATAGTCGTGATAGGCTGCACCCCCGGCAATCAACGCGTCGACCGCTGCCTGATATCGGTCCGCGCGTTGGGATTGAAAGTAGGGCGCATGCGGACCACCGACTTCGGGGCCCTCATCCCATTCGATGCCCAGCCATCTAAACCCGTCAAGGATCGGCTGTAAGGCTTCTTGTTGGTTGCGGTTGGCATCCGTGTCGTCAATTCGCAAGATGAATTGCCCTCCGGCTTGCCGTGACAACAGCCAATTAAACAATGCTGTGCGCACGCCACCAATATGAAGATAACCGGTTGGGCTGGGTGCAAATCGAGTTCGAACAGTCATAAATACGCGGCTATCTTTTGCAATGAAAAAACGCAAATTCTCCAAATGCCAACTAATTTTCCGGTGCAGCGGAATTATTGATGTTGGCTAACAAATTGACAACTCTCAATATTGGAGTTGCGTGATGATACATAAACGTCCGCTCGCATGTACCTGCTCGAACCAAATGGTGAGCAAACTGCTCGTCTCACTTTCCAGCGTGCATGAAACGAATTGCACAACAGTACGCAGCCAGTCAAGCGTCGCAAGGCGACGGCGAACAAGCATCAGCGCCGATTGAAAAACGACAGACAAATTAACCGACTCAGCTTCGACCAAACGATCGGACGTGGGCAAAACCAGCACTTTCACACGCGATGGCATTTGTAACATTTCAATGACGGAGATCTTGCGCCGCAGAAACCGCATGACTCGAACGCATATTAGGCCCAATCAAATCCGGTCTCGTTTTTGATGCGCTCCTCAAAGTTTCCGAGCAACCCGCCAATGACATCCCATTTACGTGGGCGGCGCACCTCGACATCTCCGTGCTCGTTCACTCTCACAATCGTCGATTTCAAAACGCCAGCCTCGGTCAAATCAGTGTCGCTAAACTCTCCATCGGTGATCACTCGGCTTAAAGTTTCACCAGTCATTTCAATAAATCTCATGATTCTCAATCGGTTCCAATTCTCAAAGTGCGCGGAGTAATTTTTACGGAAAAGGTTTGAACCTACAGGCTTTGTAAGCCGGTGGCTTCGTTCCTGGGTGAAAAAGTAAACTCGACTTAAGGTTGTTAACTCCGCAAATTTGCGCATCCTCAAAAGAAATCGCAATGCCGAGACAGTCGGAGGTAAACCGCCGCCAAACAACGTCACTCAAGTTTTTGAGACGAGAATAAGTGAAAAACAACTTCGATCAACCCGGAAATAAGTTGTTGATCATTCGAGTAACCGAAACACAACAACCATTTATGCACCGTTGCCAGTTTTATTGCCACGATGCAACGTCGGCTAGGTTAGGCTAAGTAGACACCACCATCTTTCCCCCTTGACTGGCATCCAGGGCGCTTTGCGTCTGGCGTAAAAAAGAGGAAGAGCGCTGGTGATTACCCGTTGGCTGTACAAACGATTCCTCCGCGAGATGAACTTGCTGGAGGGCCGAAAATACGAACTTAACCTTCACTCGGTAGATAAGATCATAATCTAGTTCAACAATTTTCGCTACGCTACATCGACGACTTTGCCCAGACTTGACGTTCCCGATTTCTACGCCTACCTCAGCCTTCTTCTTGCCTGGAAACGGGAAGTTGCGCGATGAGAAAAAAGCGCCGAGAGTCGTCGCAACGAAAATGACTTGGCAGTTTCTGCGGACATCAAGATAACGGCTTTTCCACAACGGATAATATCGATGGGCATGGAGACATTTTATCTGCTTACAACATTCTGCCGTGCTCACACTCGTTGGGAATGAATTGACTTTATTTAGGAATTTCTGCAGATGTGGGAAATTGTTTTTCTCTGGGGGTAAACAATTGAGGACAAATGCTCTACATTGTCGTGAGCGGTTACGTTTTCTCAAACGCAGAAACCATCGAAATCGGGATAGATCTATGACATACGAACTCCGCACAACTCACAATCCTCTTGGGCTCGTCGCAATCGTGTTCCTTTGTAGCATACTCGGTGTCAACCTGAACGTTTCTACTGTGGCTCAAGAGAAAATTAGCGTTTTGATTGTCGATGGTCAAAACAATCATGGCAATTGGCCACAGACGACGGAGATGATGAAGTCGTATCTGGTCGAAAGTGGTCGGTTCACGGTCGAAATTGCCCGAACTAAACCATCAGGCGTTGATGCCGACTTCCGCCCCGAGTTCCAAAAATATGATGTCGTTCTTTCCAACTACAATGGCACTGATTGGCCAAAAGCAACTCAGGATGCGTTCGTCGAGTACATGCAGAACGGCGGCGGTTTCGTCGTGATCCACGCGGCCAATAATGCGTTTCCCAACTGGACGGAATACAACAAAATAATCGGCCTTGGAGGGTGGGGCGGCCGCAATGAAAAGCATGGTCCCTACTGGTACTTCGATGCCGATAAGTTGATTAAGGATACCCGCCCAGGTGGCGCAGGTAGCCATGGTCGCCAGCACCCCTATCGCATGACGATGCGAGATGAGCATCCGATTACGAAAGATATGCCCAAAACTTGGATGCATGCAAATGACGAGTTGTACGATCGAATGCGTGGCTCGGGCACCAATATGAAGGTGTTGGCGACAGCATTCGCTGACCCTGCGACAGGGGGATCAGGAAATCACGAACCCATCGTGATTGCATTGGAGTACGGCAAGGGCCGCGTCTTCCATAATATGATGGGGCATGGCAATGATTCGCAACAATGCGTCGGGTTCATAACGTTGTTATTGCGAGGAGCCGAATGGGCTGGTACCGGTGAAGTTACCGTGGAAATTCCGGATGATTTTCCAACTGACGAAAAGGTATCAGTTCGTGAATTTCAATTCGAAGATCGCTGATGTTCCGCAAACTGCGGTTCCTGCTTTTTGCCGGCGCGTTAGGCGGCATTGTCCTTGTATTTGCCAGCCAGTGGAAGCAACTGGCTGACCGACCGCTATGGTTGGACGAACTTCATACAAGTTGGGTGATCGCGAATGGCTGGTCAGGCGCGCTCCCTCGCGCCAATATCAGTAACCAAGGTCCTCTATACTTCTTAAGCGTCAGTGTAGTAACCAGCAAGACAGAGCCTACGAAGCAAAGTCTACGTTTGTTGTCAGGCATCGCGCATGGGATCGCAATACTGTGCATCGGGCTGATCGTGGTCCGTTGGTTTCGTAGCCCGTTGTTGGGTCTAGTTGTGGCTTGGATGTATGCGTTCCATGATTGGCAACTTTGGTATGCGGCTGAAGCCCGCTGTTACAGCCTCGTCGCGTTACTTTCCATTGTACAGATTGCTCTACTCGTCGAGTTGATTTCATCCGGAGCGACTGAACAATCGCGCGGCGTTCGCTGGTCGATTGGTCTGGTTTGGGTACTGCTGGCGATTGTACTGTTTTACATCCACTACACGACGATCGTGTTGACCTTCGCTCAACTTGCCTTTTTTGCCGGTCTATGCGTAAAGTGGCCGGAACGAGTGAATGACTACACTTTTCGTTTTCGAACGCTATTGCTGACCGGCTTGTTCGTGGCCCTGCTCCCCGGAATCTGGCACGCGAGTTCGATTACGGGGAGAAATTACGACTGGCAACTTATCAGCGACGTGCGGCAATTCATCGGTTTTCAAATCTCCGCAGGCGTGACTTTATTGGGTTTGCCTGTCCTACTTCTCGTCGCGTGTTGGTTGGTTGAGCCGACCCGCACCGCGATTTTGGATGTGCGCTTGGTGATTCTATTCGTGGGCTCGTTGATTCCTGGCTTGATGATCATGGCGCTTGAGTCGGGGAGCATACTGCATTTGGCTCATCCGCGGTTTGCAATCGGGTCATTAGCGATTACGTTTTTGTTGTCGGCGGGGCTGCTTGCAAAAATTCCTCATGATCGATTGCGCATGTTGGGGATTTTGGCAACCATCGTCTTGTTTTCAGTCACGAATTCCGGGCCCCTCAGTCCAGTTCGCCAAGTTGGCTCAAACCTGGAAATTCCGATGGGGAGAACTGGAACAATTCAAGTTGAAGACTGGGAAAGCATGGCTTTCGAGATCCGTCAACGACTTGCGCATCAGATTAAACCCGTCTTTGTATTCCCCAACTTGGTTGAAGATTCCTATTATAGCCGCTATCCGTCCGCAGCCCTTGATGACTATTATCGTTTTCCGTTGGCGGGCATTTACAATTTTTCAAGGCTGGGCGACGTGCCTCTGGCGGGTCGATCTTTGGAAAGTAAGTTGCCTTTTCGAGCGGAAGATTTGTTGGCCATGGCGAGTTTTTCTGGCGGGATCTGCCTTGTGCGCGGCGATAAAGCAACGCTCCAGTATCTTTTGTCAAAGTGCGAACGGCAATTCAACGATGGCAATGTTGCACTGAAGATTGATCCAAACATTTTGCAGCAGGGGGTCCTTCACTTATTCGAACTCGAATTCCGCGAATAGTCAATTCGTTCAATCTCGTTCGGAGGTAGCCAAGTCCTATTCTTGCGACTCTAGCGGAACCCGAAACGAAACTGGGTTGCCTTCTCTGCATATTGCGTCGAAAGGCATGGTTGTTAATGAATGTGCAGTCTGCGAGGATACCTGGAGTGTCGACAGGATACGCAAGGCCGACACAGAATGTGTAGTTCGAAAAATCTGGTTTACAAAGCGGGGAAAAGTGTCATGGCAAAGTGGTTAGCTCTGTATCTATTTGCGTTAAGTGTGCTTTGCGTAGCTACAAGCAGTGTTTTGGTAGCGCAGGGGGTCGAATCGAGCAAGTCGCGATTTTTACTGCGGTTGAAAGAAATAGCTACTCCGCCTTTGGATGGTCGATTGCTATTGATGTTTTCGACGGATGGAAGCAACGAGCCACGTTTTCAAATCACAGACAACTTTCGATCGCAACAGGTTTTTGGCATTGATGTCGAGAACTGGGATGGCGGGGAGTACGCGATTGATGCCAGCGCCTTTGGTTATCCGCAGCGATCGCTGGAAGAGATTCGGCGAGGAAGATATTTTGTTCAAGCGTTTTTTCACGAATACGAAACTTTCCATCGATCCGACGGCCACATCGTGAAACTGCCCATGGATCGAGGTGAAGGACAGGTCTGGAACAAGGCGCCCGGAAATCGCTACTCGATACCGGTGGAGATTGAATTCGATCCACACACGGAAGTTCGGCAAACGATCGTTTTGGACCAAGTGATTCCACCGATCGAGCCACCTGCGGACACGGACTACATTAAACACATTCGCATCCAAAGCGAGTTGCTCAGTGAGTTTTGGGGACGTCCCATGTATCTGGGGGCTCACGTTTTGTTACCGGAAGGGTTTGAAGAAAACCCGGATGCCCGGTATCCGCTGGCTATTTTTCACGGCCACTTCTCACATGACTTCGGCGGCTTTCGCACTGAGCCACCCGATCCAGATCTGGAGCCCGATTACAGCGAGCGGTTCAGGCTGGCTGGATACAATCGAATTATTCAGCAAGAGGCTTACGACTTCTACAAGATCTGGACGGGACCAGATTTTCCGCGCATGTTGGTGGTTGAAATACAACATGCAAATCCTTACTACGACGATTCGTATGCCGTGAATTCGGCAAACATTGGTCCCTACGGCGATGCCATAACCTACGAGTTAATTCCGGAAATTGAACGGCGGTTTCGTGGCATCGGTCAGGGCTGGGCACGGTGTCTGTATGGTGGGTCAACTGGAGGTTGGGAGGCGTTGGCGGCTCAAGTCTTTTATCCGGATGAATACAATGCCTGCTACGCAGCCTGCCCAGATCCGATCGACTTCAGGCAATACACAGTGGTCAACATCTACGAGGACGAAAACGCCTATTTTCAGTTCGGACCGTTCGGCTACGTGGCGCGACCGGGGAGGCGAAACTACTTGGGACATATTGATGCCACTTTAGAGAACATGAACCATTACGAATTGGCTTTGGGCACGAAAGGTCGTTCCGGTCAGCAATGGGACGTGTGGCAGGCCGTCTATTCTCCGGTTGGCGCAGATGGTTATCCGCAACCGATTTGGGACAAGTTTACGGGAAAGATTGATCATGAAGTGGCTTCGCACTGGCGTGAGAATTTTGATCTGGTCCACATCATGCGGCGCGATTGGAGGGCTCTCGGCCCCAAGTTGGCCGGGAAGATCCACATCTATTGCGGAGACATGGACAACTACTATTTAAACAATGCCGTGTATCTGGCCGAGGAATTTTTGGTTACGGCCGAACCACCCTACGGTGGCGAGATCACTTACGGCGACCGGGCCGAGCATTGCTGGAACGGTGACCCAACCCAGCCCAACGCCATCTCTCGGCTGCGCTACCATCGTATGTTTGTCCCGCGATTCGCCGAGCGCATCTTGAAATCCGCACCCGAGGGAGCCGACACGACGAGCTGGCGATATTAACGCCGAAGATGTCCATTTCTATTATTGCGCTAGGATGCGGCGTCGTATGGATTTCACATCTGTCAGCACGAGTTAGCGGTGAAGCATGCTCAACTGGTATTTTGGTTGGTGTTCGATCATTGCCGCATTTGCCAGTGGGGCGATCATAGGGCTATTCTTCTACTGTGATCAGTTCCTGGGAGGCTACGCGTCCTTTCGACGGCGGATTTTGCGCCTGGGACATATTGCGCTAGCGGCATTGGGCATGATGAATGTGCTTGTGGGAATTGATCAGCTGCAGCGGAACCTCGAATATCCGATTTTAGCACAGTGGGGATTGATACTAGGGGGAATCACTATGCCGGCAATGTGTTTTTTGAGTGCTTGGCGTCCAGTGTTTCGGCATCTGTTTTTTATTCCTGTTGCATTGCTCATCGTTGGGGCAATCGAAATCCTGAAAGTGGGGCCGAGATGAAAATTGGTTTACTGGCAATGAGCGGCTTGCGCGCCCACGATCCCGAACTGATCAAACTGGGATTGACATTGCCGGGAGTTATCGAACGTGGCCGCGTGGTTACGTCGATGCCTTGCCTGGGTTTGCTGATTTTGGCGGCGGTCACGCCGGATGAACACGAACTCGCATATTTCGAGGCGGAACACGCAAACGACTTGAGCAGCGGTCTATTTCGTTGCGACCTGATAGCCATGAGTGCCTTAACGGCGCAAGCATTTGAGGCGTATCAAGTTGCCGCGACGTTAAGAAATCGCGGGATCGTGGTTGTGCTTGGTGGCCTGCATGCCAGTGTTTGTCCTGACGAAGCTGCCGAACATGTCGACTATGTTGTTGTTGGTGAAGGGGAACAGGTGTGGCCGGAACTCTTGAAGCAAATACCGCTTCGTTCGCCGAAGAAAATTTGGCGAGCCAGCGAGTTCCCTCCGGTGAGCTTAACCCATAGCCCGCTTCCTCGATACGATCTGTTAAAAAACGGAAATTGGAATCGATTTCCAGTGCAAACGACACGGGGATGTCCGTGGCGTTGCGACTTTTGTGCGTCGAGTATTATGCTGGGTCGTCCCTACCGCAAGCGGCCAGTGGAGGAGATCATCAGGGACATACGCTTCATCAAGAGTCTTTGTGGTCCAGTGAATTCACAGGCGAAAGCGTATGAGCGTGCGGAGCAATCAACGGGCCACTCACCGTTCATTAAACAACGCCCATTTATCGAGCTTGCTGATGATAATACCTTTGTCGATCATCGCTGGGGACGCAAATTGTGTGAAGCACTGATCGAGGAGCCTATAAAGTGGTTTACTGAAACAGATATTTCGGTGGCCGATGATGCAAAATTGTTGAAGCTGTTGCGGCAATCGCGTTGCCGTCAGTTGTTGATCGGATTGGAATCGACGACAGCGAGTGAGTTGGTCGGCGTCGAACTAAATAGCAACTTCAAGTATCGACGTGCCCATGACTACATGGATGCGGTGAGGCGAATTCAGGCTGAGGGCGTAACCGTCAACGGATGCTTTGTTCTAGGACTCGATCATCAGGGGCCTGATATTTTCGAGCGAATCTTCGATTTCGCCATGTCTGTACCATTGTACGAGGTGCAAGTCACCGTGATGACGCCCTTCCCTGGTACTCCGTTGTACCAGCGGTTGCTGGATGAAGATCGAATCATCGAGCCGGGACGATGGGACTTATGCACGTTGTTCGACGTAAATTATTATCCAGCCAAGATGAGCGTCGCCGAATTAAAAAATGGCTTGTACTGGCTGGTTAAACGGCTCTACTCATCCGAAAATATTTGGGCGCGACGCTCAGCGTTTTTCAAGAATTTGAGCGGTTGAACGAAGTACTGCTTGCAACGAATCGTGAGCGGCATCCTGCGCGCGATTGTCGAGACTTCATCACAGGCATTTTTGGGAAGCAAGCTAATCGCTTGTTATCAACAGTTCAGTTGCCGACGAAGCTTGTTGCCAAATTACTAAGAGTAAGAGGCTTTCTTACAGGATTGATCTGCTGTTACGATGCATCATGTGGTAGGTTGAGATAAGCTGAGGCCATGCATAACATACTCTTCCTGCCACATGGGTCTCAATTGTCGAGGGGTGTGCTAGAGAGTAGATCTTGGGCTGCGGGTGCCTTCAAGCACATGGAACAAGCCGACGCCTCGGCATTCGGTGCACATTTCCCGATTAATGCCGCGTAAACTTGACAGGATTATTCGCATAATCGACATAACTTCTACTCTATGCGACGCATGAAATGTCCATGCTATATTTTAAATCGTCTGGTTTTCGTCTGAACTTGGAGTTCATGTGTATCACTTGATTTAGATTAGTGCACGATCATGTCTTTGAAACCGAAACGACTTGGCGAAGCGTCCGCGCCACGCTGCCCCGCTTGTGACCAAGAATTAACGGCTGAGGAAATCAATATCAAGGAGGGGGTCGGTTTGTGCCCCAGTTGTGGAAAGCTCAGCCGACTTTCAGAATTGAATCACGGGCCGCAGAGCATGGAGGAGATGCTCGACAACCCGCCTCAGGGGTGCTCGGTCACGCCTTGGGGACAAGGCGCGGTTGTTCGAGTTTCCTCGCGTTCGGTTGGTGGTTTCTTTGCGGCGGCTGGTTTTGCATTGTTTTGGAACGGAATCGTCTCCATTTTCGTGCTGATTGCTGTCGCCGGCTTGTACACTAACTTGGTTGGACCATTGCCTGAGTGGTTTCCATCGCCGGTCGGCAGTGAAGCTGGTAAGGTGGAAGCCGAGGGAAGTCTACCCGGCTTAGGGATGACGTTATTCTTGTGCGTCTTCTTGATACCGTTTGTTTTGGTCGGCATGTTCATGGTGTGGACCGCACTGTTTTGCTTATTCGGTATCACGAAGGTGTCGCTTGATGCACTCGAATCTTACGTCTCCACTGGCATCGGCTTTTTGTCGTGGAAGCGCAGGTTCGATGCGAATCAGGTGCGCGAAATTTTGATTACGGAACCGATTTCCCACAGTGAAGGACGTTCGACGAAAGTGGTCGAGATTCGCGCGGACAAAACGATCAAATTCGGATCGGGACTTTCGGCCGAAAAACAAGCTTGGACCGTTGCCGTCATGAACGCAATGTTGTTGGGTAAAGGCCATAGCCGCGCAACAAAAAACTTGCCGATGCTGCACTTCTTGCAGCGGCGTAACGATGGGGCTTCCTCGCCCTGGCGTTAGTTGCTTGTTTCGGTCAGAATGACCCTGCGGCCAATTGGCCTGAGCGGTTTTGTTCGCCGAGCCTTCGGCGATCGGGTCCAAAAAAAGAGACGTTCCAGTCATAGACTGAAACGTCTCTTGGTGCTCGCTCCGCAGAGCGTATCTATTTCAAAGTGAATTTATTTTCGGCCTGAGAAGAAGAACAGACTGTTCTCGGCTGAGATGGTATTCGACGTGGAGTCGCTTCCGGCCGACGCCCGAATCAAATGTTCGCCGTTGCTTTGACCTGCCAGCTTAATATCGACCGTCTTGGTCTGCCCCGCTTGCAAATTGAAGGGTCGCACAGTAACGTTTCCACCTCGAAGTTCATAGCCTTCATTAGGAACGACTTGAATGGCGGCGGGGATCTGAACTTGTAATAGCACGTTGTTGGCGTTTTCGCTGCCCGTATTGGTTATGCGAATCTGCACCGAAGTTTGGCTGCCGGTTTCCACGGCATCGCCACCGGCCAAAACCTGAAGGTTGAGGTTAGCCCGACCAATCACGTGGGTATCTAATTGGGAATTCGAAACCACCTTTTTGTTGGAAACCGTGACCACTTTTAGCTTATGCGTCCCGTTTTCCTTGATCGCCGCTCGGAACGGAATCGATTCGGTTTCCCCGGGCGTCAGTTGGGGAATGTTCCAAGTCAATTTCGTGCGGCTGTTATCGAAAAATGCTTCACGATCAACTACTTGAATTTCCATTCCCGGGGGTATATCCAGGACGACTTGCACATTGTTCGCTGCTTGCGGAGCTTCGTTGGTAACATCAATCGTGAACGTTCCCGGGCTGTTCTTGTAAGCGACTTCTGGACCGTTGATATGAGTTTTGATTGTGCGGCGTACGATGTTCAGTTCGCGCTTGAATTCGGCGCGGATGTTGTCCCCATTTACGGCAAACGTCAATTGTTCGGTACCGGGCGCTATCGCGGCTCCTTCCAGTTCAAATAAACGGGATTCGCCGGGAGCCAACCACTCGATCAGCCCGCTTTCACCGTTCAACGAAACATTTGAAATCAAATTGCCACCTGGCACCAAGTTGACTTTAAGATTGCGGATCGCTTCTTGACCAGAATTGGTGACCTGAATGGTGCGCGAGAATCCGGACCCGACAATGGCTTCTTCCGTTTCAATCATTCGAATTTCGAGTTCTGGTTGAATGGCTCGTAACGTCGTTACACTCGTTGCGGCCAAGCTGACACGAGGTCGGAATTTAACTTCACCGGCTCGGGTTGCCTTAATCGTCACACTAACCTGGGTTTCAGCGCCGTTCTCAAGTTGCCCCAATTGGAAGAACAACTTGCCCTTTTGACGCACAGCCGTTGCCGGTTGTGTAGACAGAATATCGACCGTATCAGAAACGTCGATGGATAACTCGACCGCCTCGGCTAGCGTCGGTCCCTGATTGCTAACCTTGACGATAATTGTCGACTCAATAAACGTACTCGCTTCTGGAGGCGAGATAGTTTCAATACGCAGCAGCGGAACAGCATGGGTTTCTACTGAATTGCTCAATTGGCGTTCGGCAATTTTGTGTGACGACACGACTTGACTTGCCGGCGCGGTTCGACCTTGCAACCCAGTTTGATCCTTGGATTGATTTACCAAATTCGACCGTCTATTGTCGAAGCCCGATAACAAAAAATCGTCTTGACTTGACTCCCAATTTTGGGCGTCTTGGCGATTGGCTACACGGACAGGCTCTTCATCTTCGAACCCAGAGAGAATCGAGGGAGGAACGAGGTTTGTCGATCGCGCTCGACCCTCCTGATCCAAATTTCTGGGCAAAGTCAGTTCTTGGGCCAACGCAGGCCGGCTGCTCAATAACAAAACGAGCACCAATGACTTCCATGTACAATTCACAAATGCCTCCAAATAACTTTGCAGAATTTCGCACGCAATTGTCGTGGCAGTTCCGAGTTGTGCAACTGAATCCCTGTCGCAAAATGGACTGCATAAATGGTATCGTTATTGGCATGGATGATTGATGAACGCATTTGATTTCTCGGCCCTGTTGGTCGTTATCTTTGGCGGAGTTATCCGCAAAATGCCTAGTCTTTTTCTGATCCGCAAAACACGACTAGTCGTCAAAGTTTTACAGGCTTGCGGAGTTCCATTCTGTATCGCTGCGCAACGACCCCTTCTGTTTCTTTCAGGCGTGTCACACGACATAACACCCCGGAACGGCTTGCG
>CALMEE010000084.1 GCA_937862885.1 uncultured Planctomycetaceae bacterium
ACAAAGACTGCTGCAATACTCGGTCTTGAATCCTCGCTACGACCTCGAGGCAGGCAAAAGAAACAATAAAAGTAGAATGTCCCCGTAATGCTTCGAAAGGTAACTACCAAACCGGAGTTCAATGGTTTAGACTATTGGGGTACACAAATCATGGCGGCTTGCTTGCTCAAGTGAATGTTGTTGATAACTCGCAAGCTTGAACCACTTAGTCCGCTTTCACCAATATCTATCCATAAAAATTCGCGCTCAAAAGCGGCAAATGTCGAGTTTAGGTAGCTGGATCTGTTGATGTGACTGGTTGTCCGACGGGCCAGACACAATATGTCAACCCTTTTCCCACGATTTTCCGTCAAATTTAAATTCCTTATTTCAGGAGATTGACATGTATCGCCTGGCCCCCTCCCAAAGTGTGGCGTCGTTTATATCGTTTGTGTCGCTGCTTCGTAGATTGGTTGTATTGGCGACCATTTTTTTCCTGCCCAACGTCACCGCTTTGGTGCATGCACAGGAGCAGGAAGATCAGCGAACCGAAAGCCCGACGCAAGCGACTGTTAATGAGCAGCCAAATCATCTTTCGGCCCCAGATGAGTTTGAACTCTTATTTGAGGACGACTTTTCCAGCGATAGCCTCGCGGAATATCAGATTGTAGGGCCAGAAGGCAAAGTTCGCTGGAACCCTGGCAGGATCACATTCGAAGCCGGTGGAGCCATTAAGCGCGACGTCGCTCCATGCGGCTGGATCGATGTCGACGTTGACTTGTGGTTTGACGACATCGATGAGGGTAATCGACAAAGCGTTCTTACATTGATGTTTTTAGTACCGAGTTCCACGCCTTGTATTTTGCAGTTCTCTCAACTCTGGAATGCAGGTGACGTCGAAAGCACAATTGCCGTCTGCAACATATTTGGTGCCAGCAATTTTCAGGTTTCTGAGTTGGTACGCGAGTTCACGGATCGTCGTCGACTCCCGTCGGGACGCTGGCGAATTTCATATCGTTATGGATTGTGGAAGATTAGCGCGCCAGACGGCGTCATGCAACTTCATGCGCACATCGAGAAAGGAATCGCCCCAGTAGAAACGGTAATGTGGCACCAAGGAGAATCTGCCAGCGCCATTTCCCAGCTTCGAGTCACTGGCCATCGTCAGTTTACGCAGCCCTTGAGTGATGAACAACAGAATCAGCTCGCCGAGGCAATGCGATTGAACCAACAGGTAATTGAGATTTCCCGAAACGGTAATCATGAACGAGCAATCGAACTCGCCCGAAAGGTAACCGACATCCGCTCAAAAATCTTGGGACAATTCCATCCTGACTAGGGCCTGTAAATATTTCTGTGTCAGCAGTTAGTTCGGGTACATATTTGAGTTAT
>CALMEE010000085.1 GCA_937862885.1 uncultured Planctomycetaceae bacterium
AAATCATGCCGATAATCGAAGCGTACAACCAATAGGGAGGCGGCGGACGATACCAGTCGGGTTCGGGAATACCAAATTGCGATACAGTAAACTTGGCCGCCTTCATTGGCGCAGAAATGTCGTATGTGAACTCATAGGTCGCGTACTCCCCATGATCGCGTCGTTTGAAATCAATGGTCCGTTTCAACAACAATGGAACTTTGTAACTATCGAAATCAAATTCATAGCGTTCTTCATTTGTCAACAAAACACTATCATTCATGCCCTGTCTGTAGCCAACAATCTTGGTAAGCACTGGTACGTAATGGTGCTCGGTTAGTAGGACGAACAAACCATCGACTACTTTCCAATGCGTTTTCCGGATCTCATCATCCTTGCCCAACGTAAACTTTATCTCAACCGCGGACCGATTCTCCCATTCAATCTCACTAATAGCGACAATTTCTAACTCAGGTTCGGAAAGCAAATCCCTCCAAGTATATTGATCACCGGCATTTTCCCAGTAATGAAGATCGCGCTGTTTCAAGATGTTCGAGAGGTCTGAGCCAGGTTCATGTTTCTCTATTGAAATAACGGACGGCGCTCTGTCACCGATCTGCTGTAATTCCGCTGAATACTGCGGGTTGATGAGATGGAAGGTTGTTACCGATTTACTATCGTTTATTTCGGTTGATTTGAAGAAACTGCCATGATCTGAAATAAAACCCTCTTCCAGATATTGATAAGGGGGTAAGCCACTAGGGCGGTTTTCGAATCGCAAAATCCGGTGCCCGCGAAATCGAACTTTATCGAATTGCTTCCAATTCTCGATGATTCGGTCAAGGACCTGCCTATGCTGTTCATCGCGTCCTTCGTTGGAAAAATTGTCCTGGCATAAACTTATCAGCAAAAGGACAAGTTTCAAGATAATGACTATCATGAGAACCTTTTAGTTAAGGGCGATCGATTTTTTCCGAATTACTTTTTCACAATAACAGCCAGCGGACCGATTGGGTGTGATGCCGAAATACTGGCAGACACAACCTTCACATCCTGATTGCGAAGTGCTACAACTGCCCTCGCACTCGAATGGCGTCTCTGCTTTTTCTTTGCAGTCAGTATTGCACGCTGAGTGACCATCACACTCTAACAACGTTCCACCTCCCAAATCGCCCCACACCGGTGCATGGACGGGCACGAGCAGGCTGCCCAATAACATCATTGCAATCCCCAACGTCACCGACAAACGACCAAAAAGATTGTTCACGAACATGATAGAACTCATCTCAAAGAGGCGTTTCACACTAACCATTGTCGAGATCACGCGTTCACGAACAACAATGATCAGTAAACTGATTCAAGGCTGGCCGCACCCTCAATTCGCGCGACACGATCGACCCTGGTAATTTCTGATTTCTCATTAACCGAAAACAGTCAAAAGTTCTTTCGGCAACTCAAACCCCTTCGGATCCTTAGCATGTGGGCAAATGGGCAGGCGGCAATTTTCACAAGTCAATAAGTAGCCGAGCCTTTCCAAGGCTCGAATTTAAGCCTGGGACAAACGTTACCACATAGCACCGAACCACCAGCCACGCGCATTACAACCAAAGCACCTCCCAACATCAGCAAACATTTAACGCTCAAACGTCCAGACGACTAACCTCATCTCAGCCAAAACTTGCTAGCTACTTCGTCCCCCCTTTCCGCCATAAACGCTTGCCGTACCTGAGCAACAACACACCGATGAACAACAAAATCATGCCGACAATCGAAACATACAACCAATACGGCGGCGGGTTTTAGTCGTGTGAACCCAGGCCCACAGCAATTTGCAGCATTAAACCGAAGATGGACTGCGCTCGCGGCGTTTACGGCGTCTCAAAAACCTTGGCTTGCGGGCGCGGCGAATCGAGTTTGAATCGAGACGATCAATTATTTGGCCTCGATTAATAAGGACCAAGCTGCCGTCAATCAGTTCAACCAGCGCAGAACTATGTTCAACCCAGTCGCCTGAGTTCGCGTAGATGATCCCCTTGCGCTTGGAGATCTTTGGAAAATGGTTGTGACCGCAGATCACGCCGACACAATCAATATTCTTTGCATGTTGAGTCAGCTTCGTTTTGTAGCCGCTGATCATCGACACCGTCTTCTTGCTCAATCGCTTCAGACCATGGGCGTAATTAAACTCCCGTATCTGCAGACGTTTGAGGACCGAATTGGATCTCTTGTTGGACCACATGATCAAGTCGTAGACGCTCGTACCGAAACCCGATAGCCATTTTGAGTTTCGTTCTACTGAATCAAATAGGTCACCATGAGTGACGTAGAACTGCCTGCCATCAGCCATCGTGTGCACGAACTCATCCGCTATTTCAATCGGGGGTATGAGGGGAATGTTTCCGCGCAGGAAGTCGTCGTGGTTGCCTGGAGTATAAAATACTTTGGTCCCATCTTGCGCAAGCTGCAAGATTCGCTCCATGATTTTCGTATAGGTTTCGGGCCAATACCAATTCGCCTTTAGGCGCCAGCCGTCCAGAAAATCACCGACCAAATACAGAAAATCGGGCTGGCACGCACAAAGGAAACCATAGAGCTCCTCCGCTTTACTGTAGCGAAAACCGAGATGGCTATCGCTAATAAAAACGGAACGAATTGGTAAGCTTTGTAACATCGAAAATATTGTGTTGTTTATCGCCAATCTAGACTAGTGTTTTGGTCAAGAATGCCTCAGTCCGCCATCTGTAAAATTACTATCCAACTCAGAATTTCAAAAATTGTGTCCACGCCCGTGATGGCTTTCAGATTCTTATGCCGATTACTAATTGAAATATCTTAGCTGAATTTGCTCGGTTTTGTCGATGCAAGGCTGCTGGCTTTCCAATTTTAGCAGCTTACTGTCCAAGGGAAGCCTGACGAATAACGAGGCCTAAGCTATGGATTTCGATCCAGATACCGACAAGCACTCTTGTTTTCGCTGGAATCGCGAAATTCTTCAAATCTTCTCAATATTTTCAGTCAGTTTTTCCCGACGTCACTGCTGCGAAATTGTCAAATTGAGCGAACAATGCAAGGCAAGCAGCGGCCATCTAGGCCTAAAACCGGCGGAGGAATTCAACCTGCGGTTTTCACCGATACAATTGACATCTCTGTCGATTACGTAGTTGTATCAGTGCGGATGGCAACACAAAAATCTGAATTCACCATCGAGTTGACCCGGCACCAACTTCCAATTAGTGGCATAAACAACGTTGGGACATTTAACCATGACGGGATTCCGGTGCGATTTTCTCCATTAGCCGTCTCACTCAACGTCAATCGACCTCAAAAGCCAGCAACCAGCTGCAACAAGTTACAACAAGTTACAACAAGTTGCAAACCAATTCATTGAATAGATGGGGTTGGGGTAATGAATGCAAGATCCTGGTCGAAAGCAAGACACATCCGCACGGCTGGCTGGCAATCAATTTTCAACACGCTTCGAAGGTCGGGAGCTTCAGGATCAGCCGCTCAAGTGCGTTTTGGCGTGGCTCTTCCCCTTCTTAATTGGGAAGGCGTTGGTAGTTTCACGTTGAATTCGTTTCAGTCCATTGGCCATGATTCGGTTCTGGTCCGCAAGTGTCGCAACTTGTCTAATGAGCAGCCAGAAGGTGGTGGTGATGCCTACAATGAAGAAAGTCTGACCTAGACACCAAGCTCCGAAATGACCCGCCAAAAATGCCCAAAGTGTAAATGACTGTCCCACGAGAAACACCACAACGAAAAAACCCGCTAAGTTGATCCAGCTTTGGCTGGCAAGAGCCGCAAGCGGATCTTCATGATGCATGCGCGATACAGATCTTTCAGACTGAATTTCGGAAGTGACCGTTACATCTCCTTTCTTTAAGGGATACGGCGAGTGTGCCGCATCTGTTCTGAGTCGCGGTGTGGTGTTCGCTTGCGCTCGATCTTTGTCACCAATCCCCATTGGTGAAGCTTCGCTCAATTCACCACAAAACGGGCAATTCAACGTGCCGTGACTACTGGGCACGGCCGCAACTTCACGATGACAATTTCGGCACCACACTGGATCTACTCATCTTTTGGTCGCATTGGGCGATTGCTATTCTGAAAATATGAAATTGAACAACTGATCAAAGTATCGCTAAGGGACATACAAGACTGCGATCCAGAATACTCGAATGCTGGTCTCTGGTTTAAGCGACGCTGCGCAATTTGCTGTCCTGCGCCGTTTGATTCAATGACAATATTTGTTTGCCCGTCAATTCACGCCATTGTTTCCTGCCGTTTTCCAAGGTGACTTGTTGCAACACTTGTCCCCGCTCTCCCAGCATTCTGGGCAAATAAAACCACAATTGAACTTGATTTCGCAAGTCGCTGGAAGACGAGATCAAAACCAAGTCAGTATTCTGCAAGGAGTTCGCAATGCGAGGCAACGTGGAGTTCTCTTCACCTGGAACCAATTTAACAGTTGCTCCAGTCTTACACAGAATTCGATGCGTCTCGATTAGTTTTAGCGGCGGCAGGTTCGGCGGTCGTCCGTCAAACAGGTCAATGACTGTCAGGCTTACCTTCTGATCACCCAACGCAAACTGAGATTGTTCGATCAGTAGTCTTGATCTTGAAGTACTGGACATTCCTATCTCGACAATCGACCTGGGTTTAATTTTGTGGATCGTTCGATACAGAATTCGGTCTGAGCCAGGTGAACTGAAAAACCGCAAATACAAACCTTTGAGCCTTGCCGAGAACGACATTGCAACTTCTCTCTTTTTATCTACTTTGGTGGATTGGGAACTAAAGCTACCTGGACGTTGATGCCCTGACAATTTTCCAGCAGACGCCGCCGAGACGTGGAGTCGTGGGCTCTGTGAACAAATAGATAACCAAAACCGTACAACGGCTACGGTTCAATTGAGTTACGGGGCTATCGGAAGATTCGGCATTTCTCAGATGACAATTAAGTCAAAATCGCCCGATTCGATACGATCGCCAAAAATGCAACGATCGTCGAAAATTCCTGGGTGTCTAATCCTTGATGCGCAAATGCCTCACCGTAGCATTTCGTCACCGGTCACCAGCGCAATTTTGGCATCTGTTGTATGTCATTTCTCACGTTCACGCGAACCGCAAAACACGACGTCAAAATTTACCTGTTCTGCCTAACCAAAACCTATGCTTGACTGTCGAGAGGCTGCCAACGGGCATGTTTCTGGCATCAGTATTTGGGTCTCTACAAAAGACAACACAGGCCGCTCGAACGGCTCAACTTGACGTTTCGTAAAACAGTATGCAACGGCGCCGCAGGGACTTGGCGCACGCCGAACGGCAATTGCCTCTCGGCATACGGTCCACGATGGTCATTGATTTGTTTTGTTTCAATGCCAAAGCGAGAAACACGTGTCCAAGTCCTCCTCTCCCGACAGTTCGCCGTTCTACAGAAAGTCTCGAATTGAAAAATTCGAAGACCGCATCGTATTTAGCGCTGATGGTTTGCTGTTGGCCAACATTCAACTGGCCGATCAACCTGATGAATTGCTGCAACCCGTTGAGATTCGCACGTTCAACCACGCAATTCACGCGGGCACTGGTTTAAGCTATGTTGCGAATGAATATGAACTGGATGGTCGCGGACAAACGGTGGCCGTAATTGACACTGGGATCGCTTGGGATCACGACGCTTTTGGAGGCGGATTTGGCGCTGGCCAGCGAGTCGTAGGGGGCTGGGACTTTGCTGAAAACGACAACAATCCTTATGACGATGGCCCCGCTGGCTACCATGGAACGCACGTCGCTGGCATCATCGGCGGTCGTCATGAGTTGCATGCTGGAGTTGCTCCGGGAGTCGATTTGGTCGCGTTGCGCGTGTTCAACGATCAAGGCGTGGGGCAAATGGATTGGGTGGAACAAGCGTTGCGCTGGATTCGCGACAACAAGAACGCGTTCCGTAATCCAATTACGACTGTCAACCTATCGTTGGGAGCTAATTGGAACGCCAACACGGTGCCAAATTGGGCAACCCTAGAAAACGAGTTTCAACTGTTGAGGCAAAGCGGCATCTTTATTAGCGTGGCTGCCGGCAATGCTTTTCAGCAATATCTTTCGCCAGGTGTTGCCTACCCGGCCGCCAGTCCGCACGTGGTGCCTGTCGCCAGTCACGACGCCGATGGAAATTTGAGCGACTTCAGCCAACGAAACCACCGCAGCTTGGTCGCACCAGGCGAAATGATTCGCAGCGCAGTGCCTGGGCACCTATTTGGCACGACGGCCACGAATCGCTTTCTGGCCGCATCGGGGACCAGTATGGCGGCCCCGTATGTCGCTGGAGCCAGCACGTTGTTACGCCAGGCATTTGAATTCATGGGCGTCAGCGGAATTGACCAGGCACTAATATACCAACACCTGCGACAAACCAGCGACTCGGTGTTCGATGCGATTACGCAGAGCAACTATAGTCGCATCAATTTGAAGCGCGCCATCGACACCATCATTGGCGACGATTTCTCGCGCAGCCGACACGATGCATTCGAATTAGGAGGCATCGGGGGAGTTGCCAGAAGCCAGCAAGGCATTATCGGCGGTCGCTCAGACATTGATTGGTTCAAATTCACGGCCAACTCCTCGGGCGAGGCAGTGATCAACATTCAGGGACAGAATATCAGCACCAACGTTTTCGTCGCGAATGTTCCGTTCACGGTCGACGGCGATCAAATTCGCTTCCAAGTTGTTGCAGGTCAAGAATATCGATTTTCCGTTTCATCGGATGACGCCTTAGGACGTTATCAATTTAATGCCAAAATTAATCCGTCGGTCATCGCCACCAACGTAGGTAATGTTGTTGCCAGAACCATCCAAGCGCAAATCGTGAACGGCAGCCGCTGGTATGAGGTGAATGCTGGCAACAACGGCCTTTTCACCACCCAAGCGATTTTCGCCTCCGGCAGTTCGACCGCGCAAATCGAAGTCTACGATGCAAATATGCAGCTTTTGGGGACAGGCACCACGAACCATTTGCAATCGCGGTTCGACCTCAACGTCAGCCAAGGGCAAAAGTTGTTTGTGAGATTAACGGGCGAAGGCGCCGAAGTTGATCTGAAGTTTACCAATCTGATCTGTGTGCAAAACCAACAGTTAATTGCCAAAGGGACAGCTGGAAACGACGTATTTTCGGTAGACATGCGTTCCAACCTTCGTTTGACTATCAATGGCACAAGTTATCAGTTCAATCCACAAGCCCTCAATCAAGTCAAAATCGAGGGGCTGACTGGTGCTGACAAACTCAATGTCTTCACCGGCAGCGGCGATAGAACCACCTTGAGCAATGGTCGGGCGTATGTGCAAAGCTCAAACTTGACCGTCACCGCCGAACACTTTTTTAGGATTGATGTCGTCGCGAATGGAATTAACGACCATGTAATCTTTGTTGACTCCAACGGCAACGAAACTTTTCGCTACTCTCCCGACCAGTCGACGATGCGTAGCGGCAATTACATCTTGACTGCGTCGGGTCAACAAAAAACTCACGCACTATTCTCCTCTGGAACAGATATTGTCTCGGTCTACGGAACTCAGGCCAACGAAAGATTTGTTGCCAATTCCGATCGCGCTTGGTTCTTTACCCCGACTGGTCAAGGCGAAAAAGTCTTGTGCGTCCGCAATTGGAGCCAAATGTCGGTCGAGGCTGGCGGCGGCACAAATTCCGCACACGTCAACGATACCCCGTTCCAAGATCAATTTGTTCTCAACAGCAACCAGGCTTCCCGAACTTCCAGCCTCAACAAAATCGTCGTCAAGGGATTTCAACGCGTCAACGTCGCCGCTGGACAAGTCGGGGATAAAGTTCTGATCGAGGGGAGTGCAGGGGATGATCGACTCGTCGTTGAGCAACAGCGGATCGTCATGCACAACAATAGTGCCTCGCTCATCGCAAGAAATTTCGCCCAAGCCACCATCGATGTTTCAGCCAGCGGCGGCAATGACCGAGCAGTCTTGTACGATACGGTTGGTAATGACGTTGTTCACAGCAATCATCATGTAACACGCATGGAATCAACATCGCGAGTCATCATCGCTCGAGGGTTCCGCAGCGTCGATGTGTTCTCAATTCATGGTGGCAACGACATCGCCCATCTGACCGGTCATGCTACAACACAACAACTCTATTACACCGGTAATGCGGCCACCATTGTCGGCGAACACTACCAAGTGCGGGTCAATCACTTCAAAACCGTCAATGTCACCAATGTCAACAGTAATGCTCTGGCCTTTTTGACTGGGACCAGCGGCGATGACGTTATAGGCTACGCGGCGGATCGTTTAACGCTGAGCAATTCGAATTCGAAAATACAACTCGACGGGTTCCGACGCATTAATGTCGATGCGGGTAGCGGCTTAGACGTGGTCGAGATTGCAGGATTTGAGACCGGCGACCGAATCCAGGCTCAAGGCAATCAACTTCTTGCCTACCTTAGCGAAACCGAACTGAGACTGAGAAACTTCACCTGGATGGACGCCTACGCCGCAGCAGGCGCGACGGTGGAGCAGGACATTCGCTCAGTCGATTTCTGGTTCCAACTCCATGGAAATTGGCAACAAACAAACTAGCCGGCGTTGTCAGCTGGCACCGCAATCATCGCGGCACGTTGCTAAAAGCTCGGTTAAGTTCGTCTTAAAGTCCCAATTTGCTCTGAGCATTTAACTGCACAAGGATATCGCGTTGGCGCAATTCGCTAGTCAAAAACCTTATCCCCCTTCCAACGCACAAAACCTTCAATCGCTTGATATTCCGCCAAACCTAGTTCGTCATAGAGGCGGGCGGTCATGGCGTTCCGGTCTTCCGCCCTTTGCCAAAACTCTCGCTGATCGTGCCCGGGATAAAGGGCTCGATCTTTTTGCGATTGATGTTTAAAGATGGCGGCGCGTTTCAACAACACTTCATTCGGGCTCAGGGGAACTGCCATTTCAATTTCGTGCGGGTCCCACTCTTGCCATGCGCCGCGGTACAACCACACGACGCAGTTCTTGTACCACTCATCCTGTTCAACGCGACGACAGGCTTGGATAATGGCGCTCAAGCAAACTCGGTGAGTACCATGCGGATCACGCAAATCTCCGGCAGCGTAAATTTGATGCGGTTGAATGCGGCGCAGCAGGTCAACCGTCATTTGCACGTCTTCTTCACCCAGCGGCTTCTTTTTGACTTTCCCCGTCTCATAAAAGGGGAGATCCATGAAGTGCAGACGACTCTCGGGAATACGGCACAAACGGGCGGCCGCACGCGCTTCGCCTCGCCTGATCATCCCTTTGATTGTTTGCACTTCTGGACTATCCACTTCGCCGGCCTGCTTATTTTTCAAGAATTTTTCGATATGTTCTTCCATCTGCTGGGTGCGCTCCATATCGATCTTCATTTCCTTGTTGAAATCGGCGACGAATTCGCAAAAGCGAATGGCATCGTCGTCGAACACAGCGATGTTACCCGAAGTTTGATACGCGACATGCACTTCGTGCCCCTGATCGACGAGCCGAATCAGAGTCCCACCCATGGAAATTACATCATCATCCGGATGCGGTGAAAAAGCCAAAATTCGCTTGGGGAAAATGTCATCGTGCGGTCGCGAAACGTCGCCAGGGCGCTTCAGTCCACTGGGCTTACCGCCGGGCCATCCGGTGATCGTTGTTTGCAGATAGCGAAATACGCCAATGTTAATGTCATAGGCCGAGCCACTCTCGGCTAATAAATCTTGCAGCCCGTGCTCATTGTAGTCTTCATCCAACAACTTCAAGATTGGCTTTCTAGTCAGCTGCGACAACCAGATCACAGCCTTGCGTGTCAAATAGCTATCCCAGTCGATGGGACCTAACAACCAGGGGCATTGATGTCTGGTCAGCAAGTCTCCCGCTGCTTTGTCCATGAGGAATTTGGCATTGGGATGCTCCTGCAGAAAGCTGGCCGAAACACTCGAAGTTATCTCCCCCTCAACCGCCTGTTTGACAATCTGCGCCTTGTGTTCACCCAAGGCAATAATCAAAATCTCGTGCGCTTCCAAGATTGTGCCGACACCCATTGTGATGGCCCGCCGCGGCACATTCTCTTCTCCAAAAAAGTCGGCTGCTGCATCCTTACGGGTAACCTTGTCCAGCGTAATCAAGCGGGTCACACTTGATTTGCTGGAACCCGGCTCATTGAAACCAATGTGTCCCGTACGTCCTATGCCCAGTAACTGGATGTCAATTCCACCGGCCAATTTGATTTTTCGTTCATACTCCGTGCAGTAATCTTGCACCTCTTTCAAACCAATCGTGCCGTCGGGAATGTGTACATTCTCTCGTGGAATATCAATGTGATCAAACAAATGCTCGTCCATGAATCGCACGTAGCTCTGCAATTCTTGGGGTCGCATCGGATAATACTCGTCTAGATTAAATGTGACAACGTTAGCAAAGGACAAGCCTTCTTCTCGGTGCATGCGTACAAGTTGGTCATAGACTCCAACCGGTGAACTCCCTGTTGCCAAGCCCAGTATGCATTTCTTGTTTGATTGGGCCTTAGCTCGAATCGCGTTGGCAATGTGTTCGGCGACCGCCAGCGACAAGTCTCGCGCGTGCTCAAACACTTGACAGTCAATCTTTTCGAATGCATTTCGTGTAACGCGAATCGAAACTTGGCTATTATCCGTGGATGTAACGTCCGTCACGGTCGCAGCCATTTTGTTCCTCCACTTGGTTCTATCGTATTCAAAGCAACTAGACCAACTAGTCTCTTTGTTCATCAACTAAATCCGCTCTAGGTAGCCCGCGGATATCCGAACACTCCGTTCGAAAATCATGCTTGAGTAATCCGATTATGGTGAAAGCAATTCTCGGACAACCGTTTGCAAGATGCCACCGTTTTTGTAGTAATCAATTTCTACTGGTGTATCGATGCGCACGTCTGTTTCGAATCGCAGGCTGGTCCCATCTTCCCGCTGGGCAACAACCGTTAGCGATGAGCGTGGCTGTAAGCTATCATCGAGCCCTTCGATCTCGAATATTTCTCGACCAGTGATTCCCAATGATTGCCAGGTCTGTCCTGGTTTAAACTGTAGCGGCAAGATACCCATGCCAACCAAATTGCTGCGGTGAATTCTCTCGTAGCTGGCGGCAATCACGCATCGCACGCCGAGCAACAAAGTCCCTTTAGCCGCCCAATCGCGACTGCTTCCCGTGCCATACTCGCTACCCGCGATTACCAGCAGCGGCGTTCCCCGCGTTTTGTACGTTTCGGCGGCATCAAAAATCGTCATGATTTCATCTTCAGGAAGCAGCGTCGTCCACCCCCCCTCCGTTCCCGGCGCGAGTTGATTGCGAATCCGAATATTCGCGAACGTTCCACGATGCATCACCCGGTCATTGCCCCGTCGTGATCCATAACTGTTAAAATCGTGTGGAGCCACTCCCCGTTCCTGGAGGTACTTGCCGGCTGGACTGGTTTTGGCAATCGAACCTGCGGGGGAGATATGGTCTGTGGTGACGCTATCGCCCAGCAACGCTAGACAACGTGCCCCTCCAATCGTTTGGATCGGCGAAGTCTCGCGAGTCATCCCCGACATGAACGGAGGCTGTTGGATATAAGTACTCTCCTCATCCCACTGATACATGTCCCCAGCAGCGACCGCGATGTTGTTCCAACTCTCGTTCGACGTGAATGCTCCGGCATACTGACTGCGAAACATCTCGGCATCAATCGAGTCGGCGACAACTTGGTTAATTTGTTCCTGAGTGGGCCACACATCACGCAAGTATACAGGTTGGCCCGCATGATCTTCACCCAGTGGCTCGTTTAACAAATCGATATCGGTCGTTCCAGCTAACGCATACGCGACAACCAGCGGCGGACTTGCTAAATAATTCGCTTTGGTCAGCGGATTAATTCGTCCTTCGAAGTTGCGATTGCCGCTCAGCACTGCCGCAGCAACTAAATCACCGGCAGTAATCGCCTGGGCTACGGGTTCAGGTAAGGGCCCACTGTTGCCAATGCAGGTCGTGCATCCGTAGCCGACGGTATTGAATCCCAAGGTTTCCAGCGCCTGACTGAGCCCAGCCTTATTGAGGTACTCTGTAACCACACGGGAACCCGGTGCTAAGCTTGTTTTGACGTACTTTGGAACTCGCAGCCCGCGCGCGACAGCATTTTTTGCCAACAAGCCTGCAGCAACCATCACCGACGGGTTACTTGTGTTCGTGCAACTCGTGATGGCCGCAATCACGACCGAGCCATGCCCTATCGACATCGAATGTCCATTATCATTCACCGTGGCGGTGCGACCCAAATCTTCCTTGTTCAAGGCATAGCCCCGCTCGGCAAGCGGCGCGCTAAGTGCGCGGCGAAAATCAGTCTGCATGTGCGATAAGGCGACTCGATCTTGTGGGCGCTTGGGTCCGGCCAACGATGGCTCGATACTTCGCATATCGAGGGATAACGTGCTGCTGAAGTTGGGGACCGGTGTTGCATCCGTTCGAAAAAGTAATTGCTCCTTCGTGTAGCGTTCAACCAACTCGATTTCTTCCTGGGTACGCCCCGTGATTCGCAAATAGCGAAGCGTTTCCTCATCAATCGGAAAGAAGCCCATGGTCGCGCCATACTCGGGGGCCATGTTCGCGATCGTCGCTCGATCAGCTAAAGACATGTTGGACACGCCTGATCCATAGAATTCGACAAACTTGCCAACCACGCCTTTGGCTCGCAACATCTGCGTCACCGTGAGCACCAAGTCAGTCGCGGTCGTCCCAGGAGCTAGCCGCCCCGTCAATTCAAATCCGACCACCTCAGGCATGAGCATGTACATAGGTTGCCCCAACATAGCTGCCTCAGCCTCAATCCCACCAACCCCCCAGCCTAAAACACCGAGACCATTGATCATGGTTGTATGGCTATCGGTTCCTACCAAGGTGTCGGGTACTGCCACGAGCCCCGCGGCATCTTCGCGCAAAAAGACACACTTGGCTAGAAATTCCAAGTTGACCTGATGAACAATGCCAACGTTCGGCGGTACAACACGAAAATTGTCGAAGGCTTGCTGACCCCATCTCAAAAATTCGTAACGCTCGCGGTTGCGATCAAACTCGATCTCCACATTCCGCTGCAACGCAAATGATGTTCCATACTCGTCGACCTGGACACTGTGGTCAATCACCAAGTCAACTGGAATCAACGGATTGATCTTTTTGGGATCGCCTCCCAAGCGGCTCATGGCAGTCCGCATGGCAGCCAAGTCAACGATAGCGGGAACTCCAGTAAAATCTTGTAAGACAACTCGGGCGGGCTTGAATGGAATCTCGATTGGCAGCACATTGCTGCCATCCCAATTCCCCATGTTGTGCACATCATCATCAGTCACCACCCGCCCGTCGCAATTTCGTAGCACCGACTCCAGCAAAATCCGTATCGAAAACGGCAAATGCTCAATTGTCGAAATGCCAGCATCTTGCAACCGCGTAAGCCGGTAAATCCCGACTTCTTTTGAATTGACGCGAATCACGTCTCGTGCACCGAAGGGATCAGTGATTTTGGGTAAACCCATAAAATTGTCCTTTTACTGGCAATTAAATTCCTGTATGAAACGATCTCGCCGACGGTTGTTCCCTTTGGTTTTGCAGTTAACCAATAGAAAATATGGCCCGCAAAAATCAGTTCAATGACGTGCATCAGCGGGAAAACGGCAATTATTGCGGATCGCAAGACAGTATTGAACAAAAACAGTTTTTTTTCAATCGGATATGTTTGTTTTGCCGGAATCCAGGCACTGGGAACGTATTCGTTCAACGACGAAAGCCATTCTAGTGAAACTCCAACTCCGTTTAGCCAAGCCAACGATTCCGCGAGGCAAATATACAACACGAACTGGTTCAGGTGACAAACACCCCCGTGCGTGGACGACTGGGAACGTCCGCCCAAATGATTCCATGGCCTTGTTGTGCCATTGGTTGATCACTGCGGCAAGTTTATGCATCATTTGCTTCAATCTTGGCTGCGAGTCAATTCGAGGAAGAGTAGGTTCATTATTCGACTCTTCTCGCGACATGGCACGGGTCTCTAATTCGCATGGTGCCAACTCGCTGCCAGTCGGTAATCCCAGCATAGCGAACTTCAATGGAACGCAATACGCTGAGCTGATCGCGTTAAGTGACAAACCGGTGATCGTCGATTTTTGGTCTCCGACTTGCCCGCCGTGCCGTCAGCTAAAGCCAATTTTAGAACAACTTGAAGAGGATGGGCAAATCAACTTGATACTCATTAACACGCAGCATGAACCGGAACTTACTAAGCGATTCGGCGTGCGCAGTATTCCTCATCTGGTATTTGTTCATGGGGGAGAAATCACAGCAACCCGCAATGGATTTCATACCCGTCAGCAATTGGAATCGATTCTCGCGGAACATTGAAAAGCCAGCCTTGGAGGGTCAGGTTGCTGGCCTTGCAAACTCAACAACGTTCAAGTTGCGATAACTGGATCCGATTCAACTTCCAGCGAATTAAATACTTGGAATCGAAAGAAAAACGCTGCAAAAATAAATAATGCAGCGTTTCGTCGATTCAATGAGTTTGTTTGATTTCGCTTCGCATGAATTGCGCTGCGACAGTTAAACTTGCTTAGAAGCAAAAATCTAAACCTGCATAGGCACCATGGAGGAACAAGTTTCCAACTGAATTGATCCGGCATACTTCGCAGGTGTCAACAAAGTTTCGCGGAATCTGATTGGGAGCAAGTGCTACGCCCGAGATTCCAATAATTCGGTAACCGACATTCAGGCGGCACCGTTGCGAAACCTGTAGCAACAGACCTAGGTCTAACTCACCGATGAATGCCAACCGGTCATCGCGGACGGCGACGTTATGGTATTCACCAGGCGAAACAACTGCATAGTTGTACGCTTGATCGTAGATCGATTGACGATGGTAAATCCGGTTATTGAAAACGCCGAATTTCGGCCCCATGACGAGGCGCAATCGATCACTGATGCAATGTTCTGTGCGTGACCCCAACTGGAAACCAGTCAAACTATTCCGAACGTCAATGTCGTAATTGAGTTGAGTCGGAAATGGTGGCATTCCAAAGGCCGCGTAACGGAAGAACTCATCGAACCTCAGATAACGGAAGCCCGCCAAAAGTTCAACGTTGGTGCTCCTGCAGAATAGGCCAGTGAAACATCCCGCGTTACGCAAGAAGTTGAATTCAACGTTGTGAAATTCACTGTCGCGATAGATTCGATGGCTGTCGGCATTGTCATAGATTTCTCGAACATCATACGCGCCCAACGTCAATCCATCGATACTCCGCAGGTAAGTTTCGGGCATTCCGCCAATACTCACATCCGCACGGTTGCTGAAGAGGCCCCAATAGCGCCCCTCGAATCCCCAACAATTTGCTGTGCGAATCCCAAATACTCCTTCGACTCCTGGCAGAATACTGTGATCAGCGTCCGTAGACACGATTCGCTGGTACGCGTTTCGACTGAGCGGAATTCGGTTTTCATAACTGCGGAAAAAGAACAAGCTGTTCACACCGACTAACCAATTGGCCCTGCGCGGAGCGGCAATCTCACAACCAAATGAAGATCCGCAATCTCCGGTGTCATAATATCCCGTATATGCCGGCACGGAATAGTTTGCCGCGCCACCGCAGTTCGGCGCGACGACGCTTTGATAAACGTTTCCTTGTCCGTAGCCATAATCGCCATGAAGCTGGTATCCAGGTACGGGTGCATGCCGATATCCGGCGTTCGGTGCACAACCTCCATCATGGTTCGGTCCCACAGCATAACCAGGCATGGGAGCCGGTCCCGGCCCATAACCAGGCCCATAGCCTGCTGGATGGAACTGACCGGGTGCAGGTGGATATTGCGCATAGCCGGGCGCTACGCCATAACCTGGTCCGCTCGGAAAGGGTTGATAAGGTTGAGCAACTCCAACGTTGCTTGGCGTTCCGCTATTGGGTGCGTAGGCAGGAGCAACTTCTTGGTCCTGTCTGTAACCAGCTGGATGCGCGGGCACGCCCTGCTGGTTGCCATGATAGGCCGGACCAGCAGACGGGTAGTTTGGCAATAGCGATTGGTAGGTTTGGCCGTATTGGCCGAATACGGCTGGTGAGGCCGTGAGGCATGCAACCATCGCAATACCTCTAAAAAGCGTCTGTTTCATTGATTCGACTCCTTCGACGGATTTTTAAGTACCACGAAATAATGTGGCCAAAATCTTGTTTCCTGCGATTCCATTCGCAATTTGAATCCGAAAGTACAGATTAATTCAGCAAGAACGGCTTGAAGTACTTCTGCTAAGGAAATCGGAAATGCCGGTCATGTCCAACAAGACGATTCCAACTCAATTGTGGAAAAGTCAGAATGTACGAATGCGTAACCTATACTCTTGATAAATCGTGATTTGCCGATCTTTTGAGCACATGGTGCATTACTGTTTCGACCGCCATTTGCCGCCCAGCAGGCATAGACGCTTCAACCAGAACATCCGGTAAATCTTGCCTCAATCTCAGCTGCGGTTAGTTATGGATATTGAGCTGACAGGAAAGAATCTTCTCAAGAGATTGGCGAAATCACCCACGTATCGCCCATCCAATCTTGAACCCACTCTCGCGCCACGCATTCTTCGCCTTGTCCATGTTTTTCAGGCGACTTATAGTAAACATTATCGAAAACCCAAAAAGCGGCGGCGTTGTTAAGATTGCCATTCAACAGCATTCCGCAAGACAATTCGAAACTTCAATCTCGTGGCCAAGAACTATCCTCTAAACAATACGAATCATCCTATGAATCGAGTTTTTAGCATCAACGACAAATCGGCTATCTCCGCGCTCCTGACAATAGCCACGTTGTTGACCAGCTTGCCCCTATGGGTTGAACCAGCCAAACCAATGAGGACTGAACTGTCGATGCCCCAACTCGTTTCCGAACAACCGTCATCGGATTCGCAACAAGACACAGAGGCATCGGAGAACTGGATAGCGTTGTTCAACGGCAAGGACTTGGACGGATGGACGCCTAAGATCGTTGGACAGGAAGTAGGAGATAATTACGCGGAAACATTTCGCGTGGTTGATGGCTTACTTACGGTGAGCTATGAGGATTACGTCGAGTCTGATTTCGAAACTGGCTTCAAGAAATTTGGGCATCTTTTCTATAAAGACGTTTTCTCGCACTATCGGCTGCGGGTCGAGTATCGCTTTATCGGTGAACAGTGCAAAAATGGGCCTGGATGGGCTTGGCGCAACAACGGCCTGATGTTGCATGGCCAAACCCCTGATTCTATGGAACTCAACCAGGATTTTCCCGTCTCGATTGAAGTGCAATTGTTGGGGGGTGATGGCAAAAATAATCGACCCACACTTAACCTTTGCACACCGGGAACCAATGTCGTCTTGGATGGCAAGCTATTCCTTCCCCATTGCACTAACAGTTCCGCTCCCACTTTCCATGGAGATCAATGGGTCACCGTCGAAGTGGAAGTTCGTGGTAGCGAAGTAATCAAACACATCGTCGACGGGAAAGTCGTGTTGGAATACAGCCAACCACAATTCGATGAACGGGATGCCCACGCCCGCCGATTAATTAAGAATGGCGAGTTAATAATTAGTAAAGGGACGATTTCCATCCAAAGTGAAAGTCACCCAACGCAATTCCGCAAGATCGAACTGCTCGAATTAGCGCGTGAGTAGCGAAGTGTGTGAATTCTCCCCCGGAAGAGACCGAATGAAAAACGCGTTGCCGATTCGGCATTCACATCGGTTGTGGGCGAAGTCAGGGCTTTCTTTCGGAGAATTCATTGGGAACCCCGTACCCGTTCAACCTCCGGCCAAGGGAAAATCGATCATTGGTGTTAACTTGTTCTGGCCTGAAAATCTAACAGCCAACAAAGGATAAGTTCCTTCGTCTCGTTAGCAAACCAAACTTGCACTCTTGCCAGATAAGGAGATCATCCGGCTTGAATGAAGGCCTGGGGTCATGTCGGTCCCAGGCCAGTTCGTCTGGCCAAAGCCATAGTTTGCCAAGCTAGAAACTCACGCTCCGGTCGCTTGAATCACGAGTCGGCACGGATGCAGCAGTTGGCTGAAGTCGTCGATGACGATTTCCAATAAATTAGTCCGGCGGATCGCATGCCCGATGTCAACCTGAAGTGGACTCCCATGCGACGCAACTTCATGGCAAAGCACGTGTCCGTTCAAACGGATCGTATGCAATCGGCAATCGCCATCCCAAGCCAACTTAACCACTGGCTGATCACGACTAGACGTGTGCGGCCAGTTAAACTTACGCCGTAGCGTCAACGACCCAGCAATCTTGGGACCGATCTCAATAGATGCGCAGAGTTCACAGATCTTGAAAGGTTGGTTGAAAACGAAGCGTCCGTGCTCATGTCCGATCTGATAGTGCCAGGGGCCGCGCAGAAAAATGCTATGCGAATCTTCGCCCTCGATCTTCTTCATGCTCGGAGAGTTTGCCATGCGACCTATGGGTCACGGGTTCGCCATCGATTAATTTCCCGTCAAAACACGCAATCGTTCACGCGGATAGGAATGGCTGGCTTCGTCTTGGATTTCCGATGCTCTGTTGAGATGACTTCACGTCATCGACGACAAACTATTCTGGAACAAAGCTATGGCGAATGGTCTGCTGGCGAACTTGCCCCGTGCGCTTTTCGATTACACGCAAGTTCACTTGCAAAGAACGAATCGGGAAACCATACGGTGGCCGCGTCTCACGCTCCATTTCGTCATCGACTCCACCCGAATTGTTGTTATCGATTCCATCGGTCCCCTGGTCGATGATTCCATTCCCATCTTGATCAATCCCATCATATTCATAGTGTGATGACCAAGTACACCAAGTGCAGCCAGTTGTATCGACAATGCCTGGTAAATTCAATTGAGATCGCGGATCTGGATATTGTGCGAACCATACCGCATTCCAGAATGGGGCCGCAAAACCCAATCGTTGAGCAAATCCCAAATCGACGTAAGCTCCTTCAGCTTGCATCGTCCCGACCGCATTAAAGCCTGGATCAGAAGGTGCAACAATCTGCTGAGCATATTCTTGCACCGGACAATTGGGCGAAAAGACTTTAATATCAAACGCCGCGATACTCGACAACATGATGTCTTCACCTTGCCGTTCGCCCGTCAGGTGTCGATTAGCCAAGAGACTTCGATCAATCTCGTGCGGAAACCCCAAAATCGCGTTTGCGCGACGGATATGGTTAAATCGATTTTCACGTTTCGTCAAATCGCCCAGTGAATTCATGACAATCGCTGGCCCAGCAACCGGACGCGCTGCGATATCATTGTCGGCATAGTAGTCGCCCATGTTCGTGTAGTTGGTCGTTAGGTCTGGACGAACCAACAAAACACGTCGATGCAAAGTCAGGTTTTGGCCATAGTTGACTGCAACAGTTGGATCATGACGCACCCACCACATGATCTCAGCAACATACGACTCAACGATTTCCGGTTGCGCTGTCCCTGGATTTACCCATCGACCACGGAACGGCCGTCCGGGGCTACGAACTGTCATCGCCAATATGTCATCGTAATCACCCAAATAACTTGCACCGGCTACCTGAGGATTGGCCAAGTTATTGCCGATGGCCGTCGGAGTTGGGACTCCAAGGATGTCAATGATCTGAATATCATCCATGAGCGGTCCCTCAACAATCGTAAAATAACCGTTGGAACTCGCTTCGATGCTATTCGGCCGCAGTGGGACAGTGACATTCTCCAAATCAGAACGCATAGTTTCGACCACATTACGTATTTGGGTCGCCATTTCAAGATTGGCGCGCCCTTTAGTCATTTGTTGGCTAGCCACCCGGAAAGCACCTAGCATGACCAAAAGAATAATCATGGAAAGTGTCATCGAAATCAGCAGTTCGATGAGCGTGATCCCCTTTCGCACATTCATATCGTCGACCTTTAAGATATTGAGCAAGCTAGCGGCGTCACTCGACACCCAACAATTCTAGCCAGAACAAGTTTTTATCAACCTTATCAACTAAGTATACCACCTTGCGTCCATTTAATTCGTGCGGATTCCTCAAAATCAGGTAATTCCGACATCGCTATCCAGCGAACCACGAATTCCCAAACTGTACAAAAAACACCCAATCATTTGACAGATGCCAAATCTCGCAGTGCAGACCACGACCGCACTCCTTGAAGCTCTTTGTCACCCAGAATTACGCTCCCCTCAATTTGAGATCGAGTCTCGCTTTCTGGCCAAAACTTCTTTCAATGGCAGGGTCCCAAATTACTTGTTCTTCCAAAAACTGCTCATTTTGAACAAGAATTCTCATTTTGAGACAACATTCGCCTAGGGTCGCGATCGCTGTCTTTTGGAGTAAATGCCCTAATATCCGTTATTTCCGAGCTGAACAACCATTTTGATTTTGGAATATCCGGAATCTGGTCAAGCAACTCCGCAAAATTTGGACCACTTTTGGCAAGAATGGAAATGGGCAAACGATAGAACAGATACGTTGACCGCAACGAACGTGGTAGATTAAAGAGGTATCCTCTTCGGGCGATTTCACTGAATCGTCGATCGATCCAATAGCCTATGTTGTTCACGAATGTGCCGTCAAGTTATTAAGTACGCCGGTTTGAGACGGACATTTTACATAACCCAAATGTGTCATTTCCCAACTCCGTCCATTGCACGCGGAAGTCAAGCGGTCGAATAAAGCTCTGTGGTGATTCTGCCGCCAAGCTATTTGCGAACTTATTTAACTCTTAGTCGATGCCCATTCTAAAAAAAGAAATTGATATCTTTCCAAATAATCTCTTAGACAATGAGGCATTGTTGGGTGATATCGTGCGGACTTGGTATGCTGCGTACACTGTTTCCCGACAGGAGAAAAAACTGATGCGTAGCCTGTTGGAGTGGAACAGTCCATTCTACGGCCCCTTAATGCCGCAACGTCGGCGGGCACCGACTGGCCGGATATACACATCGTTCGCCCCTGTCTTCACGAGCTACGTATTTTTATTTAGCACCGAGGATGAGCGCGTTAAAGCGTTAAAAACAAATTGCATTACGCAGCTCCATCCAATAGAAGCAGCTGCGCCTTTCTTGATTGACTTGCAACGTATTCACGGCTTGCTTAGTACCGGCATCTCGTTGACGCGGGAAGCCAAGATGGTTGTCGGTTCACCAGCGAGGATTCGCTCTGGCCCCTTTGCGGGTTACGAGGGAACCGTGATTCGACGCCAGGGCAAGACGCGCTTTTTGATCTGGATTGAATTCGTTGGGCAAGGTGTTTCCGTCGAAATTGACGAAGGCTTGTTAGTGAGTCTTTAACGCTTATGCGGCAGGATCAAGGCAAAGGATTCTCCGCAGCAAGGACGCCGGTTACGAATGAGTTGGCTACGCAGCATTATACGCATACAGGCGGCAGGTGTGATATAATGTCGATCTCCTTGTGGTGGCTGTTAAGGCAACCGCGCAGCCTTTTCCAAGGCAACTTCGGCACCCGCCACTAATAGCGTATCTGAATCTTTAAGTTTGTAATCTGGATCAGGAGTCGCAAAGATCTCGTCTCGTAAGACATCGTGCACCGCGACAATGGTGATATCGAAATTCTTGCGAAGCTCCAATTGGCGAATCGATTTACCGTACCAACTCTTCGGAACGGCCATTTCCTGAATACTGAACCCAGCCCCTAATCGCACATAGTTAAGCAAAGCCGATCCGCAGACTCTAGCGGCCAGAGCCATTGCGGTATCTCTTTCCGGGAAGACGACGTCGGTCACACCGATCCGCTTCATAACGCGGGCGTGATCGTTCGAAACAACCTTTACAAAAATGTCCCTCACTTTCAAATCATGCAACGCCATCGTTGCCAGGATACTGGAGGCAATATCGTCTCCCGTCGATACAATTGCGACGTCCGCATCGCCCACACCTAATTTTTGCAGCGTTTCCAAATTAGTTGCATCCCCGACCGCTGCCTGGGTTACCGATGCGGCGAGGCGATCGATTAAGTCGCCGTTCAGATCGACGACGATAACGTCGTGCCCTCGATCGCCCAACGCCTTTGCCACGGAAAAACCAAAATTACCCAATCCTAAGACAACAAATCGCTTCATCGTACCTTGCACCAACTCTCAAAAGTTCATTTCAACCAACGACGACATCTTCATAAGCGAACCGAAAATGGCTCCGACTAGAAAGTCTACCGGCCAGCGCAGCAGCGATCGATAGCGGACCGGTTCGCCCAATAAACATCAACACAATCACCACCCAACGCGATGCGGTCGCCAGTTGCGGGGAAGCATCTAAAGACAACCCGACGGTGTTGAATGCACTGACAGCTTCGAAAAGTCGCGCCAAGAATTCCTGATCGGAGTCATAGGCATCGCCCAAGTATGCCAGAGCAAACACAGCGATCACGACGATTCCTGTCGCAATTACAAACAACCCTGTCGCTCTTTGGATCGTCTCATTTGGAATGGAACGCCTAGCAAACGTCACGGTCGGTTGCGACCGCAATCGTGACCATGCAAGCAATCCCAACAAGGCGAACGTCGTCGTCTTCATTCCGCCAGCCGTTGATCCTGGAGCGCCGCCGATCATCATGAGGATCATCGTTAAAAAATTCGTACTGTCGGATGCGTCAACATAGCTGATCGTATTGAAACCGGCTGTGCGCGGGGTCACACTCATGAAAAAAGCATTAGAAACCTTGTCCGTCAGCGTCATGTCTTGCAGCACGCCATTCCATTCAAAAAAGGCAAACAGCGGCCACACGCCTAGCGTCAGGACTAGACACATCAGAAATACAAGTCGACTGTGGGTCGATAATCGCCTCAACGAGCCATTGCGGCGAAAATATCGATGCTGCACTTCCTCTAACGTGATAAATCCGAGGCCTCCGCAAATGACTAGTGCTGAAACAACGACAATCGTGATCCATGAATCATGAAAGTCGACCAATGAGTTCGAGTAGGTTGAGAATCCAGCGTTGCAAAATGCGCTGACCGAATGAAAGATCGACGGCCAAATCGCTTCGACCCATCCAAGTCGTGGGGCCCAGATCGCGTAAAGTGCAATTGCCCCCAAGGTTTCCACAAACAAGACAAAGCGAACAATTTCGTAAATCAATTTCCGCGAAGATACTTGTAAATTCACATGCCGTCCACCTAACGCAGCAGACTCAGCGCGCAGCGAAGGCCGACCACCTAATGCCGTGATAATGAAGCTGGTTAGCAACAGCATGCCCAATCCGCCCATCTGAATCAACACCAGAATAACCAACTGACCAAGCGGCGTAAAAAAGGTTGCGGTATCGACGACAATTAAGCCCGTCACACAAACGGCACTCGTCGACGTAAACACGGCATCGGTCCAACTGAGTTCATCTCCCGTATACAATCCGGGGATAAACTTCAACGCCATCGTTCCCGCAAAAATCATCGCCAAAAACGATAGTGCAAATAGTTCCGACGGGGTAAGCCCTCGCTTGAACAACGGGAACCGGGAATTGCGGACACCCGGATGTTGAAATAGACTTATTCTGCGAGTTGATTTCTGCTTTATCGAACGAGCCACCAATTAAACTCCATCTGCCTGACTTGATTGCCGAAGCCAAACAACTACTGTTAAACAACAGAAATTGCGGGTCGCTGGTTATTCCTTGCTACATTTTGCTGGGCCGATTTGCACATTGACGCACACGTTTCCTTCTTCGAAATCTCATGCTGATCTGCGCAGCAATACCCAATCCGCATCTTCTTCAGTCGACGTCGACACACCCAAACATCCAAGATCCCCTCCGCTCATAGTCCAAAGTTACACCAGCGTTGTTTCCACAAAATCAGGGTGTGTCGCGAACTGAATACGATCTTCCATACTCGTCTTTCGCAACAGGTTTTGTACGTGCTCTTTCACCGTTTCTAAACTCAATCCGAGCGAGGCACTTACCTCTTGATTACTTAATCCAAATCGGAGATGACGCAATACTTGCGATTCGCGCCGCGTTAGCGAATATCGAGATTCGAATGGATCTTCTCTTTCGAATATGAGACTTCGCATTTTAGCGAATTCCACTTGTCCCGTCGCCGACGCTTGCGTTGACGCGTCAAGAATTGCTTGTTTAAGCTGTTGCACGGGGAGGCGCTTGCTCAAAAAGTCGCGGGCTCCTACGGCAACCGCCCGCGCCATGAAGATCGGCTGATCTCGTTCAGATAATACAACGACCGGATTCGCTTCGAGCATATCACGAGCGCGCATGAAGACGTTTAACATATCGTGATCACCGTATAACACTTCAGTCAGGATCAAAGCGGGTCGCTCCACACGAACTAGGTCCAGCAACCGTTTTGGAAACGCGTGAGGGTTTAGATCTCGCAGGCCGGCATCAGTTCCCGTTATCAATCTAATCTTGCTTGAACTCAGCAATCTAGAGACCCCGGCAATTGATATCTGGTCATCGTCGATCAAAAAGATTATTGGGCGGTTTTCCACTCACTCCCTCATTTGGCTTTTGATTGATACGTTCACATACTATATTTCAAGATCACCAATTCGCGAAGACAGCCTGACCTTCAAACATTGCAACACGCCAACCAGAAGAAGCAAATTGCGAAGAACAACTAGAAAATGGCGTTGATTCTCAGGCTAGTTAAGCCAATGGGCACATCGCATGTAGCCAGATCGATGTGCGATCAACTTACCGCCGAAACGTCTTGATGTTTCATCTTGGATTGAAGATCCATCTGCCTGAGTTCCTCACGGAATATCAGCTGATCGTTTAAGTTTCCTCCAGCGATAAACAAAAACGTTTAAGCTAGGTTTTCCAGCAACTCGTAGTAGTGTTTACGAACTTGACTTAAGTCAAACCGATTGAGCATTAAAGAGTACGCGAGATAGCAAACCAAAAAGCGCATATCTTTGGCCCAAGTCGGTAGATACTTGGGCGCAGAACAAACTCCCAACTTCGTCAACCGAGTCAGGACCGGAAGATCCTCGATATCGAGTTTTCCGCAAAATAATAACCTGATACAATCCGCGCGATTTGCCGACACAGCCGTGCGCAGAAAATTATGAACACGCAACAAACCATCCAGATACAAGATGTCCTTCGTGAACGGCGCACCGCCTGTGACTAACCCGCCTCGAAACACGCGCCTAGAACTTTCAAAAGACTGGATTGGATCGTCAGTGCGTTGCAGGAAGTATTGGTAGATGTCCAAGAAGTCAGCGCCATTGATGGCCATTTCGATGGCGATAACTCGATCAGCCAACCGGCGAAAACGTTCAATATCCATCGACCCCGTAATGAATTCGGCAAACACGGCTAACCCCTCCTGAGTGCGGGTCGTCCCGGGATGAGCTGTGCCCAATACTTTGAGAATCGGTTGGTTGATGCCGTTTAGCGAAGTCAATACATGGACATGCGATTCATGGTGGATCAACTGATGGACGTCCCGATCCGTAAATTTCGCATCCCTGCGAATACGAATGCGATACGGCCCGGCCAACGCGTTCGCTGATAACTGATCAACGATTTGGACTTCGGGTGCCTCATCGCCAAACATCTGCAGTGCCGCCGAGGCCATTTGTTCAGCCAGCTCATCCGATGAAATGATGGCGTTTTCTGGGGCGCCCATGTCGACTTTGCACAGATCATTGAACAGCGAGTCGAAGAGCTTCGCCAGATCAAGCGAGTTGTTGCTCTCGTCTTGAAGTTCCGTTCGCGGCGTCCCGTAAAGCTGCGATGAATATGAGAAAAATTCGAATGTTCCGCAGTAGGACAACATGCGCGCTGAAATTTCCAACCGCACCAAGATACTCTCTAGCCACTCATTGATGTCCGCGTCGAACGCCAGTTCGTGTCGCAAGCGATCCATGCGAAACAAAAGATCACTCGCTTCAAACGGAGCATAGTCGACTCGAGGAATTTGTTGTGCCTGATTGGCGAAAAACTCATGCCGTACTTGCAACGGCCAACTGATCTGAGTCAGGACGCGAATCGATTTGGAAAGATCGTATATCGTCTGACAAACGCGTTTCAACCGATCGATCTCATCGGCAGTCATAGTTTTCTCAGGTGCAACTGAGTTTTCTGGCAGCAGACAGCGGCACTAAGCGGTTTGTTTCCGGGTCCCACAACTTTAGCCGTAAACAGTGGAGGATGTCCCAAGGTCGTAACGTCGTGACGCCGGGCGTTTGTAACTCCTCAATACCTTTCATGGCTTCCTTCAAGCGATAAAACGGTATCTTGTGATTCAAATGGTGCACATGGTGAAATCCAATGTTCCCGGTAAACCACTGCATTACAGGATTCATTTTGATATAGCTGGACGAGTGCAATGCGGCGTCGATGTAGTCCCATTCTTCAACGGTCTGGAACTTCACGGTTGGGTAATTGTGCTGTGCATAGAACAGATAAGCACCTAAGGCGCCGGCTACCGTAAACGGAATGATGACCGCGAACAGCGCAGTTGACGGAACGAAAATAAGCAAGAGCGTCAACATGGCAATATGGAACAATGCAGCCAAGATCGTATCCCAATGTTCCCTAGGTTCGCGAACCGCCGGCACAATTGATGTCGCAACCAAAAAAACCGTGACGTATCCAAACAAGATCGTTAGTGGATGACGAATTGTCAAGTAAGCGAACTTCTGCCAAAAGCCTGCGTTGCGATAGGATTCGATCGTCAGCAACGGAAACGAACCGATATTTGTCGAAGGCAGTTGCGAATTGTGCTTGTGGTGATGATCATGCGAATGTTTCCATACACTTGGAGGATTTAGAGCGAAATAGCCGTAGGCATTCATCAACAACTTCACGACTCGCGAATCGCGAAAGATCGCACCATGCTGATAGTCATGATAAATGATAAATAGCCTTACGTTGAGCAGCCCAACAAGGAGACCTGCGATCAACCGCACATACCACGGGAATATCCACGCGGCCGCAATGGCGGTCAAGCCAACAAACAGAAAGCCAGTGCTCAGAAGAACCCACCAACTCTTGAGTCGTTGCTCCTGCGCGTATTTTTTCGATTCGATTAATAGTTGTTTGCGGCGATCCTTGGAAATTACACAGATATCGTGTTTATTCATTTAGTCCTCAATTGCAAGGCTTCATACGTTTCGAAAAAGCATCGGCAAGAACCGTAAATGGAACCACACCATTTGCTGCCCGCGAGTTCGTCTGGTATGAAGGATTGAATACTCGTACTACGCAAGCGATTTTGCTCAAAAGTCGCCACAACGAAACACTCCGAACTTGCCTCAAAGGCGAAGCTAGTGACTATCGAATCGACCTATTGAGTTTTGTCGTAATTACCAAATTAGCTTTACAGATAGAACAGACTGACTTTCTTGAAATATGGCCTGAGACTTAAAATGTCCGATGGCTTTTTCTTAGTCCAGTCCGCTTCCTGAATTCCTGGTCCGTAAAGAAGCAAGATTATAGTCGGCTAATTTGGTTTCTCGCAATCGCAACTCTTTCTCTGTTTTGGGTAAATTTCTCACACAAAACAGAGGATTTTTCCCGATTTGCGTGGCAGAAACGCTGTTCGGGCCTCAGGACAAGCCGGCTAGATTAATTTTGTCTCCTGCGACAGGATAGCACACTTCAACTTCGTATTCTGCCGATTCTTTTCGTAAATCAGTACGCAAGCTAGACAATCTAGTGGTACCTGACAATCAACACATTTTGCCGTCGATTTTTTGACACCGCTTTTCCAGAATTGTCATCATTCTGCTTGTTCGATGTGACCGACATCCAACAATTTCCGATTGATGACCGCAATCGTCATGGGATCGCAATACTGGCTCGGCGTACACGTCCTTGATCACGTTGGTACCTGAAGGAACTTTCGCTCTTCAAAACAAGTTGATCCTGCCGAACATTTACTGACAAGACTTCTTAACTTGCCCAAGATCGAATCGGCTGCAGCATTTTTGGAAATCCTGATATGCTGCATGACCAATGTTGGTAAAATTGGATTTTAGAATTTCCTGGTATCAGCCGTTCATCTGCGTCCTTTTGTCCGAGTACATCATTCGATCCATGAAGTCTCTCTTTTTTGTGCTCGATCTAGTGCGTAATCCGATGCGCCGTCCACACGCTGTGACGCTAGTAAAAATTTTGGTCATCTTCGTTTTGATGGTCGCGGCGTTTACAGTTTTGTTTAAGCTGATCATGGACTATGAAGGTCAAGAGAATTCTTGGCTGACGGCTGTCTACTGGGTTCTGGTCACGATGTCGACGTTGGGTTATGGGGACGTGACCTTTAAATCCGATTTGGGGCGATTGTTTTCATTGGTCGTTTTGCTGTGCGGTTCGACCTTCATGTTAGCCCTCTTGCCGTTTATGTTCATCAAGTTCTTTTACGAGCCATGGGCGGAATCGCAAGCTGCCGCTCGAGCGCCAAAATATGTCCCTACCGGGACCGAAGGCCATGTGATCATAACGGGACTTGGCATCGTCGAACGCGCACTCGTCCGTTTGCTGAAGCGAGCGCGAATTCCTTATGTGGTGTTGGCTGGTGATCTTGCGGATGCCTTGAAATTGCATGACGAAGGATTCCAAGTCATGCATGGCGCGATTGACGATCGAGAAACATATCAACGCGCGCGAGTTGATATGGCCTCGATGGTGGTTGCGGCGCATCGCGATACGACCAATACTAATATTGCGTTCACGGTTCGCGAAATTTCCAATACGGTGTTCATCGCCGCCACGGCCTCATCTCCAGCTTCCGTGGACATTCTGGAACTCGCAGGCTGCAATCAGGTTTTGCAGTTGGGTGACATGTTGGGCAAGGCCATCGCCAGACGCGTCTTAGGAAGAAACCCAAGATCGCACGTCGTGGGCTCGTTTGGAGACCTGTTGATTGCCGAAGCCGTCGCCGACGGCACGCCACTGGTCGGCAGATACCTGAAAGACATCAAATTAAACGAGCATTCCCGAGTTAACGTGATCGGAATATGGAACCGAGGCACCTTCTCTTTGGCGGGACCCGATACGCTGATTGAAGGCTCGTCGGTTTTGCTGTTGTCGGGAACCCGTGCCGTGCTAGATGAGTACGATGCACTATTTTGCGTCTACGCCAGGGAAGAAACTTCTGTGGTGATTGTCGGGGGTGGCAGAGTGGGACGCGCTACCGCTGAAGGCTTGGCCGAACAAGGCGTGGACTACCGGCTTGTCGAGCGAAATCCTCAACGGATTCGCGATCCCGAGCGTTACGTGTTGGGTGACGCAGCCGATCTCGATGTCTTGGAAAAGGCGGGAATCCGCACTTGTTCGAGCGTGGTCGTTACGACTCACGATGATGATATCAACGTTTATTTGTCGATCTACTGTCGTAAACTTCGCCCCGATGTGCAAATTATCGCTAGGGCTAATCAGGACCGAAATGTCTCGACCCTACATCGCACTGGAGCAGATTTCGTGCTTTCGTACTCGGCCACGGGGAGCAGTAGCATTTACAACTTGCTGCACAGAGGCAATTTGCTATTGTTGGCTGAAGGCCTGGAAATCATTCGCATCGGAGTTCCCGATTCGTTGGTTGGTCGCAGCCTAGCGGAGTGTCGCATACGTCAAACGATGGGCTGCAACGTCGTGGGCATTGAAGTGAATGGTGTTTGCCGTGTTCCAGACCCTCATCACCCTTTACCTGCCGAAGCCAATTTGATCATCATCGGAAACAAGGAAGGGGAGGAACGATTTATGGCCCAAGCAACCGCCGCCAAGGTTGCCGCCCGCTGACCAGTCCAGGCCACCAAAATTTAATGCATCTTCCGCGACAGGCTCCCCCTGCGTGCCGACGGCCTGGTCTCCCTTGTTAGCTGACTGGGTCCGGTTTATCATGTTGGAAAGAATTTTCATTTTGAATTCCTCGGGGAAACATGACCGCGATCCTGTCAATCCGAATCGATATACATCACACTTTCTGGAAGGTTGTGAATGGAGCGGTATGGGGTCACCGATCAGCGCATCGCTTCTGCTGGGTATCGGCTGGTCGCGGCGATGTGTGTGCCTCGTCTACCCCGGTCGATGCCGATTTTCTCCTTCCGGCAGCAAGAGCGACAAGGTATGTTTCTCGAATTATCACGGCTGAACCTCAGGCCGATTCTTAGCAAATTCGATCCGCGTGAAGGCACGATTGTCTTTAGAATCCCGGTTTGAATTCAAGATAGGTAAAAGGTGAAATCTGATGCGTGAGATGTTGGAAAAAAAATTGGCCCGTTATGAAGAGTTGGAGGCGCAGATGTCTGATCCCTCCACCATGGGAAATTCGAACAAGATGGCGGCGGTTGCTCGCGAGCACGGCTCGCTGGCCAAGTTGGCGACCGCATACAAGCGATTCAAAAAAGTGCTTGATGAAATCAGCGAAGTTCGCCTCATGGCCCAAAGCGACGATGAAGAAGAATGTGAACTGGCCGAAGCAGAACTCCCGAACTTATTAGAAAAACGGGAGAGGCTGTGGAACGAGTTGCTCGACTTGACTGTAGGAGGCGACGACGCGAATCGCTCAAGTTGTGTGCTGGAAATTCGAGCCGGCACCGGCGGGGACGAAGCGGCACTTTTTGCCGGCAATTTGTTTGAAATGTACAAACGTTACTGCGAAACCAAGGGCTGGAAGTTCTCGGTCCTAGATGCCAGCCCCACGGAACTCGGGGGGTTCAAAGAAGTCACGATTTCCATCGATGGCGAAGGCTGCTACCGAGAACTGCAATATGAGAGTGGCGGACATCGTGTTAAACGTGTTCCAGACACGGAAACGAAAGGACGCGTTCACACAACTGCGGCAACGGTAGCCGTTCTTCCGGAACCCGAGGACGTTGAAATCGATTTGAAACCGGATGATTATGAGGTGGAACGGTACGCGGCAAGCAGCGGACCAGGTGGCCAACATGTCAACAAAACAGCTTCGGCGGTCCGGCTCACTCACAAAGAAACAGGATTAGTTGTCAAATGTTTCGAGGAACGTTCGCAACACAAGAACTTGGCCAAAGGACTTCGGATCCTCAAATCGAAGCTTTTCGATTACTATCAGCAAAAAGAACATACTGAGCGGGCAGACCAACGAAAAACACTGGTTGGCTCCGGAGACCGCAGCCAAAGAATTCGCACCTACAATTTTCCAGATAATCGGCTGACAGACCACCGCATCAACTTGACCCTTTATCGCCTGGAACAAATCATGCAGGGGGACTTGCAGCCAGTCACCGATGCATTGATCGATTACGACCGCAATCAGATTCGGGACATGTTTGGATCGCTGGATTAACCTATGCGACTAAACACGTCATTAACGGGTTGAGCTAAGCGTCTTCCTGAAGACCATGCTTGAAACGTATCCGGATGATGCCTGCAACGTTGATTCGATCTACGATGTCAGCCAGTTGAAACGGATTTCTTTACAAAATACTCTCCTCGAGCAAAGTGGCATGAACGAATCACAAGCTTGGACGATCAAACGACTGCTTGATTGGACCAGCGAATTTTTTGCAAGTCACAAAACCGACAGCCCGCGTTTGGCGGCTGAAGTTCTATTGGCAGAAGCGTTAGGCTGCCAACGAATTGAGCTTTACACACAATTCGATCGCGAACCCGATGAAGCTCAGCGCAGCCTATTTCGGGAATGGGTCAGTCGACATGCACAAGGAGAACCAGTCGCCTACCTTGTCGGACATCGGGAATTTTATTCATTGCGATTCGCGGTTGACGCTTCTGTTCTGATTCCGCGACCGGAAACCGAACATCTTGTATCGGAAGTGATTCAACGTGCGAAATCTGTAGGGCAGGAATCGCTTTCGATCGCCGATGTCGGAACAGGGAGTGGCGCGATCGCGATCGCCTTGGCTAAACATTTGCCGCAGGCGACAATCACGGCAATTGATATCAGTCGAGCAGCTTTGGAAGTGGCCAAGAAAAATGCAACCTCGCATCAGGTGCTCGGCCAAATTCAATTGATCGAGTCCGATCTATTCGCACAGGTTCCCGCAGACCTGCGTTTTCATTTTATTGTAAGCAACCCTCCTTACATTGGTCAGCACGAGCGCGCAACGGTTGCCGAAAATGTGCTTAAGTATGAGCCAGCAACGGCATTGTTCGCTCCAGGGGAAGATGGTACGACGTTGGTCCGCCAACTCATCCAACTCGCGCCCAACTGGCTGCATCCAGCAGGTTGGTTGTTAATCGAAGTCAGTCCGATTATCTCCGCGCAGGCCCTAGAAATTCTTAACCAAAGCGGTCAATTTCGCGATACCCGCTTGGTTAAGGATCTATCTCGCTTGGATCGAGTACTCATCGGTCAACTTGCTGAAAAGTCTGATTAATCGATAAGCCCGCGCCAGCCGTTTCGGTTTACTCGCGTATTCGAATTCGCAGAGTACTGCCTTCATGACGTCGCGTTCAGATGACGAAAACACAAGTATTCTCGGAATATTTGACTGTAACATTCTGGCAACTCCACATTGAAACGGCTCACGCAACATATCAAGAACGGCCTTCCCAAGCGCCAAGATCGCGCCGCGGAAAAGAACGTGAACTGGGTCGAGCGATTCGTACATTATTTGCGGCACGAATGCCATCTGGCTGAAAACTCGATTGCGGCCTATACGCGTGATACCCACCGGTTTATCGAGTGGGTTGCTGGACGCGACCTGCGCAGTCTGGAGATCAACGATTTTTCAGAATACGTTGCGCACCTCGACGCTTTAAATTTGGCTCCGGCCTCGATTGCGCGGCATGTCGTCACCTTGAAGATGTTTTACCGCTACCTACAGCTAGAGAGCATTGTCAGCAACAATCCTGCTGAACTCCTCGGATGCCAAAAATTATGGCAGCGCCTTCCCAATGTGCTTTCTCCAGAAAAAGTCGAGCGATTCCTCAATGCACCTCGCAAGATCGAGAAATTCTTTCTGCGCGACAAGGCACTCTTGGAGATTTTGTATGCCACAGGTTGTCGCGCTTCGGAAGTCTCAGGACTGAGAATTGGCGATTTGGAGTTGGACAAAAAATACATGCGTTGTACTGGAAAAGGCAACAAGCAACGCATGACTTTGCTCGGTGATGACGCTGTTCACTGGATCGACCAGTACTTGCGAAAGCAACGCCCTGAACTGGTCCGTAATCTTGCTCGTGATCATGAATTCGTGTTTGTTTCGCGCAGTGGACGCCCGTTGCGGCGCGAAGCAATTTGGGAGCTGGTCAAGAAGTACGCTTTGCTTTCAGACATTTCGGTATCGATCAGTCCCCACACCATGCGGCACAGCTTCGCCACGCACCTGTTGGCTGGAGGTGCTGATTTACGTCAAGTGCAAGAAATGCTGGGGCACGCCAACATTTCAACAACGCAGATCTACACACACGTTGACCAGTCACGTCTCAAGAAAGTGCATCAACAATTCCACCCGCGGGCTTGAGCATCCCTGTGTCGTTAGTTGAACCAGTGAATGAATTTCAACAATTCGCACGCGAAGTCAATTGAAAAGCTATTGAACTTCCGGGTAGAATCAGGGAACCAGTTCACTGGCGATTCCTTGAGAAGACGTTGCTCTCATCCGCACAGAACGAATCGGTTCGTACAATCGGGTTCGCAAAGGACCAAAATTTAATCGGGAAACGGTTTTCCCGAAAAACTGCCTCTAGCCGTCCGACACTTCCACCAGCGTAGACTCGTCGTGCTCTTTCACTTTGTTCTGGGGCGCATGATCAAAGATAATCGAACTCAGCAGTAGTCTTACTGAGAGACCGCTTCTGAGAATTGAGTTGCATACCTCAACCGCTTATTGAAACAAAACGACAGTTCAAGTTAGTAAAGGCATACACAGGTTCAAACATGAGCGTCAAATTTCTCGTTTCGACGATTACTGTTATTCTAAGCCTCAATCCAAATCTGCTTGTTGCCCAAGACATTGAGGCGTCTGAAATGTTGCAGACCTTGAAGACTCAGGCCCTGCATGCGTGGTCCGCCTACTTGGACGAAGTATCCAAACTTTCAATCGCTTTTCACTACGATCAGTCAAAGAGTGATCGTTCTGAAAAGAACACTTACGCTTACCGTACGAAAGGCCAATGCCGTGTAAGCGGAGCGTTGATGAATGCCAACTCGAGTGGAGCCCCGTCTTATGCGCCGTACTTCACGACGGACTTTTCCGACTTAACCGAGGAAAAAACGCTTCGCAAAGTGATTCGAAACTCGAAATACTTGGCTGAAATCGTTCGCCGGAAACCGGAAGACAAATGGATTCTTGAGTCGGTGCGATATCATCAGAATTTTGCTAGTTGGACGGATGCTTGCGGCGAATTCGAGTTGTTGTGGCCAATCGATTTGAAATTAAACAGGCTGGACAAGCTGATTCAGGGCCCTTCGTTCGATGTCACCAGCGCGACCAAGCAGAGCGATGGTTTGATCAGCATTGCGTTCATCTGCCCGGCACAGCAGGCTGGTATTCAAAAAGGAGTTCTCGTCCTTGACCCCAACAATCACTGGTCGGTACGAAGCGCGCAATTATGGACCGGTCGCGATTTTGAGGAGATACCGGACGAGGCCAATCTCACCATTGAAAATAAATACGCTACGGAACTTTTTGGCAAGCTCCGATTATGCCTACAATCGACGACAACTTGGCAAGATGTTGCAACTAGCGTCTTGGAAGACGACTTGAAACTAACTAATTTTGAATTGCTCAACCGACCGCTCAGCGAACAAGAATGTTCATTGTCGGCATTCGGATTAGCTGAGCCAGATCGACAGCCTTTCGCCGCGTTGAGAATTATTGCGTTGGTTGCCGGGATAGCTTTGTTGGGGGTGGCCGGTCTAACCCTTTATCGGAGCAAACGCTCGCACTAATAAGATTGCTTCGCGTTCTTGCGTTCACCGAGCCACCAATGCGGTTTGGCTTTGGTTTTTCTTAATCCGAAACGGTCCATCGCCTCGGCCCGCACCTTGCTGGCTATTTCTTTCGGTGAGTCGGACAATATGAACCGGTCGACATCGGCCTGATCGATGGTCTTTCCAGTAACCATGGTGTTCTTCAAAAAGTCGAGCAGCGGCTCCCAAAATTCGATCCCCCCCAATACGATCGGGAACTGTTTCATTTTGGCTGTTTGGACCAACGTCGCAATTTCAAAGAGTTCATCCATGGTTCCGAAACCGCCAGGCAACGCCACAAAAGCGTACGAATACTTTGCCAACATGAGCTTGCGCACAAAAAAGTACTTGAACTCAATAAACGTGTCGGTATACGGGTTCGGCGCTTGCTCATGCGGAAGCACGATATTGCAGCCGATGCTACGACCGCCCACTTCCATCGCACCTCGGTTCGCCGCTTCCATAACTCCAGGTCCACCACCTGTCATCACGGTGAAGCCCGCACGGGCCAACTCAGCACCTACCTCACGCCCAAACTCGTAATACGGATGGTCTTCAGCAAACCTCGCTGAGCCGAACACCGTCACACAAGGGCCGACAAAATGCAGTTTGCGGAATCCATAAATAACTTCTCGGAAGATTCGGATCGCTCGACCAAGCTCGCGAATTCGAGACTGTGGACCGTCTAAGAACAGTCGTTCCTCAACCAAGTCTGAACTTTTGTCCATGAGAATTTCTTCTGCAATTGGGGGAAATGAAGGCTTATTCATGTGAACGTCAAAATAAGAGGACTCGTCCTAAATTTCTTGAGACTATGCGTCGCCGAACTCGCACCTGCATGGCACCATTGGCTTACGGACTTCCTACATATTGGTTCTGTCAATCAACCAAGAATTTGCATGCGCTCTCGATGTCAAATGGCTAGTGATTGGGAGATCTGAAATTATTTCATTATTCACATGTAGGGGTTTCGTACCTCACCACCGATGATTCGCGAGAAGTCTCCTTTAAAAGTACATATTCATTGCGATAAACGAAACAAGTTATTGGCTTGTGTGTGAAACCCCACCGATCGATTAACGATGGATGAATCGACGAAGCACGACAATCCAAGGCCCGTTGATAATCTCTTTTCTTAACGGGGAAGTATAGCTTAGTCTTTGACGGGGCATTACATGACTCTTATCGTTAAGTTGGAACTAGATCAAAACTCAGCAATTGTTGCAACATCATGTAAATAATGATCACGGGCTAATCGCACTTTTGGCGTGAAAATCGGTTAAATCGTAAAAATGCTTACCCGCACTCGCTAGCCGAATTTCGCTTTTGATTTTCGCCAGCCGTCTGAAAACCGAACGCATAGCTATCTCCTTTCGGTGGCTTGTGACGCTCGATTTTTCAAGCACAGCGGACTGAGGTTCGCTATTCAGCTTCTTGCTGTTGATGTCGCACTTGGAATCTTGGAGGTCATGATGCGACTCGCCATCCACACAAGAAACAGGAAGACGCCTGATTCAAACAATATGAATTCAAGCGATTCCCTATTCATTGTTGCTTCGTCAAACAAATCTGTTTCGATTAACGTTTGCGACAGCCACTTCCTTGACCACCATAATGTTTTGGCTGAACGTGTGTTCGAGGTACGTGCCCGTAATTCTGGTAGTGTCCGTAATGCTGATAGTTTCCATAGTGCCCATACTGTTCGTACTGGTTGTATCCTTGGACCACCACAGGTCGATGTGGCACTGGGAGATAGTCTAAAGAGTCTTGGAACGAAGTCTCCACACCTTCGATTATCGAGTCCTCAATCACCACGTCATGTTGCGGTTCGATAATGTGCAAATCGTAGTTCGAGTACTCAGGGATACTTGGATGTAATCCGTAGGCTGCATTCTGCACGATCAAAGTCACCTGCCCAACGCCCCAATCGTTGGCCTGAATTAGCAATGACTCAAATTGATCACGCGACAGAACTGCGATCTTATTAATTTGCCTGATAATGTCACCACGTTGGATTCCCAGTTGATGTGCCTTGCTTCCTGGAATGATGTGTACGACCCTCAGTCCAAGTTGCGGAACGATCTCTGCGAGGGCTCCGATCGACAACCTTTGGATCCCAGATAATTGACTGATGCCTTGTCCGTTTGGTTCACCAGTAACAATTAACGCTTGCTGACCATTGCCAAGTTCTTGAAAATCTCTACCAATTGTCAGATCGCCGCTACCCGGTAGCTGAACTTGCTGAAAAATTGACTCTTTCCCCAAGTCCGTGGTTGGTGCCTCCTTACCGGTTATTGGTTGACCAGGATGTCCAGTTTGCCCAGGGATTCCGTCTTGGGGCCCACCCAGACCGGTACCTGGATGTTGAATCAGCGATTCTTTGTTCACGACATTTTGAAGTTCACTCACCTCATCTTCACCTTCACCAGTTTGCCCCCCAACAACGATTGTCGCTGCTTCGTTGATAGGTGGTTGTTGTTCCTGATCGCCGTGCTGGCCTTGAGCCACCTGCGATATGCCACAAGCAGTTAGCAAAATCATTGAAAAAAACAATCGATTCATTTCGATACCCGTTTCGTTAGCGTTTTGAGTTTTGTTATCCGCGAAGGGCCTCCATCTTTCGCCCTTCGCCATGGAGGTTCCAAGCGAGAACCATCGGCGAATGGGGCCAGTAAAGGTCCGCAAATGGCGAATTTCGACTGAATTCGCTTGGCAACACGGGCCACGAATGCGAATACTCTGCGGCAATCGGGGGAGGGCGAGCTTGAGTTACTGAGAGGGCCGCAGAACGAACCTATTCAAGCGTGCGGATCTTTCGCAGTTTGATAATGACAGGATGCTCTTGGGGAGCCTCAATCCGCCTCGTAGAGTTCCGGGAAGACATCAGCGGAAAGACCTTGACGTTTGATTAACGTCCGCGTCCGCGACAGGAAGTCAAACTTGAAATTGGCAACTTGTTGTTCACTGATCTCCAAAATGTCGGCAACCTCTTTATTTGCCAGACCGCGAACAATCAGCAACTCGATAACCTTTAACTTGAGCAGATCGCCACGCTCAATCCAACGTGCAACTTGTTCTTGCATGGCTTCATGCAGGGCAGTCTCCTCGATCTTCTTGCGCTCACCGCTGCGAGCAATACTGCTGGCCGCTCGGGCATTGGCATCCAATTGCCACGCCCCGCTGGTGTCTTCGCCGACTGACAATGGAATTGCGGGGCGCCGCCCTTCATGCCGCAAATAATCAGTAATCTTGTAGGAGCAAATAGAAAACAGGTAACTTTCTAAGGATCGAGCTCCATCGAAGTTCGGTAGACTATTAAGAAAACCAATAAATGTCTCTTGGACAATGTCTTCGCTGGCTGAACGATTCGTCAAACGGCTTTCGACAAACGCGAGCAACCGCCCCTCATATCTCGCTATTAAACTACTCCAGGCATCACTATCGCCATTGCGAATATTCTCGACCAATAAACGGTCAACATCAGTAGAGTGTTTACCGAACTGTTCGCTCATCTCGGGAGTTTCTTAATGAACGAATTGAGCGATGAATCATTTGGTGACAATGCTTCCCTGTCGGGCTCATCGTTCAAAACCGCTAAAAAAGACTCTCCGACGCCGGCGCGTGGCGCGTTATCGGCATCGATATGTATGTCACTGGCGGAAACAACAACGTTAACCGTGGCGTGATCATCCGTAACTAATTCTGACAATCCGGAAAACGACACTTCGGGGGCCGATACAAGCCCCTCAATGGTATTCAGTGCGGCGATAATTGAATGCTCGGGCGAAACCTTATTGGATTCGGAAGGACCATTCTCCGTGGCCGGGTTGACTTCGCCGTATTCTTCAAGGACTCGCACAGCCACTTGCAGTTTCCGGCTCGGTTGGAACGCGGCAACTTGCTTCCCCGACTCCAATTTGTTCAATGAACTTCCTCGTCCATTTCGATCATTTGGTGTAGTCTGCGACCGCGAACCGTTTTTCGAGTGTGGCACAGACAGCGGCGATTTCAGCGGAATCTGTTGATCAGTATCGGCGATCGAATTGACGGCAAGTTCCGTTTGATCGATAGCCTGTGATTGTGGCGCTCGCACCGTCGAATCCGTTGGCTTGGCAAACGTCGATTCATCTCGATGATTCTGTAATTGATCCAGGTCGCCATTCAAATCATCGCCATAGATAGCGCGGAACGTCACGGCGCCAACCGTCAGCAGTTGCGTGGGCTCTAAGACGCTTTCTCCGACCAGTTTGACGTTATCGACAAACGTTCCGTTCAGGGAAGCAAGGTCGCGTACCCAAAGCTTTCCTTCCCGCTCAAAAATCTCGCAATGATTTCGACTGACCAGAGGATGAGGCAAGGTTAGTGTTGCCTGTTTGGACCTTCCAATTATGGTTGGCAGCTTGAGTTTAATGTCAGCGGCTTTTGCGTCACCACCAACAACTTTGAGCCAAACGTCTTTTAATTGCATAGCTTAAAACGCCCGATATCTTCCTGAAAATGGAGTACAACCATCGAGGTTTGCACGCATTTGATGCGCAAAATCCCCTCGACGACAACGATATGGTTCCCACGGCTAATGTCAAGTCACTACGAATGAGATGATGCCTAAAAACACATCAAAATTTCGCGGGTTCAGAAAATGCCACCTGCGTTGCCAAATCGCAAGCGTCCGGAAACACGCTGAACTCGACGAAATCGCGTCAACTCAAGCGCATCCTCAATTTGACAAAACACTTGGAACCATCAAACTTCGCATTGGCGCCTCTTTTTCTTCATTCAGGAATTCGGGTCATGCATCCGTCGTTATCAATCTGAACCCCCCGAGAATACGTTCAATGCAGGTCAAATTACTTGCTATACGAATCTCACGGGTCATTCAGCCTTTAACCATGGAGTGACGCTCGAAATTAATCGGGCTGGCTGCAATGCGTCAGTTCACCAGTATAAACAAAAAATGGCCTTAAAGGCAAGTCATGTTCTCTAATTTTTTTTCAATAGCGTCTATTTTCCCCTTGCGCCGTTCTGAAAGTGACTGCTGCGTCAACTTTGCCGGTTATCGTTGAAAAAAATAGACAGCATGTTAAGCATCGTTTGAATCGTAGATTGATCGCTTATTTTTCCTGATATTTCAGATTTTTGCAAAGAGGCTATGGGCGAGATGGAAATTTTGCGATAAAAATAAATACGGAATTGCTGAATGCTGAGGTCTCTCTCGATACAGGTGCCATCATTCGTTTGATAGGGCTGGCTGCAACGAGTTTATTTAGTTGATGACTGCGAGTTATCTGACCTCTTACAAACGTTTTTCATCGATTCGATTGCGGGTGTAGCTCAGTGGCTAGAGCGTCACGTTGCCAACGTGAATGTCGTGGGTTCGAATCCCATCACCCGCTTTTTTCGTTTTCAAAATCGATACGTTTCCGAGCGAGAGTGTCGAAATGTTGGCCAACGCAGTCCTTGCTGTTGGCCTTGCGATCCTGATTTCCCACCGGGAACTTGCTGGCGGAGCGGCCAAGCTTGCCAGTTCGAAATTAGGCAATTGGTTAGCTCCTTTGAGGCTGAGGTCGGACACCGCCAATTGCCTTGGCTATACTCGCACAGCGTCGATAGACGGCGCAGATATCTACGGGTAGTTGGTGGGGAATCCCTGCTGTCAGTTCTGAATTTTTGGCAACTTTTCTGGTTGTCTATGACTGCGAATTCGTGATCCCGAAAACGTTAGCCTGAAACACACTTCGATTTATGCCGTGTGAACTGCAGTCCGCGTTGCGTTGCGAAAACAACGGGTTTGCCAATTTCGCAAAATTCCGTAACGAACCGGTCCTGCCTATCGGAAAGCGTTGCCCATGGGTAGAATTTTGCTTGAAATTCCACTAAACTTTACCATTCTCGTGGTACATCCGATTTCCAACAAGCGAAGTCTTAAACATAAATTTCATAGCGGATCGCACACACGGTGCGATGGCGAGTATTTGCAATCCCAGGAAGCCTCAAAGTGAACACAGAACTTGAGAACGACGACGTTGACGTCGCCGGCGAAAAACAAAAGCTGAATTTAGAAGTCAAGATTGACGTGGTCAGTGCATGCGAGCGACATGTAACGGTTACCGTGTCGCGCGAAGACATTGATCGCTACTTCAAGGACAAGTTCGACGAAATTGCCCCCAAAGCGGAAGTCCCAGGGTTTCGCCTGGGCCGAGCTCCTCGCGCGTTGCTTGAGAACAAGTTTCGCAAGCAAATTGCCAACCAGGTCAAAGGCGCTTTGTTAATGGACAGCTTTACCCAGATCAATGAACAGGAGACGTTTTCGGCGATCAGCGAGCCCGATTTTGACTTCGAGCTGGTGACGTTACCAGATGAAGGTCCTTTCATTTTTGAATTTAACATTGAGGTGCGCCCTGACTTTGAACTACCTGAATACAAGGGGATTGCGCTCAAGAAATACAACGAGCCTGATTTTGAGATCCGCGTCAATCAAGCAATTGACGGTTTGATGGAAGAGTTTGGCGATTTTGAACCTGTTGATGATACGATTCAACTTGGCGATTTGATTTCCGTAAATATTACTAGCAGCTTTGACGGAAAGACGTTGGCATCTCAGTCAGAAATCGATTTCATCGTCAAGCAATCGCTTTTGCTTTCGGACGCCCGAGTCGATAATTTTGCGGACAAAATCGTCGGAGCGCGTGCGAACGACATCGTTAATTTGGAAGCAATTGTTGGTGATTCTGTCGAGAATACGGAATTGCAGGGCAAAAAGTTGCAAATCGTCGTTGAAATCTTGGATGTGAAACGCCTAGATCGCACCGATACATCCCAGTTGCTGTCCATGTTTAACTCGGCCTCGATAGAAGACTTTCGCGCGACGTTAACCGAAGTTCAACAACAACGTTTCGGTTACGATCAGCGGCAATTTGTGCGTGAGCAGATCAGCCAATTGCTGACGGAATCCGCCAACTGGGCGTTGCCGGCGGACTTGTTGAGAAGGCAATCGCGACGTGAGCTAGAACGTAAGGTGCTGGAGATGCGCGGCAGCGGATTCACCGATGCCCAAATACGCGCTCAAGAAAACTTCTTACGCCAAAATGCGCTCGTAAAGACCGAAATGATGCTCAAGGAACACTTCGTTTTAGAGCGGATTGCTGAAATCGAGAAAATCGAGGAAACGGACGAAGACTACGAGATGGAAATCAACAAGATCGCCATCCAAAGAGGCGATTCACCACGTCGCGTGCGTGCTTCAATCGAGCGAAACGGGCAAATGGATGCATTACGCAACATGATCATCGAACAAAAAGTGGTTGATTTGATCATCGAGAACGCAAAAATCAATTTTGTAGATCCTCCACAAAAGACCGACGCCGACCTTGATAATGCGACAGCCGTTGAGTTCTTTGCAACCGGGAAGACGGAGGCAAATATTCCCGAAGCGAAATATGATAATGAGGCCGTTACAACTTTGCCGAAAGTCGATTCCTCGAAGAGTTGAAGGAACGTGTCGTTCAAATCTCAGCAGGTGATGTGGGTTTGTGCTCCTGGCTTGCACTTGGGGGTCGACCTTTTCGCAGGAACGGAATTCAGGGAAGCATCTTGGCATCATTTGGCTAAGGGTTGACTTGAAAGGCAGACCATGGTCGCTGCCTCGTTTAAAATGGCCCGTGCAGTTGTTCGCATCTCAAGCATGGGTCTAGCTTGGCAATAGTCAATCTGCGGCGTAAGTTAATCTGGAGCGAATTCAAAACAATTAAGCACATTGACGGATACGTCTCGGTTAACGCGAGAAAGGGCCAGCAACGCGAGTGTCTTTATGTGGGCCAAGGCCGTCGAATTTGCTGGAATTTCCTACTCCCTGTTGACAGGCTTGTTGAGCACTCAAATAATCGGAGTTCGTCGACCGAATTAGGTCGGCAGTTTATGCACGTTAACGACAGGACGAATAGATGTCGGAACATTTCACCGTTAAATCAAAAATGAACTTTGACCCACTTGGGATGTTCGGAGCGAGCTTCGACCCAAAAGGACATCCACACGACTCAACGATGTACAATTCGTACGCGTACCAACAATATCAACGGCAACGCCAAATGACGCTCGGAGATTTATTGTTGGAAAACCGCATCGTGTTCTTGCAGGGCGAAATTTACGCAGGGAATGCGAACGAATTGGTCATGAAGCTCCTCTATTTGCAAAGTGAGAATCGGAAGAAGGACATTCACTTTTATCTGAATTCGCCTGGAGGTGAAGTGATTGCGACGTTGGCCATCTATGACGTCATGCAAATTATTTCCTGCCCGGTTGCAACGTATTGTGTCGGCGAGGCAGCCAGCGGTGCTGCTGTATTGTTGGCAGGCGGCACCAAGGGCAAACGATTTGCTTTGCCGAATGCTAGAGTTATGATTCATCAACCTTACGGTGGCGTGCGCGGCCAAGTCAGTGATATTGAGATTCAGGCCGATGAGATTCTCAGAAATCGCCAAACGCTAAACGAAATTCTAGCCAAACACACCGGTCAGCCGATCGAAGTGATTGCCAAGGACACCGATCGTGACTTCTTCATGACAGCTGATAAGGCGGTCGCTTATGGAGTCGTTGACCAGATCACGGTAAAACCAAGTGCCGATGATGACGATGACAATGATAAATAAAGTGGCGTTTAAGGTATGCACAAGCACCTGACTCCCCTCGTTGCAGTTTTATCGATTTGAAACCTGAAGTCAAAACAAGGAAAGAACTTTTAGAAATGGCTTACGTACCTTACGTCGTCGACAATACTGGTCGTGAAGAACGCGTTTATGACATTTATAGCCGGCTACTGAAAGACCGCATTATCTTTTTGGGAACACAGGTTACTGCCGACTTGGCGAACTCCCTTGTGGCACAAATGTTATTCCTGCAATCAGAGGATCCCAAAGCGGACATTAACTTATACATCAATTCACCCGGCGGAAGCGTAACAGCAGGCTTGGCCATATACGATACGATGCAATTTGTGACCTGCGATGTGGCCACGTATTGTCTCGGACAGGCCGCTTCAATGGGTGCGCTGTTGCTTACAGCAGGCGCGCCTGGCAAAAGACATGCGCTCCCCAATGCGAGTATCATGATCCACCAACCGTTGGCTGGTATGCAAGGAACCGCGGAGGAGATCATGATTCACGCCACTGAATTGCGGCGAATCAAACGACGCCTCAATGAAATCCTACTGAAACATACCGGTCACTCTATCGATAAGATCGAACAGGACACTGATCGCGACAAATTCATGACTGCCCAAGAGGCATGCGACTACAATCTAATCGATCGCGTGGTTGACCGCATGAATCCCAAAAGCAACGGTTAACACTGCGTTGACACAACACACAACCAACGTTGTCCCAAACCAGTAATCCAAGGCATCGGCACTGTTCGGCAAGCGGCCAGATTTGCCGACGTCTTGAAAATTGCGGGTCGCAACACTAACCTCTTGCCGGTGCGTGTCCATTTCAATCTTTCTCGCAATTCACCGCAGGCTGTTGCTTCGGCTACCCAAGCGAATCCGATCCTCAATTCCTCTCCGGCGACTGCGCTGCACACAAACAGCCGAATTTTATTGCAAGGTACGTATTGCGAGCGTGAATTCCCTCTTGAAATTGAGCAGAGCAATCGAGGTCGCCAGCGCTCCTGGATACAGCTACCACGTACTAACCGGCCTGCATCAAGCATGATCGATGACCGCATAACGGTTACCGCATGCAGAACCTGGAACGCGCCCTCTGGAGCAGGGCACATATTGGTGAACGTCCACCTCAGAGTACAAGAATACTCGCGCCCGAGATTCTTGTGGGGCCTGGTTAATTGTTGGAACTGGCTTCAATGTCGGCGTACATTTTGATGATCTGCTTGTAAAGCGTATCCATCAAAGTTTGTTGATCAGCGAGTTCGTTTGACAACTTGCTGGCATGGCCGGAAACGATTCTCAAATCTGTTTGGAAATTTTCCAAGTCAAACTCAAGGTCATTCAACTGCCGCGCCCGCAAGTCTTGCTGCGTCAACGCGTCCTGCAGTGCCCGGTCGGCAACGGTGCGGACTTGCTCAAGCTGCTTCAAAGTGTCCTCGAAAAACGCGACCTGCTGAATGGTTTGCGTCAAAAGGTGAGGATAGTTGTTCAATGGACGGCGGTATATATCCGCATCATCACCGCCGACCCGCTCCACGTCCATGATATTGATCAATGGCTGCTCGCGAATGATTGAACCATCGGCATCAGCGATATCGTAGCCAATAACGCCTGTCAACTTCTGCACGACAATCGTCTCACCTTCACGGAAAGTGATTTCCGAGCCGTAATGCAGCGATCGATCGATGGCCCGACCTTGGATGTCGAACGCGTTTTCACTGGCGCTGCCACTTCCATCGACTTGAAAACCACGCGATGGCTTGGTGAACCTCAATTCAACGTAAAGGTTCTCAACTCCTGGGTCAAACAGATTAGAAATACGGCTGGGTTGTCTGGCGATCCAATTTTGTATTGTCCCCATGGTCAATCCATCAAACGTGAATTGATCAATGAGCTCTTCATATTCTCGGCTGGTCTCATCCATTCCCAACAAATCAGCGGTCAGGTATCGCGTGACGAGAATATTGCGATAGGCATCGATGTCAAAGTTGTCAGAGTCTACTGGAATTCCGGCTAGTCGCTTGAATGTCTCACGATCGTCAACCGGCATCTTTTCGAAGAATGTCCAGGTAGTCTGCGGATTACTCATATCCTGTACGCCATCTGGCGTGACGAATACGCTCTTTAAAGTTGCCTGAGCTCCGCTCGCACTTTCTACTTGGAACGTGCCAATGAATGTTGTCGGGAACCGAGCCGCTTGATCGTCGTGCATTTCATCGCGAAACGCATACAGAATCGTATCCTGTTTCAATTGGTTCGCACCATCGACACCACCAGCTTCAAAGGATGCGACAATGGTTTTTTCATCACGAATAGATACGGATGCTTCCTGCCAAACTCGCCCCTTGCCAATCATGGACAGGTCCAATTCCAAATTGACGCCTCGCAGCGAATTGGACGTGTACGCCAAAGCGTCATCTGGACCATTCAAAGTTTCTCGCAAAGATTTTTCATATCGCTCTAGAATATCCTCATTCTTTTGCGAGCGATCAATCCATGCATATCGGGCTTTCAGCGTTTGCGAACCAGCGTAAGCGCCAAGGATGCCGGCCACGAAAATCAAGAAGACGAACACGATGTTGACCCAGTTCCATGTGCGCGCTGACTGAAACAACGCTAAACAAATCAAAATGGTAAGCACCAATATGACAAGTAATGAAATCAACATGAACTGCACCGCCTAACCAGTTGAATTTTTAAAGGGCCGGCAAACCACCAACAGGCCGAATGTAGACCACCGTCCCCGCCGATGTTGCGCCATCCCAGATCCGGAGTTTCCGACTCCAATATTCGATTTTAGACCGCGATCCCTAACTTGCGACAACGAAAATCCCGCAATCTGAGCAATTCTCAATGATAAATTGGGGGATTTAGGTTGTCAACGTTTTGTAGTCGTTAGATTTTACCTAGGAGGAATCCTCGTCCAAATATTGTATCTCAGCCCCTGCTTGCCGCTGTAATCTCACGCAAACGGATCAAGGAATTGTCGATAAAACACCGAAAATCAGCATAGCCATGACAATCGTCATAACCCGTATTACAAGAAACATACATCACGGGCCAGGATTAGCGACCCAGCAAGACCGACAGATTTCCCGATCTATCGACCATGTGCTAGCCCTGGCTTCAGGAGTAACAGGACGTGAGCCACAAAATCCGCGGAAAGTGGTACGTAAATTCAATTTTGTGCATTTGCGTGACTTCGTTGATCATTGCGGGTTGCCACCGCAGTTACTATCGCCGCCAAGCAGATTCCGAAGCGAGAATGTTGATTGAGCAAAAGACTTACGACCCCAGATGGGGTTTGGTCGACTCAACTATCGACATCGATCCACGATCGCGCATGTTCGATCCTTTCTCTGCCGACCACCCCCCCTTACCGCCAGACGATCCAGATTCATACCGACTGATGGAATGCGTAGACGGCAAGCGCGGATATCAACATTGGCACGCGAATGGGGATACTCGCTACGTAGAAAACCCGGATTGGTTGGCGTATGTGCCGATCAATGAACGGGGGGAGTTAGTCTTGGACGAGGAGGCGGCCGTCCTGTTGGGTCTCTTGCACTCGGTCGAATTCCAGACCCAACGTGAGGCACTTTACTTGTCAGCGTTAGAAGTCTCGTTGCAACGCTTTGGTTTTGACGCCCAATTGTTTGCCGGTCTGGGTAGCTTTTTCCGCTCAAATGGTCCGGCTCGTGGCGGCGCCAATACATTAGGTATTGAGGGGGGACGCGTAACGTTGCGTCGCTTGGGCGTAACTGGTTCCACATTGGTCATTGGCTTAGCCAATTCCATCGTCTGGAATTTTTCAGGTCCGACAAATCAATCAGCGAACACGTTAATTAATGTTTCATTGGTACAGCCGTTGTTGCGAGGTGCGGGACGTGATCGCATTTTAGAATCACTGACCCAAGCCGAACGTAACCTGTTAGCGGATGTCCGCAAAATGGAACGTTTTCGGCAGGGCTTTTATCTCACAATCACAACGGGCCGCAACCCAGGCGGCGGTGTCGGCAGCAACAGTCTAGCCCCACCGCCGTTGGCCCCGACTCAAGCCGGTGGCTTTTTGGGATTGCTCAGCAACTTGCAAGCGATCCGTATTCAAGAACGCAACGTGCGCGAACAAGAAGAAGTGCTCGCTCAATTCCAAGCTTTCTTCCGCGAAGAGCGTATTACCTTATTGCAGGTAACGCAGATCGAGACCAACTTGTACAACGCCCAACGGCAACTCGCTCAATTGAGGCTCAACTACCAAAATGCTTTAGATCAATACAAGCTCTCGTTGGGACTCCCTCCGGACTTGCCCGTCATTATCAAAGACTCGACCCTAAGTCAGTTCGAACTAATCAGTGATACTTTGGGCGAAAATCAAAATGAGATCACTCAGATTCGAAAACGAATCGGCGTTGCTCTTATACAACTGAATTCGCAGATTCAATCGGCTCGTTTTGACATCGACTTGGAAACCGAAGGGGATCAGTGGGGATTGACTTGGCAAGACGAGTTTGTCGACAGTTTGGAGAAACTGGTTCCAATCCTTAACGAACTTGGCCCCTTGCGCGAACGCATTCTTGGCGCTACGGTCGCCGAAATTCGCGAGGACTTGAAAAAACTGGGGGCCGTTCGACCGGAACGAGTCAAAAATCTACAAGCTCTGCAACAAGTCATGCTCGACAATCCGGGAGATTACACAATCGAAGCGGATGTTTTGAGTATAGACGAAGTGGCATCGGAAGAAGACTTAACCGAACAACTCGACGTAATTGTTTCCAAAATGAAACGGGATGCCGACGAAGTTGACACTACGATCGAAAATATCAAGAGCATCGTCGAACGGGGCAAAAATCTGTCGCCGGAAGCACTGTACAACGAACTTGATCGAAAGGTTGCCCGCGTCGCACCTGAACTTGCAATCAAGTTGAACAACCTGACCCTGGAATTGTCCCTGGTTCAAGCCCGAGCGCGCGCCGACGCCGTAATCTTGCCGGAAATCGACTTGACTTGGCAGCAGGCCATAGCGATCGCAAAATGTTTCAGGCTCGACTGGATGAATGCGCGAGCCGCACTTGTCGACGCTTACCGACGAATTCAATTTTTTGCCAATGACCTTGAATCTCAAGTGGATCTGGTATTCGAAGGCGATATCGGAAATGTGGGGAGTAATCCCATGCGCATCAATTTCGATAACTCATCATTTGGGGCTGGAATGCGCTTTGATGCACCTATCACTCGCCTTTCTGAGCGAAATCGATACCGAGATGCCTTAATTCAGTATCAAAGAGCCAGACGAAATTACTACCAATTTAAAGACGCCATCAAGCGAAACCTTAGACAGACTATTCGGCAAGTAGAACTTGCGCAAATCATTTTCGAACTGGATCGCCGAACGGTTCGTACGACCGTGCGGCAGCTCGAATTGGCCCGCCTTGACTTGGAGCGCCCGCCCGTAATTCAACGAGCCTTGGCCACCGGTGGCGGACAGCTGGGAGACCAAACAGCTCTTAACCTTGTCAACTCCTTTAATCAGTTACAAAACGCGCAAAACCAGTTTTTATCAACTTGGGTTAACTTTGAAGCCCAACGGCGTGGCTTGGATTTCGATCTGGGGACGATGCGCATGACGCCCGAAGGTTACTGGATCGACCCAGGTGATATCGACGAAACGATTGCGTTGCGCGCTGCAGAAGCATTCGGTATTATCTGCGAGCTATGCGATGGAGAAATTGATCCTTACTCGAGCTTTTATGACACCGAAATTCCAGGCATCACCGTAGCCTTAGAGCGTGCTGATCGCAGTTCCATCGAATCCGCTCCCCGTGATAACCATGGGGATACAAATAACAATAACGGAAATAGCATTCGCGATGCCTGGGAACCTATCGAAGGAACAAATTCCCCGCGCGATATCGAGGAATTAAGATCTCCGAGACGTGAGCCGATCGAACGCCCCAACCCAGAAGAGGCGAACCGCAGACCGACTTCGGGACGTTCTGCTATGCTGCCGTTCCGCGAACTTCCAGTCGTTCGTTAATTGATGGGGACATGACGTTAACCGCGAGTATTTCGATGCCTCATCCAAGCGTGCACCTGTTGCAGCGTCATGCGAGGTAAGAGCAGGTGTTTCGCTTGCGGTTGATCGAATCTTGCTGGTGGAATTCGTGAGAAAAATCTGAATTCAATCGACGAATACGCTTGGGATCCGCTGTGCGAGTGGCATCGTTCGTCACTCTTGAACACGCATCGCCATCTCAATTTTTTCTTGCACCCACCGTTCCACGGACATGAATAGGTAACTGCCCAGCGACTGCCAAGTCGCTGCGAAAGCCAACCGTCCGCGCTGTCCGGATCTGAGATCGCTGCTAACTGTGGAATCGGGGTGAAGTTCGACCAGAATATGGGGCTCCAACAACCGATATTCAGAGTAGCCGTTTTTGACAGCCCCCAGTCGAACCGGCAACGGACCACCGACATTTGCGCAAAGTGCTACTTGTTTGGTTTCATCGCTGGCCCGTGGTTCGATGCGTACTACTTCTGCAAAAAAATCAGGCCGACCCGGAACCAATACTCTTAAGACGTTTCCACGGTGATTTTTCCATGCATCGCCGTGACGCTGATTGACCATCGCCAGAATCTTCTTGTCGTTTTCACTTACCAGACTTAGAAGTGCCTCCCCCCGTTTAACGTAGCCATGCAATCGCGTTTCCAAATCCCGCTGCACGACGATACCATCGCAAGGTGCCTTGATTGTCAATTCAGCCCGTTGCAGATTTTTCTCCTGAATTTGTTTTTCCAATCCTTGCAAGGTGTCAAGTTCCGCCTGCGCCAAGGCCAATGCCCGCGCTTGTTGATGCATGCGCGACCTGATCAACGATGTCTGATAGTGGTGCTCTAAAATAGCGATCTCGGCATCGAGTTGTGGATTGTTCAGTACCGCAAGCGTCTCGCCTTTCTGCAGACGATCGCCGTTCTGAATTCGAATGTCGACCAAAAAGCCGTCGACGGCGGCGCGCACAACGGTCTCATCTCGAAAATCGACAATCGCGGGAGCAGAGCGCTGCGAAGGCGCCGGCACAAGAATCATCCCAAGGACTAGCGCAACCGCCAACGCAAGGTTCAGAGCCACTCGCCCATAACGGATCTGCACGCGCTTCTCTTTTTCACAGAGCTTCCTGAGATGCTGAATTGCTGGCAGGACAAACCACAATACTACGGCAACGGCCGCCAGTATCTTGCCGCCTCCATGAAACATAACGCTTGCAGCAATGATCAAACTGAAACTGATCAGGATCTTCCACACGGTCGACAAGACTCCATAAATCGCCACTGCAAGCGTTTCGCGCTTGGCACACAGGTTGGGCGTCAGCGGTAAACCCAATGTCCAATGGAGGATTCGATCTTGAGTCCATCTTGTTCCCTTAGTGTACAGATTGGGGATGCGAATTGAATCCATCAAGATAAAGTATCCGTCGAACCGCATCAGTGGATTGATATTAAACAACAGCGTTGTCACGCTGGCCATCAGCACGATCTGAAAACAAATATCTGAAAGCAGTCCTGGTTCAAGCCTTGCCCACATAATCATGGCTAGAAAGGCGACAAAAAGCTCCACATACATCCCCGCTGCCGCTACAACGATCCGTTGCCAAGCGCTGGGGAATCGCCATGACGAAGTGCAGTCGGTATAGGCCAGCGGTGCAAACAATAGCAAGAGCACCCCAGCCTCCTTAACTTCCCCCCCATATTTCTTGCAGGCCAATCCATGTGCGGCCTCATGAATGGCTTTTAGTGCGACCCAAATGCCGATCATCCATAGCCACCGCTGCTCCGCCAAGATACCAATGGACGCCGATCCCAGGCGATCCCAATTGACCCAAGCTAAAAACGCAGCATATAACCCGACAAGCAGCCAAACTCCTACGAAGCCCCTTGAAAAAAGTGCACTAGCAATAAGTCGCGCACGCGATAAAAGTCGATCTGGATTGAAAAGAGGTAATTTAATGCAAATTGGATTCAGTCGACCAATCCATTTCTGACGGTTTAAAACCTTCGCCTGTTGATCAATGCGTTTCGAAAAGTCATGCTCGCGACTGGTCAACAGGTTGTTCTGTATCGCCCATTGCACCACTTGTTTCGCCATTTCTGGTGTAATGTGCGACGTTTCGGAATGAGCCTTCAGCGATTCGCTTAGCGGCGATTGGCCATCCATTCGAGCAAGGACTTGATGCTCGTGATGTCCGATCGAGAAGAATTTTTGTCGCAATGGATCTTCGATGAATACGTGATCCTGGCGAACGTCAATTTTGAGTTCGCTGCGCAGTTTCGCGCGTAGGTTCATCCATTGATTGGGTTGATCTGCTGGAATCATCGGTGAGCCATACTTGAATTCATTCATATTGACAATCGATGCTCCACAAATCACCACAATAGGAGCATTCGTGCCTTTTCGTAGGCATGGTGAAACCAATTCCAACCAAGGGGTCGTGCATGCGATTTTATCCTGGTCTTCCCTTGCATTCCCGGCTTCAGTTTGAGTAGCTCGTTGGGCAATTTCAACTCGGCGATAAAGACTACCTGGTCATCAATGATCTCGGCACGGGTATGAATACTTTCAATCTCCCCTTGCCACGACTCGAACGGAAACGCGTTGAACTTAATTGTTGCAAGCATTCCCGGCTCAACGTAACGAATCTCGTTCTCAGGAATCCCTATCTCAACCAGCATTTGGTCTAGCGGGCCAATTTCAAACAATGTTTGTCCGATTTCAACCGTCGCACCCGCAACCTTGTCTAGATCGCCGACAACCACAATTCCAGCAAGCGGGCTGCGAACCTCCAAATTGGCAAGCTTGTACTGAATGTTTTCAATTTCAGCCTCAAGTTTGGTCATCTCGCTCTGCGCGATTTGCGATTCCGCTATTTGCCCTTTGGCAAGGCTGGAGTCCCTTTTCTTTTTAGCTCCGTCGTACTGCGCCTCAAGACCAGCTAATTCAATGCGCAATTGACGCCCATCTAATACAGCGATCACTGCGCCCTGCGAGACCACGTCGCCAGTCTTGACCAAAGTCTTCTCCAGTATTCCGGTATAGGGAGCCACTACGAACCGGCGTTGCACGGGCTGTACTTTACAATCGGTATGGATTCGGTAGGGCACCGGTGTTATCAGGATGAGCGACAAAAGCAGGCACACGGCACCTACAATCCTCCCTTTTCTACCTGCCAAAAATGTTTTTACTCCTGACACGACCGACATTACTAGCCCACGATGTGCTCGGGAAATTGTCCAGCAATGATCGGCCAGTAATCTGCAAATGCGATTTGTTTGCTCGATCCACTCCTGGCTCATCAATTGGTTTGGCCTTGCGGAGACGAGAATGGTGCCAAGCGGTTGTTGCGCTGAGGTGAGCAACGGCACCGCAATGCAGGCATCCTGCCCCATGGCAAGACAATATTGCTCAAGATCTCCTTGAGCCTCCGTTGCAGGACTTTGTTCGGCTGGATAGAACAAACAAGTTTGACTCGCTAAGGCCTTTTTACTTATCGCTCGCAACGATTCAAAGATACTCGAAGTCCGGTCGACACTCTCAACGTCTGAAATTGCCACGACATGACCAGCAACTTGCAGCGGGTCCAACCAGATTGCAACCTGTTCCGCTTTGAGAATCTGTTTCAGTTGGTTGACGATCAGAAACGCGGCCGACCCCATATCTTGGGCTTGCGAAAGCTCTCGGGTCAATTGCGTGACGGCACTGAACAGGGCAACTCGAGAATCAGCTTGTTTCAGGCGCTGCGCATTCAGCCAACGCTGGACCACTAACGCCCCAATTCCGAGCAGCCAATGCAATTTAAGTGTTACTTCATTAGATCTCCTGAACAAACCGACTAGGATGAGCGATGTATCTTGGGCTTCACGAACCGGCGCCGCGACCAAAATTTGCCCTACGCGTGCATCGTCGACCTCCAACGCACAGCAGTGACCGCAACCTTGTTCAACAGTCATGTCGATCACTGCGCGCATTCGCTTGGAGAGTAATCGAGAATCCAAGACCTCTCGCCCCTTGATAACTTCGGTCATTTGCGCAAACTTCCGCGATTCGCCTGCCGGTACGTACCAAAAGCCGTGGCACCCGACCTCGCGCGAAACTTCCTCCCCGATTTGCTGAATTACCTCCGACAAATTCAGAGAACGCTCGACGATTTCATTCAGTTTCTTAAACCAAGCGTAATGATGGACCTGGGTGGCATCGCCAACTAGGTCGATTTCATGTGGACCCCCACAATAAGCAAAAGGTGCGACCTCACTAGAAACATTGCTTGGAAAATGGATTGGCATGATGAATGTTATTAAGTCAGGTAATCAACATGTGGTTCCGTCCGGTAGCGAATTGGCACGAATAGTCAAGTTTCAATAAAGCTCGACTGCATCGCGCACTCATCTCTTCTATTCGCCCGTTCACGATGCTGCGGCACAATCTTTCTCTCATAAGCGGGACATCTGATATCGGTCAAATCCTCGTATTCCGAGCAGCCGACAATCGACGAAGAAGCTGCGCAATTTGCATTACGACTACAATCATAAATCGATGTGCGTTCAACAAAGATTGCTTGGTCCATGGCCCACAATTGCGATTGGAAAGCATGCTAAAGTTCTCTTGAAAACGCGATTATTCTGAACTGTTTGTATCATATCGAACTGATGAGATATGAATTGGACCCAGCCATCGCTCCCCGTACAACGTTGATATTCAAACCGCATCAAAACTCACCGCACCATTGGAATCTTCCGTTAAATGTTTACGCCAAGAAGGAATCGCAAGCCAGATAAGGCACTAGATTTGAACCAGGAGAATCCGGGACCTCCACAACTTCGCCTGGAATCCTTGGAGCCTCGCATTATGTATGATGCGAGTCCCCTGATCGCTGCCTTGCAGGGTATTGTCGATGCAGAAGTTCAAGGCAATACATCGTCAATTGATTCACTCGATGACACGTTTGGATGGGCAACCAATCCTTGGTTAGAAGAAATTGCCATCGATCCACAATTCTCTTCCGCAGCAGAATCGTCGGTTGATTTCACTTTGAATGCAAACTCCGCGCTTGATTCTGATAACGATGTCAACACTTCTGCACAGTCGGCGAATGAACACTCGTTTTTGAATCTAGGTTTCAGTGTCTCTGACTTTCCGTCGATTGCAACTGAATCTGTCGCCTTGAGACGTGAGATCGCCTTTGTCGATACGGGCATTTTTGAGTATGAAAAATTCGTCAATGACCTTTTGGCAACGTCGAGTACTTTGCGTCAAGTCGACGTGATCTTGATTGATCATCGCGAAGACGGTCTAGCCCAGATCAATCAGTACCTTGCGACTTACAATCCTGAAAGCCTCGATGCAATTCACATTCTCTCCCATGGAACGGAACGTGCGCTTAAGCTGGGATCAACGTGGTTCGATGCGGATGCATTGGAGTCGCGTGCCGGCGAGTTTGCTGCTTGGTCAGACGTGTTGACTGCCGATGCTGATTTGCTCTTTTATGGCTGCGAACTAGCCAAAGACCAAGCAGGGCGAGATATTTTGGGCATGCTGGCTACATGGACTAGGGCCGATGTGGCAGCCAGCGAAACATTGGTCGGAGCAGAGAGTCTTGGCGGAAACTGGTTGCTCGAATATCAAATAGGCGAAATTGATACTCAAGTCCTGGTAAGCGCGTCGCTCCAAGCAGATTGGTTTGGTCTGCTCGATACGTTTACCGTTACTAACGCCAACAATTCTGGTGCCGGGTCGCTGCGGCAGGCAATTTTGGACGCTAATGCGTTGGCGGGGCATGACACGATCAACTTTGCCATCGGAGCGGCGGGGAGCTTTCAGACAATCGTCCTCGGAAGCACACTCACCATCACCGATTCGGTTACCATCAATGGTCAATCACAAGCGGCTGGAACCTATGATGGGCAACCACTGATCTATGTTCGACGACACGCATCCACTACTGTGAACACTGGCTTTCATGTTCAAGCCAGCAATGTCACGATCACTGGAATCGGCGTGGCTGGATTCTCACAGGACGGTATCCTGGTGGAAAACGCTAGTAATTTTACGCTGACCAATTCGGCAATTGGCGTGAACCCCAGTACGCTGGTCCAGAATTCGAACAGTCGGGACGGTATACGGCTGAATAATGTAACGAACTCGATCATCGGTGGAACCAATTTCGCCGATCGGAACTTCATCGCTTTCAGCGGCCAATACGGCGTCAATGTTCTCGGATCGTCAAACAATGTCGCTCTTCTAGGAAATTTGTTTCAGGGGAGTACGACGCTGGATCTGGACTTGGGCGGCGATGGAGTGACCGCCAATGATGGTCTGGACGGTGATTCCGGACCAAATGGACTGCAAAATTTCCCTGTTCTGTCGTCGGCTCAATCCAGCCAAACAGGTACGCGGGTCACTGGAAACTTCAATTCCAACGCCAACACGACATACCGGATCGAAGTTTTCGGCACGATGGCGGGTTCTGAGCACAGTAGTGGTTATGGAGGTGGTCGAACGTTTCTAGGAGCCTTTAATGTCACCACTGATGGAATTGGGAACGCAAGCTTCGATATGACTCTGCAAGGTTGGGTCAATGCAGGTGATCGGGTTACGGCAACGGCAACCGTTGACCTTGGAGGCGGACAATTTGGCAGCACTTCCGAGTTTAGTCAACAGGTAATCGCTACCTCTAGCGGAGTTGTCGTAGTTAACACAAATGTGAATACGAGCGATGGCAACACTTCGTCAATTGCCAATCTTCAGGCCAATCGTGGAACAGATGGACGCATTTCACTTCTTGAAGCGATTGTGGCCGCGAATAACACTGCAAACACTGGCGGAGTTCCCGACCTGATCGCTTTTGATATTCTTAGTTGGAGTACTGTCACGATCACCGTGACTGGCAGCAACCTTGCTACGATCACCGATGCAGTTCGTATCGATGGGTCGACGCAACGCGGATACTCAGGCACACCAAAGGTCGCGATCGTCAATGGAGACTCCCGAACGATTGGACTGGAATTCGGAGGCAGCAGCGGTGGAAGTACGATCCGATCGCTGAACATTCGTGGATTTTCGACGGCTGGCATCAATATTGGGACGGGAAACAACACGATCGTTGGGAACTACATTGGGACGAACTTCGCCGGCACCTCCGCCGCTGGCAATTATGACGGTATCAATATCTACAGTGGCAATAACAATATCATCGGTGGCACCGATTCAATTGACCGCAACGTGATTTCAGGCAATACCAACAACGGCATCGTCCTTACCGGAGGTTCCAACAACACACAGATTATTGGTAATTTTATTGGACTGAACGCTGCCGGATCAGCGGCCTTAGGAAACGGCTCACTGGGAATCTATGCGGGTAATGTAAGTGGTCTTGTGATTGGCGGAACGACCGCATCGCACCGGAACGTGATTTCAGGAAACACAGCCCATGGCATTATGTTGGATTCAAATACCAGCAATAGCCAAGTCTTGGGAAATTTCATCGGCACGGACTCCACCGGCGTATTAAATCTGGGTAATGGCGTGGATGGAATTCTAGTCACCAATGGTGCAAACAATATTACCATCGGGGGAACGGCGGCAGGAGCCGGAAACACGATTGCCTTCAACGGTCGAGATGGAGTCCGTATTGACAGTACCGCTGGCAATGGAAATGCGATCTTGGGCAACCACATCTACAGTAATGCGGGACTGGGTATCAACTTGGTTGGTGGTAGTCAAGACGCGTTTGGTGTCACTGCCAACGACCTTGGAGATGGTGACAGCGGCCCCAACGGATTGCAAAATTTCCCGATCGTTTCCAGTGCCACCATCGACGGCACGAACATTACCGTTGCCGGTACCCTGAACAGCACCGCCAGCCGCACCTTTCGCATCGAGGTCTTTGCGAGCACCACGGTTGATGCATCCGGCTACGGCGAAGGTCAACGCTATCTAGGCACTTTCAACGTCACCACAAATGGCAGCGGAAATGTAAGCTTCGATCAGACATTAACGGGAGTCTCAGTCGCCGTTGATGACTACATTACCTTCACCGCCACAGATCTCACCACGAACAACACATCCGAGTTTTCCTATGCCGTGATGGCTACGCTGTTGGCCAACTCGGCACCTTCGGCATTGAGCGTCACACGAACTCGCCAGGGCGGCTTGGAAATCAATCACGGCGCCGGGAACGACACTTACCTAGTTGCAAATAACGGCGGAACAATTCTAGGCGGCCGAACGGCTCTGACGATGGAGTTTCAGTTTGAACTGGCGGAAGCCAACGTGCAGCACACGTTCTTGAACTATGCCGTCAGCGGTATGGATAATGAAGTCTATTTGAATACGCTCGCCAATGGAGATTTAAGGTTCTTCATCAAAGGTGCCTCCGTCACATCAAGTGCCGTCAACTTCAACTCACTCGTCGGCACAGGACCACACACGCTCAGCGTCACCTGGAGCAACGCGGGTGGTGCCTGGGTGATGTACTTGGACGGGGTTCAATTCGCCAGTGGCAGCGGATTGCAGAATGGTGCGACGCTCGCCGGCGGCGGTAGCTTGGTGATCGGCCACGATCAAGATTCCGTGGGGGGCGGGTTTCAGTCACACCAGGCGTTCAAAGGGACACTCTACGACGCGCGGATCTTCAACTCGGTTCGATCGGGCTCTCAAGTGTTTGCCAGCCATCAAGCGACATTACCCTATTTCGAATCAGGCATGGTTGCCAATTGGACATTCAACGACTTGTCTTCCGGCGGCGTTGTGATTGACACCGTTTTTGGAAACAACTTGACGCTGCAACATGCGACTGGTGCCGGGTTCGTCGCGGACAGCCCCACGCTGACATTGAGGATTGCCGAGAACTCCGCCAACGGAACGGTGGTCGGGACGGTACTGGGGATCGATCTGGAACGGGAGGCTCGGATCACGCAACTGTTAGCCGCTGACCCGATGCTACGATACGCTGCTGAGACGGGAAAGTTCTACAAGCTGGTATCCACCACGGCTACCTGGACAACTGCGCAAGCAAATGCGATCTCGACCACTCTCGGTGGAGTTGCAGGGCAATTATTGACGATTCAGAATGCCTACGAAAATGAGTTGGCAAGACAGTTTGCGGTCAGCATCGGGGGACAAGTCTGGCTCGGCTACTCCGACCAGGATGTCGAGGGAGATTGGAGAGTTTATAGCGGAACCACGGCTGGTGATCTCATCTGGCAGGGCACTTGGCTGGGATATCGTATCAACGGAACCTACACGAACTGGAATACGGGCGAGCCCAACAACAATAGCAACGAAGACTTTGCCATACTGCGCAGCACGGACGGAACCTGGAATGACCTTGCGGGAAACTCCGAGCGTTACATCATCGAATGGGACGCTGATGCCGTGCTGGATGCCACAAACGCGGTATTCTACTCCATAACCTCACAGACCGTAGGCGGCGCCTTCGCGATCAACACCTCGACTGGCGTGATTACGGTTGCGAACGGAAGTCTGCTTGATTTCGAAACTCATGCGAGTCACACGATTATCGTTCGCGTGACCGATGGAGACGGGGAATGGATCGAGCAAGCCTTCATGGTCGAACTGCAAGATGTCGCCATCGAACCGAGCCTGCAAGTTCCCGGTTCGCAGACCTTGGATGAAGATACTTCGATCGTTTTTTCGGTTGGAAATGGAAACGCAATCATCGTTACCGATCAAAATGCTAGCACCAACGGGTTGCTGCAAGTCCACCTACAAGTACCAAATGGAACGCTGACACTTTCTAATACCTCCGGATTGACGTTTGTCAGCGGGAACAATAACAGCGGCTCCATGGTCATCAACGGCACTGAGAGTGACATCAATGCGGCCCTCAATGGACTGACTTACACACCGAGCATGGACTTTCACGGTACCGTACATCTGCAGATAGCCGTGCTACATGAAAACGGATTGGAAGGACTCTACGAGTTCAATGGCAATGCTAATGACACCAGTATCGGAATCACGCACAGCGGAACGTTGGTTGGCAATGCAGCAATCGTCAACGATCCCCAACGTGGTCAAGTACTCAGCTTGGATGGCGTTAATGATGGCGTAGAAATTGCAGGACTGTTTGGCCAACCGCAAAACGTAACCTTGGCTGCGTGGGTGAATCTCAATGTTCCCGACACTCAAGGAGCCGAAGTCATCAGTCTGGGTAACTCGGTGATGCTACGGTTGGATCGTACCGGCGGAGCAGGCGTGCAAGGGAGCTTTTATAACGGTAGCACATGGCTTCAAATCGATACAGGAGTGTCTCTAGCTCAGACTGGCTGGAATCATGTGGCATTCACGTTCGATGATGTAAACAATATTCAGAGGCTGTACATCAATGGACAGCTTGTGGCCACTGCCAACTTCGTTGATTCTATTGCCTATACGCTCGGCACATCGACTCGAATTGGTATGCATGGCGGCGCGTCAAGTGTATATGATTTCAATGGCCTGATCGACGATGCACGCATCTATACTCGCGCTCTGACCGCTGACGAAGTCGCCGCCTTGGCCACCGGGAACATCGGCCAGTCAGAAACCATCGCCCTAACCGTCAACCCGGTTAATGATGCGCCTGTTTTTAGCAATCTTAATGGCACACCGACGTTCACGGAAAATGGACTGGCCGTAGTCCTGGACTCAGACGTGAGTATTTTTGACGTCGAGTTATCGGGAATCAATAACTTTAATGGTTCGTCGCTGACACTGGTACGCAATGGCGGTGCCAACGCCGAAGACATTTTCTCCGCCACGGGTACGCTGAGTTTGACGGGCGGCAACGTCATTGTCAGTGGCACTACCATCGGTACATTCACGCAAAGCAATGGCCAGTTGACTATCAACTTCAACAACAATGCTACCAATACACTCGTCAACCAGGCAATGCAGCAGATCGCCTACAGCAACACCAGCGATGCACCGCCGGCCAGCGTACAAGTCGACTGGACTTTCAGCGATGGCAATAACGGCGATCAAGGTAGCGGCGGAGCATTGACTGCCACCGGCAATGTGATTGTGACTATCACGGCAATCAATGACGCTCCAATCCTCGATAACAGCGGAGACCTGACGCTTAACACGATCGACGAAGATGAAGTCAACAACTCCGGTCAGACGGTAGCTTCGATTTTGGCATCGGACGGCGGCACGCCCATCACCGATCCCGATGGGCCGAGCTCGCTGCAAGGGATTGCTATTACAGCCACCAATAATGGCAACGGCACGTGGCAATATTCGGTCAACGGCGGAGCGGCTTGGCTGAACATCGGTACCGTTTCAAATACTAGTGCTCTGCTGCTCCGCGATACCGATCTAGTTCGCTTCATCCCCAACGGTGAAAACGGCACGATCGCCGACTTTACTTTCCGCGCCTGGGACCAAACCAGCGGAACGTTCGGATCAAAGGTCGATACATCCGTTAATGGAGGTTCTACGGCCTTCAGTACCGCCACGGAAACCGCATCCATCGTCGTGACCGATGTCAACGATGCGCCCACAGTAGATCCCAATCCATTCTCCATTGGAGCGACAGATGAAGATACGATTTCCACTCCAATCGCGGTAAGTAGCGTACTGGGAGGAGCGGGCTATGCAGACGTCGACAATGGGGCGTTATCAGGACTAGCAATCACCGCTTTATCGGGCGATGGAACGTGGCAATATTCGACCGATGGCACGACCTGGAGCGACATCGCTGCGGTGAGCGGTACGAACGCTCTATTACTAGCTTCATCAAGCCAGATTCGTTACATCCCCAACGGTATCAATGGGGAAACAGCGACTTTTGCGTTCCGCGCCTGGGATCAGACTTCTGGAGTTCCATCGACCAATGGGACGCCAGCCTATGCAAATCCTGGAAGCGGCGGTGGAACAACCGCGTTTAGTTCCGCTACCGCGACAGCCCAATTGACCGTCACCGATGTGAATGATGCTCCAGTAATCAGCGTCGAGCCCGGCGATTCGGATTCTGATACCATTTCCGAATCGAACTCAACGCTACAAACCCAAGGAACGTTGACCGTCATTGATGTCGACATTGCAGACACCGTTACCGCGGCAGTCACGGGAGTTGTTGCCTCGGGAACGACCACTGGCCTGCTGTCGAACAACGCGGCACTGCTGGCCATGTTATCGGTCAATGCCAACGTGATTGACGGCACAACCCAATCCGGCACGATTACTTGGACCTTCGATTCCGACAGCGAAGCTTTTGACTATCTGGCGGTAGGCGAATCGTTGATTTTGACCTACACCATCCGCGCCGAGGACTCGCAAGGAGCGTTCGATACCCAGGAAGTCACTATCACGATTACCGGCACCAACGATGCGCCAGTGATCTCGGTAGAAGTCGGCGACAGCGCCGGTGATACACTCTCCGTCGATGGCTCGACGCTCAC
>CALMEE010000086.1 GCA_937862885.1 uncultured Planctomycetaceae bacterium
AACCCGCGATAGCGGAGAAATCGTGACGTTGGATTAGACACCAGGGCGACTTTCGCACTTCTCGTTAACCGAAGATGTCTGTTCCTTTGGTGTCCATGGTATTCTGATGTCGTGGATGTGTTCGGTGGAACGACGTGTTCAATGAAATCGTTCGCGTGCCTGATTGTGACCTCTACAATGAACTTCGCATGCGAGTCCGGCTGAAGGTTGCGTTGGGCATGAGTATCTGAAGCTCGATTGCCGAACTGGCAGCGAGAAATAGTGACGCTGAACGAGAATTTGCGGTTTTTCAAGCAATTTTAGAAGTGTCCAGCTGTTGGCTCCGCAAGGCAGAATCTCGCCATGAAATCCATCGAATGTTGACTATTTTTCGTTTCGACTTCGTGAAAGTGAGTCAAAACAGGATTATCGCGGTGCGTGAATTGACGTGCCGTACGCTATCGTTAGAATCTTGTGATACTGAATCGAAACGAATCGGTCGGTTTTCGCGAGAGTGCGGCATTGTTGTTGGCATACTGACTCGAATGACGATTACGGGCCATAAATTTTAGAATGGGAGATATCCATGGGACACGCCACTGAATTTAATGACAATAATTTTCAAACGGAAGTTTTGGATGCAAGTGAGCCTGTGCTGGTCGATTTTTGGGCCAGTTGGTGCGGTCCTTGCCGTCAGATCGCTCCGTTGATTGATGAGCTTGCCGTCGACAATCAAGGAAAAGCCAAAGTGGGCAAGGTGGACGTTGACAGCGCACGCGATATCGCTTTGAAATATGGGATTCAGAGTATTCCGACGATCATGGTCTTTAAGAACGGCGAGGTCGTCGAGCGGGCGATGGGAATTCAGCCAAAGAATAAACTCCAGAGCTTGCTAGACGCCCACATGGGTTAAACGGTTGCGGATCGAAATTCAATCTCGATTCGCAAACAGCTTGGCGAAATTCAACGTTGAAGAAATATGGGGCGCGATGAAGATGATATCGCGTCCTTTTTTCGAAATCGGAGTCGCACAACGTATTCACTAAATGAGAAATATTGCCTCCGCGCAGGCAATCGCTTGGCCATCACGGACACAGGTTGCGAAGCAGGAATAGCGGTAACAAAGAGATGGACGAATGTGTCCTCTGTTAGCCAATCGAACAATCGTTGGGTCGGAGAACCGAACCAAGACATTTCTTTCCCTTAAGGTGTTGATTCTTCAACAATCTTGGCAACCGTAACTTGCACCTAGCCATCGCGGGCTATCGACTAACGGTCGGTCATCCCGATTTGTTCAGTTGACGTTGCAGAACCAAGGTTAGATGGTCGGCACGTACGCCGAATTATGTAGACCGTCACTGAGCCCGTTTTTTCTTAGGTTGGCTCTTGCTTCGTTGTCCTCGTTATCGCCCTGGTTTTCGCCTTGGTGCTCGCCATGCTCAGAGTCCGATTCCTTGTTGGTGGCATCACCATCATTTTCTTCTTCGGTGGTCTTCGGCTCAGCGGGCTGTTGCCGTTGGTTTTCTTCCTGAATCAACCCGAGGTTGCGCATCGCCCGTTTTACTTCGCCTTTGTGGGTTAGGTCGCCACCCAAATGGCCGACAAACCCGCAAAGGGCGGCGAGAACAACCATGCCTAATTTCCAAAGGGCTCCGGTTGCATACGGATCATTAAGGCGACTGCTCCGCGCGATCAAGGCAAGCACAAACGTCAGGATCGACAAGAGGATGCCGAGCCATCGGTGCAGGACGATCGTTTTCGAGAAGTCGAGTTCATCCCAAGTGGCCCCATGGCGGTTGGAATATTCCGCATAGGGCCAACCAACGATCGAAGCCAGGATGCCCGTCCATGCCGCTAGCCAGAGACAATAATAAGCGGCATCGCCTAACGGAGAATCACCGCGAAAGCCGAAAATCGCGAACAAGGCACCGCCGATCAGCAGTGCAACGGGGAAATGAACCAGAATCGGGTGCGTTACGCCAATATTTTCCCATAGCGCCAGGGGGAAATTTTCTTTTGGATCGGTTTTTTTGCTGCGACGAGGAGTTTTCGCTTTCGTATCGTCGGCTGATGCAGGTTGGTCTTTTACAACGTCGTCGCCAGCAGCTTCTTGGTTTTCGCCGGTTCGACTGGGATCAGCGTCTGCTGGCTCGGTTGGAGTGTCGAAATCGACGTCGTCAGGCCATTCTGC
>CALMEE010000087.1 GCA_937862885.1 uncultured Planctomycetaceae bacterium
GCACCGGCGGGTGCACTAGTCACTGCCGTTAGTCGCCCCGGACCCGACCAAGTCCCTTCCATCTCGGCGTTAGTCTCGTCGGCTGGTATGTAAAAGACAACAACTTCCTGGGCCGGACCGTAGTTGCCTGCTCCCAAGTTCGGTTCGAAAGTGATCCGCACGCCTGTCCCCCGATTGAAGAGACTCCAGCGCTGCTGCACGGCAGGCTCGCCGCTGAGCCGCGCGCGAAGCTTTCCTCCCGCCACCACGTCAAAGGGTCCGAAACTCTGACCAGGATCGCAGGCCTCGCCCACCTCCTTTTCCGCAAATGATCCGCTGCCGTAAAACAACGGACCAGGCTTCAATTGAGGCCGCGCGCGAATAACCGTCGCGTGCTGGGCCGAAACCACGCGCACCAACGGACAATCGTCGTCATCGGCACCCGACACGATGCCTGCGGATGCTGGTTCCAAGGTCGCGTTGTCTACGCAACCGCAATCATCCGCATCGACATGGCAGAGCGTCAAAAGAAACCAAGCTAGAATTGGTAAGAACCAGCCGGATTGCCCAATCATCATGCGAATTGCGGGCAAGTTGAGTTTTGTGCTGTTCAGGAAAAATCCATGCATGGGAATCTTCAACTGTAACTCGATCGTGTTCATGTTCAGTCCTCAAGATGCCTTTTCGTCCGCTGTTTAGAAACTCGTGACATTAACTTGTTCCCCAAGTCGCGACTCTTGGGATCTTCCGCCGTAATCCCTGGGACGATTTTGAATCAAATTCCGTACCGCGATCGCTATCCATGCGTTCGCGCATCTAGGAAAATCCAAGTTTCCTCGAAAAAATCGAGCCGGTATGGTTTTTGACTTGAAATGCTCGTGTCAGATTCGCACATCAGACTGTGCCAAAAGAGGAAAATTAAGGCGAATAGACTGCAACATCTCGTCCTCTGACAAGGGACCAAGGTTCTTCATTTGCTCAAAAGAATCCTGAACAAACCATGGTTGGATTGATGTCATGGAATCGAGTTTTGGCCTATCCCGATTTTAGAGTTCGAAAGGTATTGATGTAGAGCCTGCCCCGGGAGTAATTCAAGCGATTTTTTCGGCTTTTTCCGCAAATTTCCACGCGTTTGGCCAGAAATTTCACAAAGATCTGCTTGACTAGTTTGACCCAAACTTGAACTTTTGGACCGAAAAAATATCGCAATCCGCAAAATCTGAAGAGGAAAATAAAAATTCACACTGAAATCGGTGAAGAATTCAGTATATCCGCCACTAGGCACTTAAATGATAAGCTAGGTCAAATTTTCTTTTGAGAAGAATTCTACAAATTTTTCCAGATGGGTGCTTGCGAGCGTTATTTTGTGTAATTAATCTAGAACCTTAGTTCGACCTGTAGTCGGATTTCGTTGTGTTCGATTTTGTTCCATTTCCCTTTTGGAGAACTGTCATGAAACTAAAGAGTTTGACAACATTGATGCTATGTGCAGTACTCAGCACATGCGCAGCCACGGCAAAAGCCGATTATGTGGTTGCATTCAATAACCTGAATTTAAGCAATACGCCTAGTAATCCAGGTTATGTAATCGCCGTGGCGCCACCATTTCTAGTAGGAACCCTGACCTCGGTACAAGCGAACTTCATTATTGAAGCTGGTGGAACCGGTGGCGTTTGGGCCAGCGACTTCGGGCTTTTCGTTACTAATCAAAATTCGATCAATCTTGCTGGTGATGGAGGCGTTGGAATTTTCCAAGCTGGCGGTTTCCAACAGTGGGGTGCCGCTGAACATCAAGTTTGGGGAACGGGCAACAGCGGTACTGGCGGAACACCCGTTATTGCGACATTGAACTTGGCTAATCCAGTTGTATTCAACGGCAACGGCGGAGACCCAAATGTGATGTTGGCCCACTTGTGGAACTCGACTTCGCAAGGAACTTGGTCCGGTACCATTACATTGGTTGGTTTGAGTCCAATTCCAGAGCCATCTTCTGCTTTAGCTCTTTCCTTGGCATGCATGGGACTAGCATTTGTTCGTCGTCGTCGACACGTATAACAATGCACTTGCTTCTTGATAAGCATTAAAATAATCCGACTCAGAAGAGGCCCTTTTGCAATGCGAAGGGCCTTCTTTTTTTCTGTGAAGTCGGTTCCCTTTCTCCGGTTTGGCACTTCTTCATTTAGTGGAAGTCGCTAGCCTAAAAGCTCAATCTCACGATGGATCGTTGAATTTCCATCCGGGAACTGGTGCCGCGAATTGAAAGTTCTTTGCCACGATCGCGAGTAATTTTCGCTGATTTTTCTACTCGATGCTGAGACTGAATTTCGCAGGCCTGATCCTGCGAATAGTTCCGGTTGCAACTAGAGTAGCTCGAAGCAGAACGAGCCCCTAGACAAGGAGATTGTCCGGCTTAATGCACCTTGCTTGCCAAGGTGATTTTTCCGTTTCCAACTACACACGCTACATCGTCAATCTGGTGCTAATGCCGCCGTCTTGACCGGCAGGTACTTCCGTTTCGAGCTATTTTCGTCGCCGATTCCGCAAAACCAAAGCCGGACAATCTCCAAGCCAGGGGTATTCTCAAAGCTGTCTGTCATCTGAGACCGAACTTACAATTCGCAACACTAGGAATTAGCCAGTTGATTTCCAATAGGAATCCATAGAAACGTTCACAGGCGACTTATTCCACGATTCAACGAAATACAATAAAAGCAAGCTCCAGCAAAACGTGAACCTCCGTGCTGAACCTTTTTGAATGGGTTGCGTGAAAAACTCTGCGGTCGGGTTGGTTTAACCAATGCGTTTCAATTTACCGACCGAGCGAACTGGCTACGTCCGTTCGGTAAGCGGTGACTGCGGGATATATGCCAACCAAGATCGCCAGCACGATCAGCGCCGGAATCAACAATAACTCAATCGACAACTCCCACAATCTAACGGCATCTGGAAGTATTGTGGCTGTTTTGCCAAGAATCGTCTCTACGGTAGGACCAGGGGAGAATGTGAAGAAACCCAAACTCACGCCGGTTGTCGATTCAATCCAGGGACTGACTAGAACATTCAGACCGTGGCCGGCAATCCAGCCCACAAAACCGCCAGTCAAGGCCAACAGAACGGACTCCATCAACATGATCGACATGACTTTCGTGCGTCCGGCCCCCAATGCACGCATCACAGCTAACTCATGGCGACGCTGAGCCATCGAGTTGTAAATGCCTACCAAGATACTGATCCCGGAAACAATACAGATCATCGCTGTAAGCAGCAGTAACAACCAACGGATGGGGCTTACAAAATTTTCGAACAACGCGGTAACTTCATAAACAGGACTGATGGCCTGAGCTGCTTTTTGGGCGCGGTCAGGGCGAAAAAATGACCAATTCAAAGAGGATTCAAGCTGGCTATCACCAACCAGTGTTCGAATGGCTTGCCCCATGCCCAAGTCCATGAAGATATTGACGTCATCCAACGGATCATCATCTTCTGGCTCTTGATCTTGACCGGTATAACTTCGAACCAAGATCGCGGTTACCTCGCGTTGTTCAATCGGCAGTCGCGTGCGAACTAGGTGGCGAGGTATATTCTCTTGAACCGACAACGAATTCGCTGGACCAAACACAATTGGATGCACTCTAGGATCCAGCCCCGATGAAAAGAACACGGGCGTGTGCACTGGGTATTCTGCGACGTCACTTTCTTGGTGGTCAAGGCTGCCAAAAATTGGCACTTCATCAATGGGCTTGGCATGATCTTCCATAAGAAACACCCCTTCTAGATTGGCAAAACAGACGCGGTCGTTTGCCGTTCCAGTGGGTTTCAAAATGCCGACGATGGTGAATCCTTGTTCATGAATGTGGGCCCCTTCAGACTTTGGGTCACCATGAATCGGATAGACCAAGTCACCGATCTTCATTTTCGACTCACGCGCAACGGTGGAGCCAAGTACGCATTCGAAAAAGCCGTTGCTGGAGTTGAATTCTTCGAAAGCGCGGCCCTGAGCAAATTCAAATTTCGCTTGAGTGTCGACGTCCAAAACGATCTCGCTAAAAAACTCTGGCGTCGTTCCGACTACTCGAAACTTCTCGTCAAAATAATCGCCCAAAGCCAAGGGAACAGCAATATCCGTGTATTGGTACATATTGCCATCTCGATGCAGCGTCATCTGCTGTTCTTCAGCCAACTCGACGCCTTCAGTTGCCATGTCGGCAATGACGAATAGAGGGCCAGCCAGCGGCATCATTTGACTCATTTGGTTTGCCGTCGTCTGCAATTGTTTCCGCGCGATGTGCGAGTTGTACGCGATTGAATTCTTCAATTCTTTCGCTCGGAATTCTTTGTCTCGAAACGCCAAATAGTACTCATAGGGTATATTTTCAACAGGTCGGCTCAAATAGAAGACCGTATTCAACATGAGCTGAGCGTTGCCCCCGCGCGCGCCGACAATCACGTCATACCCAAAACTGGTGTTGGCTTTGAAGGAACGCTCGACCACGCCATAGATCGTGAGCACTGCCACAACCAACATCACACCCAGCGCCATCGATGCAATAGTTAGTAGAGAGCCAATATTGCGGTGCTGCAGACTCCGCAAGGCTATTTTGAATACGTTCATAGAAACTCGCTGATCAATCCTGTTATTTATCCACGCTTCTAAATTCTGCCGCAATTTCTTCGTTGATTTTACCTTTAGGCGGTGGCTGCTTTCGCAATCGAGTTGATTTCCTCCAGCCGATCAACACGATCAAACTGGCGGGTAACCTCTGGTGAATGCGTTACCATGAGAATGGCCGATTCCTCTTCTTTCGCCGTGTTGCGGATCAACTCCACAATTTGCTGCTGATTCTTCGGATCGACGTTAGCTGTCGGTTCATCAGCCAACAGCAAAACTGGACGATTGGCCAAGGCCCGTGCAACCGCAACACGCTGCTGCTCTCCGACCGACATGGCACCGGGTTTATTGTGCAATCGGTGTTTGAGTCCAACTCGCTCCAATAAGGCTTGTGCGCGTTGCCGATCTTGTTTTCCCGATGCGAAAGCCATGCCCAACATCACGTTCTCCAATGCCGAAAACGCCGGAAGCAGGTTAAACGTCTGAAAAATGTAACCAATCTTGTTGGCCCGAATTTTATCTCGTGTCGATTCAGAATAACGGGTCACTTCAACCTGATCCAACATGACTCGACCCGAATTGGGTCGCACAATTCCAGCGATGATGTGTAGCAACGTCGTTTTTCCGCAGCCACTAGGCCCAACCAAGGCAACGTGCTCACCTTTCCCAATCTCATAATGCGGAATATCCAGAATCTGCACCAACTCGCCGTTAGGTTGCACGTAGTTCTTTATGACGTTTTCCAAAAAAAGCATAACAATTCCAAATGTAAAACAACAACGGCGATGCGTTAGTGCGCTAACCGGCCGTACTTTCGAATGCGACACGGCGACTCAAGTCCTGAAAAGCATCCGAGTACAGCCAGCTTGGGAACTTATTTTTGTCACCGATTTTCCTGCGACGAGTTCGATTTTGCTAATGGAAGATTTCGGCCTAACGCATTTATCAAAATCTGTCGTACGCGTTACAGGATTTGCCGCGAATTGAGTTCCGATTGCAGCGGACGCGTGCGAGACCTTCACTCGGACTTTGATAGTTCTTATACGTTAATCGATTTGGCTGGGTTCGAATAGCGGCGGCGACACATTTGTACGCCCACTTTGACTGGCAAAAGTCATCGAGCGCATCACCTAGATGGGAGTCACTTCGCGAGGGCCGTCTGGCGTCCAATGGAAACGATAACGATCCCCCAGTTGTAATCTCGTTAACAAGATAATCTGGTGAGTATGACCGACGAAATGTGCGCAAGTATGTTGCAAGGCTTGGTAAACGTTGACGCGAAATCCTTGCACAGATAACTCACGCGACCACATGTCAGCCCTAATTCCACAAATAACCTCAGTTGCATCAGCAATCGTTTCAAGTAGTAAGCGGTGCAGATCTTGTTTACTAACCTGCGTCGACTCGGAAAACTCTGCGTCGCGATTACGCTCATCGGGAACCCCACGCAAACTCGCGACCGCCCATTGGCGCAGATTCCCAGCTAAATGCAAACTCAGGTTGCCAATACTGTTCAAGTCCACATCCGGTCGCCACCAAATTTGAGCTTCATTGAGCTGGGAAAAGCAGTGATCGATTTTTGCCCATGATTGCTGGAGCAATTGCACGAATTCCTGCTGGCAGACCTGATGCAGAAAAACCTCTTGGTCAATGTCCGTTTTCTCTGGTAACGCCCACCCGGCAGGCTGTTCGTTCGCGTGCCCACTTCTGCCCCTCTGCTTTTCGGATTGATTCATGCTTTGACTCGCGTTGGAAATGAGAGAATTTGTGTCGCAGACACCATAATCGACTGAATTAATTGTGCACGGTGTGGTTTTCGCATTCGAATATTTGACTTAAACTAACCAAATCCAATGCGCCAGTTCATCGCGTCGGGAATCACCTGCTCGTCGGCTGCTCATGAATTCATGGCGGCCAATCGATGTTTATCAATACGTGGGACCTTGGAACTTGTTTGCCATCAATTGACCGAGTCGAGGTCGCGAATTTGAAGCCACATTTTCTAATATCAGTTAAAACGATGCAAACGAGCGTTCGCTTTTTCTTTGAATTTCCTGGAGAAAATCAGCGTGAATTTTAGATTAAAATTATCGACAATATTCTGCCTTTGTTGCATGACAGGTATCGCTTTTTGTGCTGGTTTGTCCGCCCAAGTCGGCCTCAAGTCAGTTAAACAAGATGTGTTTGCGCCAGACGGCGGTGAATTCACGCCTCCTCAGGGTGCTGTGAAATTGTTTAACGAGAAAGACCTATCAGGCTGGTATGGGCGGCGCGACATCTCGCCCCGCCAATGGAGCGATGCGGATGCGGAAACCTTGGCAAAATGGCGAGAAGAAGATCATGCAAACCTGCGCAAACATTGGCAGGTAATCGATGGTGAGATTGTCAACGATGGGCATGGAGTCTTTCTTGCCACCGAACAAGAGTATCGCGATTTTGAATTTTTCATCGATTACAAAACGGTACCGCTTGCCGACAGCGGTATTTACCTGAAAGCCGCCCCGCAAGTGCAAATCTGGGACTACACGGAAGCCGGCGGTAAATGGAGTATCGGTGCCGACAAAGGATCTGGTGGTTTGTGGAATAACAGCCCCGGAACGCCTGGCAAGGATCCGTTGGTGCTTGCCGATAAACCATTTGGTGAATGGAACCGTCTGCGCATTCGACAAATCGGTCAGCGCACGAGTGTTTGGCTGAACGACCAATTAGTAGTTGATCACGCGTTGATGGAAAATTATTGGGATCGTGGTAACCCCTTACCGGTATCTGGACCGATCCTGCTGCAAACACATGGGGGCGAGATACGCTGGCGCAACATTTACGTTCGCGAGATTCCTACCGATGAGGCGGTCGCGATCTTGGCCAAGAAGTCGGTTGACGATTCATTCTACTCAGCTTTTAACGGTCAGGATTTTTCGGGCTGGGCCGGCCCGATCGATAATTACGAAATCGTTGACGGCACAATTCAATGTAAGTCAGGTAAAGGTGGGACCGTTTATACTGAGGATGCGTTTTCAGATTTTGTCGTGTGCTTGCAATTCAAACTCCCGCCAGCCGGCAATAATGGTCTGGCCATTCGCTATCCCGGTGAAGGGGATACGGCCTACGTGGGCATGTGCGAATTGCAGGTGTTGAGTGATGACTACCCGGCAAAACTCGACCCGCGACAAGTACATGGTTCGGCTTACGGTATGGTTGGCGCCAAGACAGGGTATTTGTACCCAGTCGGTGATTGGAATTTTCAGCAAGTGACCGTGAAGGGCTCAACAATCAAAGTCGAGTTGAATGGCACGGTGATCTTGGATTGTGATCTCAGTAAAGTCCAGGACTTCATGGGAAATCACGAATACGCCGCTCATATGCGAACATCCGGCCATTTTGGCTTCGCGGGTCATAATGACCCGGTACAGTTTCGAGACATTTGGATCAAGCGCATCGAGGATCACTAGGCGTGTTAAAACTCTTTTTGCGAGTCTTTCTGGCCTTTCTAGCCGTGATAGGCATTTTTTTGCTGATTGGCTCCCTGCTACCGCGAAACTATTCGGTGGAATCGTCTGTCATCATCGAAACTCCGATTGAATTGGCTTTTCCTCACATTAATGAACTGCGAAATTGGGAGCATTGGTCCCCAATCAGCGTTTCGCGAATTGAGAACCTGACGGTTGACTTTAGCGGTGCGAATGCCGGCGTGGGAGCCATTCAAACTTGGACGGAGTCCCGCGGCACGGGAAAAATGTGGATCGAAAAATCGGAAGCGAATCAGCTGATTGAATACAAATGGCGATTTGTCAATTTTCCGGAACTTACCGGACAGTTCATATTCGAGAGAGTTCCCAATCCGAATTACTCGATCGACGCAGCGAATGCCGCCGATAAGGTCGTAGAAGATCCAGCCAACTCGGGTCACTCCGCGGCGGATGCAGACAAGTTAACTGGCCAACCGCGTGAGTTTTGCAAGGTGACCTGGACGTCTACCGGTCGGTTGCCGTCAGGCCCTTTTTATGGGTACTTAGCCTTTGTCTTTGAAGGTGCCATGCGCAGCGAGTATTCGGCATGTTTAGAACGACTCAAAAACATCGTTCAAGATTCTCTGTCTGCATCTCGCTAGACTGATTCAATCCTGGTCGACAGATGTTTTTCCTCAATATCGGAGTTGATTTCTTTGGCGACTGAAGAGTCAAAACAAGATAACGTCCTAAAGACCATCGGCTTGTTGATTGGACCGAGCTTATTTGTGCTGATAGCACGTCTTGAGCCGTTTCCATTATCTCCCGAAGCAAACCGCGTTCTAGGAGTGGCCGTTTGGATGTTGTCATGGTGGATCCTTGAATCGGTTCCGTTAGCAGTAACCGCGTTATTGCCGATGTTGTTATTTCCGTTGCTGGGAGTCATGTCTGCAGAGGATGCTGCAAAAGGGTATGCAAACCCGATCGTCTATCTGTTTTTCGGCGGTTTCATGTTGGCGTTGGGGTTGGAAGAACATGGCCTGCACAAACGCATTGCACTGATGATTATTCGCTTCACGGGTTTTTCCCCAGCGAGATTGATCTTGGGCTTTATGCTTTCGACGGCGTTGCTGAGCATGTGGATCAGCAACACCGCTACAGCCATCATGATGTTGCCCATGGCTATCTCGGTGCTTAATTTGATGAGTGACAACGGCAGGCGCCCCCTTAATCAACAGTTTTCGATCGCCTTAATCCTGTCCATTGCGTATGCAGCCAACATTGGAGGCATGGCCACATTAATTGGCAGCCCCCCGAACCTCGTGATGGCTGCTCAACTGCGAGAGTTTATGGACATCGAAGTTTCGTTCATGGCATGGTTAATCGTTGCGCTGCCAGTTTCAGCGGTTACATTGATCGCCATCTATTTTCTACTGGTGGCGGTGCTCTATCCCTGTCGTCGAACGATTATTCAGAATGTCGAACGGATCTTTGCTGATGAAGAAAAAAAATTGGGCAAGATGGGATTTGCCGAACGAAGCATGTTATTTGTGTTTCTTACGACGGCTTCACTTTGGGTATTACGTGGCTGGCTGGAATGGTTGTTTCCCAACATCGCTATTTCAGATACGACGATCGCCTTGGCGGCCGCTGTTTCGTTGTTCATCGTTCCCGCTCGAATCAAAAACTATCAGCCGCTGTTGGAATGGAAAGCAACCACAAGGTTGCCCTGGGGCATTTTGCTCCTTTTCGGTGGAGGTCTATCGTTGGCCGGCGCTCTGGGACAAGTGGGCGTGATTGACGCTTTGGGCGACCTGGTTGCGCAACGTGGGGACGGCAGGTTTTGGCTGACCCTCGTTTTGCTGACCGCCGTCGCACTTTACCTAACTGAAGTCATGAGCAACGTGGCACTGGTTAGCGTATTTGTGCCCGTCTTATGTGGGATCGCGATCAAGATGGAAATGCACCCGCTGTATTTCACGTTTCCGGCAACGCTCGCCAGCAGTTGCGCGTTCATGCTACCGATGGCCACGCCGCCCAACGCAATTGTGTTTTCAACCGGCAAACTCACTATCAAGAATATGGTGAACGCCGGATTTTGGTGCAATCTGCTGGCCCTGATCGTCGTCTTGTTATTGACGCAATTATTGCTGCCGCTGGCTTTCGACTTATCCGTCGAGAGCGTGCCAAAATTTAATCTCGGGACTCGTTAGTGAGCCTGAAATCGTCACGCAAAGCTATGAGCATTACAGAAACGGTCGTTATGACAATCCTACGATGTTTCCGTCGTTATCGATATCCATCTTTTCGGCCGCTGGCTCATCTGGGAGTCCTGGCATTCTCATCATGTCTCCTGTAATGGGCACGACAAAACCAGCGCCCGCAGCGATTTCAATTTGTCGGACGGTCACTGTAAAGTCTCGCGGTCGGCCAATGATGTTCGGATCATCCGACAATGACTTCTGTGTCTTGGCAATGCAGACTGCTGAATTTTCTAAGCCCAGATTGCCAATCGTCTTCAAATCGTTCTTCGCTTGTTGCTGGTACTCGACCGTAGCAGCCCCATAGATCTTTTTGCAAATCGTTTCGATCTTCTGTTGCACGGGCCAGTTCCAATCGTAGAGTGGTTGGAATTTCGTCGTGCATTGATCCGCCACGCTTCGCACAGTGCGTGCAAGGTTTTCTGCACCTTTACCACCCTCGGCCCACACATTCGCCTCGACGGCATCGACTCCCAATTGCCTACAATGCTCAGTGAGCATCTGAATTTCCTCATCGGTATCGGTTGTAAAGCGATTGATGGCGACGACGGGTTTTATGTTGAATTGTGCAGCGTTTTCGAGGTGCTTGTCCAGATTGGCAAAACCGGCGGCAAGCGCAGCGGAATTCGGTTCGCTGACGCTTTTGAGTGCCGCACCACCATGAAATTTGAGCGCCCGCAAGGTCGCCACAATAACAACCGCGGATGGACTCAAGCCTGCAGCTTGGCACTTGATGTCGAGAAATTTCTCGGCTCCCAAATCGAATCCGAAGCCAGCCTCGGTGACGACATAATCGGAAAGACTGAGCCCCATCCGCGTGGCGATGATCGTATTGGTGCCCTGAGCAATATTCGCAAAGGGACCGCCATGAATTATGGCTGGCGTACCTTCAATCGTCTGCACGAGATTGGGCTTGATTGCGTCCTTCATCAGCAACGTCATCGCACCCGCTGCATTCAATTCTCGGGCAAACACCGGCTTCTTGTCACGCGTGTAGCCAACGAAGATATTTCCCAATCGGCGTTTTAGATCGGCCAAGTCATTGGATAGACAAAGAATTGCCATGATCTCCGATGCCGCTGTGATGTCAAAGCCGGTTTCGCGCGGCACGCCACCAGCAGTCCCACCCAGACCGACGATCACGTTCCGCAATGCACGGTCATTCATATCAAACACCCGCTTCCACGCCACCGTGCGCGAGTCGATGCCCAGCGAACGTTTGCGGCTCTGAATCGAATTGTCAATCAGCGCCGCCAACAGGTTATGTGCCTTCTCAACGGCCGCAAAGTCTCCTGTAAAGTGCAGGTTGATGTCCTCCATCGGCAGGACTTGCGACCATCCACCTCCGGTCGCGCCTCCTTTGATTCCGAACACCGGTCCCAATGACGGTTCTCGCAGCACAACCGTCGTCGCACATCCGATTCGATTCATCCCTTGGGTCAAACCGACAGACATCGTGGTCTTGCCCTCGCCAGGCGGCGTCGGTGATATCGCAGATACCAATATCAACTTGCTGCGTTTAGTGCGTTCCAGATCAATCAAGTCCAATGGCAACTTGGCCTTGTATTTTCCGTACATTTCCAATTGATCGGACTTGACCCCCAAGCGTTCAGCGATTTCGGGGATAGGACGCAATTTGACTTGACGAGCAATTTCAATATCAGTTGTCATTTTGGCTTGAGTTTCTGTTATCACGTAACTGGTTAAATGCGACTGCTTCCGCTCGGGAGCAGAGCGAAAATCAATTAAATCTTAGCCTCTTAACATATCCAGCCCCTCGTTCGCGTCAATCCGTACAATCTCGAATGTGTCCCGCAACCTCATATAGCCGAATATCGCCAATTGTTAACGGGATTTTCTTTTACAAGGCCAGTGCCCCAAATAGAACAAAGTGCAATTTGGTAAGAGACTTGAGGTTTGATTTTTGGTAAACGTTTCTGGTGGGTCGCCTAGTATACCCGAAAGTAATTCCATGATGACACGTGTTGAGTAACGTACAACTGCAATCTTAGATCAGCCGACCATTGCCAGCGACATCTTGAGCGTTAAATTCAAGACGGTCTAATCTAGTTACATCATGTAGAGATCAAAGAAACCAATTCAGCGCATTTTGAACTCGTTACCTCTTCTTCTCATCTGGATCAAATCAAGCTTAAACCCATGAATCCCCCACAGCGAAAAACCGCTTGGAAAGTACGCATGAGCATAATCATTCTTGTCCTGATCACAGCATACCTAGGTATGTGTACTGGAATGTACTTCCTGCAAAGTCGATTCATTTATTTCCCTACGATTTTGCAGAATCCTGGGGTGCAACGTTTCGATCTGGTTCGGCCTGACGCCGTCTTGCAGATCGTCACCCACACGCATGACGGTACCAAGGCGGTAATCTATTTTGGGGGCAATGCAGAGGACGTTTCGCTCAGCTTACCGGATTACGTGGCGGCTTTTCCGCAAACAGCCATTTATATGCTGTGCTATCGAGGTTATGGTGGTAGCACTGGCAGCGTGTCTGAGAAGACCATGCATACCGACGCTCAGGCGTTGTACGATAAGGTTAGCAACCTGCACTCAGAAGTCACTGTTATCGGACGCAGCATAGGGACGGGAGTTGCCATTCGCTTGGCGGCAAACAATCTTGTCAGCCGCTTGATCTTGATCACGCCGTTTGACAGCTTGGTCAGTTTGGCACAACGTAGCTTTCCCTACCTTCCAGTGGGATGGCTATTGAAGGAACGCTACGAATCGTACCGCGTGGCTCCCAAAATCCGTGTTCCAACATTGATCTTGGTAGCGGCGGACGACGAAATCATTGCCGCGAGACAGGTTCAGCGCTTGGTTGATTCCTTTACCGAAGTTACACCAGCGGTTAAGGTAATTGAGAATGCGGGCCACAATTCAATTTCCGCGTATCCGGAATTTTGGCGAACAATTTTTCAGTTTGTTGAGTTGCCCTAATCGATCTGTCGCGGATAGATGACTAATCTGGCAGCCAAGGCGATGCCCGGCTGCGTACTCGTACCTCATCATAGCTCTACGATGGCTAGCTATTGTGGGCAAAACTGATGCCTACACATTCGGAACCAACCGCAAGGTCAACATTCCGAAAGTGGCCCACTTCGAAACTTAATTACAAACACAATAGAACGAGACGTTTTCGTTTGGACCAACCGGCACATTCATTCCTGGTGACTTCAACAAGCCCATGGCGGTCGATGCCGCGTTTGGCGTTTCCTGTATTGGCTGAAGAATCGCTGGTGTTGATGGTCACCTGGACCGATTGGTGGTTGTGCAGTCGATATGTAACCGAACACGCCGATAGCGCAAAAGCTGCAATGGGGTTGATGGCCTACGTGATGTGGCTAATTCCGTCGCTTTTTGCGGCGGTTGCTATTGGTGCGACAGCGCTGATCGCGCGTTCTGTAGGTGGGCGACAGTTCGCGCTCGCGCGAGATTACGCTAACCAAGCGATCATGCTAGGCTGGGCGCTGGCCGTTTTGTTGACGGCTGGCTTCACCATAGCTGGGGACAGTTTCATCGAAGCGATGAATTTGCAGAACCGTTCCGCGGAATATGCAAAAAATTACCTGTGGATCGTCATCCCCGTTATTCCGCTGATTATGTTCGAACAAGTGGGATCAGCCTGCTTGCGCGGTGCTGGGGATACCGTGACTGGTTTCCTGGCCAAGCTAGTTGTGGTGATCGTAAACATCGCGATCAGCATTGCCTTGGTAACTGGTTGGGGTCCATTTCCGGCTTTGGGATGGATTGGACTGGCCATTGGAACCGCCATAGGACATTCGATCGGCGGAACAATAATTTTGACGGCTCTGATTTTGAATCGCGCCGGCCTGCGACTCACTTGGCGAGGACTATACCCTAACACCAAACTCTCCAAACAGTTATTTTTCATCGGAATGCCTGGTGGATTGGACATGGGGGTATTGTTGGGAAGCCAATTAATCTTTGTGGCGATGGTGAACAGCTTGGGCGACGCAGCCGCAGCAGCTCATGGATTAGCCGTTCAAATTGAAGCGTGTGCGTATTTGCCGGGTCACGCTTTCCAAGTTGCCGCAGCCACTATGGTGGGACAATATCTCGGGGCCAAGCAACCGGAACTGGCGAGGAAAGCGGCTTGGGTTTGCTTTCTGGTAGCGTTAGTGATCATGGTAACTGCCAGCACGTCGATGTTCTTCTTCGGAGATCAGATGTCCTATTTTTTTACAGGTGACTGGGACGACCCGACAACACATAACGCCGCCAGCTTACTACGAATCGTGGCCTTTGGCATCCCGTTCTTGGCGTTGCTCATGGTGCTCACCGGTGCCTTGCGAGGCGCGGGTGACACAGCTTGGCCGATGATGTTTACACTGGTTGGTTTCTTGGCAATCCGAATTCCATTGGCGGCGTTCTTGGCGTACGCTACTTTCACGCTTCCCGTGCTTGGATGGGAAATCACTGGGCTGGGCTGGGGGGTCCAAGGCGCTTGGTACGCCATGGTCTGCGACCTCTTGGTGCGCTCTTGTCTTGCAGTCGCCCGTTTTCGACAGGGCGGCTGGCAACGCTCGATTCTTTAATTGTCGCTATTTCTAACGCATACCTACGATTTTCGCCGGACGCATGCTGTCCCAGTTACGTGTTTGCCAGTGCAACGGCTTACCATACGTTGATGCTATTGCTTGCGATTTGCTGCTCACGATTGCCATTGTTTCGATTCCAGTTTGCGGAGCAGGACAGAACTCCCACTTTTTTTGGCGCGTCCTTCGACCAGTTTTCGCGTTCTCCTAAGTTGGGCGGATTTCCCGCCGTTTAATAACAGACTCAGGAGACCCCCAAGATGTTTGAGCAAACTTCAATGGCAATAGCTGCGCCAATTCTGTATCCATCGTGCACCAGTCAACCTCATCGAGACCACCGGCTCAAAACAAATCTTGCTGTGAGACTACAACATGGGTCAAACTCAATACGTCCTACGAGAGAAAAGGCAGCAGCAATGTCGGAAGCGCGAGTCGATCGAGCGCAAATCAACCATTTGAGCGTTCGATTGATTTTGGCAGTGGGCCTAGCAGTCGCTTTCATGATCCCGACATCAGTCAACGCCGATGATTTTTCGTGGACTGTCGGGAATGGTTCGTTCTATAACGCAGCAAACTGGAATCCGTTCGGCATTCCGACCTTTGGCGATTCGATCCGCATTGGCAATCTGGTGGGCGTCCAGAACAGTACCGTCACGATGGGTGGCGGAAATCTGTCGCAAAGCTACAGCTATCTCGAAGTCAGCAGCGGCATGACGCTCAATGCAACAGGAACCCAATTGTCCTCGCCCATGGTTGCTAATATCACGGGCAACAACTCTCGTATACTCATCAGCACCGTTGCCGCCGGTCCCAATCCCTATGATTTTCAATCGATTCTCCAGGTCGGCACCGGGTCCCGGTTCGAAATCACGAACAACGCCTCCAGTCGCCTGCTGGGCGGTTCACAATCCAGCGGCGATATTCGCGGTCGCGGTTCCATCCTGATCGACTCGCACATCCCCTTCATCAACAACGGAACGATTCGGCCCGACAATAACGGCGGGCTGGTAATCACACAAGGGAACGGGATGGGCACGCTACATGGCATCGATCTGGACGGCACGACAAATAACGGCCATCTCTTCCTGCATCAGCAGTTCAGCGTACTAGAGGTCAACGCCAGCCACCTGACCGACTCGTTCAGCGGCATGATCAGCTTCATGCCCGGGTCGCTCTTGACGATGAACATCACCGATGGTTGGTCGGCAGATGCCAACAGCCTCATCACTGCTAATGGCATCGGTGAACCCAACAACTGGGCCCTGATTGGCGGTAGTCCTTGGACTTTTGGCGGCACGATGAATGTGGGTGGCAACCAAGGTCGCTTGCGTGTCCTTTCCGATGTCACCTATGCCCCCACCGCATCGGTCAATATCGGATCAACGGATGGCGTGCAAATGACGGGAACGACGACCGTTCAGGGCGGCCAGTTTTCGATGGGGCAAGGTGCGATTCTGGCGTTTGATGGCGCCACCAACATGCAAGGTGGAACATTCACGACTCATAGCAACGATTTTGCCGATGGCTTTGTGGCTTTCAACGGCCCGACTAACTGGCGTGGCACGACGACGATCAACGGAGTCGCCCGCCAAAACGGTACCGCGACCGTAAACGCCGCTACCGGCGGTGTCATCAATGCAAATGTATTTGATATGGATGGTGCGGCCAACAATACGACCTGGAATATCAACAGCAGTCTGGTGGTGAACGCCGATCGGATATCGGCGACTCCGGACAATCGCTTTGCGGGTACGATGAATATTGCGGGCGGATTTACTGGCAAGCTGACCATGAACGTGGGCGGGGATGTTGCATCGCGCTGGATCATGGCGGGTGAAATGAATCTGGCAGGTCAGGCACTGAGTCCTTTTCCCGTGGATCGATTGGCTGGCTCTGCGGGTCGCGGGGCGGGCGGCGTCCACGTCCATCCTCGAGGGCGGGGCACAGCCAACGCCGAGTTCACCGAGAGCAGCAGCCTTAACTTCGCGTCCCCAACATCACTAGTTCAGTTCACCGGAGACACGCGAATCGATGGAGCAACCTCGGTCAGCGGAATGGGAACCCTGGAAAATGGAATGGGTGGATCAATGCAGCTGGGGAACGGGCTGATGCTGGGCCAGGCGGGATTGAATAACCGTGGACTGCTGCAGATTGGCGACTCGCCGGGTGTGATCTCTGTCGATCGATTCGAGAATTTTGATACGGGAATTTGGTTGGTTGAAATTGGCGGACTGTTGGCCGGAACCGAACACGACTTGATGATCGTCGGCGGCGGGCAAACGTTTCTGGACGGTTTTCTCGAGGTCGATCTGATTGATCTGGGGCTCGGCAGCGGCCTGTTTATTCCCAGTATCGGGGACACATTCACGATTTTGGCTTCGCTCGGCGGAGTCGATGGAATGTTCTTGAACAATCCCGTAACGACCTTAGGCCCCCAGCAGTTCCACTGGGATGTGATCTACAATCCGCACGACGTTCAGTTGCAATTGGCGTCGGTCAGCATCCCGGAACCGTCGGCAGCCTTGCTAACAACCGTATTCGGTCTAGGTCTGTTGATGCGTCGGAGGAGTCGTAGCAACTGTCACCAGTCGGCGGACGTTGGAAGAGTAAAAAATGCAATACTTTGCGGAGCCGTAGTCTCGCGCCAAGGGTCCGGCAACAGGAGCTACGGACATGGTACGTGGCTGTGCTCGCTGATTGTTGGCTTGTTGATTCTACACAGCGGAACGAACGTTGCATGCGCTCAACCTATCCACTGGGCTTCCGGAAGTGGGAATTGGTGGAACGCAGCTAATTGGACGCCGATTGGGATTCCGGGGCCGGGTAATCAAGTTTGGATTGGAAGCATCGCGGGAGTCGAGAATCATGCAATGTTTATTGGACAAGAGACCTCCATCAACTCTTTGGTGATTTCCAATGGCAATCTTTTGGCAAACTCGCTTGATTGTTGCGGGAATGATGTAGTGGGACATCTGTTGTCGGTTTCGGCGAATACAGCAATCACCAGTGGAGCGGGGATCAACATCTACAATAATCCTGGGGCCAATGGTTTTAACACCAATAATTTGACGCTGGTGGGCCAAAACAGTCGTTTCTCAACCTACGGAAGCACAGCGAGAATTAATGGCATTCTCAATGTAGGTGAGGGAAGCCGATTGACCGGCACCGGATCAATCGAATTGTTTGGCAACGGCACCACTTTGATCAATGATGGCAGTATTCAACAAGGGCCTGGTTTCCGGCAAATCAGACAACGGGCTGGAGGGGTTTTTGATCTTGATGGCGTTTCCAATAACGGGACGATTAGCGTTGGTAGCTCCGCAGATCAACAGGCGACACTATCCATCTTGCATGGCGGCTTGACCGATTCGTTTAGTGGTACGATAAATCTTTTGGGCAATGCCTATCTCAATATGGAGGTCGAGTCCTGGACAGCGGATGCCAGTAGCCAGATAGCAATCTACGATCACGGAACCTCCATTGCACATCTGGGCGGCGACCCCGTGACGTTGGCTGGACAAGTTCAAGTAAACAATGTCTGGTCGGGGAGCGAATTTCGAATTATCGCCGCTGCGACCCTTGCCTCTACACTTGATTTCTCGATGAACAACGGCGGCACTACGACATTTTGGCATGTCAACAACTCGGGCCAGGCCGTCACGACAACGATCCAAGGCGGCAACTATCAACTAGGCCATCAATCGCAATTGGTTTTCAATGCTGCAACCACGGTATCTGGTGGCAATTTCGTCACGGCTGGAGACACTATCAATGACGGTGTTGTACTTTTCAACGGCCCTACCCACTGGAATGGATCGGTCGATATCCAGGGTTCGGCCAGACAGATCGGCAATGCGACCACCAACGGTGCCACGATTAACGCCAACCTATTGGATATGAGCGGCAATGGTGGCACGGAGTGGAATATCAACGGACTAACCACAATCAACGCGGGACAGATCGATGTGTCGGGAGCAAATGTCTTCACGGGCACAATGAATGTCGGAAGCGGGTTCACCAGTCGATTGACGTTAAATCTTAACGATCCCGACGCTCATTGGACAATGGCTGGGCAGATGAATCTGACGGGCAACGCACTTTCGCCATTCCCCATCGATCGGCTGCACGGTTCGGCAGTTCGCGTCGAAGGAGAGTTGAACGTCAACCATCAAGTCCGCATTGCGGCGCCGACGACGTTTGCAAGCGGCAGTACGACTCACTTCCAGACGCCACTCGCCCGCTTGCAGACCTCGCAGTTTGCAGCGGTTGAAGCCGGTGCTCAGTTCAGTGGCGGCGGAACTCTGGAAAACGGCTTGTTCGGCACGATGATGCTGCACGACGGTGCCGTCTTGAATGACGTGGGACTGACCAATCACGGAACGTTGGAAATCGGCGAACTGACCGGCGTCGCCACCGTAGACCGTTTTGAAATGAGTTCCACCGGAGTCTGGAATATTGAGGTCGGCGGTTATTTGGCAGGTGTCGAGTTCGATCGGCTGCTGGTGAGCGGGATGGGAGGAGCCACACTTGACGGCACGTTAAACGTTGAATTAATCGATTTAGGCGGCGGCGTGTTCCTACCTGAAATCGGCGATGAGTTTTCGATCTTGTTTTCCTTCGCGGGAATCAACGGCATGTTCATGGGCGATCCCACGTCTCAAGTGGGTAGCCAGTTGTTTCATTGGGAAACCATCTACAACCCGCACGATGTGCGGCTGAGACTGGCCAGCGTTTCGGCAATTCCCGAGCCCTCATCCACAATGTTGCTTGGCCTGTTTCTGCTGGCATCATGTTTACGTCGGCGATCGCGATGAAGCTACAACACCAGAGTTCATTTCCAGAACGGCTGGTCAAAAATCTTGAAAAGCCGATCATCTATTCCCTTATGTGTATTGTGGCTGGCGTCGCGGCATTGGTGTGGGGAATTAGCAAGGTGGGCTACCGTCGCCGTGATGGTAGCCATGGAGGTTTGCTAAGCGAACTTCAACCAATCTTCGGAACTTATTACGGAATCATTCTGCTGACAATTTTGTTGGCCGTCTTGATCAGCAACCGACGCTGGATCGGTGTTGGCATACTGTTTGCGGCTTACGGCTTCAATTTCATGTTGTATTGCTTGCCGATCAGCGCCAGACCGTTTTCGTGGGATGCCTATTGGGCATTGAGTCCGATTCTCGCCTTAGTGGCGATCACGATCTGCGTCTACTACGATTGGTGGCAAAGTCGCTGAGAATCTTTGCCAAAGAGGTTTTTCAAGAGAGTGAACGCACATTATTTTCGATTGCGGAGCTGTTCAATTAGCACTCCATCCAATTTGCTTTCAATTTCGCGTAAGTTCTCATTGCAGCGAAATTCAATTGCCTCCTTCTCTTGAATCGCACGATCAAGGTGCATGGACAATTGAAAAACTTGAGCATTCAATTCGTTCACACGTTCTTGGGAAAGTTGAAGCTCTTCTTCCTTGAACTTCAACTTCGTTTGCAATTGCAAGTAGTCCTGATTACGATTCTCCATCGCAGCGCGATTTCGCGCGAGGGTCTCTTGCAGTCGTTCATTTTCTGCCAACAACTCTAACGCTCGTTCTGTGGCCGTTACGGGATGTGTCCGGAGGCGTTGCCCTTCGAGGGTTGGACCATAATCGAGGTAACCTTGTCCGTGAATGGCTGATTGAGGAGGACGAAGATGGTTCGCGTGTCGCTGCTGGTTTGAATCATGCAGTTGGTAGCTCATCGACTCGCCTGTGCCGTGACCATAACGACTATCTGAGAGTGATTGAACACCACCGGGTAATTGCCCATGTGGTGGCTGATTGGCGGCTGGATATTGATTTGCTTCTGGCAACGCATGTGGATTGATAATACGTTGATCGTTGCCGTGAAAGCCAGGATGCTCATTGGGGTAAGGGTTGTGTTGATGGTCAGCAAATGTCTCCGACTCGTAGTGAAAATTGTGATTGGTGGTCGGAGGCAATCCGCGTTGCGGGGTCGGTGCGACTGGTAGACTCGGTTGATAACTACGCGGATAGGGACTGTAATAGTCGAACGGTATACCCTCGTGCGGAAATGTCGAGTTTAACTGGTCTTGGGGAGTTGCATAGGACCTTTGCATCGGCTCTTGAAATGATGCACGTTCGATTTGAGACTCGGCTACTCTACTTAAAGATGCATACCGTTCGTTAATTCCTCGATCAGAGGTTGGAGCAGGTGAGTAGATAGGGAGCGACTTTGGGTTACCATTCTGCCGCGCGGTTGCGCGATCAATGACTCGCAGCTCCGATGGACCTGTTGATGAGGTGGGCTGTTGATTCTCCGCACCCGACGACTTACTTCGACGGAATAATTGATTAGGGGAGAATCGCTTGATCGTGTTCTCGACTGACGATCCTTCTTGAGCGAGCAGTCGGCAATTGCTTGATTGAGCAAACAGACCAAATTGGATGAATGCCACAACTCCAGCCGCTATTACCACTTTCCTAACAGTATGTTTTGTGGGATCACATGGCCTGAGTGGCCATCGTTTTGGAGTGGTCACACTCAGCAATGGTCTCTTTGGGGGCAGTCGATTGGACATGAGACAATTCGCCTTATAATTGCTGTTCGTCTTGCGAGACCAAGTTACTTATTCGTATTCGCAGTGAATTAAAGTGACTTCACCACACGAACATTGGATTTCGATCTTTTCGATCACGTCACCGTTCTTGTGCAGTTTGATGTTTTTTGGCAGTTGAACCTTTGGCCCAATTGTCACCTTCGGAAAATCGGTTTTGGTCACCAATTGCGGGGCTGGAATAAAATTACTCGTTTCCATGAGCGACCATTTCCTTCAAACGAAATTTCGCAGACGCCAAAACCCGGGAGACCCGCGATTCGGAGAGGCCGATAACTTGTCCGATCTCGGCCAACGTTAGGTCTTCATTGAAATACAAAGTCAACACAAGCCTCTCTCGATCAGGAAGTTTCTCGATGCAATCGGCGACTCGCTTTTTCAGCTCTGTTGTTTCCAGCTCGGCATCAGGCGATTCATCCACGCTCTCCCGGATCGCCTGGATTTGCGTGTGCAGGTCGTTCCAGCTTTGAGGTTGCACAAACCGCATCGCTTCAAGCGTCTGGGCAACCTTTGCCAACGACATTCCAGTATGTGCGGCCAACATTTCTGGAGTTACCGGCCCTTCCAGTTTTTCATACGCTTGTCGAACCTGGGAGATCTGCTCCATTACTTTCTGCGGCAGCGCGGAGTTCTTCCGCATCTCGTCGATAATGGCACCGCGAATTCGATTGAAGGCAAACGTGCGGAATTGAACCTCTCGAGTGGGATCGTAACTCTTGGCTGCTTCGACCAACCCAACCATACCAGCTTGTTCTAAGTTTTCTCGATCACAATGCTCGGGCAACCCCACCGTCATCGTGCTCAAAATTTTTCGCACGAATCCGATGTTTTCCAAAATCAACAATTCCGTTTGGTTCTCGGAGGCTTGTCGATATGCTCGTAGCGCAGTGTTCATCGAAGTATTCATTAACTCTTGCTGATCATTGGACTTGAAATTCTCGGAATAACACCTCTTGAATCCGCTCTATGCCATCATCAAATAAGATCTCATTAAAGAAGCCATGAATTTGGCGGCGCAATTGGTTGTGACCATGTTGACCAGCTAGGTCTTCTTCCGTAATTTCCGCGATATGGGAGATAATCCGATTGCGCAGCACGGCTGTTCGTGACAGCATGCGCTTTTCTACCGTCGATTTTTGTGACCTAGGTACTTGCAAGGACAAATTCATTTTCAAATATCGACTGAAATTTGACTTACCCAGCACAGCCACAATTTCTGGAAAGTCGATGAACTCAACTTCTTCGTTTGGATTAAACTTTACCGGAGTCGCAGGCCCGGATTTCGACGGTCCAGAGCCGAGTTGCGCAATCAACAGCGGAGTTGCAAATCCTCCTCCAATCGACATTACAACGACGACCAGCCATAGGACTAGCGAACCGATTTTCGACTTTTTGCCGGACGCCGCATCCGATTTTGGTTCTGTAGCCATTTCTGGATGGTCTTGAATCTAGATTTGGAAAAATTGTTGAGTCGTATTTAGTTTTGTGGCTTTGCACAAAACCTATTAATTTATCGACGTGGGATTGAATGACATTCAGGCTAGGCCGCAAACTTTACCAAATTGGCGATTCTCGATAGCAGAAAATTGCTTGCAGTTTGGAAGATTACCAAAATCCGCATAATCAGTAGACCGAGAACCGCCGACGATTCTGCACTATTTGAAGGCTGGAAAACACGATGCCCTAAAAACGGTTAAAGACGCGTTGGTTCAGATCGTCGATGCAGATTTAGCTGTTGAACTGCTATTGAACTCCAACTCGCCCCAAGCGCTCGACATGCCCAAAACGGGACATGTACCAGTCATAGAAAGCTACCAGGCGTCTTGATATCCACTGTCCGTCTGGTTCGAAGTCAACTTCGTGAACCCAAGCATCAAGCCGCTTCCGACATTCACAAAAATGCCGAGAAACATTAAATTTTTTGGCCCCAAAACACCTTAAAATGCCTATCCTTTAATTTTATGCTTTAAGTGTTTTGCCTGCAGAGTAATCGATTAAGAACCCGTTCCATGACGACTCATTTCCAAGGCAACTGATCAGCAATTTTCGCGCTATTCCTGATGTTTTAATTGCCTTTTACGCGAGTCCCTTTTCGAAAGATGAATTCGTTTTAGATGTTCCAGATTTTGGGAAGCGGAATTTTTACTGCGGGCAAAATGTTAAAAACCAACTCATCGCCATCCACCAATTGTTTGCGATACCGTCCGTTAATCAAAACCAGTTGCGTGACCTCGTGTTTAGGAGCATCAACGATCCAATATTCCCGCACACCAGCTTGCTCGTACAGTTGTCGTTTTAGGGTGAAGTCATTTTTTCTGGTCGAGGGAGATAAAATTTCGATGAGCAAATCCGGAGCCCCAACTATTTTTACTTTTGTGATCCGGGCTGCACCATCGTTCAATATGACGACCAAATCAGGTTGCACAATGTCATAGTCGCCAAGTTGCACATCGATCGGAGCATAGAACACTTTTCCGAGAAGTGTCAATTCAATTTGCGAAAACAGGTAATGAGCCAAATATTTCGAGACCGATTGATGGTCAGGAGATGGAGCCGGATTCATGAAGTGCCTTCCGTTGATGATTTCGTGGCGGTATCCGTTGTCTGGGAACAGGCAGTACTCTTTGTATCCCAATTTGGTGGTTGGTTCATCAATCGACGACATATTTGGATTCCTTAATCGAGATTTGGCACCGTCGAGTCGTTATAAACTCAACAATCGATTTTAACTCCTGCCTGAATAGATGGCAAATTATGCTGGGAATTTCTACTAAACAAGCGACTGAATTCGAGCAGATCGTCTCCACCGGCGTAAAGCTCGATAATATCGCAACGATGAACCATCATTCGGCAGGCATAGATGAAAAGGTCCCGGCATTATGGTTTGCCCCCAGTCTTTTTGCCGAATCCCGCTGATTTTGCCAAAAGGTGCCGATGATGGCCGAGCGACTCTAGTTGACGCACAGTTTCGCAAGATCGCTTAGGCCGCCGCTGAAGTGGCAGTTCGAAATCATACGTGGTGCGTAGATGGACACGGCTGGCGTGTCCTTGAGGGCGATCGACCGATCGTCTGTTTGGGTTCCAAATAGCCCCAAGCGCTCGACGTGCCCAAAACGGAACAAGTACAAGCAATATGAAGGTACCAGACGTCTTGATATCCACTGTCCGTTTGGTTCGAAGGCAACTTCGTAAACCCAAGCATCAAGCCTCGTCCGACATTCACAAAAATGCCGAGAAACACAACATTTTAGCCCTAAAATGCCTGTCCTTTAAGTTTTAAGTTTTGTCCGGCAGATGCGTGGCTAGTGCTCGCGGATCACTGAGTTCCCCACGTGTGGTGGGATCTACGGTTGTGCGCTGTCAAAATTCGCTTTCAAAATTGAGCAAGGCTTGCATATCTTTCTATGGTTTTGAGTGAATTTAAATTTTTTGGGAATAATCAATCGTCGACGACGTACTTTAATTCCAAAGACCTCGCGGTTGGGTTAGAAAAACCAGATGGATCAACAACTTCACGAACGAAGGCGGATTTTTGAATCGGCTATCGAGGCGTATGCCGACTCGATGTTCCGTGTGGCCTTTCGTTTGAGTGGTGACCGAGAACTTGCTCTGGAAATTGTTCAAGAGACTTGGTTGGGAGCCTGGAAGAATATTGGTCAGCTACGGAATCGTGATCAACTGAAAAGCTGGCTGTTCGGCATCTTGCGCAACCAATACTTGAAGTCGGTGGACAAGCTGACTCGGCAGCCCAAGCTCGAATTGATCGACAACATGGTTTCGCGTAGCGATGGCCCCAACGAAATGCAGCAGGCCGTTCAACAAGCGATCGGGGAACTCGACGATGATCAACGCATGTCGGTGTTATTGGTTTCGATGGAAGGCTGGTCAACCCAGGAAGCCGCAGACTTGTTGGGTGTTCCTCAAGGCACGGTCCTCTCGCGTTTGCATCGAGGCCGCCAAAGGTTGAAAGAAATATTATCGCGTCAATTGGAATTCGACACTTATTCCGAATGAATTCAAATGCCAATGAATGACCGCCAACTCGACAAACTATTGCGCGAGGTATCACCTCCGGATGACCTGCACAATCAGCTTAAGCAACTGATCGCACACCAGGAATGGTCCGAAGCAATCACCGCGGCACAGGCGGACACGAGTCTTGATTTAGCGACCAGCGTGCAAGCGCCGCCAAATCGAAAAAGTTTGCGTTGGGTTTGGGCGGTTGCTACGGTTGTGGTGGCGATGTTAACGGGTGGATTATGGTGGTTGTTCAATGACAAACCAGCGATTTCCCGGCCTGATCAGTCTGGAACAATGATTGCAGAATCAGATGAACAACTGCAAACAGTTGCGCCAGAATTAGCGGCTTTGGAACAGCAGAAGGCCGAGTCCGAAGCAGAGTTGGCGGAACTGGAAAAGCAATTAACACTGCATTACATCGAGCTACGCCAAGTACGTTGGGCGGAGGTTGCAAAGCAGAGTCTGTCAAAAAATACTCGAGCGTCCGAACTGGCTGCTTTGTCATTGTTTACCGCCGCAGAGGCCGTTGTCCTATCTGGTTTGCCACTTGAGCTTGTAGCAGACAACCTAAAACTGGTGCTCGAGCGGTATCCAAATACCGAGGGGGCCGCTCGCGCCGCCGAGATGTTGGCCGGGTTGAACTGAACGCTGAACCCACAGTATATGCAGACCATTTTGCGACAACTTGTCGTTCGCTAGTCTGCGTTTATTAATTTTGTTAATCCGTTTCTAGTCGAGGGACAATCATGCGTTTTTCCATATCACTATTTATGTTCGCAACCACAATGTTTTATTGGCCGCATTCTTCCGCGAGTTTTGCGCAATCGGTGACCACGCCAAAAGAGCAAGCGGAATTAGAAACAAAAGTGGAGACGACGGCCTTGCAACAGAAATTCGAGTGGCTGCAATGGTCACTGGAATCCGAGGGCTTAGCGCGTGCAAGATTCCAGGTCCAATTTGACGAGATTCCAGAAATCGAACAGTCAATTCAAATTCAAATTGATGCATTGAACGAAGAGCTATCGAGAAAACAAGTCATTTACGACACTAATTTGATCAGCGCGCTGGTTACACGGCGCGTCGCACTGATGATTGAAATTACTGGACTGGAAGCGCGGCGAGACGCCTCAGCACGCGCGGCCTACACAGACGAGAAGTTGTTGCAACTTATGAACACCCAAATTGAGAAATTGAATCGGCTATTGCAAACGGCAAATCAATCGCTGGAGAAGAAGATTAAGCTTTACGACAGCGGATCTATAACATCGGTTGAACTCGCCGATGCCGAAAACGCGGTCGTTATGGCTGAACTACGTTTGCTAGAAAAACAGCAACAATTCGAGACGATGCGTGCAGGTGCTGGTGTAAACGGCGAGTTGACTTTATCGCTGGCGGAAAAGGAAGCCCAACTCCTGCTCGTCGATCAGTTGCTTTCCGAAGCTGCGGCTACACGCTCGAGCGTAACGAAATTAAGACAACTGGAGAGTCGTTTGGAACGACTGCAAACGGCGCGTGAGCTGGGAGTTTCTGAGAGCCTTCGCAAACAAGAAACGGAATATGCTGATCTACAACGACAATTAGTTCGCCTACGTGTTCAACTTGAAAACTTAAATTACCGGGAAAACAACGATGAAAACTAGTCTATGCTTGTTTTTGATTTGCTTTGCGATTTGCAGCTTCGCATCGCAAACGAGTTTAGCACAGTTGGGGATGTCCAGTATGTCCGTGGGCATGATGCGGGCAGGGCTCTTTCCATCGGCAGACTCGATTCGAGTGTCTGAATTCATCAATTACCATGAGCATTTGTTGCCGCACCCATCAGACGGGCAACGACTGTCGCTCGACTTGAAACAACTGACGCATGAGGGCAAGCATTATGTGCAAATTGGCTTGGCCACACCGCGCACCTTCGATCAAGGCAATGCTCAGCCGCTCAATCTCGTATTGGTTATCGACACCAGCGGTTCAATGGCCGTTGGCAATCGAATCGAACGAGTGCGTCACGGGTTGTCCATGATGGTCGAACGACTTCGTGCTAATGATCGTGTGACACTCGTTACATTTAGTAGTTCTGCTGAAGTATTGCTACCAGCATGTGGCAAAACCGATCAAGCTCGTATCCAAACGGCCATCAATTCGCTACGCCCGACAAGCAGCACCAACCTCCACGGCGGTTTGATGCTCGGGTATCAGATGGCATTGGAGAACTTTTGTCCCCGCCGTTCCAATCGGGTAATTTTGTTAACGGATGGCATCGCCAATGTGGGGCAAACGGATCCCAAGGCGATCGCGGCTGAGTCAGCCCTCTACAATCAACGCGGCATTGATCTATCCACGATCGGCGTCGGCGATGATCTGAATCACAACCTCTTGCGCGAATTGGCTTCGGCCGGTCGTGGCGCTGTGCACTTTGTCGATGATCGAGAAGACCTTACCAAATGTTTCATTACCGAAATCGAAAGTCTTTTGATCCCGGCTGTCAGGAATCTTAAACTGACCGTAGACGGTTTTGATAAGAAATCAAAGCCGCGTGTCTTCGGCTATGAACCGCAATTGAAGTCATACCAATTTGAGTTGCCCTTGGAGAACATGAGCCAAGGTGCGACACAAGTTGTGTTGCTTGAATTCTCTGGCAAGTCGCTACCAGAATCTTTAGATGTGAAACTCAACTTTTCTGACGCTATGAGCAGCACAGATAAAACATTGTGTCAACAGCTTGACATCAGCGCAAAGCAAGTTTCAATAGCGACCGAACGCAACACAAGATCCACGACTGGAGATGTTGAATGCGAGGATTTCCTGGGTGATTTCCCCAAGAATCTGGCCATCGCGTTTGTGGCCCAGGCATTGGCTGACGCGGCAAAAACGGCCGAGCAAGATGACGAAGCCGCTGGTCGCAAGATTTTGAAACTTGGACTACGAAAAGCTAAATCCATCTACGCGAACCCTCAAGACGCTGATTTAGTCCGAATTACGCAGATCGCCAACAACATAATAAAGCAATAAAGAAATGCAATCATCCACGGCTTTGAACCGCAGGACGTGTTGCAAAAGACGGTCCCGGTTTTTGTCTGAAACACACTTCGGTTAACCGTCAGCCACAGGCCTGCGGGCCAGAAAGTCTTGCGAAAACTTTAGTTCGCCTGCGACTGACTAGAAAACAACAGACACGGAAGTTATTTCAGGGCGATTGCTAAGTGGCGGGTCTTGCGGCTACTCGCCGGGAGTCTCTCATTGTTCTGCTCAGCCATTTCCGGGCTATGGGAAAAGCTGGCATGTACACCCCACAATTCGAGCCAAAATGATCTTGGGGAATTTAAGGATGTTCTGATAGACTACGAAACTTGGTGAGTGTTTATAGAGTTTCAGGGTGCAGGCCCATCCGGTAGAAACTCAATCGATTCAGCCCAAAACTGAGGGGATGACCATTCATGGATCTAGAGCAATTTCAAGCGTATATCAACCTGGCGTTGACCTGGATTGGATTTGGAACGGTTGTTGGCTTAACCGCAAAAGCGCTAATGCCTGGGCGCGACCCTGGTGGCTCGGTTGCCGTGGTCTTGATGGGTATTGTCGGAACTTTGATTGGCTGCGCTTTGCTCAAATACTTTTACTGGGAGGAGACGATTCAACCTGTAAGCGTTAAAGGGTTTTTCGTTGGCACAGCCGGGGCCTTAGTCATTCTCACCTGCTACAAGGTATTGGGGGGGTACTGGCTTGACGAAGGCGAGTATTCGCGAAAGCGTCGGCGTCGCCGCCGAATGCAAGAGTATTCCGTAGAGGATTGACGCCTGTCTTTCGACTCACTGCAGCTCGGACTTACCACAGCATCCGACCATCTTCATCTCTGCTAGGTGACATGCATAGCGGAGTTCTCGTATTGTCGAGTTTTCTCGCTTAGGTTACCTCGTATTTTCGAGCAGCGGAATTCAAAACTGGTTGAAGATTGGGGTCGACCACCTTGAAACTCGGAGTCGAAATATTTGCTTACGAATCTGGGCCGTCGATTAACCTCGAAGTTGTCGATTAGGGCAGATACATCGCCATTCAAACCTACCCATTTTTCAAATCATTCCCCCTTGATAGAATGGAGGCCTTTCCAAACTTCTTAAATGTCAAGGCGTTGACTGAGCAAACTATGGCGGAAACCCGACCCGTACTCAAAAAATCGATCTTCAATTGGGTAAGCAATCGGGTATTTAATACGGTTCACCGCAACAATTTGGTTTACAATACGTGTTGGGAAGATCCGCGACTGGACCGAGTCGCTCTAAATATTGGCCCTGATGACAATATCGTGGTCATAACGTCGGCGGGTTGCAACGCATTGGACTATACGCTGATGTCTCCCAATCATGTGTATGCGGTCGACATGAATCCTCGGCAGAATGCGTTGCTTGATCTGAAGTTGGCGGGAATTCGCAATCTGGAGTTCGACAAGTTTTTCCAGATGTTTGGTGAAGGCTACCTACCGAACGCAAGAAAAATCTACGAAAGCCAACTCCGCAATGACCTGCCTGAACGCTCGCGCGCATTTTGGGATCGTCGCATCAAGTGGTTTGGAAATCGCCGGCGATCGTTCTACTTTCGCGGCACATCTGGAACATTTGCCAGGATGATGAAGGTCTATACCGACCGCTTCATCAAAGTTCGTCCCTATTTGGATGCCATGATCAGCGCGAAAACGCTGGAGGAACAGCAACAAATTTACACGAGCAAGTTGTACGATAAATTCTGGACTGGACTCGTCAAGTTCACAATGAATCGGGATACGATCTTGTCGATGCTAGGCATTCCCAGAGCACAAAAGAGACAACTGGAAAATTACTACGAAGGTGGGATCGTTAAGTATATTCAGGATTGCGTCAAGGGAGTGTTTCACGATCTGCCTCTGAAAGAGAACTATTTCTGGCGTTTATACATGGATGGAAAATACACTCGGGACTGTTGTCCAGAGTATCTAAAAGAGGAAAATTTCTGCCGACTCAAAGAAGGGTTAGTCAACCGTTTGACAACCTACACCGATTCGATTCAAGGTTTCCTGGAAAAACACCAAGGCACCATCTCGCGTTTCGTGCTGCTAGATCACATGGATTGGTTGTGCGATCATTTCTTTCCGCTATTGGAATCGGAATGGCAGGCCATCGTGGATCGGGCGGCGCCCAATAGCCGTTTGATTTGGCGGAGCGGCGGCTTGCGCACGGATTACCTAAATGCGGTTAACGTTAATGTTCAAGGCCGTCAAGTATCGCTCGAATCACTCTTAAAGTATCACGAAGAATTGGCTAGAGAACTTCATCCTCAAGATCGCGTGCATACCTACGCGAGTTTCTATATTGCCGACTTGTTAATTTAACGATTGCCACTGTTGTGCTGGCAAAAAGAGTTTGAGTCCGTTATGGGTCTATTGCGCGATTTCAGAGTAATTTTTCACATGCTATTTAAGCGCGGCAAAGGGCGAACCCATTCCGAGCGAATGGAAAATTTTTATTCCGCGCAGGCCAAGGACTATGACGAGTTTCGCAAGAAGTTACTGACGGGCCGCGAGGAATTATGGCACAAGCTCCCGGTTCCACCTCAAGGCGTGTGGGTTGATTTTGGAGGAGGGACTGGCTGGAACCTAGAGAACCTCAGCGAGCGGATTCATGAACTGAAAAAAATCTACGTCATCGATCTGTCCACCTCCTTGTTGAACATCGCTAGACAACGCTTTGCAGCCCGTGGCTGGACTAATGCCGAAGCAGTAGAAGCCGACGCCACGACCTACACGCCTCCCGAAGGCTTCGCGGACGTTGTCACGTTTTCTTATTCTCTAACCATGATTCCCAATTGGTTTGCGGCCATCGAAAACGCCAAGCGAATATTGAAACCGGGAGGCACGATCGGGATCGTCGATTTCTACGTATCGCGAAAACACGCCGCGGAGGGGCTAGTCCAACATCGTTGGTTCACACGAAATTTCTGGCCGACGTGGTTTGCCACGGATAACGTCTTTCCCGACAAGGATCACTTACCGTTTCTTCTGCATCATTTTGCTAAGCAGGATCTCTTGGAAGGCCGCTGCAAAATCCCTTATCTACCCATTATCCGCATGCCCTATTATCGGTTAATCGCCACTAAGCCGATAGTGGAACAAGTCTGACGCTTCATCAAATTGTGGTTCGACCATGATTCATGTCAAGCAAGTTTAAAACCTGCATCACCACAACAAAATCTGTCATGCAATTCGATTAGTTGTTCGGAAACTGGCGTCGTTTCCCTGGAACCAAGCGTTGTAATCAGCTGGCAAACGTTATAACCTCTGCAGGCAATCAAATAGCGCTCGAACCAAGCGTTGAATTCCAGCTCGTCCTGTTCACTGGCAAACGGAAATTTTCGCGGCGGGTAATCGATGGCAACACGCCAAGGTTTGGGCATGAGACGCGCGCGAAAACATTTTTGCGAGCGGCATAATTCTCGGTACAGTGGATCGCTTCCCATCTCAATCATAAGCTGTAACAGGTGCTCATCGATGGCATCGATATCGCGATTGGGAACAATTGCTCGCAAGCCCGCTGCCGTTCGATAGACGCGTAGCGAATAGTCCGCATGCTCTAGTTGCCAATGCCGCAATCGCTCCAGTTCGTCCTCTTGGGATCGCGGCTCCCTATTGCGATTGCCAAACAACTTGCCGAATAAACCAGTTGGTTTCTGTGGCTGGGGATCGGTGTCGATGTCGACCATCATCAGCTTCGGCGTGTTGAGAATCAGCGAACCATAAGCGTTCCGGGAAATTACGGCGATTTCATGTCCAGCAGAATCGTGAATTCGCTCGACGACGAACTCGCAAATATTATTGTCGATGACATACTGATAATCCCGCCGCAGCGTATCAACTCGATTTGACTGAAGGGCCGTCAATATTCGTGCAAGCCGCTGTTCCGCATTCCGCTGAGCCTCCTCCAGACTTCGGTCAGACCAACCTCGCGCCGAAACCGTTCGTTTCTCGTTTTCAACTTGTTTCCAATAGAGTGGAAAGCGCATAGGCGACTCCTGGTAAGTTGCGTGGTCTCCAACCAGCCGTTAACAACAATTTGCCCGATTTCGCAAGCGCGAGCAAGCCTCAACAGGGGAATACTTACCAACCTTTGTGCAGAATCGTGCCACATTGTCCGATCGATATGGTGCAATGCAATTAAGTCAGTGTACAGCCGGAGAACTCAGGCAACCGTGACTCATCCTCGACATTGAAATATTTGTCTTTGGCCACAGAGTATCGCCAGCAACTCAATGAAGACACTTGAGCGGCTTTTCGTTGCGATCAACTCGTTTCGAGTCGATTTCACGAGTCCAAAACGAACTCCGACAGACTCAGTTAATGCCGGACGGGCACCAAGGCCTTTTGTAGCCGCCCGCGATCACTGAGCCTCCATTTTTCCGCGGCGATCCATGGGCTCGAGCAACGTTGCTCGCAAATAATCAGCATTTAACCGACCGATGAAGGCGATGCTAATGCCTTTGGGACATTGCGCTTCACATTCTGCATAGTTACGACAAGAGCCAAAACCTTCTTCTTCCATTTTCTCAACCATGGACTTAGCTCGCAAATAACGCTCCGGTTGTCCTTGGGGCAATAAGCCCAAATGCGTCACTTTGGCAGCTGTAAACAGCATGGCCGAGCCGTTCGGACAGGCGGCGACGCACGCGCCGCAACCGATGCAGGTCGCTGCATCGAGCGCCTGTTCTGCAACTTCGGGCGCGATCGGCATCGAATTTGGCTCCGGTTTTGGTCCTGAATGATTGCTGATATAACCGCCCGCTTCGATAATGCGGTCAAAGGCACTGCGATCGACCATCAAGTCCTGAATCACTGGAAACGCTCGAGACCGCCAGGGCTCCACGTAAATGTCAGCACCGTCTTCGAAATGCCTCATGTACAATTGGCAGGTTGTTGTCTCCTGCATCGGACCATGGGCTTCTCCGTTGATTACCATCGAGCACATGCCGCAAACGCCTTCGCGACAGTCATGATCAAAAGCCACCGGGCGGTTACCCTGGCTGAGCAATTGTTCGTTCAGGTGATCCATCATTTCCAAAAATGACATGTCGGGCAGGACACCATCAACCGTGTAGGTTTCCATTTTTCCTGTGTCGCTACGGTTTTCTTGACGCCACACATGCACGCGTATCTTCATTGAAGCATCTCTTTCATTTTGCGGTTGGCCGCCCATTCGTTGTAATTGCGATTCCTGTTCCGTCTATGCTTTGGTTTCAAGTTGTAATAACTTCAAGGGGCTCACATGGACCTGGCGTATGGCGAGGATAAGCCCTCTCCAAGCACGAGTCTTAACCGATTTTGCACCGGCAAGAAAGTATCGCATAGTTGAAATTTGAAATTGCTGGATAGCCATTCGGTATTGCATTTCCGTCTCAATCATGGAGCCAATCCCGCCTCCCAGTCACTTGTAGTTTCGTTGTGCCAGAGGGAACGCTTTGAACTCGAGCGGTTCTTTGTGCAATTCCGGTTTTGCTCCTTCTCCTTTATATTCAAACACGGACACAAACGTGTATTCGTCGTCATTGCGTTTCGCTTCGTTGTCTTCTGTCTGGTGCTCTTCGCGAAAATGGCAACCGCATGATTCATCGCGCAGCAACGCATCTTGGCACATCAACTCACCAAACTCAAGGAAGTCGGCAACGCGGCCCGCATGTTCCAATGATTGGTTGAGATGATCATGGGAGCCGGGCACATTAACGTGTCGGTAGAATTCTTCCCGTAACTGCGGAATTGCCTGCAAACCATGTTCAAGCGATGATTGACTGCGCGATATTCCGCAATCATTCCACATGATTTTTCCGAGTTCCCGATGAAAATCAGAAACCGTCCTTTTTCCCTTGATTGATAGGAGCCGCTGGACTCGGGAAGCTGCTTCCTTTTCTGTTTCCTGGAAAACCGGTTCCGTGGATTTCAAGCGATGTTGTAACCCATACTTCGCCAAATAATCTCCGATCGTCACGGGTAAAATGAAATATCCATCCGCTAGACATTGCATCAGCGAACTCGCACCTAATCGATTGGCGCCATGATCAGCAAAATTTGCTTCTCCGATCGCAAATAGCCCGGGCAGCGTCGTCATCAAATTGTAATCCACCCATAACCCGCCCATCGTGTAATGAACGGCAGGGTAAATTCGCATCGGCGTTTTTATTGGGTCTTCATCCGTAATGCGATGATACATTTCGAACAAGTTGGCATACTTCGACTTGACGGCATGGACACCATTCCGCTTAATGGCGTCGGCAAAGTCCAGATAAACGCCATACCCCGTTGGGCCAACTCCGATTCCGCGGTCACAAACTTCTTTGGCGTTCCTCGCTGCGACATCTCGCGGGACCAGGTTGCCAAAGGCAGGGTAGCGCTCCTCCAAATAGTAAAAGCGATCAGCCTCGGGGATATCGGCTGGCAAACGTTTGTCACCAGGATTCCTGGGTACCCAAATCCTGCCATCGTTGCGCAAAGACTCGCTCATCAACGTCAGTTTGGATTGATAATCTCCGGCGTTGGGAATCGATGTGGGGTGTATTTGCGTGAAACACGGATTGGCAAAACCAGCTCCGCGTTTGAAGGCACGATACGCGGCCGTGACATTACAGCCTTTGGCATTTGTGGAAAGGTGATAGACGTTTCCATATCCCCCAGTCGCCAGCACGACGGCATCGGCGGTAAAGGATTTAATTTGACCCGATTCCAAATCCCGCGCGACAATGCCACGGCAAATCCCTTCGTGAACAACGAGATCCAGCAATTCGCTTCGATTGTACATCGCTACTTGCTTCTTCCCGATTTGTTCCGCAAGTGCTTGATAACATCCGAGTAACAATTGTTGCCCCGTTTCACCCCGGCAATAAAACGTTCGTTCAACCAGCACTCCTCCGAACGAGCGATTCGCGAGCTTACCTCCATACTCCCTGGCGAACGGTACACCTTGAGCAACTGCCTGATCGATAATGGCAGTACTCAACTCCGCTAGACGATAAACGTTAGCCTCACGTGCACGATAGTCGCCTCCCTTAATCGTGTCGGTGAACAACCGCCAAGTAGAATCGCCGTCATTTCGATAATTCTTGGAAGCGTTGACGCCTCCCTGCGCGGCAATACTGTGTGCTCGACGGGGTGAGTCTTGAAAACAAAAGCAATCAACCTGATAACCCATTGCGCCGAGTGAGGCAGCGGCGGCCGCGCCAGCCAACCCAGTCCCCACGACAATGATCTTGAACTTCGGACGGTTCTTCGGTCCAACTAATTTGAGATTGTTCTTATGGTTTGTCCATGCGTCCTGTATCGGCCCCGTCGGCAAGTTGGCATTCAGCGTTAACATGTCTAGCCGTTTTATTCTCTTAATTGACCTGGTTGTTCTTGAGTAACTTGTTTCGCCATGCGGCGTCAGCAGCCACGCGGTCGCTGGCCGAGTTTTTCAACTCTCTAACTGAATTCACTTTTCGTTCAGCAGTTGCACCGCATACTCAACTGGATCGGGCATGATTCCTAGTACAAAGGAGACCGGCACCATCACAAATCCCAATGCGATGACAAGCGTTGCGGAAATCGCGAACCAACGCAACGCGCGGTTGCGATCGGGATTATCTAACCCAAGAGTCTGAAATAAACTCCACACTCCATGAAACATGTGAAATCCTAATGCAATCATCATGGCAATGTAGATCGCAGCTACTGGCAGCTTGCTGAATGAACTGTGTAGATTGCTGTAGATATAGCCATGTTCAAACGTCCCTAATTTGATGGTCCCCGTCGTAAAATGCAGAATGTGGAAGATCACAAACGCCAAAATCAGCATCCCGGAGTACATCATCCAACGCGCCGGCAGCGAGGCTGCTCTCTGGCGGTTCCTGACATAGGGCAGGGGCCTGGCCGCCGCGCTTTGACGGGCTAATTGGATCACGACAACTATATGGAAAACCAAGCTCACCAATAGCACAGTTCGCGCACCCCACAATACGAATTCTCGCGGAACAAATGGGCTACCCAGTTCACGCAACGCGTGACCATATTCGTCGATATGAGGCACTCCCGCTTCTGTCGAGCCAGTAAAAACCTTGAGGTTGCCGGCCATGTGCCCGATCAGGAATCCAAAGAGAATTAGACCCGTGATTGCGGCAATAAACTTTTTGCCGATGGAAGACTTGAATACAAGCGCAAAACGTTTCATAGATGATCTGTAATGACAAATGGCAAATTGCTGGCTCCTGGCCGATTCGCCCTGTGTTCCCGCGTCAATCGAACAAGTCAGCGGACCCAGTTTTGACCGGCATCTTTATGTCCCGATCAATTATGGTATGCATAACTGCAATTTTTGCCCGCTGAGCGAATTCGGGGCTATGGGCCGACAAATAGAGAACTTAATAGAAGCGATGAGTTTACTGTATTCTTGATGGTTGCAGAACGGCAAATATCGATGCCGGGAACATCCACCATGCAAGATGCCTTGCGAATGCCTGGGACTCAGAACCTGCGATTGCGGAAGTTCGGTTGATCGTTCATCGCGCCAATAGTACCCAACAAAAGTAACACAATAGCTGAAATCAGAACCAGGGCATTCAACACAATCCCCACGATACTTAGGACTTGCCCGGTTTGTACGATCGCGTTGGGTGCAAGCTTTCGCTCGCGCATTCGCTTTGCTTCGCCCCTCGCCAACACCAAGCCAATGATACCTAAAGTCAGGCCAATTGGAGACAACAATCCATAGCACAAACAACAGGTCATCACGATAACCAAACTGCCTATTCCCAAACCTAACGAGACACCGGCCGCTGGGCTTGTTGATTGCTGAATAATAACGGTCGGGCCCTTCGGTCCGGGTGCCTGATACGGATTGCTGCCATAACTTGGTCCTTGCTGGTACGGATTCACCGGGGCGGAATATGGATTGCCCAGCGGATCTGGTATATCGAGCGGAAAATCTTGGTCGCTTTCGTTCTGAGTATTTGGGTCCGGAATCTTGTTGGCTGTTCCACAAGCCGGACACTTACACGATTTTCCGGTCGATCCGGCTGGTGTGCGCAACATTTTTCCGCAACTCGAACAGGAAAAAGTAATCGACACGAAATCCTCCGACAAAAAAGTTGAAAAGAATTGGGGCGGGTAACGCCATGGCCAGCGGGTGTTTGCCAAAGCGAGAATCCAAAGCCGATAATAACTACATGCCTACTTCTTCGCAAGCAGCAGGCTCAGTTCTTTTAACTGTTTTTCCTCAACGGCGCTTGGCGCGCCGCTCATGAGATCCGACGCCCGAGCAGTTTTCGGAAAAGCGATACAGTCGCGAATATTGTCCAGACCGGCAAACAACATCGCAAGTCGATCAACGCCCAATGCAATCCCACCATGGGGGGGTGCTCCATAGCTCAAGGCGTCCAACAAAAATCCGAATCGATCTTTGCTCGTGGCGGCGTCCATCCCCAACAGTTCGAAGACGACTTGCTGAGTCGATGCGTCATGAATCCTGATGGTTCCGCCCCCAGCCTCAAACCCATTGATGATCAAGTCGTAGGCGACAGCCCGCGCGTCGCCGGGAGCCTGCTTGAGATTGGCCAAATCTTGCGGGCGCGGGGCCGTAAAAGGATGGTGCATCGCGTTCCAACGTTGCTCTGCTGGATCATACTCAAACATTGGAAACTCCACGACCCACGACAAGTGCAATTGATTCGGATCGTACAGTTGCAATTCAGCTCCCAAACGACGACGTAATCCATTGAGGGCTTTGCAGCTAATTTCCCAAGTATCGGCAACAAATAACAACATGTCGCCGTCTTCACCCCCCATTGCTTGTTTAAATTCCTGCAACAGGCTTGCTGAAAAGTTCTTGGCAATCGGCGAGTTAAGCGTACCAGCTTCAACTTTGAACCAAGCCAATCCTTTGGCTCCGAAGTCTTCTTGCACATAGGTTGTCAATTCATCGATGCGCTTTCTTGAAAATTTTTCAGCCGCCCCTTTGACGTTGATGCCACGCACTTTATTTCCGGCCTCCGCGACCGACCTGAATACGCGAAAATCGGCTTTTGCCGCCAAATGCGTACAGTCAACGAGTTCCATGCCGAAACGCAAATCAGGTGCATCGTGACCAAAGCGGCGCATGGCTTCGTCGTACGTCATCCGCGGCAACGGCAATTGCAATTCCTCACCGCGCAAGTCGCGCACGAGTCGCTGCATCAATCCATCGATGGTCGTGAGAATATCTTCTGCCTCAACAAACGACATTTCCATATCGAGTTGCGTGAATTCCGGTTGGCGGTCAGCGCGCAAATCCTCGTCGCGAAAACAACGAGCAATTTGAATGTAGCGATCGTATCCGGCGATCATCATCAGCTGTTTGTAGATCTGCGGGGATTGCGGCAATGCGTAAAAACTCCCCGGGTGCACGCGACTCGGCACCAAATAGTCCCGCGCACCTTCAGGCGTGCTCTTTCCCAAGATCGGCGTTTCGACTTCAACGAACTCCAATTCGTCAAAATAATCTCGAATCGACTTCACTAATCGGTGACGCAACAAAAGCGAATCTTGCATACCTTTACGGCGCAAATCCAAATAACGATATTTGAGACGCAGGTCCTCATTGGGAGTTTCAATTTGGCTGGGGGTAAACGGGGGGACTTCACTGCGATTCAATATCACCAATGAATTTGCGCGAATCTCGATTTCACCAGTCGCCATTTTTGGATTTGCCTGACCTTCCGGTCTCGTGGCAACTAAGCCGGTAACTTGAACAACGAATTCATCGCGCAGTTCTTCGGCAACTCGCCGTGTGGATTCAGGTGACTCGGGGGCAACCGTCACTTGCACGATGCCCCATCGATCGCGCAGCACAATAAACTTCGCACCGCCAAAATCTCGCAAATTATGAACCCAGCCGCATAACGTAACGGTTTGGCCTGCATGATCTGCTCGCAATTGTCCACACTTATGTGTTCGTAACACCTAAAACCACTCCTGAATGAAATACGATAACTGTCTTGGAAAACTGATTTGCTGGAACACCGAAACAGAGACACGACCGCGCGGTACAAACTGTCTGGCACCACCCAACTGTCTAACAGACTGGACAGCGTGGCAACCGATGGCCAGTCTCATGCGGCATTCAGACTGAACGGTGTTGTCGCGGAGCAGCTGCCTTCCCCAACTCAATAATCCGCTCAACAAGCTGCTCTGAGTCGTTCTCTGCTGGGACATCAATCATACGACATTCGGACATGCCTCGAAACCATGTTTCCTGGTGCCGGACAAATCGGCGAGTACGCACAACAATGCGCTCATTCAGTTCATCCAGCGAAAGCTTGTCGGCCAAATAATCGATTACCTCTTTGTACCCCACAGCCTGTGAAGCTGTCTTGTGCAACGCTCCGTATCGTTCAAGCAGCCCTTTGACTTCGTCAATTAGACCATGGCGTAGCATCCAATGGACACGTTCAGCAATACGCTCGTGCAGCTTGGCACGCGGATGGCGGATGGCGAATACTTTGCACTCGTCCGCCGATCTTCCGACGTCAAATTCTTGTTGCCAGTGACTCAATGGAATGCCCGTGATTCGTTTAACTTCCAACGCGCGAATGATGCGTCTCTGATCGGTTGGTTGCAGTTTGTGTGCGGAAACAGGATCGACAACCTGCAGCCGCTTGTACAGTGCTTCTAAGCCGGTAGACTCAACCTCTTGCTCCACCTCGCGGCGAAAATCCCAATCCGCTGGCGGTCCCTGAAACAAACCGCGCAGCATCGCTTTCAGGTAAAGCGCCGTGCCCCCCACGAAGACGGCCACCCGACCTCGATCCAATATTTCTCGGATGGCCTGAGTCGCCAATTCCCGGTACATCGAGACACTGAACAATTCCGTTGGTTCACAGACATCGATCAAATGATGGGGAACCGCTGCTCGCTGCTCTAAGGTCGGTTTGGCCGTACCGATATCCATTCCGCGGTAAACGGTCATTGAATCCAAGGCGATAATTTCACCATTTAACTCTTGAGCTAATTTGATACCCAACGTTGTCTTGCCGCTGGCAGTAGCGCCCGTCAAAAACCAGCACTGGGCGGCAAGTTCGCAAAGTTCTTCGTTCGTAGCCACGTCAGCGGTCAAACTCCAATCGCAAATTTCGAAATGACAAACGCTTGTATGTTTACATCTGGAGCGATGCACATACTCGATTCGGACGCGCCGATTCAGTCATACGCGTACCTGACACAACAAGCTAACTCGACGTTCGCAGTCGCCGTGTCGACATCGTCTTGCAACACGCACTTTTCGCCTATCTCGCTAACAGATGCGCGGGGAACGTCGTTGGCGAAGGTATTGTCCAGATCGGAACACAAGTTGTCGATGCCAAACTACTCAGGCTAAGCGAAATGTCCGATCCTCCCGCGCTTTTCTTGCGCGTCTGGACAGCTTTTTCTTAGGTTAATTGTGTCGCAAGCCAATCCCTTAAAACAGCTGCCATCTGTACCTTTTTTTGGTCAACAGGTATGATTCTGATTATGCGTGACCCAGATTCAAATCCGAACTCGATAATCGACAGTTTTAATCCCGCATCGGTGCGCATTTTGTTGGTTGACAACGATCGGGATTTAGCTGAAGGGATGGCTGAAACCTTGGCGCGAATTGGTCTGAAGGTGACGATTGCCGCTTCAGGACCGCAGGGGGCCGCAGAAATCAAAAACGGAATCTTTGACCTGATCATAACTGACTTGGTTATGAACGAGGTTGATGGGATGAAAATTCTGAAGCTGGCCAAGGAGATGTTGCCAGACGCGCTGGTCATTATGGTTACTGGACATGCCACTGTTTCTCTGGCAGTACAGGCCATGGAAACGGGAGCGTACACGTTTGTTGAAAAGCCGGTGACACAAAAGCGGTTGCAAACTGTTGTGACGCGCGCGATCGAGGCGATCGAACTAAAAAATCAAAATATTGAATTGCATCGTCGGCTCGATGAGAAATTTGGGTTTGAGAATTTTGTTTATGCCAGCGAATCGATGCGCGGTCTCATTGACCGGCTGAAGAGAATTGCGCCCACCGACGTCGGTGTCTTGATCACTGGCGAAACCGGGACGGGAAAAGACGTGGTTGCTCAAGCCATTCATCAAAACAGCCCGCGAAAACACAAACCCTTCGTGGCGATCAACACAGGTGCGGTCGCTGAACACCTAGTGGAAAGCGAACTTTTTGGCCATGTCAAAGGTGCCTTTACCGACGCCATCGGGGACCGCGAAGGAAAGTTCCAATACGCTGATGGCGGTACGTTGTTCCTCGATGAAGTCGGCGATATGCCGATGCCAACTCAAATCAAGTTTCTGCGTGTGTTGGAAGAGAGGAAAATCACGCGCGTCGGCGAGAATAAACCGATTCCGGTGAACGTACGCGTGATCGCTGCCACCAATCAAAACTTGGAAAAAGATGTGCAGGATGGCAAATTTCGCAAAGACCTTTATTACCGCTTGAATGTTGTTACCATTCATCTCGATCCACTGAGGGAACGCCGCGAAGACATCATCCCACTGGCGGATCACTTCAGAAAAATGGCGAACAAACAGAACGGGAAAGCGGTCAAGTCGTTTACACCCAAGTTGCGGAAGTGGATGCACGAATTTGAATGGTCTGGCAATGTACGCCAACTGAAACATGTCGTTGAAAGCATGGTGGTACTGGATATTGATGATGTGCTCGACCTTGACGATTTATCACCTGAACTCTACGAGCACGCTAATCACGACCTAGTAGCCGACGGCAAAACAGCGACGGATACTGACGCCACCTGGAATCGTGGTACGCAATCCGGCCTGGCTGATTCACAACTAGTCGGCAAGTCGCTGAAAGAAATCGAGCGATGGGCAATCGAACAATCACTTGTCTTGGCTGGCGGCAATCGAGAAGAAACGGCGAAGATTCTAGGAATCAGCGCGCGAAATCTGTACCGCAAACTCAAGGAATATGAATTCAATTAAGGAATGGAGTGGCGGAAATGGATGATGTCGTTCAAGTCAAACACGATGCTCATCCGCTCCCGGTACGCATCAAGCAACTATCCAATAGCGTCATCAATAAGATCGCTGCCGGCGAAGTCATCGAGCGTCCGGCCAGTATCGTGAAGGAGTTGTTGGAGAACGCGATTGATGCCGATGCGTCGCGCATCGATGTGCAAGTCGCGAATGGTGGAACCGATTTGATTCAGGTGACTGATGATGGCTGTGGCATTCATTGCGATGACTTGAATCTGGCCGTCGCTTCACATGCCACCAGCAAAATCCGAGATGCGGACGATCTATTCGACGTAAAATCACTCGGATTCAGAGGTGAAGCTCTCGCCTCGATTGCTGAAATCAGCCGCTTTCGCTTGCAGAGCCGTACAGTGGATTCGGAATGCGCATACGAACTGGAAGTGCAGGGTGGACAATTGTGTGATATTCGCCCGTGTGCTGGGCCGGTCGGCACCACCGTGGTTGTCGAACAGCTGTTTTTTAACACTCCGGTAAGGCGCAAGTTCCTCAAAACCAGCCAGACGGAATTTGGCCACGTTGCGGAAGCGTTTACTCGAATCGCGTTGGCCAACCCAGGGGTTCACTTCACGTTAAAGCATAACGAAAAATTGGTGTACGACCTCCCTGCGGTTTTGAATTGGGAATCGCGGATTGCTGGTTTCTTTGGTCATGAGTTGGGCGAGGCGTTGATCCCGGTGTCAAGTGAGATCGATGGCGTATCGCTGGCCGGTTTTGTCGTCGATCCGCTGCACAGCCGCGCCCACAACCGCATGCAATATTTATTTCTGAATGGGCGATGCATTCGCGATCGATCGTTGCAGCACGCTTTAAGCGAGGCTTACCGAGGATTGCTGCTGAGCGGCAGGCAACCGATCTGTTTCTTGAAATTATCGATGGAAGCCGATCGTGTTGACGTGAACGTGCATCCATGCAAACTTGAGGTGCGGTTTCAAGACGGCAGCCGTATTTACAGCCAACTCCTGGGCACGATTCGCAATAAGTTCCTGACAACGGATCTTACCGCCCGACAAAACTTGCAAAACCTCGATGATCCATCAGGAACAGCAGCAGCCAGAAATCACGCGGTCGGACAAACGGCCATCAAAAGCCCGCCACTACCATCCGGGGAAGCTTGGACGTCCAGCGAATTAGGGCCCAACCCACAACAGCGCAAGTTGGGATTGCCGGCTCAGAAATTCGACTACGATTGGACAAGTGGGCCACGCAACCCCAACGCGGCCCAACCGAGCGGGAATTTTCAAGCACAAGCTTTGCCGTCCGCGGATCAGTTGAGTGGCATGCCTTACTCCGCAGTTGATATGCCACGCCCACACTCGCATACACACGATGCGTTCGGCCAACCAGTACCCCAACCTAGTCATTGGAATCAGCACCAGCATCCACAGTTATCGAACGAATTGGATTCGATCGAACGGACGCACGACGACAACCTGCACGCTGGCTCGAAAAACCTGCGGGCGGCCTCCGGCGGCATTCAAATCCATAATCGGTACTTGGTCACGCAATCCGAGGAAGGAATTGTGGTGATCGACCAGCACGCGTTGCACGAACGAGTAATCTATGAACAACTGCGTCAAAGAGTGGCGCAAGGCAAGTTGGAGTCACAACGGCTTCTGGTTCCGCAGCCCGTCGATTTGACTCCGGCCGAAGCGGCCATCGTGCTTGATGTTCAGGCTCAACTTGCAACGATCGGTATCGTGGTTGAACCATTCGGAGGTGATACCGTTTTGATTCAAGCCTATCCAGCTATGCTTGCCAAGCAAAGCCCGGCGGAGATATTGCGGGGAGTAATTGAGACATTATTGAATTCACCGGGATCCGTTTCCGAAGCAGACGTCATCGACGAATTGTTACATATGATTTCATGCAAAGCGGCTGTAAAGGCAGGAGATAAATTGTCTGCGGAAGAAATCGAAGCGCTGTTGCAACACCGCGAATTGTGCCAGAATGCCCATCATTGTCCGCATGGACGGCCGACTGCATTGATTTTTTCACGAGAAGAATTGGATAAGCGGTTTAAACGGATTTGATTTGGGGGCAACTCTAAGTCAAAATTGAAATTGCGCTTTTGAAATTAATCGACCAGTTCGTTGGTTCCTCGGGGCGCAATTAGATCGGCGTGATTTTCAGCGATCGGTCGTGGATTTCGAACGATGAATATCGGATCACATTGGATTTACGCGCCCCGAATCATGTGAAATAATGTTCTCGAAATCGAGGTTTGCGCTTACAGCTAGTTGGTAAATCCATTTGTTCAACCGATTAATAATTCAACTTTAGCCCGCAATTGTGGATTCGCATGATTTGTGTCAGCATTGGACGAGGCCGCCATCGCATGTTGATGGCAGAATATAAACACGTCGCCGAAATGGGAATCAAGCTAGTTGAATTGCGACTTGACTATATTCGCCGCCCCGTCAATATGCGACGCATCTTGGAAAACCGTTATTGCCCAGTCATCGCCACATGCCGTCGAGTCCAAGAGGGAGGCCGCTGGCAACGAAGCGAGCAAGAACGACTCTATTTGCTGCGGACTGCCATTGCTGATGGCGTCGATTATGTTGATCTAGAGATTGATATTGCCGGGACCATTCCGCGTTACGGAACAACGAAACGGATTGTGAGCTACCATAACTTTCACGAGACTCCCGACAACCTTGAAACAATTCATGAGCAAATGGCGTTGCTCGACCCAGACATGATCAAAATCGCGACGATGGCCAATGATCCTGTCGACAATTTCAAAACACTGAACATTTGCCGCACTAAGAACAGCATTCCTACGGTTGCCTTTTGCATGGGCGAAATGGGTATGCCATCCAGAATATTGTGTGGCCGCTTCGGATCGCCGCTCACGTACGCCACCTTCAATCCAGATCGCCTGTTAGCGCCCGGTATGCTTACTTATGAGGAGATGAACACGCAGTTTCATTACGACAAAATCACCAGCGAAACAAAAATTTTGGGCGTGATTGGCGATCCGATTGCTCACAGTTTAAGCCCCTTGATTCATAACACATGCCTACTCGACCAGAATCTTGACTACGTGTACCTGCCATTCCGTGTACCCGAAGGATCGCTCGGGCCATTCATTCAGGGATGCCTTGAATTGCAAGTCCATGGTCTGAGCGTCACGATTCCACACAAAGAAAAGGTGTTGAAGTATGCGAACAAACTCCATGACAGCGTCGTTGGGATTCGAGCAGCGAACACCTTAGTCTTTAATGGCGAAAAAGTGGCTGCGTACAACACAGACTGTGATGCAGCGATCGAGAGTTTAAAGAGTTATTTTGCAGATTCCGTGGACAAGGATCCTTTGCAAGGGATATCGGTCTTGATATTGGGTGCCGGAGGAGCCGCCAGAGCGATTGCTTACGGCCTGCATGCCGCTGGTGCCAACGTGACGATCACTGCCCGCGACTATCGAAAGGGCGCGGATTTAGCGAGGTTTATTGGTTGCAAGACGATTGACTGGCCAGTTCGCCAAAACTTCAATTACGAAATATTGATTAATTGCACGCCTGTTGGCATGCACCCGAATCTCGATGAATCGCCAATGGAGTTGAGTTGGCTGGATCGCCACTCCGTCGTTTTTGATTGCATTTACAACCCGGAACAAACGTTGCTTGTGAAATACGCGCGCCAGGTGGGCTGCGGCGTGATTACAGGGGTCGATATGTTCGTACGTCAAGCGGCAAAACAATTCAAACTTTTCACAGGTCACGATGCCGATCTGAACTTGTTGCGTAGCGTGATCAAGCGCGCCACAAGCGCGGCCCGTTACTAGCGCGAGGCAGGTGTTGCGTCGGCGATACCTTGGTACTTCGTGCGATTCATCGATGGTGCGTTCGAGCGTGGTCTTTTTACGTGAATGCACGTGGCAAGTTTCTTTTTTATGCGTAGTCGACCATGCCCCAGCATCTTTTTTTGATTGGCTTTCGCGCGGCGGGCAAGACAACGGTCGGCAAATTATTGGCCCAGTTGCTCGGCAAGCAATTTTATGATTTGGATGATCAGATCACGCTCTCTCTCGATCGTTCGATTCAACAAATTTTTCGTGAGCATGGCGAGTCTTTTTTTCGTGATGCCGAAACCCGGTGTTTGCAGCAGCTTTGTGATCAGCATCCAGCTGTGATCGCACTGGGCGGAGGGGCGGTTTTACGAGCCGATAATCGGGACCTGCTGCGGACTCATGGTTCTTGCGTCTGGCTGCACGCCAACGAGACCGAAACTCTGCACCGTATGAACAATGACCCACTGAACGAACTGCTTCGGCCCGCCCTGACCGATCAACCTGTTGCAGATGAGATTGAGTCTATCATGCAGACCAGGCGCCCGCTTTATGCGGCTTGTGCCGATTACAGCGTCGAGACCACAAATCTTAGTCCTGAAGATATTGCCCAACGAATCGTGAAATGGTACCAGGCTGTCGATACCAAGAATAGACCCTAGCAAGTGAATGTAGCCTCTGGAATTCGGCTCTCTCCAATCGCTGGTGCGAGCGAAAATTTTCAATGGTCTGTAAGCACATCATCCTCATCGCTTTGGCTGACAGGAACTCGTCAGCTTTTGCTGGTCTTGGTTCGACGAACTTTGCAGCCGATCGATAAAACTCGCTGGGCGACGCGCGGGGATTTTCCGCCTTGCAACGCGATTCACGAGCAGAATTCATCGCCCGACAAAAGCGACGTCGAACTTCGCTGGTTCCATAATTTTCGTCAAATTGAGTGGTTGTAAAAGTAGGAGACTTGATTTGCTGGATCTCCAATTCGTTCTAGTTAATCTGGTTCTGATGCTGCTCGGTTCGATCGCCGGTGCCGCGATCAACTATGGAATCTATCGCTGCGGATTCAATAAACGCTTGATCAGCCCGTGGTCTTCCGTTCCCGAGGCTTGCGTGCCTCGCAATTGGCTTGATCGGATTCCGATCTTTGGTTGGCTGCGGCTGCGCCGCGAAAGCCATATTTTCGGGCGAGCGTTTTGGATTAGGCCAATGCTCATCGAGATGGTTTCGGCCCTCGCGTTGGCGTGGATCTACCATTTATACATGAACGGCCTCTTGATTGGAGGCACCGAACGAGTAACGCGCCCTGAGCAACAGGTTGTGTCGATGTGGCTGTGGACATGGTTTATATTTCACAGCGTTGTTATGTTGTTATTGGCCATCGCCACATTCATTGACTTTGATGAGCAGACCATTCCCGATTGGGTGACGATTCCGGGAACATTATTTTCTCTGGCCGTCGCCGCGAGCTTTCCGGCAAGTCGCTTGCCGGTCGTCGACACTGGGATTGCTGGGCGAGAGATTACTGCTTTGCATTTCAACTCGCCATTACCGCTCACCGACTGGCACCATTCCATCAACGGCTTGGCAGTCGCTTTGACGATTGCCACGATTTGGTGCGTTGCCCTGTTACCAACTTTCAATACGCTGCGTTGGGGTCTGCTCGCTGCAGTAAAGTTTTATTTTGCGACGTTGTTTCCTCGCCCGAGGCGCAAGCCCAATCCGCTCCGCGTACGGGAACGTGGCCTGACCGTCTACCACCGCATGATTGGCGTCGTTTGGATATTCTTGTTGGCTGGGCTTGTATTGGTGTGGGGACTTGGTGAGGCTCGCTGGGATGCCTTGTTCAGTTCGATCTTGGGGTTGGCCTTTGGTGCTGGATTGACGTGGGTTGTTCGCATCATTGCGGGTCAGGCGCTCGGCGTCGAAGCCATGGGGTTCGGTGACGTCACCCTTATGGGCATGATTGGAGCTGCCCTCGGATGGCAATCAGCTTTGTTGGTATTCGCGTTTGCTCCGTTCGCTTCGATTTTGGTGGCACTTGCCATCTTAATTTCAACGGGCGAACAGCGAATCGCCTTCGGCCCTTATCTTTGTATCGCGGCAGTGTTTGTTTTGTTTAGCTGGCATAGCTTATGGCACGATTGGGCGGCCGACGGAATATTTTCCTTGGGTTCCGTGTTGCTCATCATCGTGGGGGGAGCACTTTTCTTGATGGGAGTTTTGCTGTTCGTTTGGGGTTCGATCAAGGCTCGTTTGTTTCGCGACGCCGCATAACCACGGACCAGAATTTAATGCGGTGCGAATTGTTCGGTCTCGTTGCACCGCGATAATGTTTAGATTGAGGATTAACTAAGTCATGCTATTCACAACGATAACTGATCTTGCTGCCAATCAAGATGTGATCAGGAGGCGCGCCTATGGTGTGATTGAAACCAGACAAGGGCAGTTTGTCTCGTTGAAATTCAAACCGTGGCCAAAATTGATTTCAGCGACTGAGGCCGCCTGGACAACCGCTCTGCCAAACTCGCGGACGGTCATTGACCGCTGCCGGGTTTACTTCAATCAGCCGGTTGGGCACAAAAGCTACCTCGCACTGAAATTCATCGAATCCACATTGGGTACGACGATGGCAACATTGCGTTGTGCTATGGTGGCGCTGGATGAAGTTGCCAGGATCAAACGAAGCGACGCGATCTTAGCGCACGTGACCAACGAGCGAATCTCCGATCGTCTAATGCGCCGTTGGGGTTGGGAATCGCATTTGGCCGGTAAACGCGGGCGGCACTTTATCAAACGGTTTTATGGGATATATCCGCCAACATCAATCAACCTCGGTGCTCAAACGATGTCTAACGCAACGGCTTTTGACATCAACTGCGAATAGACTACAAAAGGCACATGCGAAGGCCTGAAGTCGCGGTGAATAGTTCCCATCGGATTCGAGTGTTGAACGGTTCCACATACCGCCTAAAACAGCTTCAGGCGTGAATCCGAATCAAGGTATTGCTGGTTGCCTTGTCAGTGATCTCTGTTTCCCGAACAAGATTTATAGCGAAGATGGGCGCTCAGATTCGGTTAATCCTGCATCTCTCACGCTGGCGATGTTGGGGTGCTCCATTCGCGAGAGTTTTCCCCCAGGTATCGAAGCAGGCGAGAATTTGACGAAACTCTGATCCGGCCTTGACGTCCTTCAGTGCCACTATGTGCCGCAAAGTCTCAGTTCGCTCGGCCAAATAAGGTGTTCCCTTTTGCCAATCTGCTCGCACATGTCGATGCGGTGGTTGTCCAACAGGCGTAGATCAGGGCCAGCGCATTTGAAAAATTGGTCTGATTATTGCATCGACAAATGAGAA
>CALMEE010000088.1 GCA_937862885.1 uncultured Planctomycetaceae bacterium
ATTGGCTTGACAAAAGTTCCGCACTTTACCACCCTGCAGAAAGCCGCCAGGAGATCGCTCTAGCGGAGGGGCGTTGGGCACCTGATTGGATCGACCTTAAAGCTAGCCATAGGACGCAAGAAAACAGTCAAGCTGGCGGCGATTGACTCGACGGGTGTGCAAGCGCGGCATTGCAGTTCTTACTACGTAAAACGATGCTCACGTGAGCAGAATCTCTGGCGAACAACGACCGATGCGCGGTTTCCCAAAGTTGGAATTGTGTGCGATGTCAGCCATCATTTGATTCTCGCGGCGCAGGCGTCGCATGCAAATCAGGTTGAACAAAGAAAAGTATGGACAGCGTTGGCAGTGTGAAACCGTAATCAGTATGATCAAAAGAAGGCAGGCAACGGCAACCAGTGGACGAAACTACTGGAGTCAGTGTCGCGACATGTACTTGAAAACGCAGACACACAACATCATGATTCTCTTTGTGATCTCGTGGGTTTTCTACAGAGCAGAACTATCGCCGTTTCCGCGTTCAGCCTGCCAAGTGTTCAATCACACTCCTGCTGGACTAACTGTGGCGAGCCAAAGGAAATGAAGAACTGCGACAACATTGGCGACGATTATAATCACTACACAGAAAACAAGAGGCAACCGCAGCGGTTGTCTCACACTCCAAGTGGCGGCAGCAGCGGCCACCAATAGAATAATGGCGATCAACCAGACAAACATCATAAGCTGGTGAAATTTCCAAAGCCAAGCGAAGGCCTCGGCCTGCCCGAGTGACGCCAAAACCAGGCTAGCAACATAGGCACCAGCCAATCCCAGGGATTGTCGATTCAACTGCTTCGCTTTCAGCAAAAGGAAAGTCCACACGACCGAAGCGACGATTGATAAGACAAAGTAAGTCAGAAAAGGATTCATGGCTGGCACTAAGCTGCGTATTTTGGCTGCATTCTTCATTCAATATGCGAACCCAACCGATTACTAGACCGCTCGTTTATGATTGCGCACATCTTTAGACTCGCGAATTGTGGATGAGTGGGTGAGCCGAGTCAAGAAGAATGGCGGAATCTTGCCCCGAATGAACGATTTTTTAGTTTGGACTTCGAGGTCTAGGTTCCATGGTGAGTCGGTGGTTCGTAGATGAAGTTCAGCATGTCAATCTGCTTGATAAACGACAGGAACACCGCATTGGCACTTTGCTTGACAGTCTCCCGTAAGCCTCCACTGCTAATTCCGGCGGCCTGTAACGATCGCGCCGAAATCGGATCAGTCGGCACCCAAGCGAGGTTCGAAAAAGAAGGCCTAATGACGTCGATCAACCGATTGAGTGGCAGCTGATCACCAGTCTGCGGATCGAAACGCCTCAGCAGACTGAGCAGGCGATAAGGGCCTTGTAGCTTCTGTCCTTTTTTCCTTTTTTCGTTCAATTCAGCAAACGCCTTCGCGCCTAACAGTGAACCAATTTACTCATTTCTGCCGCAAAATTGGCGATCTTGATTTGGATTCAGTCTAACTATTGACAAAGTCCATTAATGCGATAGAAACAAGGAGATGAAAGGTGATCTGGCAGAAAACTTACGGAAATTCGGTGTTCAGGTAACCGCTCAACGGTTGGCGGTGCTGCGAGCGGTCGTCGAGAGTCCGCATTCGACGGCTGACCAGGTTGCTGATGCTGTGCGTGCCAAAATTGGCGCGATTTCGAAGCAATCGGTATACGATGCGCTGAAGCTGATGGTCGACAACGGCTTGATTCGCCGAATTCAGCCGGCGGGTTCGCCAGCTCTGTTTGAAACTCGTGTTGGCGACAACCATCATCACATCATTTGTCGCCAATGCGGCATGACGGCTGATGTCGATTGCGCTGTGGGCGAGAAGCCGTGCCTATCTGCTGCGAATCAATCTGGGTTCCAGATTGACGAAGCAGAGGTCATCTTCTGGGGCACCTGCCCCGACTGCTTGACGGAACAAGCCAGCCCAAACCATCGACATGAAAATAGCTGAGTCGTCGCCGAGCGATCTTTGGTTCTACGGAACAGCAAACCAAATTCGAAACGATGCGAGGCGCGACCCACGTACCAATTCGAACTTCAATATTGTTAACCATAAGGAGTCTATCATGTGGTTTGATTTTTCAATCAACAACATAAGAAAACAATTCGGTGGCCGCCGAAAATACAATCGCACCGCTGCGTTACTTGCGAAATTCCCTAAGTTGGCCACTTGGTCAATACTGCTGATCGGTGGCTGGCTTACGACCGGCAATCGTGCAAATGCGCAGGATGAGAATATCGCGACATGTCCGATCACTGGAGCAACCGCGCAGGTGTCGGCATCTGTTGCGAAGCACGTTGCAGGTTCAGATGACAAGCAGCAAATGGGCAGGCACGGGAGCAACGTGACAGCGGGTTCGATGACGACGCGCGATTGGTGGCCTGAACAATTAAACCTGCAGATTCTTCATCAGAACTCGACAAGGGGGAACCCGATGGGTGCTGAATTCAACTATGCAGATGAGTTCAATAAACTCGATCTCGCAGAGCTGAAACAGGACCTGCGAGCACTAATGACCGATTCTCAGGATTGGTGGCCAGCCGATTGGGGACACTATGGGCCGCTTTTCATACGCATGGCATGGCATAGTGCCGGAACCTATCGCGTTCACGATGGACGTGGAGGCGCTGGTTACGGGACACAACGATTTGCACCGTTGAACAGTTGGCCCGACAATGCCAACTTGGACAAGGCGCGTCGCCTGCTTTGGCCCATCAAACAAAAATATGGCAACAAGATCTCTTGGGCCGATTTGATGGTGCTCACAGGGAATGTCGCATTGGAATCGATGGGCTTCCAAACCCTGGGTTTTGCTGGTGGTCGCGAAGACGTTTGGGAACCGCAAGAGGACATTTATTGGGGACCGGAAAGTGAGTGGTTGGGTGACAAGCGGTATCACAGCGAACGCCAACTTGAAAACCCTTTGGCCGCTGTGCAAATGGGCTTGATTTATGTCAACCCAGAGGGTCCCAACGGCGAACCCATTGCCTTAGCCGCAGCCAAAGATATCCGAGAAACGTTCGGTCGGATGGCCATGAATGACGAAGAGACCGTAGCGCTAATCGCGGGTGGGCACACGTTTGGCAAGGCCCACGGTGCCGCCAACCCAGACGGGAACGTCGGTCCGGAACCTGAAGCCGCCGGAATTGAGAAACAGGGACTAGGTTGGATTAGCCGATATGGTTCCGGAAAAGCCGGGGACACGATCACCAGCGGATTGGAAGGTGCGTGGACATCGACGCCGACTCAATGGTCGAGTGGCTACTTTGACAACCTGTTCGGGTTCCACTGGGATCTTGTGAAAAGCCCGGCTGGCGCATGGCAATGGGTGCCAACCGATCCGAATGCAGGCAACCTTGTTCCGGACGCGCATGATCCGAACAAATCGCACGCGCCAATTATGTTCACGACGGATTTGGCATTGAAATTCGATCCTGAATATTCAAAGATTGCCAAGCGATTTCACGAAAATCCTGAGGAGTTTGCCAGAGCATTTGCAAGTGCATGGTATAAGCTGACGCACCGCGACATGGGACCTCACAGCCGCTTGCTCGGCACGGACGTACCACCGCCACAACTTTGGCAAGATCCGGTGCCAGAGGTTGATCATGCACTAATCGATGACCACGACATCGCAAAACTGAAGAAAAGGTTGCTCGATTCCGGGCTTTCGATCGCGGATTTGGTTACTACAGCTTGGGCTTCGGCATCGACTTTCCGTGGCTCTGACAAGCGTGGTGGCGCTAATGGTGCTCGAATTCGTCTCGCTCCGGCAAAGCACTGGGAAGTCAATCAGCCGACCGAATTGGATCGTGTGCTCGGCACATTGCAGAAGATTCAAGAGGACTTCAATCGCGCGAGCAATGGCCAGAAAAAAGTCTCGTTGGCAGATTTGATTGTCCTCGGCGGTTGCGCAGCGGTCGAGGCAGCTGCGAACAAAGCTGGCCACGACGTTGTGGTCCCGTTCGTGCCCGGACGAACTGATGCGACACAAGAGATGACAGAGGTCGACTCGTATGGCTATCTGGAACCGCTGGCTGACGGCTTCCGCAATTATTACGGATCTAAAGCCACAGGCCGTCCCGAACATTTGTTGGTCGATCGCGCTCAATTACTGACGCTGTCCGCACCAGAGATGACCGTGCTGCTCGGCGGTTTGCGAGTCTTGGGCGCGAACTACGCGGATGGCAAACATGGGGTATTTACGACCCAGCCCGGAACGTTGTCCAACGACTTTTTTGTCAATTTGCTCGACATGGGAACTGAATGGAGAAAGTCTGATTCCGACGAGAACGTGTTTTATGGATTCGATCATGGCTCGGACCAGGTGAAGTGGAGTGCGACCAGAGTCGATCTGGTATTTGGTTCGAACTCACAACTGCGAGCGATCGCTGAAGTCTACGCGAGCAACGACGCGAAAGAAAAATTTGTGCACGACTTCGTATCGGCTTGGACGAAGGTTATGAATTTGGACCGGTTCGACGTTTCTCATGCTCAGTGGAACACTTCATCGAGCCCCAAATCGGAATAGGTTTAGGAACGTTTTTTTTGTCGCGAATTTGCGCCTAAAGAGAAAATGCTTGGGGTTCATGTGGACCCCAAGCCTTGTTTATTTGTTGTGCGGGGCGCCGTCAGGATGTTGGAAAAATAGTATCATGGATGGCGGCAGAAGCGCTGACTAGCTGGCCGATATCCCATGAGACCTAGTCAGCGACGCAGCCGTTTTACAGAGCAAACCTAGCGACGGTGTTGGCGGCGCCTACCGCATCGATATGTAACGCAATCCTACCTGTGATGACTTCGACAGGAGAGCCGAGCGAGATCGGCGTGCCGTTTGGCAAAACATTAGGTCGAGGTCAACAACAGCGGAAGTACGCAATTGAATCTTACTTGGAGGAACTTATGAATACGGAAACGAAATGCCCAGTACTTAACGGGGCACGTGCACGCCATACGGCTGCCGGTGCCTGGTCGAATCGAGATTGGTGGCCAGAGCAACTTAATCTGCAAATCCTGCATCAGAATTCCAATCTCTGCAGCCCGCTGGACCCTGATTTCAATTATGCGGAAGCCTTCAAATCACTCGATCTGGACGCATTGAAAAAAGACTTGTTCGAATTGATGACCAGTTCACAGGATTGGTGGCCAGCCGATTGGGGTCACTATGGCCCACTCTTTATTCGCATGGCATGGCATAGCGCTGGCACGTACCGTATCGCCGATGGCCGGGGTGGAGCTGCTTCCGGGACTTTACGTTTCGCGCCACTGAATAGTTGGCCAGACAACGCGAACCTGGATAAAGCGCGGCGGTTGTTATGGCCGTTGAAACAGAAATACGGCAACAAGATTTCCTGGGCCGACCTTATGATTTTCACGGGCAATTGTGCATTGGAATCGATGGGCTTCAAAACTCTGGGATTTGCAGGTGGCCGCGAGGATGTGTGGGAACCGGAGGGGGATATTTACTGGGGCCCGGAGAGTGAATGGCTTGGCGATAAACGCTATTCCGGGGACCGTGAATTAGAGAATCCACTCGGGGCGGTGCAGATGGGATTAATTTACGTCAACCCGGAAGGCCCGAACGGAAAACCCGACCCGTTAGCCGCGGCGCGCGACATTCGCGAGACGTTCGCGCGAATGGCCATGAATGATGAGGAAACCGTTGCCTTGATCGCCGGTGGCCACACGTTCGGTAAGGTTCATGGAGCTGCGGATGCCAGTAAGTATGTTGGACCGGAACCTGAAGGTGCCCCTTTGGAAGAAATGGGATTGGGATGGAAAAACAGTTATGGCACTGGCAAAGGCGCTGACACAATCAGCAGTGGCCTTGAAGGAGCTTGGACGAAGACGCCTACCAAATGGTCAAACGATTATTTTGAACATCTCTTTGAGTTCGAGTGGGAATTGATTAAGGGCCCGGGCGGATGTTGGCAATGGACACCCAAAGGTGGCGCGGGCGATGGTCTAGTACCTGACGCGTATGACCCATCAAAGCGCAATGCCCCAATGATGTTGACGACTGACCTTTCGTTGCGTTTGGATCCAATCTACGAGCCGATTTCTCGCCGTTTTTATGAGAATCCAGATCAATTTGCCGATGCTTTCGCGCGAGCTTGGTTCAAGCTGACGCATCGAGACATGGGCCCCGTCGCGCGTTGCTTGGGACCATTGGTTCCAGAAGCGCAGATTTGGCAGGATCCCGTCCCGGCCGTAGATCATCCGCTGGTTGATAACCAGGATATTGCACAACTCAAGACCAAGTTGCTTAGCTCAGGTCTGTCGGTTTCGCAACTCGTGACAACCGCTTGGGCGTCGGCGGCAACGTTTCGCGGTACGGATAAGCGCGGAGGAGCTAACGGGGCGCGTATCCGTCTGGCACCACAGAAGAATTGGGACGTCAACCAGCCAGCTGAACTTGCAAAAATCCTTGCAGTGCTAGAAAGGATCCAAGCTGAGTTTAATCTGTCCCGTTCCGATGGAAAAAAAGTATCGCTTGCCGATTTGATTGTGCTGGGCGGCTGTGCGGCCATTGAAAAGGCGGCCAAAGTCGCTGGACACGAAATCGTAGTTCCCTTCGCACCCGGCCGAACCGATGCAACGGATGAAATGACGGATGCCGATTCGTTTGCAGTGCTAGAACCGGTCGCGGATGGCTTCCGCAACTACTGCCGCCACGGACTCGATCGCTCGGCGGAAGAACTGCTGGTTGACAAAGCACATTTGTTAACTTTGACCGCTCCGGAAATGACCGTACTGATTGGCGGAATGCGTGCGCTGAATGCCAATGTTGGTTCCTCCAATTTAGGAATTTTGACGCAACGTCCGGGCGCGTTAACCAATGATTTCTTCGTTAATTTGCTTGATATGAGCATGGAGTGGCGCAAGTCAACTCAGTGCCCCCATCTATTCGAAGGCGTTGATCGCAAAACGGGAGTCGTCAAATGGAACGCAACCTCCGTGGATCTAGTGTTCGGTTCCAACTCGCAGCTGCGGGCGATTGCCGAAGTCTACGCATGTGCCGATTCAAGCAAGAAATTTGCCAATGATTTCGTGCGAGCGTGGAATAAGGTAATGAATTTGGATCGATTTGATCTAGTGAATCGATAATCGTGTTCTGGTCAATCAGTCAAATAGGCTACGTTTGAGTTGAGTTTGGCTTGAGTTGCCGGATTATATAGACAATTTGAGCACTCCTAACTGTCTCACTGGGTGGATGCCGAGTTCGCTAGGACGATGCAATTGATCGCAGTTATCCCTCGTTTTAGGCATAGTATCGCTTTGCTGCGCGGACTGCTAAAGTGAGGGGCAGGCAAGGTTTCACACGTTTATTTGTCGTCGAATCTTTCTGGGGATTGTTTCAACGTCTCGGAGAGACGTTGCTACGTAGTTTGAATTTTCTTGCCGCTCGTCTAAAAAATTGGAGGGTTACGGAACGCTCGTAAGCCGCGCAGGCTTGGTACTTACGAGTTACTTCTCAGCATCGAAAATTCGGACTAATTTTTCGTTCGAAACTTGATTCGCTATCGCGCGGTGAATCGTTTTTCCTTCACTAAAGGTTTTTCTAAGAAAGTGCAATAAACATGTCTGGAGCAAAATTTGCTTGTACATTGTTCTTGTTGTTGATGTACTGCGTGTCCGGGGGCAAAGTTTTCAGCCAGACGTCAGATGTGGATAAGTTCGTCGGATTTTGGCGCGGAACTTTGGCGATTGCTAATATCGAATTGGTGCTTGAGTTGCATTTAGAAAAGAATGAAGCGGGGGAACTGGTTGGCAATTTGATCAGCGTCTCACAAGGTAATGCTGAGATAGACATCGATCGCGCAACCGTTGAATCCGGCACGCTCACCTTGAGAATGAACAAGGTGTTTGCCCGTTATACGGCCCGCATCGCGGCGGATGGAGAAACTTTGGAGGGGACCTTTTCGCAAGGCGGCGACCACGCCCTTTCGATGAAGCGTGCCACTCCGCCTAGCGCAGTCACCCATTTTGAGACTTGGCGCGGCACGATGCTGGCTGGCCCGCAGTCGTTTGATTTCCAAGTGCGTCTATTTCGAAATGAAGCTGGCGAGGTCACGGGTAAGCTAGATTCATTTTCGGAAAACATTATGGGCTTGTTGCTTGAGGTTAGGCAACTTGACGATGGCTTAGAATTCGATTTGAACTTAAGCGGTGCCAATTACGTCGGCACCTACGATGAGTCTAAGACGCGATTGAATGGAACTTGGAAACAGGGTCCAAATCGAATTGAGCTGAATTTCGATAAGGTACCACTGACCGAAACGCAAACGGAGATGAAGCTTGACCGACCTCAGACTCCGCAACCTGAATTTCCGTATGATGTCGAAGAAGTTGAATTCGAAAACGAAAATGAGTCAGTGTCCCTCGCAGGCACTTTGACCTTGCCCAAGCTCGACAGTCCACTTCCTGCAGTGATTCTCATAACCGGCTCAGGCCCCCAAGATCGTGATGAGACGATATTTGGACATAAGCCCTTTTGGGTTATTGCCGACTATTTGTCGCGCAGAGGAATTGCTGTTTTGCGCTATGATGATCGTGGAGTCGCTGGATCGACGGGCAATTTTTTCACCGCCACTTCTGAGAACTTTGCCAACGATGTCGAAGCAGCCATCAACTACCTGAAGCAACACTCCCGCATTGATGCCAGGCGCATCGGGCTGATCGGTCATAGTGAGGGAGGTTATATCGCATCGATGGTCGCCGCCCGAAATACGGATGTTGCCTTCATTGTGAAGTTGGCGGGACCCGGGGTACCTGGTGCTGAAATCATCAAGAAACAGACCTACGAAGGGAGCCGTTTAGCGAATGTCTCGCCTTCGGTTTTGGAAGCTCAAACCGCGTTCGTGGAAGCATTTGTGAATGCACAACTTAAACAACCGCGAGACGAGGCTGACGACGAGGAAGTCAAAGAACTGGCCAAAGCGTTAATGGCTGTGGCTTCAGAATCAACGGACATTGATAAAGCCGTGGCACAAGCGATGATTGCCACCATGCGTGGTCTCGATGGTGAGTGGACGCGTTTCTTTTTGAAATACGATCCTGCTGAAGACTTAGCCAAAGTTAAATGCCCCGTCTTGGCTCTGATTGGATCGAAAGACGTGCAAGTCGATGCAGACATCAATCTCCAAGCGATCGAAAATGCATTGACCAAGGGTGAGAATCCGCATTTCGAAGTGCGAAAGCTCGAAGGGCTGAACCACCTTTTTCAAACCGCGGAAACCGGTGCTGGATCGGAATATGCAGTAATTGAAGAAACGTTCGCGCCCAAGGCGTTAGAAATCGTCTACGAATGGATTGCTGCACAAGTCAAAAGTCGTTGAACAACGAGCGGAAAGGCTAGGTCGCACGCGTGCCTGAGTTACCGGAAGTCGAAACCATGCGTCGCGGCATCGAGACGGTCACCGGGCATACGATCGAATTGCTTTTGCTGGAAAAATGTGCCAAGAAGCCGATCAGCATTAAGCCCCGATTCTCAACGTTACAGCGACGAGTCCATCAGCAAAAGATCACTCGCATCGACCGGATTGGCAAACGGCTAATTTTCGAATTGGCGAACCAGCAAATAATTGTTTTTGAGCCACGCATGACTGGTCTGGTGACGCTGGCTGAGCCGCCATCATTGGAGCATGTGCGGTTGCGTTTCCGCTTTAAAACCAACCATCCTGACTTGCTCGTTTGGGACCGTCGCGGGCTAAGTACGCTGACTCTCTATCAACCACGTGAATTTGCCAATCGTTTCGATGAGTCACGCCTGGGACCAGACGCTTTAACGATCTCTCAGCAACAATTGATGTCTAAGCTAGGTAAGCGATCAATTCCGATCAAAGTCGGTTTGTTGGATCAAAAGGCGCTTGCGGGCATCGGCAATATTTATGCGTCCGAAATTCTGTTCGTTGCCAAGGTCGACCCAAGAACAGCCTGCAATCAACTGACCAAGCAGCAATGGTCACGCATCTACCGCCAAGTCAGCGTGATCTTGCGAGAAGCCATCAAATATGAAGGCTCATCATTAAATGATGGCACATTTCGAACGGCATTGAACGAGCCAGGTCGATACCAAAATCATCATCGAGTTTATGACCGGGATGATGAGTTGTGCAGCCGCTGCAAACGCCAGAAGATTGTGCGGATTGTCCAAGCCCAGCGCTCTACTTTTTTTTGTCCACGCTGCCAAAAACCATAGCCCGAATGCGAAACGGTGGGCTTGTTTTCCAGAATTATCCAGCGGAATTGTGACGCGCTACCGGCCGCAAAGGAACTAACTAGAATGCCGGATTCCAATTGTCGATCACGGGCGACAACGTCGGGTGATGTACGTTTTCATTTGAAGTGGTCAGCGGGATGGGACCGGCAACGGTCTTGTTGATTGCCGGTAATCGAATGGTGAATGCCGTGCCGACTCCCGGCGTGCTTTCAACGCGGATTTTGCCGCCATGTTCGTCAATGATATTGCGCACCGCAAACAATCCGAGCCCTGCCCCACCCTTCCCTGATGCATCGCGACCGGACTTTGTCGTGAATCCAGATTCGAAAACCTTGGGGAGTTGTTCGGCGGGAATTCCAGTGCCAAAATCGCGCACACATAAATCGACTAGATTCGCCTCAGCGTCATACGACAACTTGATGATGATTCGACCACCATCACGCATGGCTTGCCGCGCGTTGATTAACAGATTGGTCAATACCTGATGAATTTGATTTCCAATCGCGCGGACTTGCGGAACTGATGCCAATTCGTAGTCAACACTGATACGATACTTTTGCATTTCCCGCTCAAGCAATACCATCGTCTCTTCGATAATGGTTGCCAAACACGTTGTCTCAAAACGATTCCCCCGATTGCGGGCCATGCCCAAGACCGAGTTTGTAATCTTGTTCGCGCGTCCGCTGGCGCATAAAATTTTCTCCAGCGCTTTGGTTCGAGTAGCCTCATCCGTATGCCGCAACCCCATGCGAGCATAGTTGATAATCGTCATCAAAGCATTGTTGAACTCGTGCGTTGTCGTGCCGACCAACTCACCTAACGATACGAATTGCTGCATCGCACACAAAGCTCGTTTCAACGCCAGATTCTCTTCTTGCAACTTTTCAATTGATGCAAGCATTTCATCAGGACGCATCGAAGACGTATTATTGGTACCGTTTGTCATGTCGCGATAAATTACCTATCTTGCCCTCTTCCTAATTTCATTACTTGGCAAGTTCTTTCAAATCGTGCAGGGCCGCATGCGCCCGAACATCGACTTGAAGCAAGGTATGTGGAAACTTCGAGCTTCAGTTAAAATTCAGTAATATTCTGTCAAACGACAAATGTTTTGGGCATGTTGTATTGAACTGCACGCGTGCCATCATTTGGAGTATCGTCGAAATGTCAGTTGTTTCTAAATTTGAACTTCCTATAATCGTCGCCAAAATCGCGAAGGATGTAGAACGTGAATAAGATCGATAAACTCGAACAATGGCTACGATTGGCAAAAGCGATAGGAATTGACATACGCTACGAGAACTTAGTTGGAGCCGATTGCGGTCTATGTCAGGTTGGGAAGCGACATATTGTCTTTCTCGATCTCAACCAGGGTCCTGAGGAGCACTTGAACTTTTTTGAGTCACTTCTGGACTCCAATCCGTCGATCAGGCGGGCGTACGAACAATCTACACGGCGCGAGTCGATTAGCAGACCGAAGCCTGCAGCCTGACTCGCTGGTCCCTAGATTTTCGCACAAAACCACAAATGCATCAGGTGAGACTATTTTGCGAAAGCAGCGATAAAACGGGCATCGCAAGAATCATGAATCCATCAAGCGATGGCCTTGTCAAAAACCGGCTCCGACAAGCCTGTCGAACTGACCCTCCAAGGCAACCAAACCAATGCCAGTTCACGAACCGTTATCTCCGTCTTCTTGGGTTGAATACTCAACGTATCGATTTTGAGCGACTCGACAACCAGTTTTTCAGCTAGTTCATTGACGTCGCGATTGAATTCGTCCTCGAGCGCTTTATATTTTTCTTGAGCGTCTTGTAGTGACTGACGAGCTTTTTCTACCTCGCCCTTCTGGTTGGCCGCGCGATTCACTGTCTTCACGCTCGAAGCAGCACTGCGTGCACTGGTGCTAGAAACAGCTTTTCGACCGAGCAATGCGCCCAAGATTGATGTGCCCACCGACAAAGCTGAGTCCAATTTGCGACTTTTGTAGCGCGAACTTTCAGTTTCAAGGCGCGATTCCGCACGTCGAATCTCGTCACGAACTCTTACGAATTTGGCTTCGTATTTCTTGCGAAGTTTCTCCGTCTCCAAGTCACGATGTTCCGAAACCACTTGTTCAAGTCTTACCTTGAAATCCCCAAGTGTTTCACCAGGCGAAGAATTGCATCGGAAATCGGCACACCGGTATAACTCCAGCGGATGATCGCGGTAGACAACGTTCTTTAGTTCTTTTTCCCAGTCAACAAACAGCTTTTGTTTTTGGAAGGCAACTGGAAGTGGTTCAAATTTTGCAGCTGCAGTTGGTTCCAATTCGTATTGCAATGGTTTACAAAGCAGGGTGGCGTGATCCCAGATGTGCAGGTCTTGCTCGTTTCCGCAATACTCAACCAAAAAGTACTTCTCATCCTGGTAATTGATTCGCTGCGTTGCGTTCGAATAAAACGCTCGGCAGGCGGCGTAAAGTGCCGGACGGTATACGAGCTTATCGCTAGTTAATAATCGCGCGTTGAGTTCAGCATACCGTTGTTTAACCGTGCTCGGCACCAACTGGCGCGGATCAACGTCCGCAACACTGCCGATGGCTGACTGAGTTGAATTGATCAGAGATTCGACAGCACTGGAGTTGTTCGCAAAGGCTCCAGTTTCGCGGGACGGCTGAACTTCAACTGTTTGGGCCTCGCGTTCTTCCGTTGTATAGGTACGGTTTTCCTTACAGAGCGACTGCAGTTGTTGCCGAGTCAAAGGACCGCGCAGGTAGCTCATTGCCCAGCGCGTCTCGAACAAGCAGGGTTGATCTTCATGCACATTATTCATGAGGAACATGCGGGCTTTCAAACCGGACAGTAGTTTGTCCATACGATTGCGATCGAATCCACGACCGGTCGAGGTTGCGGCTCCTTCCAACCCGTCGAGCACGCGCGCCTTGTCTCGCTCTGTCTGCAGCCTTCCCAAAAACCATGTGCCGGTGTTGGACAAACCTTTGTAATCCAAATCGACTGGATTTTGCGTGGCTAACACGACCCCCAGACCGAATGCTCTGGCCTGCTTCAACAGCGTTAACATCGGCAGCTTCGAGGGGGGATTGCGGGACGGAGGAAAGTAGCCGAAGACTTCATCCATATAAAGGATCGCGCGAAGACTGGACGTACCCGATTGCGTGCGCATCCAACTCAACACCTCATTCAACAAGATCGTCACGAAAAACATTCGCTCGTTATCGTCGAGGTGACTAATTGAAATGATCGAGATTCTCGGTTTCCCGTCAGTGGTATGCAGCAGCCGCTTAATGTTGAGAGGTTCGCCCTGCATCCAACTGGAAAATGCAGGAGAGGCCAACATATTATTGATGGTCATGGCCAAAGCCATACGGTCCTTCAGCGGGAAAAACACATCCAAATCCATGATGCCCACACGATCAAATGGCGGATTCTGTATTTCCCCGATTAACCGCCCTAAATCAAGATCACGTCTCTGGTTCCAAGCTAGATTGAGTATATTCGAAATCAGGATATGCTCGCGGCTCCGAACTGGATCGGCATCGATTCCTAACAACGCCAATAAACCAGAAACTGCTGATTGAATACTTTCACGTAGTGCATCGGAGTCATGTAAGACTGCGTCACTTGGCGCCGAAATCGACTTCAAAATGGTCAGAGGTTTACCAGAGTTGCTCCCCGGCGTATAGACATCGATATCGACCGTATCACGCAACTTGCGGATACGGTCACCGTCTTGCCCCCATCGCTCCAGACCTTTTCGCCACTTGGCGGCTTCGGCAGCAGCAAATTGGTCCGCCGACATACCTGCGCGACTGGCTTGCCCTTCATCAACCCAAGGTCGGAAGTCACTGGTTTCCAGATCGGGAAACGTCAAGAGTAAGTTAGAGATGTCTCCTTTTGGATCAATGACAATCGCGGGTATGCGATCGATGCCCGCTTCCTCCAACAAATTGATACACAAACCTGTCTTGCCACTACCCGTCATCCCCACCACCACGGCATGTGTGGTCAAGTCTTTGGAATCATATAAGAGCAAATTTTCAGTTGGCTCTAACGTGTCGGCATCGATTTGCCTACCCAAGTAAAAAACACCCAATTTCTCAAAGTTCTGTATAGTCATTCTGGATATCGTTCAGTAATCTTAAAATGCAACTGGTCAACGTTGAAAGAGACATTGCTCGTCCAGTATGGCTGGGGATTAAGGCTGATCGAAACCATGACCACCTCGACCCGCACACGTTTTATCAACTCAATGCGAGAATTGGCAAGGTGCTGATGACTGAGCCAAGTTCAATACTTGAGGTCAACACTTAACGTTATCGATACTTGCACCAGCTTAATGGCCTAGCAGCGAAGGCTGAACGCTGCGTTGTGATCTAAGCATTATCGCCCGAACTCGAGTTGCAAATCAAGCCGACCAATAAAAAGAGCCCCGCCATCCAGCGATGCGTTCACATCAGTGGAGTAGCGGAGCAATTTTTTTAAAGCGACGATCGGTCAATCGTGGAGATGTCCAATTGTGGATTGGACGTTACTCCAATTCAACATTCCAGTACGCTTCACTGATGAAGTTGCGCCAACTGTCCAGTCGAATCGAGGTACGCGTGAAGGATGGATTCCACTTAGGCCGAACTGGTTGTTTACGCAGTTTCATTCTGGCTTGTTGTGGAGTCCGGTCTGCTTTGACGTTATTGCAGGTCATGCACGCCAACACGCAGTTTTCCCAAGTCGATGGGCCACCTTGTGAGCGTGGCACTACATGGTCGATCGTCAACTCATCTCCATCCGGTTGGCGGCCACAGTATTGGCAAGTGAATCGGTCTCGCTTGAAAATATTTCGACGGCTGAAAGTAACCGACGAAATCGGCACAAGATCGAATTGATTCAATGCCACCACTTCAGGAACACAAAACCGTTGCGTTACAGCCTGTACAAACGGCTCATCCCCACTTGGCTCCAGCCGTGACCAATCGTCCCAATCCATCAGTTGAAAAGTATGTGGATGAACGACCCGAGCCGCGTTGCTGTAGACCATGGCCAGGGAGCGGGCAACCGTAATTACGTTGATCGCTTGCCAGCTACGGTTTAGCACCAGCGCATGTCGATTCAATACATTTGAGTTGCTAGTCATGATTCGTTTATGTCTATCTAGTTTCGCAAAGTTGGAAATCGGGTCATCCCGAGGCAAGCCACGACTCCAATCCACTGGGACTTCGACCCGCAACATTTCCTGAGCACAGGGTACCTAGAGGGAATCGAACCCTTCACCTCGACATTCACAGTGTCGCATGCGAACCTTCACACTATAGATACCATAGACTATATTTTCTCGGGCAACAACAACAGACGGCATGACCCAGCAAAGTGTGAGCAAATCTTCATTCATGCATTCAACTTTTTGCTTGACATGAATTGCCCGAATTTGATTCACCTGACGGCTTGTGATGCCGCTAGTCTTGTAATCCGATGGCGGGTCCTAACCGCAGACAATCGTTGTTCAATGGACATCGCAAACGCAAGTTGGGTTCGTCCTGAATGCAATCAGATTGCCATCGAATTTTTGATTGGCGACGTGCGGGACTATTGCTGCTTCACATGGTGAATTGGATCAAAGCTTTGAAAAGGGTTGGGTGGGATTCGAACCCACGACCTAGTGCTTAACAGGCACCCGCTCTAACCACTCAAGCTACCAACCCAATCATGATCAATCAACGACAACGTAGGTTTGCTCCGCTGTTGCGCAATCGTTTTCGCAACAGTCACAAGCGCGGGCGCAAGGCATCACGCATTTGCGAGTTAGGCTGCGAAAAACTCATGAATCAATGACTCTGGAGCTGAAAACGTTATCCTCTTAATCAATCGAATTGGGGAAGAAGGACTCGAACCTCCATCTTCTGCTTCAAAGGCAGACCGCTTGGCCATTAGCTGGATTCCCCAATTTCGCGATGATTGGCATGGGAGGAATCGAACCTCCAACAAAGTGTTTGTAGGACACTCGCTCTACCATTGAGCTACACGCCATGCCATGTAAGAAACAGCCCTCAATTGACTTGCGAGCACGTTTCCTAAGTCGACGCCGCGGGAGTCGAACCCGCAACCTCGTGGTCCCAAACCACGCGTGCTCCCATCTGCACCTCGCGTCGTCGAATCAACTTCTTATGGAATCTTTACGGTGCGATTTCGTCGCGATAACTCAATCCGCCTTGATTACAAACAAGGTTGAGCAAAATACAAAGTGGTTCAGGAGGTGATCGAATCCTCATCTTCCGGTCTTCAGCCGGACGCTCTTCCATTTGAGCTACTGAACCTTGGTTGGATACCTCTTTTGATATCTCTGCAGTGCATCACTCAATTGCAGCTTTGGTATCGCCCGCTCATGCAACAAAAAAACCCGATGGCTTGGCCACCGGGTGTCAGTTGATCCTTGATCATATCCAAGTGCTACAAGCGCAATTCATCCGGTGATCCGCAGGGTTGATTCGGATCATGGTGTCGCGGTTGGCCAACGCGGCTAACCACTACCACAAAATGAAATGGTCGCTTAAACAGCGATAGCATTGGTCGTTAATTCCTGTCAAGAGTCTTGGTGAATGACGAAAATATGGGCGGCCCTGTCAGGCGTAAAACCCTTGATCTCTTGGACCGAGATTACCGCGATGCCCACGTCTAAAATTTGTCGCAGGACAGTCTTCAATGGATAGATGACCAGAGCAGGCGATTGGTTCACCTGTTTCTCAAAAAAACTTCCCCTACTGAGAAACGTAGATGCGGATCGAGGCCACAAAGGTAGCACAATCAAGCGAGAATCATTGGTACGTCTCGGGATAGATGACGATTTCAATGCGTCGGTCTTGGACGGATGCGCTTTGATACTTGGGACGATTGCTGCCCATGCCCATCGTGAACATCTGTTGCTCGGGCAACCCAAGTTGTTGGAAGACCTGATAGACTGAGAGCGCCTGTGTGGCGGTCAAGTGCTGATGCGAGTAACCTTGAATTGGCGTCTTGTCCCAATGCGCTTCAATCCCAATCGATTGCCGCGGAAAATGTTGCCTGATGACTTGCACGAGTTGGTTCAGCATATTTTGATTGGAAGATTGAACCTGAAAAGTGCCCGGCACAAACAGCGCCTCGGACGGCAGTTCGATCCTGATAACGTCACCATCCATACGCGCGTGGACGCCACCAATCTGTAGCGTTGACAATTTATCCATCAAACTATTATTCGCGCGAATCACGGGCGCGGTCACTGTCTGCGACGGAACCGTGATTCCACTTGAACCACGTCCCATGTTGCTTTGATTCAGTTGGTTTTGCATGGCCAACAGTTGCTGATTGCTTTGTTGGTTGGCAATTTGCAGTTGTTGTATCTGGACAGCCGAATCCGCCAACTGTTGACGCAATTGAAAGTTCAGATCATTGGCGGTTTGGAGTCTTTGCTGCAAGGCAGCAATTTCCCCTTCCATACCACTATTCAGATTGTTGAATCGCCCCAACCGCTGGTTTAAGTCCTGAATTTGCCTCTGCAGGTCATCGGTATTGTTTAACTGCGCGTAGGGATTTGTATTGAAGGGACCTTGATTAGCGAGTCCGCCGCTTTGCCAGTCCTGGTTGGATCGAGCTTGCCACCATGGATTGGAGTTGGCATTTTGAAAAGAGTCTCGCAGCGAGGTATCGAACGCTTGCCACCATGGGGTGGTCTGTTGTCGATTCGCGTTGTTATTCCAGTTGGCAAATAACGAGGGGAAACTATTCGGTTGATTCGATTGGCCAGCCGGACTGAACACGCTGTTACCAATATTATTTCCAAGGAATGGGCGCTGCGCTGTCGTGCCCGGTTGGCAACCTGCCACCGTAGCCGCTCCCATTACTGCAAATATTATAAAGAACCGGTCCATGTATCAGGGCCAACAGTGAATCAGTGCAAACAATCCCACGAAACTACTCCCGGCGAGCATGCACGCTGGGCACGCCTAGTGTTGGGGGTAGAGGATCGTAGCAATCCGGGATTCCCCGGTAAAGATCAACGACTTGCAATGATAGCACAGAGATATAACCAACGAATTCCGCCTTATTACGAGAGCGCGAGCGCATCTACATGCCAACCGAGCTTACTCTTGAATAATGCATTGCTCAGCACAGCACGAAACTGAGGTGAAGACGATCATTCGTCGATGCCTGTGAGTGGCGCACCGTTCGGGTCTGCATCTGAGATACGCGAGTTCGGAAGAACAAGGGCCTACTTTGGTGCCACGGTACACATGATGCGCTTGGGTTGTTGAGTTGGCTGAGACTCTAACTTTCCATATTCGGGTACCAGCAGCTCCAACACGCTTGATAGCAATTTTTGACCTTCGTCAACATGCATATTCTCTCGGCCTCGAAACATGACAGTGACTTGCACCTTGTCTTTGTTCTTGAGGAAGTCGATGGCTCGCTTGATTTTGAACTCGACATCGTGCTGCCCAGTTTTGGGTCGCAACCGAATTTCCTTGAGTTTTGTTTGATGGGTTTTTTGCTTTGCCGACTTTTTGGTCTTCTCGTACTTAAATTTCCCATAATCCATGATTCGGCAAACTGGGGGTTTCGCTTCGGGAGCTACCTCCACCAAGTCCAACCCGGCATCACGCGCCTTTTCAATCGCCTGTTTTACCGAGATGATCCCGAGTTGTGTCCCGTCTGCGTCGATCACACGAACCGGAGTGCTGCGAATCTGTTCATTCACACGGTTCTGAATGCGGTCTGAAATGGTTGTCTCCTTTTAATTGCTACACGAAGGGGGTTACAAAAAAGTCCGATACCCGAGTCAAGTATCGTTCGTTTTCCGCCGTAAAGTATGGATGAAGATAGGGGGGCAAGTCAACCTAGAAACGTGCAAAAATCGATTTCGAGTGACCAGAATTTTGCGAAAGTGGCACGGGCGGAACGCCTCCCCGCGAATTGCAGCCTTGAGTCTACGTCACGCTGGCGGCGGGTGATTCTTGGCGGCAGCTCTTGTTAGCAGGCCAGTAAACGTCAATACTCGTTTTGAGCAGCGGAAGCACCGACATCGATGCTCGCCGCCTGCGGGGATTTCCGCGCAACATGTTTGACAGTTTTTTCCGCCACCTCTTGCGCTAGTTTGTTGATTGCAGCCTCAACCGTCATGGGTCCTAAATCCCCTTCGACTCGATCGCGCACAGACACGGTACCAGCCTCAGCATCGCGGGGCCCGACGACTAGCATGTACGGCAAAAGATCAACCTGCGCGTCGCGTATCTTGGCCCCCAGCTTCTCGCTCCGGAAATCACCGGTAACGCGCAGCCCGACTCGTTGGAACTGGCGCAAAATCTCTCGTCCATACGCTTCGGATTTGTCACTAACCGACATGACTCGCGCTTGTTCATAAGACAACCACAGTGGAAACGCACCCGCAAAATGCTCGATGAGGACACCGATAAATCGTTCCATTGAACCGAAGGGCGCGCGATGGATCATCACGGGACGATGAGGGCGATTGTCGGCACCGATGTAGGTCAAGTCGAATCGAATCGGCAAGTTGTAGTCGACCTGCACTGTCCCCAGTTGCCATTCTCGCCCGATGCAATCGTTAACCACAAAGTCAATTTTGGGTCCGTAGAAGGCAGCCTCTCCTGGCTCTTCGCTGAACGGCTTACCCAAGCTGACAGCCGCTTCACGGCAGGCCGCTTCAGCTCGCTCCCAATTCGCAGCTTCGCCAATATATTTGTCTGAATCCAGTTCGCGCAGACCAACTCGCACTCGATAGTCATGCATGCCCATCGTTTCCAATACAATCTTGACCAACTCAAGACAACCGGCGACTTCTTCCGTGACTTGTTCCGGAGTGACAAACAAATGCGCGTCGTCTTGGGTGAATCCTCGAACGCGAGTCATACCGCCAATTTCCCCCGACTGCTCAAACCGATATACGGTACCGAACTCGGACAGACGGATTGGCAAGTCGCGATAGCTGCGCTGTTGCGAGCCGTAAATCTTGATGTGGTGCGGACAGTTCATCGGCTTAAGCAGATAACCGTCAATCTCACCTGCTTTCATCGCGTTTGCTAGTTGGCTGCAAGAACAACCTTGCTCTGCCAACAAATTGAGATGCTCGCGACTCACCAATGGCGGGTATTGGCTTTCTTGGTAGTATGGAAAATGCCCGCTAGTCTTATACAGTTCTAATTTTCCAATGTGTGGTGTAAATACTTGATCGTAACCCTGACGCCGCAAATGGCCACTGATGAATTCTTGAAGTTGGCTCCGCACGAATGCACCTTTGGGGGCCCACAGAACCAACCCTTGACCAACCATTTCGTCCATGTGGTAGAAGTTCAACCGTTTGTTGAGGACTCGGTGATCGCGGCGCCTGGCCTCTTCTAACAACTCCAAAAACTCTTCCAACTCTTTTGCATCAAAAAAAGCAGTTGCATAAAGGCGTTGCAATTGCTGGCGAGTCTCGTCTCCTTTCCAATAGGCACCTGCGATAGAAAGCAACTTAAAGGCACCGATCAACTTGGGGCTCGGAATATGTGGGCCTCGACAAAGATCGATGAATTCTCCCTGTTGATAAAACGAAAGAGTTTCATGATCGCTCAAACCTTCTTCGATGTGTTCCACCTTCAGAACTTGCTTCAAGTCATTGCAAATCTGAATTGCTTGGGCACGCGGTTGCTCAATTCGCTCGAAAGGTTCGTCTAACTCGATGATGCGTTGCATCTCAGCCTCGATCGCTGAGAAATCATCTTCGGTCAACCGTTCGTCAAGCTCAAAATCGTAATAGAACCCATTTCCGGTCGTTGGACCAAAGGCCAATTGGACTCCCGATTTGACACGCATGACGGCCCGAGCCATTACGTGAGCACAACTATGCCGCAATGTCGCCAACGCTTGCGGATCCTGCCGCGTAATCAATTTCAACGCGGCATCTTTTTCAACCAAATGACTCAAGGGAACCGGTTGCTTGTCAATCTCGGCCCACAACGCATCTTTGGCCAACCTCGAGCCGATACTTTTGGCAACTTCCAAGACAGTTACAGGCTGAGAGAATTCTTTGACCTTGCCGTCGGGAAGTGTAATGGAGATCGTGCTTTTTTGTTCGGTGATTGACATCGGTTTTAGCTGAGAATGAGGAACTATACTTGGGTCTTTTGTCTAAAGGCAAAACATCGGGCATCAAACGTGTTGACACGCAGAAACTCGAAGATGTTCGGCGAACCGTCAATAGATTGCGACCGGCCTATCTTAACGTTTAAGCGTAAGAATTGGGATAGCTAATCGAGGCTTGGCATTCCAGTCGCTGAGGTCGATTTGGCAGACACAGGGATCACCAGAGCTTCGCAACTCAAATTGCGTCATTTTCGCAATGGACCAGCGATCTTTTGCGGTTTAGGCCATTTTTTGTTAAACTTCGTCGCGAACAAAGTCAAGACTAGTCCGCAATAGGCCTGACTCCTGATTGACGGTATGACTGACTAGTTGCAGCGTGAGGTCACTTCATTGCTGAGCTTCTTTAGCACAGGATTGAGCTTGTCGTGACACGAAGATTTTTTGGGGCTCTTTGTTGTTTTGCGACGAGGGCCTGGAAAGGCGTCATCTGCGAAAAGGCATGCACCCCAACCTGCGCCCGACGTTTATATTGAGCTGCGCACAGGCAAAACGAAGCGAATTCAACTCCTTGGGCATCAATCAATCGACTTGCAATTTTTTTCGGGAAGAGTTGCAACCGACACTGAAACCCGGTCGTAAATGGCTGATTATATTGGCATCCTTGGTGAGCGAATTTGTACATGATTTAGCTTTAAGGGTTCTTCGACCAACTTTTTGATGAAACGCAAATCTTTCAAGTGGCTTAAGATTGTACTCAAGTGCTGCGCCGCACTTTGGTCGAGCCTGCGCGATTTGTTGCCCATTATCGTGACCATTGCCGTTTTCCAAATTTTCATTTTTCAGCAGAGAATTAATGACCTTGCTGAAATCTTGCTGGGCTTGACCATGGTCGTCATTGGTCTTTCGTTATTTGTCGCTGGGCTGCAAATGGGGCTGTTTCCTTTGGGTGAGCAAATGGCGAGAGATTTCGCCAAAAAGGGGAGCGTGATATGGCTGGTTGTGTTTGCATTTGGATTGGGCTTTGGCACAACGTTCGCCGAGCCTGCCCTCATTGCCATTGCCCAGAGAGCAGCCGACTTAGCAAGCGAGGAAATTCTTGCCAGCCGCGGGGCCAATGAACCGCCAGCCAATTCAGTTGACAGCTCATCGACCGAGAAACAGGAAGAATTCCTCAAAGCATTCAGCAACCGCTATGCACTTGTTATGAGGATTGTCGTCGGAGTTTCTGTTGGCTCGGCACTTGTGTTGGGCGTTTTTCGAATCATTTACGGCTGGCCCATCCAATTGCTCATCATGTTCGGCTATTTGCTGGTAATTATATTGACTCCGTTCGCTCCTACGCGAATTGTCGGAATTGCCTATGCGGCTGGCGGTGTCACGACGTCGACCATCACAGTTCCCTTAGCGGCCGCTTTGGGAGTCGGCTTGGCCAACTGCATCAAGGGGCGCAATTCGTTACTCGATGGATTCGGCCTGATCGCGTTCGCGTCATTAACACCAATCATCTTCGTTTTGATTATGGGGATTGTATGGCAGTGACAACCATATTCAATGCAACCTCGGATGTTGCAACGAACCTCAGCAGCGTAGCGCACAAGCATGACTCGGTAGCGTCGGCCATACAGAAACTATCAGACCTTTTCGTTGGGACATTGGCGAGCACACTGCGCGATGTATTGCCAATCATTATCATTATTCTTTTCTTTCAGTCGCTGGTATTGCGACAACCGATCGCAAACTTGGGGCGCTTGGTGTGGGGTTTAATTTTTGTACTTTTCGGTTTGGCTTTATTTCTCGTGGGGTTGGAACTTGCATTGTTCCCGTTGGGCGATGAGATGGCCAAGTCGTTAACTTCTCCCGATGTTCTGGGCTTAGCAAAAGGTCTGGAGCCCCAGCAAGCCTTGGCCCAGCTAAGCTGGACGGCCTTTTACTGGACCTACTTATTTGCCTTCACGATCGGCGTTAGTACCGCGTTCGCAGAACCTGCATTGATTGCGGTCGCAATGAAAGTTGAAGAAGTCTCGGGGAAGTCAATTCGCGCGTTTGGGTTGCGGGTCGCGGTGGCCCTAGGTGCCGGGATTGGCGTCAGTCTGGGGGCATTCCGAATCGTCATGGGGCATCCGCTCCCGTACTATATTTTAATTGCATACATCATCGTCGTTGTACAAACTTGGTTCGCACCAAAGTCAATCATTCCCCTGGCCTTCGACTCGGGAGGAGTTACGACTTCCACCGTAACCGTTCCGTTGATCGCGGCCCTGGGACTCGGTCTTGCCACGCAGATTCCTGGGCGCAGTCCGCTCATCGACGGTTTCAGCATGATTGCTTTCGCGTGCCTGTTTCCGATTATGACCGTGTTGGGCTATGCACAAATTGGTGAGCTCTGGCAGAAGTATTCAAATCGCAGGAATTTAATAAAATCACAGCATCGAGACGACCAACAAGAACATGAAAACGAACGGCATGAGAAACAAAACAATCTGATCGTTCAATGAAGGTTTGGCTTTCACGAGTTTGAGTTTTTTACAGAAATGGAATCAACACGTTTTGGCTCGAATAACGATCGTTCGTCGAAGCACCAGTACCATTTCAATGCATACAAGCACAACTTTGTCCCACCGTTCGGCGAGAAATGCCGAAAGAAACGGTGAACGGTTACCTTGGAGGAAACATGCACTTCAAATTGATTATCGCATTTGTTAACGACACGGAGACCAATGCCGTTATGAAGGCCGCACGCGAGGCTGGTGCAACGGGTTCGACAATTATTGGGAATGCGCGCGGTGAAGGGCTTGTCCCGACCAAGACGTTCCTCGGACTTTCCTTAGAATCGCAACGCGACGTTCTATTGTTTTTAGTCGAGGCCCATTCAAGCCGCCGCATATTGGAGAAAATTGCCGAGACTGGAAAATTCGATAGCGACCCCGGAACCGGTATCGCGATTCAAATCGATGTCGAAGATGCGGTTGGCGTCAGCCACCAAATTAAAGAGCTTACTCAAAAATTGGAGAAACAATTGTGACAACTAAAATTGTGAAAGTTCGCGACGTAATGAAAAGACAATTCGATCTCGTCGACGGAAAACTAACTGTTAAAGAAGCATTGTTAGGCATGAAGCATCCGGAAACCAGGTCACTGGTCATCAACAAGCGGGATGAGGGGGATGAGTATGGACTTGTCCTGATTGCCGATATTGCGAAGCACGTCTTAGCTGTCGACCGCTCGCCAGAACGTGTCAATCTCTATGAAATCATGTCCAAGCCGGTGCTCTCCGTCAGCCCAGAAATGAACATCAAATATTGCGCGCGCTTATTGGACCGCTACAACATCATGCGGGCGCCGGTCGTCGAAAACAACAACGTGGTAGGTATTGTCAGCTTTCACGATCTTGTGCTTACCGGTCTCTTAGAATTGCTTACTTAGACGACCACACCTTGACGTTGCGCGCAAGCCTCAGCCACCTTCTTCATTGGTTGCTATCATCACATGCAAGCAGCGATTGATAGCTGGCGAGAGTGCTGTCCCGCTAATCTTAATGAAAAACGAGCGATGTCCGCTCAAATCAATTTTCTGCACGAGTCAAATTGCTCTTCGAAAATCGGGGCAATTTCGTCATTCTACTGGCGTCTTGATTGGATTCGGTCGATGCAACTAATGCCGCGTCGATAATCGTTTTTTTGAGCTGTGCTCTTCCAGCAACAAAGTGCTTCTGGAAATTAACGTGTGCCATTGCACAAACGAACTAATCTTTTTAAGAAGCAACATTCGTTGACCCGTTTTCGCGATTTACGTGGTTTGAGTCGGGCCCATAAGCAGTACTGCATCGTGCTAACTAATTATTGCAGGTAAGATGAAAAGACAGTCGCAAACACAAGGCCGCCCCAGCTTGTTTCGCGCCTTGGGGCCAAACGATGTTCCGCTCCGCATTCATGTCGCTGGCAAGGAGTTTGTCCATGAAAGAACCATCAAGCATGACTCGTGGGCGGCAACCGCGCTCTACCGCTTAGAGATTCCACATGTGAACCCAAATGGGAAGCCCGCGTTCCGTGGCGCAGATAAAGTCACTCAGATCATCTGCAAGTTTAATCGCGTTCAGCCCATCTTATTTTTACCTAGTGCTTGGCTGGGAAGGTCGTTAGCTAAGCGAGAAGCAATGATGTACGAGCGTTTGGCTGATTTATCAAACGTGACCGCCGGATACCGCGACGTGTATGTCGATGGCAAATTGCAGCCGCATGCTGTAGCTCACGACTTTATCAGTGGACATCCACTGCGTTGGCATGATCAAGTTGATGATCAATTTTTTGAAGAGATCTATGAACTGTTGGTCAAGATCCACGCTCGCAACATCGCTTACGTCGACTTGCATAAATTGGAGAACATCATTGTTGATGATCATGGTCGACCTAATTTGATTGACTTTCAAATTTCTATTTGTCTCCCGAAGATTTGGCCATTGTCGTGGGTGTTGCGGATCTTTCAGCGAGCGGATCTGTATCACCTTTCGAAACATGCGCGCCGTTTCCGGCCAGATCTTTATTCCTCGTTTCATTTCGGTCGCCGCCCCTGGTGGATAAGGCTACATAGGATGGTTGCGATCCCCTTCAGAACCTTGCGGCGACAACTCTTGGTTCTGTTAGGTGTACGCGACAAGAGTGGGAAGGCGCGGACAGAAAAATTTATAGAAGAGGGATTACGGCACTGTGGTCAGGGGGGCTCGCCCATCGAGACGCTATACCGCTTTTTTATCTCGGATGCTTACGCACGACGGGCCGCCGCCGATGGACAGGATCGCATCGTCGCTATGTTCGCTGACTTAATCGGGCGCGAGCCATCTCCTGGCGAAGAAGCTTGCTTAGTCAAAAGACTGCAACGAATTGAATTGCACGAGCAAGTCGTGGCAATCCTTACTTCTAAATTAGTCAAAATTCATACCAAGGGTTGGAACAGCGCTTATCTGCAATTTGTCAGCAATAACGTGGCAAACAAGTTGGACCAATTCGCTCAGCTTTCAAAATCGGCTTAGCAAATCGTGCTGTGTTCACCCTATACGTTGCGCCCGCCTAGTCAACTGCGGAACCCAGGTATTGAAAATCAGCGAATCACCGACTTACGTGCCAAGATTCCTTTACCGATGAATGTGGCACCCCTTAACGGTGGTTATCCGCGACGATCCGCGATTTAACCACATTAGTCTATTTTTGTGAGCAAACGTGGGTTTTTGCGAGGCGGACGCGGGCTTCAACGACTGCGTGACGTTAGGAAAACAACGCCATAATTCTTCACGATTTCAGTCATTCTCAGAAAAATGATACAATATTTCGTAGGCTAAACACATCTTTTCCTGCAGTCGTCAATGACGCGTGACATGGTTGACGCGATGCCGAATGAGATCGTAACCAACAACCGAAATCCGGCCACGGAGGCGGCCTACTACCAGTATGCGCCGGAGTTGCGGTTTTGGTTAATGCGTCGTTTGCGAGATTCGAATCAGGTCGATGATGTGCTGCAAATGGCATTTCTCAAGTTGAGCCAACAAATCGACTCGATTAATCCAGATTCGGTCCGCGCGTGGCTGTTTCGAGTTGCCACAAACGAAGTTCACTTAAATGGTCGAAAGCAACAAATTGAACTGCGTGCCTGGCGGCTTTTGCGGCAGGATAGCGAGTTGACCAGCCAGCCAGCTGAGTCAATCGCCTTGAACCATGAGTTGATTGCTCTCACTGCTGCGGCCATCGATTCACTACCGGAAAATCAGCGAATTATTGTGCGACTAAAATTTTTCGAAGGCATGACGTTTGCCCAGATTGCAGAACATTTGAAAGCGCCTTTAGGGACGGTTCTTTCTCGAATGCGATTAGCCACGAAGAAGTTGGAGCGAATATTTGAACGAAACGGTTCGTGAAGTTTACGATTGTGTCAGTTTTTTCTTCGTCCATGCGGTGCGATAGCGGCGTCTTCTCGTTAAAGCAACATGCCCATTTACGTTTCATCCATGAAAAATACTAACCTAAAATTTGATGTAGATGATCTGGTCTGGTCCTCGATCTGCTACATGAGCGGGGAGTTTGATGAGGCTTCGGAGCGCGAGTTTGAAAAGCATTTAGCTGAGCAAACCTCATGTCGGAAAGCCCTTGATCAGGCTATTGAAATGATGAACTATGTTTATCTTGTCGAAGAAAACGTACCGGAGCCTGGTCCTGCGGCCGCGATCAATGGCGTCAAATACGGGAAGGCCCGAATCGATGATGCGAATTCCGGAGCCAAAGGCAGATCGCTTCTCAATAAATACTACCTCGTTGCCGGCTCCCTTGCCGCCTGCTTGGTATTCGTTGCAAGCGTGATGTTGTTTCGACCGCATACTAACGACCAACTTCGAGTCGGCCAATCAGCGCAACAAGATTTTGTTGCTCTTGCTTGGTCGCATGATTGGTCCAGTGACGACTTGTTGATTTTTGATGATTTGAAACATCAGACGTATGTTGACTATGAATCCGACGGGAAAGACCCGTTGAACGACCACGCGGTGTTGATCGGAGGAACTGTGGTGGAGAATCCATCGGATTCAGCCCTTGACGTGTTATCGGAAGACGGCGGAGTGCTTTCGGAAAGCGACTGGTTGAGTTGGGCTGTCATGAGCGTCTACGAAGATGAATCGAATTGATGAGAAAGTGGAAGATCGAGGATTTTATGTTTACCGTGATTCACTGTTTGAAAATTGGGTCGTTTTCGGTTGTTTGCTTAAGTTGTTTCGCAGCTTGGGAGGCGATTGGCCTCGGATACCAGGATGAATTGAAACAAGAGTCGCGCGCCGTTCGCTTTGCCGATCAAGCACAAAAACAGTTTGAAGCGGAAGGGCAACCAGAATCCGATTTTCGCATCCAGGAATCATTGGCCTTGGCGTTTGTACGCAACCACCACGCTGAACTTGAACGGTATTTGGATCTTTTGCGTGAGCGATATCCACAGCAATACAAGGCCGCGATCACAGATATCTCGCAGAGAGCCGTGCGATTCGACGAGCTGAAACGACGCAATCAATCACTATATGAAAGTTCGATCAAGGATTGGAAGTTGGAATCGCGAATCAAGTTATTGGCAGCGCGCAATGCCATGGACCCGAGTGATCGATTGCAAAACCAGATCAAAGAACTTGTGCAGGAGCAACTTTTACTACGTGTCCAGCGACTGCAAGAGGAAAAAACGCGACTCGAAGAACGGCTAGATCGTGTCAGTCAGCAACTCGACGAGGCCCAACAGCCGAATTCAGAAGCCGTTGAAAAGCGCGTAAAGCTGTTGACACAGCAGGCCGAAAGGCAGTTGCGTCAATCAAGAATACAGAAAAAGCAAGGCAGTAAATCGGACGAACGCAATTCCGAGAAATAAGCCCCTCCTTTCGACATTGCCTTCTCATTCTGAACCGACACGAAATCGCCAGCCAATTTGTTCTCAAGTGGCGTTGCGCCATTGTCGGAATTTGATAAACTAATCACTGCAATTCTTGAGCAAATTTTTGTTTTGCTTTATCCGAGAATGCCTGCCAATATTCGGGAACTCATGGGCCCAAAGAAGAGATCGATTTAGCCCTAATTTTGCTGCGGCATTTCGATGTACCTGGTCAACAAAGTCCCGCTTTTGCTGCAGGCTTGTCCTCACGTTTTCACGTCTGATCTATAGGAGTCTACAATGGGCTGGTTAAAGGAATTTAAAGAGTTTGCCATGCGCGGCAACGTCGTCGATATGGCAGTGGGTATCATCATTGGCGCAGAATTTGGAAAAATTGTGAACTCGTTGGTGAACGACATTATCATGCCACCGATCGGCTACTTGATTGGAGGCATGGATTTTACAGCTTTGACTTTTAAGCTGAATGTCCCTGCGGTAACTGGACCCGATGGGGGAATCTTGAAGGAAGCGTCCGAAGTCGACATCAAATGGGGTGCTTTCGCGCAAACTGCCCTTAACTTCTTGATCATCGCATTCGCCATTTTTTTGGTCATCAAGTTGATGAATTCAATGAAAAAGCGATTCGAAAAAGAGAAGGCGTCCGATCCTGCTGCAGTACCAGCCGATATCCAGCTATTGACCGAAATTCGCGACGCCTTGAAAGCGCGTTAGCGCCCTATGCTGAAGAGGATTCCAGTAGTGACACTCAATCAAGGAACGTTAAGAGTCGCTAGACTTGCGGCCTTGATTGGGTCGAATTACGACTGAATGTCGAGCGACCTTGCGCAGCGTGACGTCTATCGTCTGTTTTCAACTGAAACGGAGATGGGCCCAGTGTACGAAGCCAACTCCTTTTCAAATTCATCGAGTAACGGCCAGTTGATCGCACAAGCACCAAAATCAGCCATCTGCAAATAACCGCGCAGCCGTTTGATGGTGTTGTCAATCAACATGTCATTTTTCCGGAATATCGGACCGTGACTTGGTAGAAGCCATTCGACATCGGAATCTTTGATGCGCTGCAGTGAATTAATGAAGGCAACCAAATCACTTCCGTGGTGCGCATCGATGGCCCCAACACATCCGTCTCGATAAATGTTGTCACCACTGAATAACAGGTTGCCCATGCGAAAGGAGAGTTGGCTATCGGTGTGCCCAGGAGTCAACCAAACGTCTAAACTCAGCCCTCCCACCTGAATTTGATCACCATCGTCGATCAAGTGGTCTACTTCGACAGGAGGCATCGACAAATTTTCAATCGAAGCAAACGTCTTGACAGGATCACCCGTGCGGAGAGGTTCAACAGCCAGTCGATGGGCTGTAACCGAAGTACGCAAGACCTGCTTTGCTCTTGCTAAACCTTGAATATGATCCACATCAGCATGGGTTGCGATGATGGTTTTGCACTTTGAGAAAGGTAAATCCAACTGGCGGACGAGCTCGAACAACTCATCTACTGTTTCCTCGTATCCGACATCGATCATGATCCACTCGAAATCATCAAAGACGATGTACACGTTGCATCCGATCATGTGGCCAAGTTGATGATTGACCTCAATCACGTTGGGAAATACGGGTTTGCGCTCAAACATGATGGTATTGGATGACGTTTATGTACGGCGGAGAGTTGTAATTGCCAGAATTCCTTGTTTTTTCTATCAGATCGGATCGGGACTTGCCTTGAATATCGATTTGCCGCCGATCGCGCGGCTTCGGGTCATGACCTGGACTGGCCGCCGTTAGTCGATGTTCGTTTTGAAATTATTTAATGGGGTTCGCCTGTTGCATCTACATCAATGGCACGAACTCAAAAAGATTCACATGCCAATGGTTATACCCAATTTTCGGACGGCTCGAAAGTGTGCGAACGTTAAGCTTTCAGCCATAAATTTCTCAGGTTTTTCCTCGACTCAAGACCGAAAATCATACCCGAAAAGGCGACGCAAACAGACGACAGGCCGCTTCATTTCCGCGACAGGAATCTGCCGATATGGAAAAACATTCAATCGAAGTGTCTTTTTCCAGTACTGGTTGCCTTTTGCACAGATTATTCGAATTTTCCGACGTGCCAAAACATGAAATACCCTTAACGAATCTTAATGGTAGAATGTAGAATATAGGTAGTCGGGAATCAATCATGTCTCGACTTCGACAACGCCATGACTTGCCCCCCGGCAGTTGGCGGTGCGTTTTCCGCTGCGGATCGGGTAACAAGGAGCCTTGATGCTTTTTGGAAAGTCCGGTTATGCGTGGAGCGAACTTACTGAACTTACATAATCAGATTTTGAAAGGCAAACCTGCATGTTATATCATCGGTTTCGTATTGCCTTATTGTGCTTGACAATCGCCTTGATTGGGGCTGGCCCTCAGCGGCAAGCCTTCGCTCAATCGGACACATCAACTGAGACTTCTGAACAAGATGTGACTCAGGTCAAGGCGGAGTCGAACCCGGTTTCGGCCGTCAACCTGAAACCGATCTTCGCAGGAACTGAAACACCCGCACTAATTCACTTGCAACCGATGCAAGAACACTTTATCACCTTGGTTGAGAAGGTGCGGCCCGCCACGGTGGGAATCGTCGCCAACGGCGCATCTGGGAGCGGTGTTATCGTGAGTCGAGATGGTTTTGTCTTGACGGCAGCCCATGTGATTAGCCAACCCAACGTTGTAGCGACCGTTATCCTTCAAGATGGCACGGAGCTAAAAGCGATCACCCTTGGTATGAATCACGATATCGATTCCGGATTGTTGAAAATCACCGACGATGGGAAGTGGCCATATCTCGATATGGGGGAGTCGGAACCTCTCAAGGAAGGCCAATGGGTTATGGCGATTGGGCACCCCGGTGGCTTTGATGGTGATCGTGCACCTCCCATTCGAGTCGGTCGAGTCATATCGAATTCTGCCAGTGTGATTCAAACGGACTGCACGCTGGTGGGTGGAGACTCGGGGGGACCGCTTGTGGACATGCAGGGCGATGTGATCGGCATTCATAGTCGTATTGGCGGATTTCTTAATCAAAATTATCACGTGCCCGTGGATACCTATTTGGTCAATTGGGACGACTTAGCCAATAAAGTGGTCACCGGCGGAGGTGTAACTGCGGTCCCGGTTAAGATTGGGTTTACGATTGAAGGCGACTCGATGATCGTCACGGCGGTGGCCAAAGACGGTCCTGCCGAAAAGGCCGGAATTCAAATAGGCGATACCGTATTGCGAATCAACGATCGGGCCGTTCGGAATCAAGGTGCCTTACGTCGTCAGCTTTCACGACTCAAACCCAATGATGTCGTGAAAGTCGTCGTTCAACGGGGCGAGGAAGAATTGGAATTTGAAGTGACTGTTGAAGCGTCTTGACTCATCAGATTGAAACACCATTTTTTCGAGTTGAACATTGTTGCGTGAAGAGATCGGTACTATGAAGTTAGCGAAAGATATACTTGGAATATTGCCCGCGATTGCGGTGTTGGCGATTACTTTAGTTGCGTGGTCGGTGCCTGGAATCGAGCTACAGTCCAGCCAGGAAGGACAACTTTTCTCTCGACCCGTTATTGAGTTTTTGGCTTTCCAAGACGAGACGCAAGACGAAAAACAGGCGGAGCAATCAGGCCAAACTGGTGAGGCCGAAGAACAAGATTCTCCCCCTGCCAATGCTGAAGACCAAGATCCGGCCACTGAAGAAAGTGAGCATTCTGAAACGGAGTCTGAGCAGGATTCCGGTGCGGATAGCGATCAGGAGTCAGCTGAAAACACCGCTCGCACCAATCGGGTTAATCGGCGCGATGTGATTGCGCGTGACGGTAACGTGTTGCGGGGCGTATTTAATGAAGTTACTAAACCGGTTGGAAAGTCGATTGTCCGGGTGAAGAGTGGAAGTCGAACGTTGGCTCTCGGAGCGATTGTTGACGAAAACGGATTTGTACTAACCAAGAAGAGCGAATTGCGCGGCGATCTATCCGTTGAGTTGCACGATGGGTCGAAACATGCTGCAGTAGTCTTTGGAATCCACGAGCCTTCGGATTTGGCATTATTGAAGATTGAGAAAACACGATTGACGCCCATCGTTTGGAATGCGTCGGAAGATAGCATGCTCGCCGGCAGTTGGGTAATAACAGCAAATCCACAGGGCGAAGTAGAGTCGCTGGGCGTATTGAGTGTCGGACCGCGTTTGATTCGTGGCGGGCATGGCTTCATGGGAATTCAAATGGATATTGCTCACCGCCCCGGTGCCAAGATTTCAGAGGTGACTGCAAATTCACCCGCTGAGAGGGCCAAGCTAAAGGCCGGGGACGTTATCATCCGAATCGAAGGGCAAGATATTGCCGACAGTCAGGGCCTGCGTGCAGTGGTTAGCGGCAAGTCCCCTGGTGACGAATTGACTTTGACGATCCAACGTGGCGCTGCAACGATCGACTTGAGGATTACTTTGGGAAGTAATCTCGACGCAATGAATCCAGAAATGCAACGCGCCAATATGCAAAACAATATGGGGGGGCGGTTGAGTCGGCGGCGTTTTGATTTCCCCCTGGCTTTCCAACACGATTCTGTTTTGGCACCGAATCAATGTGGCGGACCGGTACTCAACATCAATGGTGAAGCGATCGGAATTAACATGGCCCGCAATGGCCGAGTTGCCAGTTTGGCTCTTCCTGTGTCGGTTATCGTCCCGTTGATTGATCAACTGAAATCGGGGAGTTTGGCACCAGCGGTTGTGAATCAATCGAAAATAGCCGAGATAAATCGACGATTGAACGAAATCGAAATTTCTTTGGCAACAGACCCAGATCGAACGGATGTCATCCAACAGGAACTCGAACGACTTCGCGAACTGGAAAAAGAAGCGGAAGCGGCCTTGCAAGCCGCGATCAGAAAAGCGAAAGAGGCTGCCACCGCTGCCGCTAAATCAGAAGCGGAATTAGAAATCACCAAGGAACGTCTGAAAACGGCACGCGACGAAAAGGAGCAACTTGAGCGTCAGCGGGAACGTTTGGTGACCGGCACCAATAACTAAACGCTGAATCAAGTGACTCAAGCCCAGACCCGCCAAATCCTGTTGGCACATGCGTCGGATGAGAATTGCGCCGGTATTTTCCGAGATGGTTGGCGATTTAGGAGCGCAGTGCTGCGACCCTCAGTTCCTATCAACATTCGTCTCTAGTGCTGAGACACAAACTCGTTTTGCATGAATGCGCCCACGTTGACACTTGCTCTACTTCAAACAGGCGGACATCTCCTAAGGAATCACGCTCTTCTAAAGAACCCTCAACGAGTGCCGTCGTTGCTCTCTGGACATAATCTGCATTGCTGTTTTTTTGTAGCCTACCATCTCGCGGACTCTCGGCATGATTCACGTTGGATAACGATTTTGTTTGGAGCAACAAACAATCACTAGACAAGTAGTTTTTCTGGCAAAGGCAATCTGAGCATGATACTCAGGATTTGCGACGATTCAGATAGGCATCCAAAATCAGCTGGGCGGCAATCTTGTCGCGTAAGGCTTTGCGCCTCTTATTCGTTTTTTTCGCCTGACCCAAAATGTCATCTGCGAGAGTCGAAGTCAGGCGTTCATCATAGAAAGTCACAGGTAGTCCCGAAATTTCTTTAAGCCAATCGGCGAAGCCTCGTGCAGCTAACGACATTTCACTTTCATCGCCGCTGAGATGCAACGGGAGCCCAACCACGAATCCCACTAAAGTCTCGACCTGGACCAACCGTTGAAAAAACTGGCGATCCAGTGATTCATTGCGGCGTTGGTAAACGCTAAGTGGGTTGGCAATCATCTGAGACGCATCGCAGACAGCAATCCCGATTCGACTGGTGCCAAAGTCGATTCCCGCAAGTCGACCAAACTTTGGAAGGCATTCAATGGATTGGTTTGGCTTGTTCATTCGCGGATTTCAAAATGCAGGATATTATTTCGGTCTGGACGTTATCGAAAGAAACGTAAAGCGCGCGTGCGCAGAGTACCTGACAGGAAACGAATTCCTCAAGTTTTTGTTATTCTGGGGCCTAAGGCAATACCCAAACATGCGCGGAACCAGTGAAACCAGCGCTTATACGGTTGAGGGAGGGCGGGTTGAATTGCTAGTGACGAAGTAAGAAATCCTGAAAATTTACCATTTTGCGAAGGAATTTCCTTTTCGAAATAGGACAATCAACCAATTGAACATTTGCTGAACGTGTTTTGCGCTTGTAAAACATGTTGAAATGCGTAAACTTGAAGGTCAGATTTCACCGCAACCGTTGGGCTCTGCAGAGCCTAATTTGAGTCTGGGGTCGCGCTTTACGCAAATGCAGACCATTTGATTTTTCGGAGTCAAGCATTCTTACGGTTCTGATTGTTTCCGCTAGAAGACTTCGTTTGCCATTTCGACGACCGCGTTTCGTCGTGCCGATTCAACGGTCCCCTACCCAGCGAGTGGAAACAGGTAAACGGTTACCATGGGCACGTTGTTGAGTCGAAATTTATCGTTCATTGAGTTGTTTGTTGTGTAGGTACGTATTGGGAAGAATTGGTTAATGACGATCACGAAAGAAAAAAAGACTGAATTGGTCAAAGAGTTCAAGCAAGCTTCGAGTGACACTGGATCGCCAGAAGTTCAAATTGCTATTTTGACAACCCGCATAAATAATTTGACTGAACACATGCGCCAGCACAAGAAAGATTATTCGACGCGGCGCGGACTGCTCTCGCTTGTTTCACGTCGACGCCGACTCTTGGACTACTTGAGAAATGTTGATCCAAAACGTTATCTCGATATTATCGGTCGCCTGAATATCCGAAAGTAGTTTTCTCGTTCTTGGCGAACGCCCTCGGGGCTTCATCGCCCCGTTACGGGTGCGCCGTGATCGCTGCCCTGCTTTATTTTTCCTGGGATTGTGAGTTGTTGAAATCTGAAAATATCGGAGTTTTGTTTAGGCCGTTGAGTTTGGTACATGAGACTGCGACGACGCGAAGTTTGTCGCTGCGTTAGCCCAGGTTTCCGGCGCATCTCTTTGTTCGTGCCTCGTTGCGATCTTAACCGGTTTTACTCTTTTCTACGGTATTATTTCGTCATCTGGATTCGATGCTCCTGGTTCGTCCTCGTCGGGTTAATCGCTGGGTAAACCTTCGAAGATAACCGTTGCAAATTTTTCAAATGAGAGACGTTTGCATCCATGCGAGTGTTCGAGTGAAGGATGCGTTGCGTCCACAGTCGTTATAGAAATGACCGGGAAGAAGAGATCAAGGCTTCGCCCAAAGAAATGGATTTCGCATTGTTAATTGGAAAATTCAGGGAATGAACTGAGAAGCGATTTAGAAACTTCAGCGCGAACAAAGGTTGCGGAAGATTCCGAGATTAAAGAGTTTAATTAGAAGTCTGAAGAAGTTGATTTTGTTGTGAATGTTAATTGGTAAATTGAGAATTGTGTTTGTAAGTGAGAAGATATTGTGAAGCATAGTGTAGAAAAGCAGATTGGTGACGGGGTATTGTCGTTTGAGACAGGTTTATTGGCGAAGCAAGCGGCTTGCACAATTTTGGTGCGTTATAACGATACAATTGTTTTGAATTCATTAACGAGTGGGGCAGCTCGTCCCGGTCAAGATTTTTTCCCGTTAACTTGTGACTATCGCGAGCGATCAGCGGCAGCGGGCAAGTTCCCAGGAGGTTTTATCAAACGTGAAGGCCGTCCGTCGACGAAGGAAATTCTCACGGCGCGACTGATGGACCGTCCGATCCGACCCATGTTTGCCGAAGGATTCATCGACGAAGTTCAAATCCAATCGTTCGTACTTTCCAGCGATAAACAAACCGATGCCGACGTGCTTGCCATGAATGGTGCCGCCGCTGCGAGTTTTGTGTCATCGCTCCCCTTTAAAGAACCTGTCGCCTCGGTTCGCGTAGGAAGGATCAATGGCCACTTTGTGCCATTTCCTTCGAGCGATCAATTGGAGGAAAGTGACCTGGACCTGATCGTATCGGGCACTGAGTCTGCGGTCACGATGATCGAGGGATTCGCGCGGGAGATGCCTGAAAATGAAATGCTCGAAGCGATTGCATATTCCCACACCGTGATTCGCGAAATTTGCGGAATGATGCGTGAAATTTCGGCGAAAGTCGGCAACGTAAAGATGGAGTTTCAATCGCCAGACCATAGCGAGTTGTTCAATCGTCTGAGCAATCGCTGGTACGAAGAATTGCGTCAAGTGCAACAGATTTCAGGCAAGCTTGAACGGGGTGAGGCGAGTAAAGCCATTCAAGAGAGGGCCATGAATGAACTCATTCCCGACCCAAGTGCCGAGGGCGCTATTGATGTCAACGTCTTTAAGTCGGTTTGGCATCAACTTGAAGAAAAAGTCATTCGCAAATTGATCCTTGAGGGGAAACGTGCGGACGGGCGCGATTCCAAGACCTTGCGACCGATTGAATGTCTGGTCGATATCTTACCGCGCGTTCACGGATCAGCACTCTTCCAACGGGGTGAAACACAAGCGTTGGTTACTGTCACCTTAGGAACGCAGCGCGATGAGCAAAAGGTGGATGGGCTCCAAGATGAATACTCCAAACGGTTTATGCTGGATTACAATTTCCCATCATTTTCTGTTGGAGAATGCCGTCCGATTCGGGGACCTGGGCGGCGCGAAATCGGTCACGGGGCGTTGGCCGAGCGCAGCGTCAAAGCAGTCATGCCGTCACAAGAAGATTTCCCCTACACGGTTCGCGTTATCTCCGACATCTTGGAATCGAATGGTTCGTCTTCGATGGCTTCGGTTTGCGGAGCGACATTGGGACTAATGGCGGCTGGCGTACCCATTAACAATCCAGTGGCCGGAATTTCCGTCGGATTGGTTCAAGAATCCGACAGTGATTGGGTTTTACTAACTGACATCCTCGGAAGCGAAGACCATTATGGCGATATGGACTTCAAAATCGCCGGAACTCAAAACGGAATCACCGGGATTCAGCTCGACTTGAAGATTCGCGGGATCAGCAACGAAATCATCGCGGCGGTACTTTCACAATCTCGCGAGGCTCGTATCGAGATCTTGAGAAAAATGTTGGCATCGATTCAGCGTCCGCGGGCAGAATTGTCGCCCTATGCACCAAAGCTTGTCACGACTCAGATTTCGCCGGACAAGATTGGCCTACTGATTGGACCTGGTGGCAAAACCATTCGTTCTATCCAGGAAACAACTGGTACGGTGATCGAAGTCCAAGAGGATGGCACCGTTACGATTGCCGGAAATGATTCGGAGCGAGTTAAGCAGGCATTGAGTTCGGTAGAATCCTTAACTGCAAGTGTACAAATCGGCAAAATCTATGATGGTATTGTACGCAGCATTAAGGACTTCGGAGCTTTTGTCGAAATTTTGCCTGGTCGTGATGGACTGGTGCACATCAGCGAATTGTCGAGCGGATACATCAATAATGTTACCGAAATCTGCCAGATCGGCGATGCGATGAAGGTATTGGTCATCGAGATCGACGACCAAGATCGCGTCAAGCTCAGTCGTCGACAGGCGTTGGTGGAACTGGGGCTAGAAGATGAATTTGCCGGCGCAGAAGCGGCCGATGACGGTGATTTCGATGACGATGATGACTTTGACGACGCTGCACCGAGTGAAAGTCGGGCACCAAAACGTCATCACCACTCAACTAGCCAACGTGATTCGGGACAGCGATCCGGAAACCGAGGAGGTGGTGGACGCGGTAATCGGAATAATGGTGGTGGCCGGTCCGGTGGCCGGGGTGGAAACCGAGGTGGCGGAGGGCGTAGCGGCGGGGGGGGAGGGGGCGGCGAAGGAGGTGGGGGCCGCTACAACTGATTCTACGTCTGCATCTTGAGTTTTTAATTTGCGGCCGGAATCATTTTCCTGCAACCACACAGACTTGGGGACGAGAGGCTCTTTCCACTCTAGGTGGGATCCAAGGTGGCTCGAACCCAGAACGCCTTTCAATTCTTTGCGGGAACAAGAGATTACTGTTTTCGTGTTTGCGATGAAGTGTGACTCAATGCCGTGAACAAGATTGATTCTAACGGGGATTCGATTTTTGAATTCGAAGCGGAACTAGACGAGGGCCTGAGATTAGAACAGGTACGTAAGCAGTACATTGAGTTGGCTGAATTGGCTGGATCATTGGCACACGAAGTCAAAAATCCATTGTCAGTAATCAGTATCAACATGGACTTGCTGCAGGAGGATTTGGAACGTCTCGATTCTCCGGAAACTCGTGCCGCGATGAAGCGAGTTGAGACCTGCCAGAAGCAATGCACACGGTTGGCGAATCTGCTTAAGGACTTCTTACGATTTACGAAGTTGAGTAAAATCGAGTTGAAGGCCAGCGACTTGAACCGACTCGTCTTGCAAATTCTCGATTTTTTTGAACCACAGGCGAAACAACTCAAGATACAAATTACTCGGTACCTGCACACTGACTTGCCGATGATGTTGATGGAACCCGAAACATTGCAGTCGGCCATCATTAATCTTGTCAAAAATGCCTTCGAGGCCATGCCACTGGGCGGACAATTGGTGGCTCGTTCCAGGCTGGTGCGTGGGGGGATCGCGTTGGATTTGATTGACACCGGTGTGGGAATGGACAGTGATGCGCTAATTCATATGTTCGACCATTTCTATACACAAAAGAAAGATGGCTCGGGTTTGGGCCTACCCATAGCCAAAAAGATTATTGAGGCCCATGGCGGCCGTATCAATGTTCAGAGTGAAATAGGCCGCGGCACACAAATTACGTTGGAGTTCCCGACGCCGGCAAGATTAACGGGTGAGTCGGCCTCCGAGGAAAATCGCTAACTTTGTCAGGGGAATCGAGGTCGTTGAAGCTAATTCGAAAACTCGCGAGTTTTCCCAGCCATTTACGCGGTGGCGCGCTGACGATCGGCAACTTCGACGGCGTACACTTGGGCCATGCCCATTTAATTAGTCGACTTAAGTCGCACGCCGAACTGGCCGCCGGTCCTGCCATTGTATTTACATTTGACCCACATCCAGTGAGAATTCTGAACCAAGCACAGGCGCCAGCTCCGCTTACTTGGACCGATCGCAAAGCAGAACTGCTAGGCCTGCTGGGGGTTGATATTGTTATCGCCTACCCCACGAATCTGCAATTCCTGGAACTGAATCACACAGAATTTTTCGAGCAGGTTGTTATGCGCGAAATTGGTGCGCGAACAATGGTTGAAGGCCCTAACTTTTTCTTCGGCAAGAGCCGCACGGGTGACGTGGTTGCATTGCATCAACTCTGCGATTCGCATGGAATCGAATTGGATATCGTTGAGCCCATCAAGATCGGCAATGAATTTATATCTAGTAGCCGCATTCGCAAGCTAATTGCTTCTGGCGAAGTGGCAACGGCCGGAACCATGCTCACGCAAGCCTACCGGATTCGTGGGCTGGTCACGCATGGTGCCGCACGTGGTACAAGCCTGGGTTTTCCAACGGCAAATCTCGCTGGTGTAGACACGTTAGTTCCGAACCATGGCGTGTATGCGGGTCGTGCATGGGTTGAAAACACAAGTCGCTTGGCTGCCATCCACATCGGTCCCAGCCCCACATTTAATGACGTGCCGAAAATTGAAGTTCATCTGCTCGATTTCGAAGGCTCACTGTATGGCCGAACATTGGAAGTTGAGTTCCTCAACAAGATTAGGGATATTCTAAAATTTGACGACACGCGCGAGTTGCAAAAGCAAATTGATCTCGATATCCAACAAATCCGGCAAGTCGCTGGGGGCAATTTAAAACAGGTAATTTAATGACAAAAATCGATTGGCAAGAGCTTTGGCAATACATCGAGCCGCATCAAAACATTGTTTTGACAAGTCACATTCGCCCCGACTGCGATGCCTTGGGTAGCGAACTTGGTTTGGCGATCTTGCTTGAAAGCAAAGGGAAGACGGTGCGTATCGTGAACGGGCATGCGACGCCACCAAACCTCGCCTTCATCGATCCGGAAAACCGGATATTGCATTTTGCTGCGGATGTTCAAGCTGCAGAGCTAAGCGATGCGGAGGTTTTGATCATCCTGGACACCAGTGCCTTTGCTCAGCTTAAGCCGATGGAAGGCTGGATAAAATCGTTCGCCGGAAAAACGATCGTCATCGATCATCACCTCGGCGAGGACGATTTCAGCGCGCGATTGTTTAAAGATATTACTTCGGAAGCAACTGGACGACTTATTGCTGAGTGTGCCGAGGCATGGGGATTCGGATTCACGACGGAATTCGCGCAGCCAATTTTCGCGGCACTCGCTACGGATACCGGTTGGTTTCGTTTTGGCTCGGTTTCGGAAACAACCTACCAGTTGGCTGCGAAATTGGTGGCCGCGGGAGCGGTGCCTGCCGACATCTATGCTTCGCTGTATGAGCAAGAGACCTTAGGGCGGGTCAAGTTACGTGGGCGCGTGCTTTCCCGAATTCAGCTCGAACTCGATGGAAGATTAGCGCACACGCATATTTTAAAGGGCGATTACGCTGAAACAGGAGCCCTACCTACGGACACCGAAGATCTGATTAACGAGTGTTTAGAGATTGCCGGCGTTGAGTTCGCGATAATTCTGATCGAGCAGCCTGAGGGAGGATTCAAAGTGAGCTTTCGCAGCCGCTGTGACTTGGCATGCAATGAGATTGCGGCACACTTTAATGGCGGCGGTCATCGCGCAGCCGCAGGAGCTTTTGTAAAGCAAGAATTTGCGATTGCAAAACCTCTCGTTCTCGATTTTGTCATACAACAAATGCAGCAGGCAGCAATCTAGTCGATTCTAGCCAACTCAATCGTGCCTCGCGGATGATTATTTCTAACAAAACTCGATGTGCCCTGCATCGGCATCAATACCAAGACGCATTTTCAACTCGTCAAACTGGTTGCGATACGCTTCTGACGTCGAGTGGATATGCTCTGACTCGGTAATGAATTGCATGTTCCTTGTTTCCACAAGTCCGTTTTGCGTGAGGATATGTTCGAACGTTTCGAGTGGACTCCCGTAAATGATCAGGAGTTTGTGCTCGTCGAATTGCACTTCATGCGGAATGGCAGGATTCAAGACAGCAATCCCCGTGCATCCATCGTTGACCAACAAGTCTTCGTACTCCCAAAGGGCGCTGACCAAGACTGGGGTATCAATGTGCTCTCGGTAATAGTCGACATGACCAGTTTGATTGTGGTCATGACTCGATTCAAGCACGACATCCACGCATGGTCCAAGTCTCTGCACAAGCTGGACGAATATCGAAAATGCGTTGTCACACGAGGCGGCTGCCATCAGGACTGGAATCGACATGCCGGTTTCTTCGTCGTGATATGCATCCGGTCGAAAACCTTGCGATAACTGGATCGACGATTTGGGTACAGGTCTAACAGCTCGCGTCAACTGAAAATCGGACGTCAACTGTTGCGCTATTTGGGCCTGGAGTTGCTCACTGCGTGCAACGACGAAGTCATCCGAAAAAATATCTGATTGTTTGAAAACTTCATTGAAGAAGTTCTGTAGGTAACCCATCGAAACCTCGGGTATTATGCTGAAAAACCAAATTCAACCTATACGGCGATCCACACCCTGCTAAGCATGGGTTCATTCGATCCTAAAACTCTAGGTTAGCAATCTGCTGTAAACGGCCTAAAAATTGTTGGGTTTTTTCAGTTCCGTACCGAGGTCGCTGTTACGACTATAGTTACGAACGCTAAAATCGTTAGAACTGTTCAAACATTTCAACAACATCTAAGCAATTGTCCTCAGGCCGTTAATTGAGACTATGGAAACAGGTACACAGCAGGTGCAGCCTTCATTGCATTCCGAGAAAATTTTGCTGCGCCCATTTCGCGCTGCTGACGCACGACCTTTGTTCGAATTGATCAATGATCGTCAAATAGCCGAATTTACTCGGACGATCCCCTACCCTTATCCGGAACCTTTGGCCTTAGAATGGATTGGCAAGCATGACGAGTTATGGACGAAGGGAAAATCCGCAATCTTTGCGATCTGCGACCTGTGTGCCGATCACGAGCCAAAACAACGGGATACAGGCGCAACCTCGCCGAACGAAGGACCGTTAGTCGGTGCAGTCGGGCTGGAAATCGACGTGGAAAACGAAAACGCTGAACTTGGTTATTGGATTGGTCGCCCGTATTGGAACCGTGGCCTATGTACACTCGCAGCAGAGTTGATCGTAGATTTCGGGTTTCAGACATTAGGACTGCATAAAATCTATGCGCATCACGTATTGAGAAATCCAGCGTCCGGTCGTGTGCTCCAAAAACTCGGCATGCATCAAGAGGGAATTCTCCGCGAGCACGTCAAGAAGTGGGGTCGGTTTGAAGATATTGTCGTTTACGGCCTCGTTCGTCCACGTGAATCCAGTTAAACGTCTTGCCATTTCGGGCCACACATTTGCATTGCGATCACGTTAATTGCGCGACAACGCAACGCGTCGCGCTTGTCCACATCTTCTGATCGTGACGTCTATAATCGCTGCATGCATCCTATGTTGCATGATTGATAAATCGCGAAACATCGGCAAAATCCGCAGGCCAGTTGCATTCGCAAGTCGCAGTGCTTCAGAGCCAATAATATGCCGGCTGAAGCAAATGTTTATCTACGTCATATGTGCTAGAGTTTTCTGGAAATTGTGATTATCCCGAATTGACCGTTTCGCTGCTGACAACCTCGACGTGTTACAGCTATGGCCACTGTGTCGTGATGATCGGAATTCTCAAATTGCGTCTAAACTAGCTCTGCAAACCGGTTCCATCATTCCATGTTTACTCCGAAGCGCAATCGCAAGCCCGATAGGGCACCGGAAACTAAACAGGGGAACCTGGGACGCACACCGCTTCGGCTTGAAGCTCTGGAACCACGCATCATGTATGATGCAAGTCCTTTGATCGCTGCCCTGCAGGGTATCGTCGATGCAGAGGTTCAAGGCGAAACGTGGTCTGTTGATTCAGTCGATCATACAACCGAATGGTTAACTAATCCTTGGTTGGATGAAATCGCCATTGAGCCAAACTTCTTACCCGCGTCAGAATCGTCTATTGATTTCACATTGAATGGGATCTCGGTCCTTGATTCTCTCGGCGTTGAGAACTCTTCGGTTCTTTCGTCGACCGGACACTTCTTGTCAGATTCCGAATCTAGCCATTCCCATGTTCCACGTTCTGAAGAGGCACCTGCTGATCTACCTCATGAAATCACTCTGTTCGATACGGGAATTCATGTTTACGGGCAGGTCGTCGACGATAAGATAGCCATCCAAGATGACGACCGACAAAACGATGTCGTCCTCACTTCCCTTGGCACTACATCGGGTGTTGACGGACAGTACATGTTCTACGACTCGACACCAGCGGCCCTCAGTCGCAATGTTGCGTTTGTGGACACTAGCATTGCCGGATGGGATCGGATCGCTCAACAACTCGATGGAATGCATCATGTGATTCTTATTGATTCAAGTACCGACGGAGTTAACTTTATAACTGACACTCTTGCGAAATACTCCGGTCTCGATTCGATCAAGATCTTTTCCCATGGAGCAGACGGCGCTTTCCAGGTTGGAGCAACTTGGGTGAATTCATGGACACTTCAGTTTCAAGGTGATTTTATCGCCAGCTGGGGCCTGTCTTTGGCAGCGCACGGTGACTTGCTTCTGTATGGTTGCAATATCGCATCAACTAGTGAGGGTGAGGCATTCGTCCAAAAACTCGCGGAGTTCACCGGCGCAGATGTGGCAGCCAGTGTCAATCAAACCGGTCACTCAGACCTCGGCGGCGATTGGAAACTCGAGTATGCTACGGGCACCATCGACGTCGATGATATCGATGAATTTGATTTCGACGACTTTACAGATCTGCTGGCAATCTCCCAAAACGGTTCCGTTTCATCGACACAGTCGGCCGGTACGACTTCGCTGTCATGGACTCATACCGTCAACGCTGGCAATGATCGAGTGATGTTTGTCACGTTAGCCATTGATGGTTTGGGTGCCGGTGTAAATAGTGTGACATTTAACGGACAATCGCTGGTTCAAGTTGGTCGCACTTCCGGCAATCATGCCGTTGAAATCTGGCGCCTGGTGAATCCCGACGTCGTCACAAACGGAAGCATCGTGGTTTCGCTCGGTGCGACGACAGCCATCAAAGGCGGAGCCGTCGTCTACAATGGTGTGGATACCGCCAATCCAAATGGATCGTATGTTGGCGCAAATGGAACCGGCACGTCCGCATCCGTAAACGTCTCCAGCGCTACCGGAAATCTCGTCCTGGATGTCACCAACTGGAATGGCAATCCAGCGGGCTACTCGATAGGTGCTGGGCAGACGGCCACGTGGAATTTGACAAACGCGACCCACCGGGGTGTTTCGACCACGGAAGCCGGTGCGGCTACAGTAACGATGAGCAGTACCGTATCCAGTTCAGCGCAATACGAGATCGGTGCCATCTCCATTAACGCGACATCGAACTCCGTTGTAGTCGCAAACAACGACTCTTACATTACAAACGAAGACACACCCACTACCTTCAACCCACGAACAAATGATACGGACGCTGATGGAAATAGTCTGACAATAATCGATTTTACATCCGCTGCGAACGGTACCGTTAGCTTTGCCGGTGGCGGTTCACTAAGCTACGACCCAAACGCAAATTATAACGGTTCCGATTCGTTCGATTACATGGTTGCTGACTCCGGTTTGGGGTTGACCAATTTCTGGGGGTTGAATGGCAATGCCACCGATAGCGTCGGAGGTAGTCATGGAACATTAATGAACGGTCCGACGACCAGTGCGAACGGGCACTTCGGACAGTCGTTACATTTTGATGAAGTCGATGACTACGTTCTTCTACCGGATATTACCTATTCGAATTCGTTTTCAATTAGTATCTCTTACAAGATCGGTTCAAACACTGGCAACTCGTACAAGTACCTTTATAGCCATGGCACGCTAAGCGCAGCGAATAGTATTAACATACTCATAGGCGAAGCAAGTACTGCGGGTGCCGCAAACCAATTACTCATAATCCTACGCGATAGCAACGATGGTTCGGCGACATCAACGAATTATAATATCGCATCGACCATCGGCGACGGGAACTGGCACACAGTGACGATCTCGGTCAGCGCTGGTCAGACTCGGACCTATCTCGATGGAGTATTGCTCGGCACTACGACAGGCGGCGGCGATGCAATCAATCCCTCTGGCAATGTCTATATTGGTGCCCGTGAAGATTTGAATTCATCGCGATTCTTTGGCGGCTATCTCGATAACGTAATGGTCTTCAACCGCGCTTTGGGAGCCGGTGAAATTACTGATCTTCACAATCAAGTCAATGTCGCCACCGTCGATCTGACGATTAACCCTGTTAACGATGCACCGACGATTACGAACGGATACACGTACTCCTTAACCGGTACCAATGAGGATTCCACCTCCAGTGGTACATTAGCCTCAACAATCCTGGCCGCAGCCAACTGGGCAGACGTCGATGCAGGGGCTTTAAGCGGGTTGGCTATCACCGATCGAACTGGCAACGGCATTTGGCAGTACTCGACTGACGGAATCACTTGGCAGGACTTTGGCACAGTCTCAAATTCGAATGCGCTGTTGATCACCTCCTCCACGCAAGTGCGATATATTCCGGACGGCAACAATGGTGAAACGGCCACATTTTCTTATCGCGCGTGGGACCAATCCACCGGCAGCGCGTCCACGAACGCTACGGCTCACTATGGCGACACCTCATCAAATGGCGGTACCACGGCGTATTCATCAAGCGTCGCTTCAGCCTCAATGACCATTACCAGTGTTAATGATGCACCAGTACTAAATCCTTATGGCCCGACGTATAACACGAATGAAGATGCTCCTCCATTTTCGACCACAGTAGCAAGTTTACTCAGCACATCCGTAACCGATGTCGATATCGGTGCGGTACAAGGAATCGCCATTTATGCCGTCAGCGGTTCCGGTGGAACCCTGCAATACTCTATGGACGGAGGCTCAACTTGGAATGATGTTCCTGTAGTTTCGGCAACCAACGCACTTCTTTTGAGGGCAACCGATCAACTCCGATTCTCGCCAGACGGACTAAACGGCGGAACGATTTTGATCAGTTACTACGCTTGGGACCAAACCAGCGGATCGGCCGGCGATACAGCTAATGTCACAGCCCGTGGCGGCACCACTGCCTTCAGCAGCACTGGCGATGTTGTCACGGTTAACGTTGCCGATATTAATGATGCCCCAACGATTACCAACGGTCACACCCACAACCTAACGGGGACGGACGAAAACACAACTTCATCAGGTACATTGGCATCATCCATTTTGACCGGATCCAATCACGCCGACGTCGATACCGGTGCGGTCAGTGGACTGGCTATCACTGCTACCACCGGCAACGGATTCTGGCAATATTCAACGGATGGCGTGATCTGGCAGAATTTTGGCGCCGTGTCCAGTTCCAACGCCCTGTTGATCACTTCGACCACTCAGGTTCGCTACGTCCCTGATGGCAACAACGGCGAAACGGCTACATTCACTTATCGCGCTTGGGATCAAACCGAACATGTGGCTTCTACGAATGGCTCCCCCAGCTATGCTGACCCCAACCCAGGAGGCGGAACAACAGCTTTTTCATCCCAGTCCGCGACAGCACAAATTGTGATAGCCGATGTCAATGATGCACCGATCATTTCAGTCGAACCAGGTGATTCAAGCAGTGACACCTTGAATGAAACGAACTCCGGCCTGTCGACATCGGGTACATTGACCGTAACCGATATCGATCATGATGATGAAGTTACGGCAACCGCTATCTCCGTTGGAACTTCAGGCACAACGACGGGCTTGCTGTCCAATAACGCCCAGCTACTGGCAATGCTGAGCGTTACCGAAAATGTGCTTGACACGGCGAACACCGTCGGCATATTGACTTGGACCTTCGATTCTGGCAGCGAAGCTTTTGACTATCTGGCGGTAGGCGAATCGTTGATTTTGACCTACACCATCCGCGCCGAGGACTCGCAAGGGGCTTTCGATACTCAGGAAGTCACCATCACCATTACCGGCACCAACGATGCGCCAGTGATCACGCTAGAAGTCGGCGATAGCGCCGGTGATACGCTCTCCGTCGATGGCTCGACGCTCACTACAAGTGGTACGCTGTCGGTGGGTGATTTGGATCGCACCGATATAGTTACCGCAGCCGTGACCGGTTTCAACAAGGCGGGAGATACAACGGGGTTGACCCTGAACGACGCCCAACTCCAGGCGCTGCTCTCCACCAATACTAACATTATCTCGAATACACAACAAACCGGTGTGATCAACTGGTCATTCGACTCGGCTGGTTACACGTTTGGTTACTTGGGCGCAGGTCAATCGCTGACGTTGACCTACACGCTGACCGTTACCGATTCGCAAGGTGCCACCGATACACAAGATATCACGATTGTCATCCAAGGCGACAACTCCGCTCCGGACATCACCGTCGAACCTGGCGACAGCGACGCATATACACTGGCCGAAACGAACACGACCTTGACCAGCGGCGGCACGTTGTCGGTCATCGATATCAACACGACCGATACCGTTACCGCCTCGGTAACCAGTCTCGTGGCTTCCGGTACAACTACTGGCCTGCTGTCGAACAATGCGGCACTGCTGGC